>JBFHGJ010000075.1:0-28617 GCA_041583135.1 Alteromonadaceae bacterium | reverse complement strand
GGGGGGGCGGTGGTTCGACATTTCGATTCGAGTCCCGTCCACTCCGCCATTTATCTTCAAGATTTTCATATATTTATCTCTAACTTCTATAGCTCTCGCTGTATTGATATTAAATTCTGTGACCAACTCGTGACCCAGGGGTCAAATAAATGGTATTCAGTTGATCACGGTGACCAAGGTTGTGTGATATTTGTTCTCTTCGTTCTTCATCTGCCTGTGGATAACTGTAAACTGAGTTATTAGTTAGTGACCTGAACCGTTGGATTGACCGCGTTTAACTACCATTACACCATTGACAATTCCCCCAATTCTCGGCAACTTGCGCACTGTTAATAAAAACAAAGGTTGTGGGGCGAGTGATGTCTGATACGCAGTATGAGCGTTTATGGCAGAAAATTTGTGGTGATGGGTCGCTGTTGTCGTTAATGCATGATACGCCGCAGTTGGCGTTGTTTGTTAATGAGTTAGTGGTTACTGTTTTTGACGATGCCAATTTTGAGGCGTTAGCCTGTTTTGATGAGGAAACGCAGTTTCCTATGATTGCGCTGAGCACAGGCTGTCTTGAACAGGTGGTGGCGATATGCCAACAAGGGGTTGCGGCTATCGATAGCTCAAGTGGTTGTTTGTGGGCGGCGCTGGGGTTTGATGGTTCTAGTTTTGCTTCTCATCTTGAGTTTGCTGAGTTTTTGTCTGATATGGTGATAGATTTTATTGTGCTTCATGAGCTGGGCCATATTGCTAGGGGACATTTACAGATGCTCAGCGCGGCTGGCGCTGCGGGGCTGTTTGAGGTTGGGGAGGATGAAGGGTATGTGCTCAAAGGGTTAGACCGTATCGCCATTGAGTTAGATGCAGACAATTTTGCCGTGTATATGCTGGTCTCTTTCAGGCGCCATTGGATAAAGCACCTTAAGCGCTATCAGGTATTCGTTAGTGAGCAAGCGTTTATGGCGACATTGAGTTTGGCCAAAGTCATTTTGTTTAACTTGTTGGCAGAGCGTGTTGGTTTACAGTTAGGGCGTGGTGAACCCAGTCAAACGCTTAAGCAGCAACATTTTGCTGCAAGTCATCCTCACCCCAGTATTCGTCATGAGTTTTCCGACCAAATTTTGCTGCAACTGGCTGACAATCAAGCGCAGGCAGAGCAGTTTTTAGGTGACAGTGAAATTGGCTATAAGCTATATGTACAGATGCAGCAGGCCGGTATTTTTAATGTCCGTACCATGTGCAGTTGGCGATATGACAGCGACAAGGTTGCAGCGTTTATCAATCAAATTAATCAGCAGTTGCAGTGGCTGGTGGACAACAAAGGTCTGGGGGATCAAAGCTTGGCCACGCAGTTCTTTGAGCAGGCATTTCTTGGCATAGCGCCGTCGCCAAGGCATGAGTATAAATAGCCATGGTAGTGTCGAGATTTACCCAATTATGCTATTTCTGTGGGTTCAACTAGGTCTCTGGCACAGCCTATTAACGGACAAGATGAGAGCAAAATGACTGAACAACAGGTGAAAAAGCGCAATAGGGGCGTTTTACTCGATAGTGCTTTGATTAGGTTAAAGGCCAAAGAGCGTGGATGGACGCAATTGCATCAGTTTCAGCAGGCTTATGACGAGGCAAATAATGTTGTTGCCGGTAAAACGGAAACTGCGCCAGAAAAAGTGTGGAAGGGAACTGCGATAGATCTTAAGTATGCTAATAAGGTCGCTAAGGTCTTTGGCCTTAGCGATCACTATGGTTTGCTATACGTCGGTGAAAGATCAGGCTGGGACGCGCTTTTAAATAATCCAAGCTATCGCAGTGACGAACCTATCGTTGACTTGTTTGTTGATGATGAGTCATGGCGCAATATTGACTTGGGTCTGTTAGACCAAGTGTCTGATAAAGCGCTTAAAACCTACAGTGTTAAAGGCAAGTGGCAGCTTTATTTGTTTGGTCGGCCAAAGGCGCAATTTGCTGTGTTTTTGCTTAGTCAAAAGCACGTCAGCCAAATTCTGCCATCAACTCATAGCAAGCTACCGTCGAGTATTCCGCCAAGCGGCATGTTGGTGGTGCCAGAGGAGCCGGTTTTGCAGTTTGACCAAACTGAAGCGCTGGGTAAACGCACTTTAATCGCCATTCGAGCTGAACATATACCGCTTATGCCCCGCACGGAACATAGCGGACATATCATCAGTCAGCTTGAGCTGGAGCAGTTTGCGATCCATCTGCGGAGCGTCAACAAGGGGAATATCGCTGTGACTGTCTTGCCTTTTTGTTTAGTCTCTGAAGGCGAAACGTCGCCGCTTTAAACCAACTCAAATGCCGCCCAATACTTGGGATGAGCCCACTTTCTTGAGCACAACAATTTTCGTTGTGCTTGCCATATGGCTTGAGCCGGGGGAAAGCCTGCGTTCAGGGCATTATTGAAGCTTTGTTCAAAGCTCGTCAGCAGCTGTATTTCTACTGGCCATTTGGTTATGAAGATGGTGCTTGTTGCGATGGCGCTATTTACTGTGGGTTGTGGTTCAAGTGGTTTATTGGGGTACATGCGGATCCTTTACAACATTTTGCTGACAACAGCTCAAAAAATAGCAGGCGCGGCACCTGGAGACTATAGGTAAGATTAATCAGTTTATTTTTAGGAACTTTCATTGGTCTTTGAAAAATTTGGCTTTTTTCGTGGTCTGGCAATGATGGATGCTGGCAACTAGTTAGCACGTGTATCGAATATGGGTTGTAGGGGCTGGCTGTGCGGTAAATGGGTTTACCACCATTTCAACTTGTTGACAGAAATATTGCTCCTGCAATTTCTGCATTTACCACATCCATGTGGGTCAAATGTAAGCGAAAGTCGAACTTGCTTGACGTGCAGGAGGCACTAATGACGCAAGTACATGGATGTACAGGAGCGTTCGAGGTCAGCGGTCTAGGACATTATCATGGATGAGAATTTCCGGATGAAAACTAGTTAATTTTACCTACAGACATTTGCGCCAAAAAAGTGGTGAATTGGGGCTGGTAATATAATAACTAGGTGTAGGACGCCCCATGGAACAAACAATAACGCAAAGAGAAACACAATCAGCCAGTGAAACGGTTGCTGGCATTTCGGTTAACGGCGATCAGAATGAGGTCCTTAGTGTCGCCGGAGACATGGTCATAGGTGATACCTATGTGCAAGAAAAACCAACATTTTATCAACCCTCTTTAAAGAAGTATCAATCAGCTGGCGAGGCCGAGTTCGTCAAGCCTGAGGTGGATGAGTGGATACGCCATCTCGGGCAAGAGTCGTTGCTGATCTTTGGCGGTACCTATCGTCATAAATTAGAAGTGATCAGGCACTGTGCGGCCATGTTACAGCAGATGCTGGAAAAGACCTTGGGGCATGGCGAAGCTGTCGAGGTGCTTGAGTGGTATCACAATAGCGACCCTCAAAGTTTAGTTGAGCGCATGGAAAAACAAGCGCTGCCTTGTCTTTTTATTTTGCCTGACATTGCCCCTGTTGACATCAATTATGATATGGACAGGATCATGCGCTCGGCAAAGGACAAGCATTATGTCTTAGTGACCACGGAGGTCAGTAAAGCCCAGTGGCGTTTGCCGCAAGGCTATGGCCATTGCTGGTTTGAGCCTGATGGGCCGAGTTTATATACAGCTGCTCGTTTAAAGCGTTATCTAGCACAAAAGCTTGCTGCGCTTGAGGTGCAAAACCCATCGGTGATGTTGCGCTTAAATTATGCCGAGCAGATGGATGAGTGGGTTACGCTGCTCAATACGCCGGATAAGGTGGATATTTTTGTGCAGCAGCTGAGCTGCGTTCATCGTAAGGTCAGTCCTGAGCGGATCAGGCAAATGCTGAGCTTGGCACAGGGTAAGGATGAGGAGGTACTGTCGCACTGGTTTCATCATTTGCTCAATGAAAAAGAGCGGGTTCTGGTGTTGGGGCTGTGTTTTTTCGATGGCTTGTGGGAAGACCAATGTTTTGCGGCCCTTGAACATGTGGTGCAGTCGGCGTGGCTAAAGCGTGATAGCGCGTTGTCTATGCTTGATTACGGCGACTTGTCTAACTTGATGAATTACTTTGAGTTCGACCGCAATTATCGTCATGCCAGCGGTGAATTCTCACGGCTCAGAACCCGCATTCATGATCAGCGCAAAAAGCTGATTGAAACCGCGTGGCACAGTCATCGCCGACTTATTCTAGCGGCCCTACCTGCGCTGGTCGATTTGGTTAAAGGCTCGGTGACCAGTGCCATGCGCAATAATGAGTTATACGGCACCGATAGAAGAAAACAACAGCTCAGGCAAGTGATTGGTGAAACTCTGTGCGACATCGGCCGGATGTCACAAGGGTTTGTCGATGAAACGCTGCTGCAACTGATTGCCGATAACAACAGAGCGGTGCAAATTGTGGCAGCTAAAGCCATGGCAGGGTGGGTTAATCATGACGAAGTTGACCTGTTTCGCTGGCTCAAGCGGCTCTCTAGCGAGCGCTATTTTATGGTGCTTATCGGCGATATCTTTAAGCACAAAAAAGTTGAGGCAAAGCACGCGCCAATGGCCTATCTACGTAGTGCGATTGTTTTGACCATCAGTTATGCGGCGCAAAAATACCAGCCAAATCAACTTGATGAGCAGTTGCTTGAACTATTTGACGAGATGGCGGCAGATAAACATGCGCTGGTTAGAAAGGGGTTTTGCCACATAGCCTTACCACAGCTGCTCAGTATTCATATCGAACAGTTGTTTGACCGGGTTGTTCACCTATGTCGCTTTCAATATCTGCATCGAGCATTGGCCAGCGCACTGGCCAATGCCTATGAATATCATCCACAGCAAGTTGAGTTGGTTTTGCTCCAATGGATGAGTCGTGCGCAGGATATCGCGCGATTTAAAGCGTCTGCCGGTGTGCCGACACTGCAAGAAAAAGGGGTGGCGGTAGCGATACTGACCTATGCTCAGTTCAATTATGTCGATGAAGAACATGAAAAAGGCACTAGACGTTCTGTTCTATGGGGCTATGAAAAGGTTTTGGCGATCATGACTGAGCAGCAAAACCTTTATCTGCGTAAGCATTGTTTAGATGCGATCATGCTGTTGTTGCAAAGGTATTTTGTGACGATGAGTAAGCAACTACAGTCTCTGGTGGTTAATCTGACCGAGCCTGAACGGCAACAGATTGTGACTCGGTTGGTTGAGCTTTACTTGTCTCAGCGTCAACAGTTACAAGGTGGGGATGCCTTGTTCGAACATCAATCGAAGCGGTATCCGGTGTGGCTCAGTGGTGAGCGGCCACTAACTACGGTTGAGCAATTGATGTTAGATTGGATTGCCAAAGAGTCTAACCCGGCGGCAGCGCAAGTGGCGTTTCGCACTGAGGTTGGATTTAGAGAGCAGCTTGATGACGCCGAGGCCATATGGATTGAGCAGCAACTGGCGCTAGAGCTTGAAACGCAATTGCCGCCAACATCGCCACTGGGTGAAGTCAATTTGCTGCATATGCGTATTAATCGTTTTATCGACAGGCTGATGGCGACAGCGATGGAGAAATATCTTCATTTGGCCACATTTAAGATGCCTAAGTACATTCGGCAAAACGTGGCGTCGATTTTGCCCATATATAAACAAACGGATAGTTCGCTAAGAGAGAGCATTGTTGAGCGTTTTGGCCGTGATGAGCGCTATTTGGTCGCGCAAGGGTTACTCAAAGCCATGGAGCTTTATGATACCGGGGCGAAGAAGATCAAGCGAATTGTGCTGGTGGTGACCGTCGTTTTACTCTACTTGTTTAATTGAGGTTGGCAGTAATATGGTAAGTGATCGTCGTAAACTTCGTGTTAATCAGCCCCAAATGGCAGTTAATGGTAGTGGCAATCAAGTGTTTCAGGCCGGAGGCAATGTTCGTATCGATGTCAATCGCAAGGCGGGGCCTATTGATGCCTTTAGTGCGGTATTTGGCGAACGCAGGCCCGCCAAGCAAGCGCCGGAACCACCGCTTCAAAGGCTGTTGTTCTTAAGTGCCAACCCGACCTCTCGTTATCTCAAGCTAGATAGAGATGTCGCAGTGATTGAGCAGGTTTTTGCCCGAGCGGGTGTGAATAGGCCGATGAATGTGGTGCAGCGCTGGGCGCTGACGCCATTTGAATTGCGTCAGGCGCTGTTAGAGTATAGTCCGCAGCTGGTGCACTTCTCAGGCCATGGTGCGCAACAGGGGCTGTTGTTGCAAGACGACAGCGGTAAGGGCCAGCTGATTGGTGGGGCGCAGTTGGCTTCGTTGTTTGAGCTGTTTAAAGAAAGTATCAGTTGTGTAGTGCTCTGTGCTTGTCACACTAAAGTACAAGCCCAAGCCGTTGCCGAGCATATACAATATGTGGTTGGTATGAACGCTGGTATAAAAGACGCATTGGCACAAGCGTTTTGTGGTGGCTTTTACCAAGGGGTCGCTGGCGGATTGACGTACAAGGATGCCTTTAAGTTAGGACTGAACGCAATCGCTATGGAGGCGATTGCGCGGCAAGATGTGCCTGTCCTTTATTGCCATGGCAAGCCGGTTGTAGACCCCTAAGCGGCAATTTGCCTACGAGGAGTGACTTTCTTTTTCAACACCAGAAAATTAAGTGCGCCGAGATAAAAATGCTGATGGCAACTTTCTACCGCAAAGCCTGCGGCTTGAGCCTGATTGATGATGTTGTCCATTTCAATAAAGTGGGCATCTGGATTTTGTACAAACTCGAGGTTTTGCTGTTTGAACTGCTGCCATGCCGGATGCAGCATCAGTTCTTTCTCTGCTTCACTGAGCATATTGGGCATCTGTTTGGCTATTTCTCTATTGGGGGTGGCCAATACTAATATGCCTTGTGGTTTGAGGGTTTGGGCAATATGGCTAAGCACCCGTTGTGGATCCGGCCAACTGTAAAAGCTGTTTAGACTGACCGCGCTATCGAACTGACGCTCAACATAGTGTTCTATTTTGCCCTGCCACAAGCGGAAACTGGGTTTCGCCAATCGGCGTAAGATCTGCTCGGCGTTTGCTAGCATTTGTTTGGAGTAGTCAATGCCGGTGTAACTTTGCACCTTGGGATCATCGCTCAGCAGCGCTGCCAGTTTCGCCGCGCCGCAACCAAAATCGGCGACATCACCAAACAGTAAACGGCATGCGGCGAGTTGCAATTCACGTTGAAACTGGGTTTGAATGCTGCCAAAGGCGTTGGCGTATTGATCCCATTGCCTGTTGTGATAAGGGGGCTTTGGTTTGTCACTTAGCCTTGGGCAGGCCGTTTTTTTAAAGTAATTGTCGGTTAGGGCATCAGGCTCCCATGCCACTAAAGCAAACTGGTGATCACTGCCATAGGTTTTACCGATGTCGGCCATGAGCAATTTAGCGCCAAAGCGTTTTTGGTGCAAGCTCAGATCTTTGGGCCGGACCATGCCGATAACCGCTGCCGCGCCCAGTAACTTAGGGACTAAATACAGGGTTTGCAGTAGCGTCATTGCTCGTTTTTCGAGATCTTTTCCTGGGCTGACGACGAAACGACCGGCTTGCAGCAGTATTTTTTCGGCCTCGCGATAAGGTGCTATGGCTGCGGCATAGGCATGTTCGTCGGGAAAACATTGCTCGGTATCGAGCATGAGGCTGATGGTGCCGTCTATGTTGCCTTGCTCATCTTCGGTGTAAAAATTGAAGCTGTTGGTGATATAGTCGCTGCTTTGGTGTGGTTGTATCTCTGGAAAACTCTTTTGGTACTGGGCTGCGATAAAATTGACTACCTGATTGACCTCTTTGGCGCTCGACGCCAGTTTTAGTGGTGTGGTAAGACGAGTAAAGGCGTTCACAAATTCTGTATTGGATCTTAAAAACGCAGTGTTATCAAACATAGGCTTCTCCCCTAATGTGGCGCTAATTCATAGCCGGTAGTTGCAATGAAGTGGTGTTTGCAGCTAAACCGGTAAATCAGTTATAACCGCGAAAAAATGGCGGGGTAACCGTACTTTTGACAAAATTGCGACAAATTGCCCGAGCAGTATTTAATTGCTGCTCGGGACGGTGTGAATGCCGGTTGATGGGCTAATGTTTGCAAAGCACCATAAACTCCAAACCTCCAAGGTAGAGGCGGCGATGATGCCTCAGCACTTCAAATCCAGCTTGTTCGACCATCATTTTGAGCGACTCTGGCTTTACAAATTGGGCGGTTTGTTTTGCTAGGGCTTTGTTGGACTCGATAAACTGCGACAAGTCAGGGTGTGCGATATGCTCTTTGGTGACCTCCTTGATCAGACGCGAGAGGTTCTGCTTGTGATTCGGCACGCCAAGGACAAAGATCCCATTAGGTTTGAGCAAGTTGTATATGTGATTGAGTGCTCGCTGCGGATCTGGCCAAAACTGTAAACTGCAAAGGCTTACCGCACAGTCGAATTGCCCGGCTTGGATATCGCAGACGTCACCGTGACGCAGTGAAAAGTCCGCTCGGTCAAGCTTATCGATAATGGTTTGACCGTTTGTCAGCATGTCCTTGCTGATATCGACACCGAGATAGCGGGTTACTTTGCGTTTGTCGGCCAAAAAAGGCGCCATTTTGGCATTGCCACAGCCTAGGTCGATGACATCGCCATAAAGCGACTTGGCTGCCAAGCGGTAGAGCGCCATTTGAAATGAGGTGGTTAAGCTCATGTGGGGTTTGCTGTAGCTGTCCATCACTGTCTTGTTGCCCTTTGGTTTGTCGGCTATCCAGCGAAAGAACTTTGCCGAGGTTTCATCGAGCCGCCATTCCAGCGCCGCATATTCGGTTTTACCGCCAAAATTCTCAAAGGTGTTGGGGTTGAGTACACGTGTGCCAATGATATTGGTCACAAAGGGAAGACCATCGCATTTGTATAAGGTCAGTAGTCTCTCAATGCCCATTGTGCGCGCGGCGTAGTAGATAAAGCGAAACAGGCGCTTGGCTAAACCTTGACGCCGACATTGTGGAGCGACGAGCATTCGTCCGACTTCGGCATACTTTATCCCGGCACGTTGGTATTGCGCGATTTGTTCGGCAAAAAATGGCGCATCGGGTAAGCCTTGCTCGCATTCAAAGGCAAAAGATAATGTTGCGATCATTTGGTCATTATCATCTGTCATATAGCAATGAATACCATTGTTGTAATAGCCATCAGGCTTGTTTTTAAAGGTTTTTGGATAAACCTCGCGATAGATGTCGTCTCTAAACGTCTCAACTCTTTTTTCTTCTTCGAGGGACCTTGCTATCTTAATTTTAGGGTCTAAACTGACCAATATCTGTTTTAGATATTGGTGCTGTGATGGTGTTGATGCTAATTGTGTCATTTGATTCTCTCCTGTGGTTAACAGTGAAAATCGGGCCCGTTTCACAGGCTCTATAATGGCTTGAGCACAGCGCAGAAAATACGACGGTTTAGCCATAGTTAAGACAGTTAAAGAAATATCTTGAGTTTGACGTTTAACCAAATGAGGTCAGTTTAGCCATGACGGTGTTGTCCAGGCGTATTGCAACTTTCAGTGATAATCTTTATGAACAGGCTTGCCGTTTGCCGGTCAGTGAATTCAAACCTTGGGTATATCAGCAACTTGCCGAGCTTTTGGGGGTTGATGCGGGGATCTGGTTTAGTCGTTCGGATATGGATAACCCCATACCGCGCTATTACAAGGAAGACACCTATGTTTACCAACTACCTGATGAATTTATGGAGAATTATCAAAAGGTGGTCAATCGCTCGGGGCAGACCGATCCCTTTCATCAGTTGTTGCTAGATAATCCCAACCAGGTGTTGTTGATTGAGCAAGCCTATGGTGGCAGAGAAAACTGGTATGACACGCTTTATTACACTGAGCACAGTGGATTGTTTGATGTGAACGATGTGATGTCGGTGCTGTCTACGCCAAAAAAGGACAGGGCACAGACCATTCATGTGATCAGTCTATACCGGTTAGGGCCGGGACCCGGGTTCGATCAACAAGCGGTCGAGGTGTTTACTTTTCTTTATCAACAGCTGGTAGAAACCTTTCGTTTGAATCTGTTTAACCGCATCAATCAGGATTTTGTCGTTAATCGGCCTGCCGGGCTACTGGCGGTGATGGATAGGTTTGGTCATATTCTCGATTGCGATCAAGACTTTGAGAAGTTGTTGCTATTGGAAGACGACATTAGCCTCAGCGCGCTGATGGCCATTGTCACTAGTGACAGCAGCTGTGGCGAACTTCAAACCGAAAAATTGCTGATCAAAGTTGAGTTTCACCAAGGGATGTTTTTTGTCAGTGTTTTGCCCATTCACTTTTTCGCCAAGCTCGATAGCGAACAAAGTCAAATTTGCCGCTTTATCTTGCAGGGGTTGTCTGATGAAGACATTAGTCAAAGGCTTGGGGTGAGTCACAGGCGAGCACGCTATCTTATCGAGAACTTGTTTCATCAACTGAAAATTGCCAATCGCAACAATATTTTTATGTTGCTCAAGCGGTTTGGGTTTGAGCGATGAGTCAGATAAACGCTGCAAAGGTTGGTGAGGTGGTGGCAAAGCTCTACCATCATCTGTTGGGGTCGAGTATTAAAGAGCAGCAGGCTTATGCTCTTGAGTTGTTGCGACAAGCGTTTGATATACAGTATAGCTGCTGGGCGATGATTGATATTCATACCGGTGTACTGGATATCCAATCTCTTGGTTTTGCCAATAAGCACAGACGGCGTTTTGAAAGAGCCATCAACAATCAGATGACCCAACTGGATTTTGCTCACGCCCTCTCATTGGCGGACTATGCTGAACGGCTGCTTGCGCCTTTGCTCAAGCTCAAACTCAGCGAAGGTCGATTGTGTGGGTATCATGCGCTGTACCTTGATAAAGAGATCCACCTTTTGTTGTCTGTTGCACCGCATCAGCCGTTGGCTCATTCATTATTGCCGTTTTTATTTGACCGCTTTGTTCATTCACTTAAACTCAATCGCTTTACCCGTTATCACAATGACAGAGTGCGTCCCAATAGCTATAAGGCCATCTGTGACAAAAATTTTCGTGTGGTTGAGGCTGAGAAGCATTTTTTTGAGCTGATTGAAACCTGTAGTCCACAGTATGTTTGTGATCAGCAGCTGAGTGATGAGCTACGACACAAGCTCTCCCATGGCACGGCTTTCTGTCTTGATGATGTGGTGTATCACTTAAGTGATATCGACGAGTTTGTGTGCATTGAGATTTACTTTGACGACCCGAGAATAAAAAGGCTGGCACCGAAGCGCCAGCAGGTGTTAAAGCTGATTTATTTAGATAGAGAGGAGATAGCCAAACGGCTGGCGATGAGCATTCGTACTTTGGATGATCATTTCGCGGCAATTTATGATGAGTTTGGTACGAGGGAGAAAAAGAAAATCCTCGCCGAAACCCATCAGTTTCCTCAGGTTGAAAAAATACGTCAAAGCTATAGATAACTCATTGCCACGATGATCTGACGCCTATCGCACGTTATCGCTTCACGACCATGCATATAGCGGGAGTTATCGATAAGACACAAATCGCCCGGTTGCCATTGGATCTTGGTTGTATGTTGGCGGCACAGTTGATTGAGCGCTATGAGCAACCGCTGTGAAATCGGGCTGTCATCGGCAAAGCATATTTTGGGCTTTTGATGGCAATCGCTTGGGCCGAACAGGCTATTGGCGAAGCAAAGGTGTGCCGAGAAATTACTTGGGTGTATCGCGGGGGCGATAACGGTCATCGTGATACTGTTGTCATGGTTGAGAGTGCTTTGATGGCTGCGCCATTTTCCTTGAATTTGATTTAATTGGGCCAAAGATACCGGCGCTGAGGATTGGCTTAGCCCAAGTTCCAACTTGGCATAGCGCTGCCAAGTAGCATAGGGGACTATGCGTTCAAATTTTAGCGCCTTAGCCATAAGTTGCTTTTTCATCGCTGTCGGCATGGCTTGGTAAACCTGCTCGCCGTCACAAAATGTGGTTTGTGAGCCGTGGGATGGCGCCTTGAGGCAATTGAGCCAGAGTAGATCTGGGGTGGCAGGACAACTGCCGTTTTCAGTATGTAACCCAATGGCATTGTTGCCGCTATTGACCGGCTGAAAAGCACTTTGGCTAAAGACGCGACCGGGATCGCCGCTGATATGACGGCTGGTTTTATCTATCAATATGCCGATATCTTCACTGGGTTCAAAGTGGCGAAGTACGACAACGCCGTGACATTTTAGCCAGTTCAGTATTTGGGCTTTAAAGAGCGCACTTAGCGGCATCTGACTTGACGGCGAAATGATGCATTCTCTGGCATTATCGATTGGGGTTAGGTTAAATTGAACGGTGGTTTTCGCTGTTTGCATAAGGACCTCAAAATCATCGGTTGGATTGAGGTTTCACTCTAGCGATGGGTGGTTTGGCGGAAAATCCTACTTTAGCAACACTTAAGACAGTTAAGGTTTTTGAGGGGCGTTGGTGTAACAAATGAAACGTTATTAACAACTATTTATTGTGCTGTTAACTAATTCATGGACAAGCCTATTGGTTTTGGTTATCTTAGCGGGAACATAATGGTTATTAACCCGGAGATAAAGGTTTTGCCCACATCGAGCACACAGTTGTCGCTCAATACTGAACTGAGCGAATGGATCGCACTGTTGCACAATCAATCGTTAAGTCTATCTTGGACTGATTTTAAACCTTGGTGTTTTCGTCACCTACAAAAACTTTGCCCATTTGATAGCGGGCTGTGGTGGTCTCGTTCGGACTTGGCGGATAAAGAGCACGCCCATTGGGCTGAAGATACCAGCTTATTTAACCAATCTGCGGAATTTATGCAAAACTATGCCGATATCGCGGCAAGACCAAACAATCCCGATCCTTTGAATCGTCATCTCAATACCAATCCCGGTACGTTCTTTTCGATTTGGGATGTGATGGATAAGGCCCGCTGGTATCAGACCGATTATTACAAAGAGCATTGTGCTCTGTATGGAATTGAAAATGCCATCTCGGTGCTGACCTTACCTTCGAGCTGCTCAAACGTCAGTCATATATTCAGCTTCTATCGGCAACGGGCTGAGCACGAGTTTACTGTGGCTGAAAAGTCATTGCTTGGGTCGTTGTTGCCGCACTTGTTGCAAGCGTTCAGCTGTAACCTTTTGTCATCGTTAAGTCATGCCAATCAAGCAGCATTGAGCGGCGTGATTGACCGTTATGGTGAAATCATTGTTGCGGAAGAAGGCTTGAGGCAGTTCATGTTGGATAAGGGAATGCTTACGGGAAACCGCATAACCTTGCCCAACCTGCAATATATTAGCGGCCCGACCAAGCTACAACTGGATGATATGGCGCTCGACCTATCTTTTCATGAAGGCTTGATTGCTTTGCAGGTTCATCAATCGTCATTGGCGGCGAAACTGACCCCAAGACAGAAAGAGATCTGTCAACTGATCACGAAGGGGCTGAGTAATAAAGAGATAGCCCATTTGTTGGGGCTTAAGATCAGCACCATCAACAACCATGTGCAGCAAGCTTTTAAGGTGCTCAAAGTACACACTCGTGAAGCGGCGACAGCCTATTTGGTTAAACTTGAGTTGTGTTGATGGCGATGGCTGATTTTACCGTACCGGCATCTGTTGCCACTGTGCTCAATCAAATCAGCGCAGCTATATATCGTTTGCACGATTTAGCCGAGGTGGCTGAGTTTAAGGCGCAAGCGCTGTACCTATTGACTGAGACTGTTGCCTTCGACCATGCATTTTGGCTGTGCTGCGCCGTCGATAGTGAACCTGAGCAGCAACGGCTTGGCTATGATTTTGATGCCGCCAAAGGTGTCGGTCAGTGGCATCGAAACGGCGCTGCCAAAGTCACAGAGCATGATGGGCAATCATTGTGCGACCTCTCAACAATACAATGCGGCGAAAAGCATCGCCTTGATTTTGAAATTGGTCTCGATAGAGCCAAGCATCAATTGACCTTACTGCGCCATGAGCAAAATCAACCATTCGATTCGTTCGATGCCGATGTGACCCGCTTTATGGTTGAAAATATGGTCGGAGCTTTCGATTTACTGTTGCATCATCGTTTGGCACATATACCGAAGGAAAACTGCGGCCGAGCGATTTGTGACCAACAAGGTCGAGTGCTCAAAGCGGACAGCGAGTTTATTGAGTGGATGTGTCGTCAATTTCCCGATTGGACCATGGCGCAAAGTATACCGGCACTTAAGCAGGATCCTGAGCAGGGACTGGGGTTAATCGCAGGTTCGGCGCAAAGTATGATGCTCAATGTGGCAATCGACGGCGATCTGCATCAGCTTAAGGTGTATCAAACCAAAGGACCTCAAGCCGAGTGGGATAAGCTGACGCCAACCGAATTTGACGTGGTATGGCGACTGTCGCAAGGGTTGACGCCAAAGCAATTGGCAAAGCTCAAAGGGCTAAGTGTCAGTACCATTGGCAATCAAATAGACAGTATTCATAAAAAGCTTGGCTTTAAGAAAAATACTGAGGTGATAGAGGCTTTTATTCGCGCTGGGCTGTTAGATCCAGACAAGGACGACAACTAAACGCAAGTTGACCTGTTGTACAAAAGTTATGCTATACTAACGCGCTCGTTTACGGGAAGTGTATTTTGTACAGATAGGAAAGAGAATGAGACATATTTATCATGGCCTGCGATTTGTCGTTTTGGCAATTTGTTTGGCATTCAGCTGCACACGCCTTGCCGTTGCTGCCTCCCCAGATCCACAAAAGCTTGATTTTGCGCCGCTACCTCAGTGGGTAAAATCATTTGAAGCCACTCGGCCGAGCCAGCTCGACCAAAACCTTGAGGTTCATTACCTTTTATACGACCGTCAGGTCAATCTTACAGGCGAGCATCTGGAAGATTTCGTCAGATTGCAAACCAAAGTTGCCAAACAGCAAGGGCTGGCCACTGCGGCAAAAATTGAGATCAGTTTCGCACCGGCCTATCAACAGGTGTTGATGCATGATATTGCGATTATCCGTGACGGCAAAAAACTGAGTCGTTTAGATACTCAAAACATCAAACTGTTTCAGCGTGAAGACGAACTCGACTCAGGGCTTTATCAGGAAATGTGGCAGGCGCTGATGATCTTGGATGATGTGCGTATCGGCGATGTGGTGCAATATAGCTACTCGATTGTCGGCTCTAACCCTGTGCTGGGTAAAAAACACTTTGGCGAGAGCTATTTGAATGCTTCT
Source organism: Alteromonadaceae bacterium (assembly GCA_041583135.1). Lineage (GTDB taxonomy): Bacteria > Pseudomonadota > Gammaproteobacteria > Enterobacterales > Alteromonadaceae > JABSOG01. The sequence continues at coordinate 13,448 of JBFHGJ010000075.1, read as the reverse complement.
GTGCCGTTAGGTCAAGTGTATTTTCGGGTATTGAGCAATGAAGATGAATACCTTGGTTTTCAACTGAATAACAGCGAGCTTAAAGTCTCGCAACGTGTTGAAAACGGTTTGAAAGAACTCGTTGTCGTTGATAGCAACGTCGCGCCAGTCAGTTTAGAAAAACGAATGCCTCGTTGGGTTAGGCCCTTTGCGTCGATAGAGTTTTCACAATATCGGAGCTGGCAAGAGGTCAATCAATGGGCCATGTCGCTCTATCCAAAGTCCTCTCAGTTACCCGATGCGCTAAAACAGCTGCTTGATACCCAGTCATTTGAAGATAAATCACAGGCGATTACTTTTGCAACCCAATGGATCCAAGATAATGTACGTTATTTTGGTATTGAAGTCGGGGTCAACTCTCACCGCCCCTCGTTGCCGCTGGAAACCTTCGAACGACGCTATGGTGATTGTAAAGACAAAACCGTATTGTTAAACGCGGCGCTCAATTATTTGGGGGTAAAGGCTTCGCCTGCGTTGGTGTCGGTTGCCAACAACCGTAATCTTGCCCAGCGGTTACCATCACCCGGTGTGTTTGACCATGTGATCACCGAGTTTGACTACCAAGGGCAAAAACACTGGGTTGATGCCACCATGAGCGGGCAAAATGGGCCGGTGGATAGCAATTCGTTCCCTAATCTGCATTGGGGCTTAATCGTCAACGACAAAACCGATGGTTTAACAGCGATGACGGCGGTGAGTGAGCAGCAACTCAAAGGCAAGCTGTATGTTGAAGAAACGGTCACTGTCGATAACAAAAAACTCGATGCCTCAAAAATGCACGTCAAAGTGGTGTACGATGGCTGGAAGGCCGACTCCATGCGTGGCTACTATGAAAAACAGGGGCTTAACAGCATCTCTGACCAACATGTTGGCTACTATGCCTATTACTTTGACAAAGTTAAATCTGCCAATACCCTGAGCATCGACAACAATCCGCAAGGACTGTTGCAGCTTGACGGTGACTATATTGTGACGATGGAGCAGCAAGCGGTGCCGGGACGTCACGAACTTAAATTTTACGGTTCGACCGTGATAGATGAAGTGAGACCGGACGGCAGAGCACAAAGGCAATTCCCTTATGCCTTAAGCGGCCAACTTGATGTTCATCAGCGCATTATCGTTAAGCCTGAGCGTATCTCTGATGTCATTTGGCGGGGTGAAGTTGAGCCGTTTGAGGTCAAAAACCAGTGGTTCGAGTTTCGTTTTAATGCCAGCAAACAAGACGATGCGGTTGTTTTGGATTATTTCTATAGCAGTATTAGCGATCATGTTGCGGCAAAGGATTACAGCACCTATTTGGCACAAATCGACAGCATTGATGCGGCTTTGGCCTATTCGTTGTGGATTAGACAAGCTTTGGATGAGCGTGATGCTCAGCGCAAAAAGTCGATGAAGAATTTACTTGATTCGCTGATCAAAAAAAAGTGGTAATTAAGGAGAGCGCAAATGAAACATTGGTATGTTGCGGCACTGCTCGTTGTTCTACTCGGTGGCTGTCAAAGCACCAGTAAAAAGGCCGAACCTCGTTATATTGATGCGCTGGTCGCAAAAGACGGCTCGGTGGTGAGCGTGGCGCAATTGGGTCAAGCGATTAAAGATAACGATTATGTCAAAGCGCTCTCTCGCTACCGCGCGCAAACCGAGCGAAGCGATGATGTTAAAAAGCGCTATCGTGAGCTTTGGTTAGCCTATGGCGAGACTTCTTATCTGAGCGAGTTAGGGCAATTTCGAGAGGACTTTACCGCCGAGTATGCCAAGCTTGAGCGTGACAACATCAGCTGTGATAGCTTGGACTGGCAACGCTACCAAGTGGCGCTGTTTTTTTCTCTCGACTTCAACTCAAAGGCGCAAGCTTGCTATGAATCTGTAGGTAATACCCAACAGGCGCAATATTACGGTGATACGGTTGCATTTATTCTTACCGGCTTGTTTGCCGTGTCTGATGGACGTTCACCGTATTCGGCTTTGGAAGTGCCCTCATATATCGACGCCGATGCTATCGTTACGTTGACCGGCTATGAGGTTGTCGATAGCTTTATCGACCTTGGCGCCGACGGAGCTGGGCTGTACTATGTGTTCATTCTTAATGATCCGAGTTCGAACGAACAATTTTGGCTGTATTTCGATTATGAGCGCTATTTGCACCGCTTGGCTGAGCTTGACTATCCGTTTGGCTGGATGACCAACACCTTTATCGATGACTATGTTGTGCCCTTTGCCAAAACCTCTACCAGTTTCAAAATTGCCCTGTCCAGAGAGTTGATATTAAATAATCGAGTCGATGAAGCCATTGAGCAGTTGCTTGAAGCTGCGGCGCAGGGGTCTGTTATTGCCAATTATCGACTCGCTGAGATCTGCCGTTTTCGCCAAAATACGTTATTGCGCGATGACGAGTGCTTTGATTTTTATCTGCGCAGTGCCGAGCAGGGGTTGGCCGAGGGGCTGACGGCAATGGCGCAAATGCTTCATCAAGGGACAGAGGTCGCGCGCGATATGGCGAGCTTCGAACAGCTGATGCAGGCCGCTCAAGTGAAATTGCCAACCGGTGGGGCTTGGTTTGATGTGGCGCAGCAGGCCAAAAAAAGCAATGACGATGCCAGTTTTGAGTATGCGATAAAAAGGGCGGCAGACGAAGGCAGCTTACACGCTCAATACCACAATAGGCTCAAACAGCTGCGGCTTACTGCTAAAGAGGATGAGCAATTGGCGCAGAAGCTTCTGTTGCAACTCAATGAGCAAGTCAACAATAGTGATGAGGTGGTAAAGACGCTTTATGCGGAGTTGCTGCTGAGCATGGAATATTTAGATACTGCCTATATAGCTGAGCTTTTGTTATCTGCCGCCGACTCGGGCCACCCTGACAGCAATAGGTTACTTGGGGATATGTATGCCAATGGCATTCATTTTACCAAAGATGACAATAAGGCGAAGCAATATTACGGTATGGCGGCGGTTAAATATGATTTGACTGCCCAATACAAGCTTGCTCTGCTGTATAACAAGACCAATCGTCAATTGGCGGCCAGTTGGTTTCGGATGTGTCGTTTCAAATCCGGCTATGATTGTTTCTATCGCATGGCCATCGCGGCCAAAGATGGTTTTATCAAAGGCATGGGCATGGCGCAGGCGATTGGCTTTTTACAGGTACTCGAACAGCAAAAGCATGGGCTAGGTATGGCTACGCTGGCCGAGATCTATGATGAAGAAGGCAAAAGTTACAGTGATAAAGCCAAGGCTTTCGAATTGACAGTCGAGGCTTTGGCGCTCAATGTGCCTTGGGCGTACTACCGGATGTGCCGCTATTACGCTCAAGGCAGTGTTGACCCTTACATACCGATGAGTGTCAAAAAAGCCACAGAGAACTGTAAAATCGCCAGTGAGCAGGGCATTGATGCGGCGACTGAGCTACTAAAATCCCTTTAGACTAAATAAGTGATCCTCGGCAACTGTTCCATGGGTTGCTCTAACCACGTATGTATATGTACTGGTGATCATGCTACAGATGAATGGATTGCACTTATTTAACTTGAGTTGTGGTTATTTAGGTGAAAACCATTGCTGTTCTTGCTGGCTTCGAGTAACTGCTCAAACGCCTTTTCGTCGCCTAGCAGGCGTTTTTTTACCGCCGACCATTGCGGCCTTTGATGGCCGCATTGTTCAATCCATTGTGCTTTTTCATCTTCATTGGGACGATAGATTTTGCAGCCGTAAGATCTCAGTGCCTTGGCGCATCGGTTGGTGACTTGGCCGACCTGTTGCAGTTCATCTTTAAACGTTTGCCGCGCGGCGGCATAAAGCTTTTGCTGCAAGTCAGTGCTCAACGTACTTAACCACTGCTGACTGACCACCATCGCCCAGCCGTCGTGAACGCTTTCTATCAAGGAAATGGTTCCGAGGTGAGCTTTTAGGCCGCCGGGGCCATTAAACAGCCCGATGATACTGGGATCTAGTGCGTTGATTCGGCCACTTCTGGCCAGTTGGGCGACATCCTTCCATGCGACATTGACCGGATGAGTGCCGGCCAGTTGATAGAAGATGTCCAATACTTTACTTGCTGGGACGCGAAAGATCACCGAGTTAAGGTCGCTTGGTGTTTTGATGGTGGTATTGAATTGTTTAGTGGTTGTGGCAGTGCGCGGCCCGATGACGTAGTGAAACAAAATATCGATTTTACCGTGGGCCTTGATAGGTTCGACTACGAACTTGCGCCACGCATCAGAGGTAACAAGATTCAAATAAGATTGATTGTCCGCCGACCAAAACGGGATGTTGAGTATATCGAGGGCAGGGGCGATTGGAGATAGGTTGGAGGTTGAGATCAGTGCCGCCCCAATATGGCCTCTTGAAACTCTCGCCATCAACTCTGTGCCGATACCTCCGCGACCATTATCTAGAATATCGACATAAATTCGCCCTTCACTAAGCTGCTCTACATGAAATTTAAACTGTCGATGCATATGAGGGGCGTAATCTGCCAAGGTGCTGTCATAGGGCGAACCTAAGCTTAAGATATGTCGCGCTTTTTGTCTTTTTTCTTGCTCTTGGGCTACCGCCTCCAACGAACACCCCAAACCGATACCACTGCTAAACGCGAGGGCATTAAGAATAAACCTGCGTCTGTGTAGATCAGCGAAATCGTTCATCTTGGGATAAAAGCAACCATTTGTATTGTCAGTGTAGTCAACAAACGGGGTGGAGCTCAAGGCGAATAAAAGGGACTGAATTTATGATCAAAGATCGCTAAAGTATGTTGCCTATCGGCCGATAGGTAGATTAGCGCAAAAATTTCTGGGCGCTTGGGCGATAAAAGTCCCGATAGCAAAATTAGCTGCTACACTTAGTTTCAGACACACCAAAGCTGCATTTGTCGGCTTTACCGATGACGCTGTAATACGGTTAGGAAAGTATGGTAGAAAGAAAACATCTTAGGGTTGGTTGTTTCCGGTTATTGATTGTTCATTGCTGTATCTTCATTACTGCACTTTTATCTTCCTTTGCAGGCAATGCTCAAACCGCAGGCGCATTAGATAGCAGTTTCGCCGACGATGGCGTGTTATCAACAAGCGTTCTCACCGAAAAGCGTAATATCAAAGAGCAGGCAAATGCCATTGTCACCGACGCCAATGGCAACCTAGTGGTGGTTGGACGCAATCAGAAAGAACTTTTCGGCTATTGGGGGAGTGCTTTTATTGCCCGCTTCACCGCCAATGGCGCGCTGGATACCAGCTTCGGCCAAAACGGCGCAATACAATTCCCTTTCGGCTATGTTTTCAACGACGTTAAAATCGACTCTCAAGGGCGTATCCTAGTCTCTGGCTATGAATTTGTTGAACGCAGCGACAACTGCTATGACAGCCAATTGATGCTGCTACGATTAAATGCCGATGGCAGCTATGACAACACTTTTGCCGGCAGCGGTGTTTTCAACGCGATGCAAATGGATTGCCTGTTCTATTTATCTGAAACCGCTGCTGGCGAAGCGCTGGTGATAGACAGTGAAGACAACATTTATACCAATGCACTGCAAAAGGGCGATAATGGATTTGATAGCGTTTTGCTCAAGATCAAGTCAAACGGCTTGATGGATAGCAACTATGGTATTAACGGTATTGCCTTGACGGGATTAAGTCATGAGTTGTGGTCGGATTTGAATATTCGCTTGGCGCTGTCATCCGGTAAGCTATTGCTGGCCGCAAACCTGGATGGTGAGTTTTCACAGCAGGGGGAGCTTAAGCTCAAACAGTTTCTTGCCAACGGGATCTTAGATGATACCTTTGGTATTGAAGGCACCGCGACGGCAAAAACGCAGGATTATGATGCCAACCTCGACCAGTTGCTGGTGGACGGCAATGGCCAGATATTGCTGCTTGAACATGAAGGATTTGCTCAAGCGTCTGTTTATCTTTATCGCTTCAACGCTCAAGGCCAGCTAGAGGGCAGCTTTGGCAGCGACGGTAAAGTGGCGGTGAATGTGCCGAGTGTTTTGGGTAGCGATGTAGCCGTGCTTGATGCCAAAGCCGCGCTCAGTAGCAACGATTCTGTCGTGCTTGCGTTTTTTGGCGATTACTTTGGTAAGCCGATAGCGCCAATGGCGGTGACTCGCATTGACCACAACGGCCTGTTGGACACCAGCTTTGGTAGTGGTGGTAGTGCGCTGGCCGATAAAGCCGGTTATGTTACCGGCGCTCGGGCACTAAGCATAAATGCCGCAGGTGACATTCAGGTGGCTGGTTATATCAATGATGAAAGCAACAATACCACCGACTTGCTGCTGACAAAATTTTCTGCCGCTGGCAACTTGGTCAGCGACTTCGGTGACGCCGGTTTTAGTATTAGTAATATTTCCAACGATGAACTTTCTGCCAGTGTTGATGCGCTTAACACCACACTTTATCTTGCCGATGGCCGAACGTTGCATGTGGGGACCACGGTAAGCACCAATAATGATGTTGAAAGCGGCCAAGTTCTGGTTACCGTGGTTGACGACCAAGGTATATTGGATAGCAGTTTTGGCCAAGAAGGTATGGCACTGTTTAGTCTGTCTCATATACCTCGGTCGGTAAGGGCCTATCTCGATAGCAATCAAAAAGTGGTGATCGTTGCGGCAGGCGAAAAGAAAGCCACTGTGATGCGACTGCTTTCCGGTGGTCAACTCGACAGCAGCTTTGCGGCCTCCGGCTCGCTGATATTGGGCTTTGCCTATGATGTGCAAGTGGCCGATGTCATCGCTTTTAACAACAAAACGGTTGCCGTGATTGAGCAATATCAGGTCGCAGGACAAACCGACGGCAATAGCCAATTGGCCAAATTGGTGGCCATAACCGCACAAGGCACACTTGATACCGACTTTGGTCAAGGCGGCAGCGTACTGTTGTCGAGTTATCAAACCTACGGGTTGTTTAGCACAGAGCCTGATGTATTGAGTGTGATTGGTAGTGATTATCAGCAGATTGTTACTGAGCATTTTAATGCTCAAGGTGATGTCGATGGCCGCTATATTGCTACGGGAATGGCGACAGCCAAGCCGCTTGACCATATGGGACTGAGTGACTTCAGCAGTTGGCAGATGCGCGCCGCTGCGCTTGATTTAAACGGCAATATTTGGGTTGCTATCAACGCCGCCAATGGCTTCGGTAGCGGTAGCAATCTGCTGCTGCGACTAAACCGTGCCGGTGGGTTAGACCCCAGGTTTGTCGAGTCTATGGGGGATACCGAATCCGAGCTATTGTCTGAGCATGTTGGTCACTTAAGTGTCGATTTATCCGGGCAGATTCTGGTGACGCAACAAAAAGGGATATTGCAAGAGGGGTTGAGCGGGTTTTACGGCAGTAACCTGATACGGTTAACCAAACTGGGTCAACTCGATAGCACCTTTGGCCTTAACGGCAAAAGCGATGGTTTGGACACTAAGGTTTTCGCTACGACCATTAGCCCGCAGGGTAAAATAATGCTCAGTGGCGCAAGGCCAGACGGTGAGGCTATCCGTACCAGCTCGACGGTACTGGAACCGGTCAACTTTGCTGTGGCCAGAATGCACTACGGCTTGCCGCAGATCAATGCTCAGCAAAGTTTGCATTTAACCCTTGAGCAAAGCCGTGTCAAAACCATCAGTGCGGCTGAACTTCAACTGCCAAGCTCTGCCAAGATCCTGACCCTCGTCAGCTCGGTCAATAGTGGGTCATTGTTTAACGACATCAACGGCAACGATCAACCCGATGGCTCGATTGAGCAATTGCGCCAAGGTGAAACCATCTCTCGCACCGATATCAATTCTGGGCGATTAAAATTTTTACCCAATGGCGCGCAATCGGCATTTTTTGAATTTAAGGCCGGCTCCAGCGCCGATGCTCAGGTCGTGCTGTTACAAATCAATCCTCAGCCAAACCCTGTGTTATATCCACCAACGCAGTCGGCCTTAACTGATGTTAATCCAGTGGTCGCCGTGGACTTTGGGGAATTGGTCAACGGCTTTGGCGCCGAAGACATCAGTGTGAGTAACGGCACGTTACAAAGTGTGGTGTTTGACGGCTATCAATATTTATTGACCATAGTTCCAAGCAGCAATTTGGCCAATGGCGGACAAATTGGCGTTAGCCTAGTTGCAGGGGCTGCAACCGACCTGCTAGGCGCAGCATCCAGTGCGGTAAATACCAGTTTTCAATGGACCAGTTACTTGCCGGTGACGATCAGTGAACCGTCTAAAACGCAAACCGGGATTGAATCGGTCAGCTTTGACGTTGCCTTTAGTTCTGTGGTGAATTTTGAATTGAGCAAAGATGAAGTGCAGTTGCACAGTGACGGGGATATTACCGGCATGGTCAGCGTTAGCAATGGTAAAACACTTAATCCAACAGTCACCGTCGAGGGGATCAGCGGCAACGGTTCATTTTACATTGTGATAGTACAAGGGGCAGGGCGCGGCGCCGATGGCCGAGTGACGCAAGCAAGGCAGTCACAGACGGTCAAAGTGGTCAATGTCGCACCGACGCTGAGCATCAAACTCGATGGTGCAAGTCGTACCGTACACGGACCTGCGAGCTACTCGATCCGCTTTGAGAACGCCGCCAGCGTCAATTTAACCGCACAAATGGTTCAGTTGCTCTCTGATGATGGCGTCTCCGCGAGCGTGGCGGTGAGCGGCGGTGATACTTTAACCCCAACGGTCACACTTAAAGATTTTAGAGGCGAAGGCTTTATCGGTATAGCGCTGCCTAGTGGTGTGGCGACCAGCGAAAGTGGTTTGCCTTCCAATGCCGATGACAGTCCATATAGTTTGAGAATTTTGCCCAATACTGCCCCTAGTATTGCGGGCAACCCGGCAACTTCGGTCAAAGCCGGAGACAGTTACAGTTTCACCCCAACTGCCAGCGATGTCGATGGGGTCGAAGGTTTGAGCTTTAGCATCGGCAACAAGCCGAGCTGGGCGAGTTTTGATGGATCTAGCGGTAGCCTCAGTGGCACGCCGAATGATTCAAATGGGGCAACCTACAGCAATATCAGCATCAGCGTCACTGACCCTAGAGGGGACAGTGCCAGTCTGGCGGCGTTCAATATTGAGGTGGTTGCTTCGGGCGGTGGGAACGGCGGTGGAGGAGACTCCGGCGGTGGCAGCGATGGAAGCAATGGCGGTGGCTCGGGTAGTAGCACTACCGACGGTGAGGCACTTATCCCAATTATTATTATGTTATTGGAAGAAAAGAAGAAATCAAAGGATGCTAAAAATATCGACAATTAAGGGTTGATGTAGGACCAATTTTTAACGTACCCTAGTGGGTTCTGAATGAAAATTGTTCAAATTGCACCACAGATCAAGGTCGATTCGTTTGTGAGGACTTAATATGAGATCACTGTTGTACATTGTTATCTGTACTGTGGGCTTGGCATGTGTGACACCGGCATGGGCAAATAAGGCAACGCTCCCCCATAGAGTTGCCTTGACGCTTAATCAATCGGTTTCCACAGGTCAATCGCTGAGTTTAAACACCTCCATGAGCGCTTTGAGCGATTTTTATCGCGGCTCGGCGTTTTTGTCTATCACCACCGAAGACGGTGTGCCGGTGGGCTTACCAATAGAACTGTTCAAAGGCGATGGCTACGCCGGCTTTAGTGATAGTGGCGAAGTTGAATTGCCACCGTTGAAGCCGGGCAGATATAAGCTTCAAGCGCTGTTTAAAGTGTATTTGAAGCCCTCAGATAGAAAACCGACAATTAGTGGTAGCAATCTGTACTTAGAGATCTCATCAAAACAAGTCTTTTCCTCCCCCATCTCTTTCGGTCAAATCAAACGTCAGCAGTTAGCCCAGCAATTGGAAAGTCGTGATATTGGTATCGATGACACCGATTTATCTCCCGCAGGGGCCAAGCTGCGCCAACAAGCGCTAGAGGCCAACGCGGTCAAAACGATGCCGGTAGAAAATAGCGTTCGCCTTGTGGCTAAGCCCGGTAGTAGCCTAAGCCGTCAAAGTTCGGTTTCAGCCACAACGATTGCGGTAAGTGCACCAACGGCGGCGACGCCAGACCCTCGTAAAGTCAAGTCCTCAGGGATAGACAAAGCCAATGCGGTGGATGAATCATCGCTTGACAGCGATCAATAGGGCGGGGGTTATCATGATAAAGAGAATATTTGCAGTCTTATTGTGTGTATTGGCCGCTCAGGCGGTTGCTGACAATACACCAGAACAAGCCACCACCATTGAGGTTGGCATTACCTACAAAGCCCGAATCGAAGTCGCTGGCGACTCAGACTGGGCGAAGTTTTATTTGGACCGTCCGGGACGCGTGGTGATCACCATGGAGGTGCCGGAAAAACTCGACTACGACCTTGATCTGTATAACGCCGACGCGCCAGCCGGACTGGTCGGCACTTCGATGAACGATGTCGGTGCCACTGAAGTGATCCGCTATGATGCCCCAAGCGAAGGTTGGTACTACCTAAAGCGCTATGGCTTCAAAGATCATCACGATGCCAATGCCTACTACTACACCAAAGTGGAGTTTGAGTCGGTAGACCCACACTTTGAGATATACGGTAAAGTCGATAACTTTGTCGGCGGTGTTGACGCCGATAACGACGGCTTTTATGAAACCTTTTCTTTCCGTTTGGGCTTTGACCCGGATGAATTGAACACCGGCACCGGTTATGAACTCTATGCCAAGTTTGTCAGCGAACAGACGGGCCAATCTTGGTGGTCGGGTCCCAAAATCATTGTGCAAGGGGATGAGGCTGAGTATTACTACGCCGAATTTGATGAGCGGGCATTTTTAGGCCATATCAACGGTAACACCATGCTGAATTTTAGCGTTGAGTTATGGTCTGGCGATAAAGAAACCAAGTTGGCATCAGATGTATCGGTGGCTGAGGCGCCGCTGCCGGTAGATAGTATCGTTGAATATACCGTGAGCGCACGGGTGCAGAACTTTACCCCGGGCATCGACCATGACAACGATGGTTATTTTGAATCCTATGATTTTTCTATTGCCGTAGACCCCGATGAGTTAAAAACCTCGGGCACTTATCCGATGTATGTCAAAGTGGTGTCTAAAACCACCGAGCAGTCTTGGTGGTCGCAAGAGACGGTTAATGTCAGTGGCCCGGGCAATGATGAGGTGGTTTATCCCATCAATGAGACATTCTTTGATGGTCGCATTGCCGGTAATACCGTATTGGATTTTGCAGTAGAGCTGTGGGATCAGAGCAAGTCGGTGATGTTGGCATCGACCGACTCGGTGAGCGGCGAGCAAAACGTTAAAGTCGATTATGTGGCAACTGAACCGCCCCAGACAGTGCAGGTACTCGGCACTATGCAATATATGGATATCGATGGGGTGGTCAAAGCGCTCAGATATGCTCGTGTTGGGGTTTTCTACAACAAAGACAATCGTAATATCGTGCTTTATACCAGCACCGATGGCAGCGGTAAATATCAAGTAGAGGTGCCTAACATTGAAAGCGATGGCAGCGGCGCCGATATTTACGTCAGAGTCTATTCTACCGGTCTTAACGGCGCCTATCCCGGTTCAAGCAGTGGTATCGGGTTTGTTCGCGATACGGTATTGCAGTCTTCTTACTTTATGCAAAGTGATACGGTTGTCGATAATGTTAGAAAAGAGCTTATCTTTAACCTGACGGCCAGTAATGAAGGGGACAATGCCGGTGCCTTTGCCGTCTATGACAGCATCGTCACCGGATTTGAGTATAGCTTTAAGTCGCTGGGCAAAGCCTACAATACCTTGTCGGTTTGGTGGCCGGACGAAGAAACTTACTATGACAACAATAACGGCATGCACTTAAGACAGGGCGACCGTTGGGACCGGGATGTTATCTTACATGAGTACGCCCACTACATGGCCCATCAATCGGGCGTTATGTCTGGTGAGGTTGGTGACCCGAGTCATACATGGGACCAAGATCTCCGCGAATATGTGACCACCCGAACTGATCAGCAGGCACGTAACTTAGCCTTTAGAGAAGCTTGGGCCAACTTCTTTGCGGTGGCTGCGGTTCATGATATCAATGACGATTCAGCCGACGTATCGTTTCACGATTTATCGGATCATGATGACCGCCCAGGCAACTACATCAAAGTGCAAAACCTTGAAACCTGTACCATCAAATCCAGCGTCGAAGCCTCGGTTAGGCATACTCCGGGGGATTTTTATGAGGATATGAATAGCTGTGCGCTGTGGGATATTTATGACCGTTATAATCATGCCACAGATGATAGAGACTCGGTGCTAGGGACCGATTTACCTGAGATTTGGCAGGTCATTCGCACCGGTGCTAGTGACAACATGGAAGCGTTCTTCGGCGATTGGTTTGGTCGTAATGCGCGCGCAGGCGCCATCACGCAGGTGATGCTTGATCATAAAATGACTTTTGTGGCCCAAATGCCTCATACGCCAACGCCGGACAGCGGCGCGAACCTTGACGCGACGATTTTGCGCTGGGAAGGTGAAAATGCGACCTCATACCGGGTTTATGTCGGTACTACTGCGAATTTAGGCAAAGACGACTACTTGGGTGAAACCACTGGGTTTAGTTGGACGCTTGGGGCCTTACAAGAGGCCACCACCTATTATTGGCAGGTGGTTGGGGTAAATGGCCAAAGTTTGGCTTATGGGCCGGTGTGGCAATTCTCGACCATAGATTATAGCCCTGACGTGGTGACACTCGCTGCCAGCGATATCGGCAAGAATACCTCGAGGTTCAATGCTCAAGTCAACCCGAACGGTCGCCACACCAATTTGGACTTCCATTATGGTGAAACCGCCGATTATGGTTTCCTTATCCATGTCGGTCATATCGGCAACGATACCTTGGCGCTCACTCGCGGCTTTACTGTTGCTGGGCTTAAGTGTGAAACCACTTATCATTATCGTGCCGTTGCCATTAGCGAGTCTGGCACTGAGTACGGTGGCGATCAGGTCTTTACCACCGGCAGCTGTCAAAATCCGTTGGTGACCACCGAAGAGTCTACCGGTAGACAGCTTGAGAAAGTGACCCTCAACGCTACCGTCAACCCTAGTGGTCTTAGCACCCGTTTGTATTTCGATTGGGGCACAGTGTCGGGCTATTACAGCAATAGCGTTGATTACGGCAATGTTGGCTCTGCCAACCAGACTTTGATCATCAGCCATGCCATTTCCGATTTGACCTGTTCAAATACCTATTATTACCGAGCGCGAGCGGTGAATAGCTCAGGCACCAGTTATGGTGTTGAGAAAGAAGTCGCAACCGCAGACTGCGTGACCATTACCACAGGACTGGCAACGGATATTACCAAGATCACCGCGCAAGCCCACGCCTCGGTCAACCCCAACGGCTTTGATACTCGCCTATATTGGGAGTTTGGCAAAACCGTTGATTTGGGCCGAGAAGTGCCATGGGGCCAGCAAGGGCAAAACCCAGG
>JBFHGJ010000074.1:0-28632 GCA_041583135.1 Alteromonadaceae bacterium | reverse complement strand
TTTTGCATATGCAATATCTAAATCGGTTTACACTGTTGCCTAATTCCGCCATATTGTTGTTTTTATCGTCAAAATCAACTTATGCAAGCGGAGCGAAACTATGCCTTTAGTCAACCCACTCTCACCTGATGCTAATCCTGAGGTGGCAGAACTGGCCAAATTTTTCAACGAGACTTTGGGCTTTTGTCCCAACAGTGTGTTGACCATGTCTCATCGTCCGGCCATTGCCAAGGCATTTATCAATCTCAATATGGCGGTAATGGAAAACAAAGGACGAGTGACCAGTGCCCTTAAGCGTTTGATTGGTTATGTGTCTTCACACGCTACCGGTTGTCGTTATTGCCAAGCCCACACCATTCGCGCTGCCGAGCGTTATGGCGCCGAGCAGGAGCAAATGGAAAATATCTGGTCGTTTAGAACCCACAGTGCCTTTAGCGAAGCAGAGCGAGCTGCCCTTGAGTTTTCTATCGCGGCCTCAGCTGTGCCCAATGCCGTTAACGACGAGGTTCAGGCCAAATTGCATGAGCATTGGGATGAGGGGGAAATCGTTGAGATCTTAGGCGTTATTGCTCTGTTTGGTTATCTCAACCGTTGGAACGATTCGATGGCGACAACCTTGGAAGAAGGAGCAGAAGAATCGGGCCAGCAATGGTTAGGTAGCGATGGCTGGACTCGCGGCAAGCATCTGTAGTCACAATTTTAAGGGTATCTTTTCGGCCGTAATTCTGACAAACTGAGGTGATGAAACTATTACTTCGGTTTACTAGACGGCCGGTTCGCACCTTTAAGGTGGTTAAGCGCAAGCAAACGCTTTCGTTACGCAAGTCGATGCTGAAACTCAAGCAGGCATTGGCGCAAGAAAAGGCTGAGACCAAAGATATGCTGCGCACCTATCAGCAGTATTTGCGAGGTCAAGCCGACAAAAACGAAATGAAGATGGCCAATCGTCAATTTCTCGACCTGCTAAAGGGCCTCGGGATTGGGGTCGTTGCTATCTTGCCTTTTGCCCCTATTACCATTCCGGTGATTGTTAAACTCGGTAGAGCCGTTGGCGTCGATATTTTGCCCAGTGCCTTTTCTGAACAGGATCAGGATAAATCCTCACAAGCATTAATTGATGTGCCGCCAGCGGCCAACGATAAATTGATTGATCGCTGAAAACATTTCCCTCATATTTACCTCTTAATGCTGAAACTTTGTTTTTTGCTCAATATTGTCTAATATTTAAACTAAATAACCTGAGCTTTTCAAAGGAGCGATGCGTTCAGGGGCATTGACCCGCCTTACGCAACGCTCAGGTTAATAAGAGAGTTCCGCTTGATTTGCCGCATTGAGCTTTCTGCATTTTTGGCATTAGAAACATCAGTGCGATAAAGGGCATTTTGGTAAAACGTTAGGCAACAATAATAACAAATCAAGTAATTATGAGTGGGCAATAATGGTTGTAGTGTATTGTGTGATCAGTTTTATTCTGGGCTGGCGCTTGTCAACTTGGGCCAAAAGTGAACCTTTTGCGGCAGCTAGGGCCGCGAGAAAAGCGCACAAACAGCGTAAGCGAGAGCTGGCGCAGCAGTCGTCTGCGCAAAGTTTAGAGGCGGCCAAAAGCAATCAGCTGATACTGGATGAACTTGAGTTGCAAGCACCTCCGGCAGAAGTCATTGACGAAAAGGAGATACAGGAGCTTGAAGCCTTGGCCGATGACAGTAAAGATGAGTCCGGCGCGTGGTTTTTTGATGCCGCCTGTTTTGATGAAGGCAGTGACGATTGCCCTGTGGATGCCGCGTTTCAGGCGCAAAAATACTTTCTTGATAACTTCCATGACGAAGAACAGCTGCTGTCTCAGCGGGTAAAGGCGCTCAAAGCGGCGTTGTCGATGAACGAGTCTTTGCTCGATGATGCGATGCTGGAAATGGTTTATCAGTTATTGCTCAAAGAGGTGGATGAAAGCCAACATCCTGAAGAGATCACCTATTTGCTGGGGCTGATGCAAGGTAAGGTTTGTGCCGAGCGGTTGCCGGGATTGATCATTTATCTTAAATCCGGCGTGCCTTCGGTCCGTGAAGAAGCCCTTAAAGCCATTGCGCCTGCCGATAAAAAACGGGCTTATCGTAAGCATGTTGAAGACATTTTACATAACGATCCACAAACAGAAATACGAGCACTTGCCTTTGTTATGCTCGATCAATACTACAGCTCTCATCCCTCTAGAGCTGCCTGAATTAACCTCAGCGTCACGTAAGCTAAAGCCATAGAGCACAGGTGTTTTAATACCTGTGCTTTTGCACGCAATATTATTGTATTTTTTATCCAATTTCCTACCTTTAACCGCGTCATTACGGCGGTTTAAAAATAGCTAAAAATAGATCTTCCATTTAGACGTCTAAACGCCTACAATGAATCTGGTCACTTTTTTGACAGCCAGGTCGTTGCGTTTGTGTTGCCGCCAGCTGTTTGCGCTTTGGGAGAAGAACTGTGCAATCGAAAGAAATCAGTCTGTTTGAACAACAATTGGCCTCTCGTATCTTGGTACTCGATGGTGCCATGGGGACGATGATCCAAAGTCATAAATTCTCAGAACAGGATTATCGCGGCGCACGCTTTGCCGATTGGCATTGTGATATCAAAGGCAACAACGACCTGTTGTCTATCACTCAGTCCCAAGCGATTCGCGACATTCACGCCCAGTATCTTGAAGTGGGCGCCGATATCATTGAAACCAATACCTTTAATGCTACAACCATTGCGATGGCCGACTATGACATGCAGTCGATTAGTCGTGAGATCAATGTGGTCTCGGCTCAGCTGGCGCGCCAAGTGGCCGATGAATTTACTGCGAAAAACCCTGCTAAGCCACGTTTTGTTGCCGGAGTGCTTGGCCCAACCAACCGCACCTGTTCTATTTCGCCTGACGTTAACGATCCGGCCAAGCGCAATGTCACCTTTGATGAATTGGTGGCGGCCTATATCGAGTCTACCGAAGGTTTAATCGAAGGTGGCGCCGATATTATTCTAATCGAAACCATCTTCGATACGCTCAATGCCAAAGCGGCCGTTTTTGCCGTAGAAGAGGTCTATGCCCGTTTAGGTAAGCGATATCCTGTTATGATCTCAGGCACCATCACCGATGCCTCAGGTCGTACACTCTCAGGCCAAACCACAGAAGCCTTTTACAACTCGTTGGCACATGCCAAGCCGGTTTCGGTCGGCCTCAACTGCGCCCTCGGACCAAAAGAACTAAGACAGTATGTCGAAGAACTGAGTCGTATCAGCGATTGCGCCGTCTCTGCTCATCCTAATGCCGGTCTACCCAATGCCTTTGGTGAATATGATTTGTCGCCTGAAGATATGAATCTTCATATCCGAGAGTGGGCCGAGCAAGGCTTTTTGAATATTGTCGGTGGCTGTTGTGGTACTACTCCTGCCCATATCAAAGGTATGGCGGAATCGGTAGCCGATATCAAGCCGCGTCAACAGCCTAATATTAAGCCTGCTTGCCGATTGGCGGGTCTTGAGGCGCTCAATATCGACGAGCAGTCTCTGTTTGTTAATGTCGGCGAAAGAACCAATGTCACCGGCTCGGCCAAATTCAAAAAACTGATCAAAGAAGAACTTTACGACGAAGCGTTGTCGGTAGCCGCACAACAAGTGGAAAACGGCGCGCAGATCATCGACATCAATATGGATGAGGGGATGCTCGATTCTCAGTATGCCATGACAAGGTTCTTAAACCTGATCGCCGGTGAGCCGGACATTGCCAAAGTGCCGGTGATGATCGATTCATCGAAATGGGAGATCTTAGAAGCCGGACTTAAATGCATTCAGGGCAAGGGTATTGTCAACTCCATCAGTTTGAAAGAAGGTGAAGATAAGTTTCGTGAGCAGGCCGAGTTGGTGCGCCGCTATGGTGCCGCAGTGATTGTGATGGCCTTTGATGAGGTGGGTCAAGCCGATACCCGGGCGCGTAAGGTGGAGATCTGTACCAGAGCCTATCGCATTTTGGTTGATGAGCTGAATTTTCCACCCCAAGACATTATTTTCGACCCGAATATTTTTGCCGTTGCCACCGGCATCGAAGAACACAACAACTACGCGGTAGACTTCATTGAAGCGACGGGTGAGATCAAGCGCACCTTGCCTCACGCCATGGTGTCAGGCGGCGTTTCTAATGTGTCGTTCTCATTTCGCGGCAATAACCCGGTACGTGAGGCAATACATGCGGTGTTCTTATACCATGCCATCAAACAGGGTATGGATATGGGCATCGTCAACGCCGGTCAGTTGGCCATTTACGAAGATATCCCGGCAGAACTCAGAGCGGCCGTAGAAGATGTGGTGCAGAACAAAGATGATGGCGCCACTGAAAGGCTATTGGCCATTGCCGAGAAATTTAACGGCAAAGGGGGTGGTTCAGCCAGCAAAGCTGATTTAACTTGGCGCGAGCTGCCGGTCAACAAGCGCCTGGAACATGCACTGGTCAAAGGCATCAACACTTATATCGTGGAAGATACCGAGCAGGCTAGACTGGAGGCGAGTAGACCTTTAGAGGTGATTGAGGGGCCGTTGATGGACGGCATGAATGTGGTCGGCGACCTCTTTGGTGAGGGGAAAATGTTTTTGCCGCAAGTGGTTAAGTCCGCCCGCGTGATGAAACAGGCGGTGGCCCATTTACAGCCGTATATCGAAGCGGAAAAAACCGAAGCCAAATCCAACGGTCTGGTGTTGTTGGCGACCGTAAAAGGCGATGTGCATGACATCGGCAAGAACATCGTCGGGGTGGTGTTGCAGTGCAACAACTTTGACATTATCGACCTTGGGGTGATGGTTTCATGCGAGGAGATCTTGCGGGTTGCCAAAGAGAGAAATGTCGATGTCATCGGTTTGTCGGGGTTGATCACCCCTTCGCTTGATGAAATGGTGCATGTGGCCAAAGAAATGAGCCGTTTGGGCTTTACCATTCCGCTGCTCATCGGTGGCGCGACCACTTCAAAAGCCCATACTGCGGTGAAAATCGAACAGCACTATCCTCATGGGGTGGTTTACGTGCCAAATGCTTCACGTTCGGTATCTGTCGTGCAAACTTTGCTGTCGGACAACAAAGCCAACTATCTTGCCGGTATACGCGATGAATATGAACGCACCCGTGCGCGTCACTTCAACAAAGGGCCGCGCTCGACTTTGGTGACTTTAGAGCAGGCCAGAGCCAATGGGCAAAAGGTCAGCTTTGAGCAATACACCCCGGTCAAGCCACGTCAGCTTGGGGTGACGGTGCTCGATGATATCGACCTTGGCACATTGAGAGAATATATCGATTGGACACCCTTTTTCTTAACTTGGCAGTTAAGCGGTAAGTTCCCGCGTATTTTGAACCATGAGCTGATCGGTGAACACGCCACCGAACTTTATCACGATGCCAACCAGATGATTGATCAGCTGATCGCCGAAGGCTCAGTCAAGGCCCGCGCCGTGTTTGGTTTGTTTGCTGCGCAATCAGATGGAGACGACATTGTTATTTATGAAGATGACAGTCGTACAACGGTCAAACAAGTGGTGCATCATTTACGTCAGCAAGGCAAAAAGCCGGAAGGTCAGTTCAACCGCTGTTTAAGCGACTTCGTTGCGGCCAAAGATTCGGGGGTGGATGACTATATTGGCGCCTTTGCCGTATCTGCCGGATTTGGCGTCGATGAAATCGTCAAAGCCTATGATGATGCGCACGACAGCTACAACTCGATATTGTTAAAGGCAGTGGCCGACCGTCTTGCCGAGGCGCTGGCAGAATATTTACATCAGCGCATTCGCATCGATTACTGGGGCTATGCCAAAGATGAATCGCTAGATAACGAAGGGCTTATTCGCGAGCAATATCAAGGCATTCGACCGGCTCCGGGCTATCCGGCCTGTCCTGAGCATACAGAGAAGGGGCTGCTTTGGACGCTGCTTGATGTCGAACGCAATATCGATATGAAATTAACAGAAAGTTACGCCATGTGGCCCGGTGCGGCAGTCAGTGGTTGGTATTTTGCCCACCCGCAAACCAAATACTTTGCGGTCGCCAAAATTGCGCAAGATCAGGTAAAAGACTACGCCGCGCGTAAAAAGATGAGCTTGGCGGAAGCCGAGCGCTGGCTGGCGCCGAACTTAGATTATGAGCCGCAAGCGGGCAATGTTGCCGCAGTGGCATAAGTGCAAACAATAACCATAAAAATATAAACATTATTACAAGAGTCACTCATGAAAGTTATAGAACATATAGACAAAGCGACCAATCCGCTGTTCAGTTTTGAGATTGTGCCGCCGCCGCGTGGACGTTCGATTCAAGATGTGGTTGATATGGTCAAGGTATTGGCACCATACAACCCGCCATGGATTGACGTTACTTCTCATCCATCAGGTGCCTTCTATCACGAGAACGATGACGGCACCATTGAACGCCGTATCTATAAAAAACGTCCGGGCACCATCGGTATCTGCGGGGTGATCCAAAATCGCTTTAAAATCGATACCGTGACCCATCTGTTGTGTAGCGGCTTTACCAAAGAAGAAACCGAAGATGCGTTAATTGAACTGAGCTATCTCGGCATTCACAATATTTTGGCGCTCAAGGGCGATGGCCCAAATTACAACAAAAAGATCGCCAAATCGCGCAAGACCAACGAGTATGCCATTGATTTGGTTGAGCAGATAAATCAGCTCAATCGTGGTGAATTTTTAGATGAAATTGCCGATTGTGCCAAACTCGATTTTTGTGTCGGTGTCGCCGGTTATCCTGAAAAGCATTTCGAGGCGCCAAATCTTAAAACCGATATCCAAAGGCTGAAAGCCAAAGTCGATGCCGGGGCGGATTATGTCACCACGCAAATGTTTTATGACAACAAGAATTACTTTAACTTTGTCGAGCAGTGCCGCGAAGCCGGTATTACGGTGCCGATCATTCCAGGGCTTAAAATTATTCGTTCGGTCAAGCAATTGCAGTCTATTCCACGCAACTTCTACGTCAACTTCCCGGATGATTTTGTCAATGAGGTGCTAGAAAACCCAAAACACGTGGTCGAGCTGGGTATTGCCCACGCCATTAAGCAAACCGATGAATTGTTGGCTGCCGGATTACCCGGCGTGCATTTTTATGTGATGAACGATGCCAAATCGGTTGCTAAAGTAATTGAACGTTTTGTCTAGGGATGGCCACTCGCTAACACCTTATCGACCGCTTGGCAAAACTGGCTTGAGTGGTTGAGACAATGGGCCATGGCCCGGGTGCCGAGATAGCGGCGCTCTGGGCCGGGCACATACCCACCTGAATGGTCATGAACCAGCTTGTTTAAGATCCTGAGGTACTTCTGCTCATCGAGCGTTTGTGGATAGTACATCAGCAATCCATGCAGCAACTCTATGGTCAGCACCGATTCCGCTAAGGCGTTTCTGGCCGCAACACCGCCTGTTTCGTTGAGATTCAGGCGATTGGACAGATCGAAAAGCGACTGCTTTTGACGGTTTAAATGCAGCTCCAAACGCAGCAAGGTTGCTTCAATATCCTGACTGAGAGAGTAGGGCTGTTTTGGGTCGTCGGGCAAGTCTCGCAATTGCTGGGCGGTTTGTTCGGCGCGATTGATGTCGCCTTGATAGAGCTGGGCTTTCAGTAAGGCGACCAGCGCCTGTTTACATTTGGCTGCGATGCAGCGGTTGCGCTTGAGGATGGGGACCAAAAAGGCTTGCGTATAGTTGATGGATTCAACAAATTGGCCGCCATCGAGATAGAGGTCGCCTAAGGTGCGTTTGATCTCGCCGACTGTTTCGTTGTCTTGGCCATACAGTGTCGCGAAGATACTTAATCCTTTTTCTAAGCTGGCTTTGGCCGCGCTAAAGTCGTTATCCCAATGCATGTAGATCTTTCCTAGCTGAACATAAGCATCGGCGGTTCTGTCATTGTAGGGACCGAGCCTTTCTTCAAAGATCACCATGGCCTGTTCTATTAGTGCGATTTTGGTGTCTCTGTCGCGCAAAAACCAGTTTTTCAGCATTAAGCTGTCACCGAGGATCAAAGGCCGTTGTTCACTTTGCTCTAAAATGATACGGATGGCTACCTCGGCGCTCTGTAAACCGCTTTCTAACGCTTCTTGTCTATCGCATCGGGGGTAGACGCAAGAGAGATTGACTTGCGCATTTTGGTAGTAGGCCATTGCCAGAAGCATAGGGTCTTGTGGCGGTTGTTCAAGATAGCGTTGCAATGTTTCTCGGGCAAGATCATAGGCCATATTACTTTGATGGGCGCTGAGTAGGGTGTTTATTAGAGCTTGTTTTGCCTCAATGGTTTGAATATGTTGCATGCCTTTAAGTTGACTCAATTCTTTGACTAGGCGACGGTTGACATAAACCGCTTGCTCATTGAGTCCAACATGAAGGTTGGCTGCAATCAGTTGGTAGGCGAGGGGCAGTTTTTGCGGGTGCTGCCAGCCGAGCATTTCCCAGGTTTTACTGACCTCGGCAAGTTGTTGCTGCTGGCGTTGCAGGTCGTGATTGTTCGACAGGATATGGCTCGATAAAATGAGTGCGCTGTCTTGGCGCAAGAGCGGCTGGGACTTGGTGTTGCCTAACCAATACATCAACAGTGCACCTAGCGCCATCGTGACAACCGCAATAACGAGCACGCTGCCTAAGCTAAGGCGAATGCCTTGGTGGCTCATACTATCGTGTGGTGTCATCAACCTTCTATTTACCTCATGCGCTGCAGCGCGATTAAACCCTAACTTTGCCTATGACAGGCCAGCGGACAAGGAATGAGTCTCTCATTCTGACAAGAACTGGGGCTACAGCCCAAGCTTAGGTGAAGTATAGTATGCACTCGTCAATATGTATGCACTGTTATCAGGGTCTATAAAGTGGCAGTCGCTTTAATTGCGCTGACGGGCGGCGGGTAACGTCAGAGTGATAGTTGAGCCTTCACCAAGGGTCGATTGAGCACTGAGTTCGCCATTGTGATTTTGCACTATGCCATAGGCAATAGATAGGCCAAGACCGGTGCCTTTGCCGACTTCTTTGGTCGTATAAAAAGGCTCAAACAGCTTTTTCTTGGTGATTTCATCCATACCGCAACCGTTGTCTTGTACCGTGACTTCAATGGTGTCTTTAACGGCTGTACAGCGAATGATCACCGTGCCGCGCTCGTGTTCCAACTTAAGCTGCTTTTGTTTGAGTTTTATGGCATCACAAGCGTTGACGATTAAGATCATAAATACTTGATTGAGCTGCGCCGGATAGCAATCGACCGGCAAATCGCCGTTAAATTCGGTGATAAACTCTGCGGTCTGTTCAAAGTTGGTGCGCACGAGATTGACTGTCGAATTGATGCTATCGGCAATACACACGGTTTTGCGCGAGTGAGAGTCGAGTTGGGTAAAGGCCCGTAAATCCTGAACGATGGTTTTGATCCGCTTCGAGCCGTGTTTGATGGTTTCGACATGACGATGGAGTTCATCAAATTGCTGACGAAAACTTTCCAGTACGGAGTTGTCGGCATTCTCGCCAGCCAAATCAATGATAAATCGGTTGAGTTTTTGTAAATCGACCTCTAGATTCTCGGCGCTGACATGGACAAAGTTGTTGGGGTTGTTGATCTCATGGGCCACACCGGCGGTGAGTGTACCTAGCGATGCCATTTTCTCTGAATGAACCAGTTCTTCGGTGAGTTTTTCTTGTTGACGAAACAGGGCGACTATCTCTAAATGAGTGTGAACCCGAACAATCACTTCTTCTCGGCGAATAGGTTTTGAGATGTAATCGACTGCGCCGACTTTAAAGCCGTCGATGATGTCTTCTATGGCGGTTTTGGCGCTGACGAAGATCACCGGGATATCTTTGGTTTTAGGGTCCTGTTTGAGTCTGCGGCAGGTTTCAAGGCCATCGATACCCGGCATCATTACATCGAGCAAAATAATGTCGGGTTGGGTGCGGGGCGCTATTTTTAACGCCACTTCGCCGCTGGGGGCGGCAAAAATACGATAGCCTTCGCCTTCTAAAATGCCCCTAAGCACATCCATATTGGCTGGCGTATCGTCTACCAGCAATACTTTGGATCCGGAAAGATCAATGTCGTCATGGGTCATAGAAGTTTAGTCATCGATTTTTAAGTTGTTATTGGATTGAGTCAAGCGCGGCATTAGCTTTGACTTGCACTCTAAGGGTTAAGAATAGCCGAAATTTGTTAAGGTGGCTGCAAGTTTACCGGAAAAATAACGAAAGTTCGCCCCCATTTTGTGACTTTTATCTGACCCAGCTGTGTTGGGGTTGGTGATCATTTTATAAAAGTTGACACTTGTGTCAGCTTTTGAATGGTTTTACAATGCGGCCTGACCAAATTGACTGAGATTTGGGCAATTTCTTGCCTTTACGCCGTTTTGTGCTTTCCTTATTAGGAGGCGTTGCGGCCTTAAAAGGTTGCAAACGTAACGATTCAGACGGAATTTAATAATGACAACCAGTCGTGCCATTCGGTTTTTGCTTGCTCATCAGCCTATTGAACTTATAGGGGTTTCACCTAATCTCACCGTCTTACAATTTTTAAGGGCACATCAACATTTAACCGGCAGCAAAGAAGGCTGTGCTTCTGGCGATTGCGGCGCCTGTAGCGTGGTTGTCGCTCAGCTGCAAAACGAACAACTGGTTTATCAAACCATCAATGCCTGTATTGCCTTTGTCGGCAGCCTACATGGCAAACAATTGATCACCGTCGAACACCTTAAGCAATCAAACAAACTGCATGACGTGCAGCAGGCGCTGGTGGATAACCATGGCTCGCAATGTGGCTTTTGTACGCCGGGTTTTGTGATGTCGTCTTTTGCCCTGAGTAAGAAGCATCCTGAGCCGAACCGTGAGCAGGTGCTTGAAGCTTTGGCAGGCAATTTGTGTCGCTGCACCGGTTATCGTTCAATTGTTGACGCTTGTATGACCCCTTGCGGCGCAGATGAATTTGATGCGCGCCAAGCGCAAACTATTGCTGCTTTAAAAGCGATTGATAATGCTGCGGCGCTAGATGATGGTATGTGCCGTTACTACGCGCCAAGAAGCGTTAAGGCGTTAGCCGACTATTTGCTCAAACACCCACAGGCAAGACTGCTTGCCGGTGGTACAGACCTTGGGTTGGAGGTAACTCAGCAGCTGGCGACTTTGGCGCATCTTGTATCGCTCAACGATGTCGCCGAACTTAAAACGGTGGAGGAGGCAAAAACGGCTATCCATATCGGCGCTGCTGCGCGGTATTGTGACTTCACCGAATTGCTTGGTAAACATTATCCAGAGCTAGGTGCGATGATTGAACGTATCGGCTCGCTACAGATCAGAAATGCCGGTACGCTGGGCGGCAATATCGGCAATGCATCACCTATCGGCGATATGCCGCCACCGTTGATCGCCCTTGGCGCAGAGTTGACCTTGCAGCAAGGGGAGAATAAGCGCACTATGGCGGTCGAGGATTTTTATCACGATTACAAGGTTACCGACTTAAAACCGGGTGAGTTCATTGCTTCAGTCTCCCTGCCCAAGCTCAAAGCGAGTCAGTTTCTCAAGGTCTATAAGATCTCAAAACGCATCGATGATGATATCTCAGCGGTTTTAGCCGCGATTTTCATTGAGTTGGACGGTGATAAAATCAATGCTGTCCGTATCGCATTTGGTGGTATGGCCGCCATTCCCAAAAGGGCATTGCAGTGTGAGCAGGCGCTGGCCGGTAAATGCCTTAATCAACAAACGGTCAACGAGGCCAAAGTTGCTCTAGAACAAGATTTCAGCCCTATGTCCGATGTGAGAGCGAGCGCTGCCTATCGTATGCTGGTGGCGCAAAACCTGCTGCAAAAGTGCTTTATTGAATTGACCCAGCCGCAAATTGAAACATCGGTGGTGACTTATGCGTAAATTGACCGATGTGAGTGAGCAGTTACCCAACAGCAAAGTTGTCGGCGCTGCGGGTCAGTCTCGTCGTCATGAGAGTGGCCATAAACATGTGAGCGGCGAAGCCGTGTATATTGCCGATAGACCTGACGCCTTGAACCAACTGCATTGCGCGGTCGGACAAAGCCAACATGCCCATGCTAAGGTGCTGAGCATGGATTTATCTGCCGTTCACTCTGCCGAAGGCGTTGTGGCGGTGATCACCGCCGAAGGTGTGCCGGGGCATGTTGATATTGGCCCTGTGTTTCCGGGAGACCCTGTATTGGTGCAGGACATTGCCGAATATCTTGGTCAACCGTTATTTGCCGTCGCCGCCACCTCCCATGAATTGGCGCGTAAAGCCGTTAAGCTCGCCAAAGTGGAATATGAAGTATTAGCGCCTGTTTTGTGTGTCAAACAAGGGCTTAAGCAACAGCATTTTGTACGCCCGCCACTGACGATGCGTCGGGGCGATTCGGCCAAAGCGCTTGCCCAAGCCAAACACCGGCTTAAAGGTGAATTGATGGTGGGGGGGCAGGAGCACTTTTATCTCGAAGGTCAGGTGTGTGCCGTTGAACCGCAAGAAGATGGCGGCATGTTGGTATATACCTCATCGCAACACCCCAGTGAGGTGCAAAAGCTGGTCGCCGAAGTGCTGGGGCTGCCATTTAATCTGGTGGTGGTCGATACCCGTCGCATGGGTGGCGGCTTTGGTGGTAAAGAAACTCAAGCGGCTCCTTGGGCCTGTATTTGTGCGCTGCTGGCCAATGTCTGCAACAGACCGGTGCGAATGCGGCTAAGTCGCAGCGACGATATGACGATGACCGGTAAGCGTCATCCGTTTTACAACCGCTATGAGGTCGGCTTTGACCAAGCTGGGCTTATTCAAGGCATTGAGATTGAAGTCAATGGCGATTGCGGCTATTCGCCGGATTTGTCTGATGCGATTGTCGATCGCGCGATGTTTCACTCAGACAATGCCTACTACCTAGGCAATGCGACCGTAACCGGCAATCGAGTGAAAACCAACACGGTGTCTCACACCGCCTTTAGAGGGTTTGGTGGCCCGCAGGGCATGATGATCATTGAAAAGGTAATGGATGATATAGCGCGCTTTCTCGGTAAAGACCCCCTTGAGGTGCGAATCGCAAACCTTTACGGCGGGCCGGGCCGAGATGTGACCCACTATCATCAACAGGTTGAACACGACCAGCTGGGTACGATCATTAACAAACTGGTGGTCGATGCCGATTATCATCAAAGGCGTGAAGCGGTGGTGGCTTTTAATCAAAATTCGGCGGTGCTGAAAAAAGGCATTGCGCTGACGCCGGTCAAATTTGGTATTTCATTTACCGTCCAGCATCTGAATCAGGCCGGAGCGCTTATACAGGTTTACACCGACGGAACCATATTGCTCAATCATGGTGGTACGGAGATGGGTCAGGGGCTATTTACCAAAGTGGCACAAATTGTCGCGGCGGAGTTTCAGGTGGATATCGATACCATTGCGGTATCGGCAACCCGCACCGACAAGGTGCCCAATACCTCACCTACCGCTGCGTCTTCGGGCACCGATCTTAACGGTAAGGCGGCGCAGGCCGCCGCCAAAATCATCAAGACCAGATTGATTGACTTTGCTGCCGAACACTTTGAGGTTGGCGCTGAGGATATCCGCTTTGAAAACTCACATGTGTTGATTGGCAAAAAAGAACTGAGTTTTGCCGAGTTGGTGCAGTTGGCCTATTTGAACCGGGTGTCGCTCTCGGCAACCGGCTTTTATAAAACCCCAAAAATTCATTTTGATCGGCAAACCGGCAAAGGTCGGCCGTTTTTTTACTTTGCCAATGGTGCGGCAGTCAGTGAGGTGATAGTCGATACCTTAACCGGCGAATATAAATTACTGCGCACCGACATCTTGCATGATGTCGGTGCCTCGCTCAATCCTGCTTTGGATATCGGCCAGATAGAAGGGGCCTTTGTGCAAGGTATGGGTTGGCTGACAACGGAAGAATTACAGTGGAATGAGAGAGGTCAATTGCTCAGCCACAACCCGGCGACCTATAAAATACCGGCAGTCAGTGATGTGCCGGCAGAGTTTCATGTGCAGTTGTTGCCGGATGAACCAAACCGTGAGCACACGGTATATCACTCCAAAGCGGTCGGAGAGCCGCCTTTTATGCTCGGGATCTCAGTGTGGTCAGCACTACGAGATGCCATTTCCAGCGTTTCAGGGTATCGGGCCAATCCGCCGTTAGATACCCCTGCCACACCAGAGCGGGTGCTTTGGGCTGTGGCGCAATCTTTGGAGCAACAACAATGAATCTCAATTGGATAGAAGCGGCACATCAGCTTAATCGTCGTGGTGAAGCTTATGTTTTGGTGACTTTGGTGGGGGTAACCGGGTCAACGCCGCGCAGTAGCGGCACCAAAATGGTGGTCAGCCCGGAGGGGAATTACGACACCATTGGTGGTGGTCATCTAGAGCACAAATGTATCGGCCATGCTCATCAAATGCTCAAGGACAAACAGCTCGGCCAGCACATCGAACACTTTCAGCTGGCGGCCAAGTTGGGTCAATGCTGTGGTGGCAGTGCCAGCGTGTTGTTTGAATATTTTGCTGAGAGTACGGTTAACGTTATGCTTTTTGGTGCAGGTCATGTCGGTCAAGCACTGATCGGCATTTTGGCCGAGCTGCCCTGTAAGGTCACTTGGGTCGATTCTAGAGAAGAACAGTTTCCGCCACAGTATTTTATGCGCAACCTATCTAATGTGACTCAGCTGGTCAGCGACAACCCACTTGATGAAGTCGCGCAAATGCCCGCAGGCAGTTATTTCATCGTCATGACCCATAACCATCAACTGGATTTTGAGATCTGCCACAACATTCTAAAGCGCGAAGATTTTGCCTATTTGGGTCTTATTGCCTCGGAAACCAAATGGCGCAGGTTTCGTCAGCGTTTTGGTCATCGCGATATCGATCCGCGTTTGGTCGAACGTATGAGCTGCCCAATCGGTCTTGCCGACGTGCCGGGTAAAAAGCCGATGGAAATTGCCGTATCGGTGGCGGCGCAGCTGATCAACTGCTATCACAACGCTGACGCTCAAGCCGCCAATGTCGAAAACGGCGTGAAGTGGGAAGAACTCAAAGCGCTGCTGGCTGCCTCTTAGGCGTACTATTTCATTATCGAATTTTTGTTTGACCGGCCCGGGCCGGTTTCGCCCTGTGGGAGTTTACATTGTCACACTTTGCATTATTCAGTGAGCGGGTTGTTGTCGGCGAGCAGATTGTACCAGCCTGTGTCGAAGTCAATCATGGTCGAATTGTTGCCATTCATGGCGATAAAAATGCGCCAAAGTGCGCGGTGGAAGATCTTGGCAATAAGGTTTTGATGCCGGGGTTGGTGGATTGCCATGTACATATCAACGAGCCGGGACGGACCGAATGGGAAGGGTTTAATACGGCCACTCAAGCCGCAGCCTGCGGCGGCATTACCAGCTTGGTCGATATGCCGCTCAACTGTATTCCGGTGACGATAAACCGCGCAGCGCTGAAAGAAAAACTCGACGCGGTGGCCGATAAACTGTGGGTCGATTGTGGTTTTTGGGGTGGTGTTGTGCCGCAGAGTATCGACGACTTAGACGAATTGCTCGATAGTGGCGTGTTGGGGGTTAAATCGTTTTTAATCGATTCAGGAATTGATGAGTTTCCAGCGGTTGGCGCCGAAGACATCAAAAAAGCCTTGCCGATCTTGGCACAGCATCAAGTACCCTATCTGATACACGCCGAGCTAGACAAGCAGCACTTGCCACCGCCTGCTATCGGTCATAGCTACCAGAGCTTTTTGGCGTCAAGGCCGAAGCAATGGGAAAATGATGCCGTTGCCCTAATGGCCGATTTGGCGCTTGAAGCCAAAGCCAATGGCCATCATTGCAAAGTACATATTGTGCACTTATCTTCCGATGAAGCCCTCGCTGATATCACAAGGGCCAAAGCTGCGGGTCTGGCATTTACCGCTGAGACCTGTCCGCACTATTTGACCTTGTTCAGTGAATCTATCCCCGATGGCAAAACCTTATTCAAATGTTGCCCGCCAATACGAGAGGACGCCAATCGCGAGCATTTGTGGCAGGCGCTAAAGTCAGGACTTATCAGTTTTATCGTATCAGATCATTCTCCTTGTACGCCTCAGCTTAAGCATATCGACAGTGGTGATATTGAAAAGGCTTGGGGTGGGATTTCGGCGCTACAATTCGGTTTGCCGCTGATCTGGACCGAGGCTAAAGCGCGAGGCTTCAACCTCGCGCAAATCAGTCGCTTGATGTCTTTTGAAACGGCCAAGTTTGCCGGACTCGACAGCATAAAAGGGGAGATAGCAGTGGGTAAAGATGCCGACTTTTTGGTATTTGACGATAGCCAAAGCTATCGCATCAGCAATGACATGATTAAACATCGCCATAAGATCACCCCTTATGAAGGCAAAAAGGTGACAGGTCAAATAGAGCGTACTTATGTACGTGCTCAACTGGTATATAGTCAATCGGGCTTTGGCGAAAGGCCCATAGGCAAGCCGCTACTTAAAGGACAGTTAAGATAAAGATGAACAGCAACGAAGAATTAGAGCGGCAATTGACCGCGCAATACGTCGATTTGGCGGCAGCGCGAGTCGGTGGTCAAACGCTGTGTTGCAGCGACGATTTTTTTGCCGAGATGGAAAACCTGCTCAAACCCGGCAGGGGCGTCTTTATTGCCGACAAATATACCGATCGCGGCAAGTGGATGGATGGCTGGGAATCGCGCCGTAGCTATGGTCGTAACAATGGTCGTGAATATGATTGGTGTATTATTCGTTTAGGCATTGCCGGTGTGATTAAGGGCGTTGATATCGACACCAATCACTTTCGCGGCAACGCGCCACAACTGGTGTCGGTTGAAGGCTGTTGTTGCGAGCAAGACCCTGATGCGTCAACCCAGTGGCATACGCTTTTAGAGAAGGTTGAAGTCAGCGCACATAGCCAAAACTTGTTTTCCATTAACAACGATCAGTGCTGGACGCATGTGCGGTTAAATATTTTTCCCGATGGCGGGGTAGCGCGCTTTCGCGTGTATGGCGACGCTGTGGTCGATTGGCAGCAGTTTTTACCCGGTGAGTTAATTGATTTGGCCTATGTGAAAAACGGCGGCAAAGCGATATTGGCCAGCGATATGTTTTTCTCTGATAAAAACAATCTGTTAATGCCCGGTCGCGGTAAGAATATGGGCGATGGCTGGGAAACCAAACGGCGTCGCGATCCGGGGCCTGACTGGGTGATAGTAAAACTGGGCCGTTGCGGCTCTATCGCCAAGGTGGTAATTGATACTCACCATTTTAAAGGCAATTTTCCCGACAGTTTCCGCCTTGAAGGCTGCCTGGTCGATGACAACGAAACGGCATTTGCCGCTGTTTGTTGGCAAACCATTATTGCTCAAACGCCACTGAGCGCCGATAGCGAGCATATGTTTATTGAGCAAATTGAGTCCGCCGCATCCGAGCGCTTTTCCCATGTCCGGCTGTGTATATATCCTGATGGCGGCGTTAGTCGGATGCGACTTTACGGCTATTGCGACAACAACAACGAGGAGCCAAAGCCGTGACGCTAGAGCAGCTTAATCAACTCGACCAAGATGGCGCTTTAGCTGCATTTTTATTGTGCTGTAGTGCCAATCGTTGGGCGCAGGCGATGACGCAGGCTCGGCCGTTTGGTTCGGTTGAGGACGTTTTGCTGGCAGCCGATAGCCATTGGCAAGATTTGACCGAAAAAGACTATCTTGCAGCGTTTGACGGTCATCCCAAAATCGGCGATATCGACAGCCTCAAGGCCAAATATGCCGACACCAAGGCGCTTGCCGGAGGCGAACAAAGTGGCGCCGCCAATGCCGATGAACGGGTGTTGCAACAATTGGCGCAGGCCAACGAGGCATATTTGAGTAAGTTTGGTTTTATCTTTATTGTTTGCGCGACGGGCAAAAGTGCCGAGCAAATGTTAGATCTGCTGCTTGAGCGCTTAGACAATGAACGTGAACAAGAGCTTATCAATGCCGCCGAGCAGCAGCGGCAGATTTTTCACATTCGACTGAAGAAACTATTATCATGAGCCAGATCACCACACACGTACTTGATACCACTTCGGGTAAACCGGCCGCCGCTGTGCCGGTCAAACTTTATCATTTAAATGGCGATAGTTGGTTATCCCTTGGCGAGGGGAGAACCAACGACGACGGCCGTATTCTTGATTTATTGGACGAGTGTCTGCACTTGCCTGCGGGCACCTACCGAATGCACTTTGATACCCATCAATATTTTCTCAATCACAATATCAAAGGGTTTTACCCGTATGTCGATATTGTCTTTGAGCTGCATGGCGGCGCCGAGCACTACCATATACCGCTCTTGCTCAGCCCGTTCGGCTATTCAACCTATAGAGGCAGCTAGCCGGTGACGATAACGCCACAACCTTTGTGTGCCGCAGCCTTTGCACCTTATGGTGATGTGATAGAGCTTAGCGACAACGCCAAACATTTCCCCATCAATGACGGCTTTACCGAGCGTTATCACGACTTGGCCAAGGTGGATGTTGCCCGTGATGGTGGTATTCCTTTGATCAGTATCTTTCGTACGACACCTTTGGGTTTGCCGTTGCCGATTAAAATGATGGAGCGTCATCCGTTATCGAGCCAAGCCTTTATGCCTTTGGGCGAGCAACCCTATTTGGTGGTGGTGGCGCCAAAGGGGCGTTTTGACTGCAACAAGATAGCGGTATTTATTGCCTCATCTGAGCAGGGGGTAAATTATCATGCCGGCACTTGGCACCATTACTGTCTGGCGCTCAATGCACCAAGTGACTTTTTAGTGATTGACCGGGGTGGTCCCGGAGATAACTGTGATGTAATAACCTTAGATGGCAGTCTGGTCATCGATTTATAACGAGGAAACAAGCAATTAACAGCAAGATTAAAGCCTTTCGTGGCGAGATGATGGATTTTATTGCCGATCCGGCAAAGGTTGGTGACGCCGACAGCTACCGCTATTTTGAAGATGGTCTGTTGGTTGTCGAGCAGGGCAAAGTAGTGGCCTTTGGTGAGGCCAAAGCGCTACTGCCAGATTTGGCGCCAGGAACCGAAGTGGTCAGTCATCATAACGGCCTACTGATGCCGGGGTTTATCGACACCCATGTCCACTACCCGCAAACGGAGATGATCGCCTCTTATGGCGAACAGTTGCTGCAATGGCTAGAGCAATATACCTATCCGACCGAAGCGCAGTTTGCCGACAGGCAAAAAGCGGCCGATGTTGCCGGATTTTTCCTTGATCTGTTGCTCGATGGCGGCACCACCACTGCGATGGTATTTGGCACCGTACATAAAGCGTCTGTCGATGCTTTTTTTGAACAGGCACAACAGCGTAATTTACGCATGATCTGCGGCAAAGTGCTGCAAGATAGCAACAGCCCGGACAACTTATCCGATGATGTCGAAAGTGGCTACCTAGATTCCAAGGCGTTGATTGAGCAATGGCACAACAAAGACCGTCTCGCCTATGCGGTGACCCCTCGGTTTGCCCCAAGCTGTTCTATTGAACAAATGGAAATGGCTGCGCAATTGATGCGTGAGTATCCAGACATTTACATGCAAACCCACTTGAGTGAATCCAAACAAGAAGTTGCATGGGTTAAAGATCTGTTTCCACAGCATCAGGGTTATTTGGATGTTTATGATCACTGTGGTTTGCTGGGTAAGCGCAGTGTTTTGGCCCATGGCGTACATATGCTGGATGAAGAATGCCGCACCATGGCGCACTATGGCAGCAGTATCGCCCACTCACCTACGTCCAATTTGTTTTTAGGCAGTGGTCTGTTCAATCAGGTTCAGGCGCAGCAGCACGACATGCATTACGCCTTGGCAACCGATGTTGGTGCCGGTACTTCATTTAGCCTGTTAAGAACAATGGCCGAAGCGTATAAGGTGCAGCAGCTCAGAGGCAACAGTTTGACACCGTTTAAGAGCTTTTATCTGGCCACCTTGGCAGGTGCTGAGAGTTTGGATTTGACCGACCGACTGGGTAATTTCGAGGTGGGCAAAGAGGCCGACTTTATCGTGCTGGATTATGATGCGACCCCTTTGAGCAAAAGGCGTATCGCCAAATGTCAAACACTGGCGGAAAAGCTGTTTGTGTTGATGATGCTCGGCGATGAGCGTCATGTCGGTGCCACTTATATACTGGGTGAGAAAGTGCGTTAATTCGAACTCATCATCTTTTATCGCAAATGCCCTTAAACTGTCGGGCAAGCAACGGAGTCAACGATGGATCCCTATATCAATGAATGGCTGAATTTGGCCTTACGTTTTGTGCACCTGATCACCGGTATCGCTTGGATAGGGGCGTCGTTTTACTTTATCTGGCTCGACAATCACCTGCAAACGCCGCCGCAGTGGAAACAGGACAAGGGGATTAAAGGCGATTTGTGGGCCATTCATGGTGGTGGTTTTTATGAAGTGGCCAAATACCGCCTAGCGCCTGAGCAAATGCCCAAGACCCTACACTGGTTTAAATGGGAAGCCTATAGTACGTGGATCAGCGGGTTTTTGCTGCTGAGTTTGATGTTTTACGTCGGCGCCGACGCCTACTTGATTGACAAAAGAGTGGCGGATTTAAGCCAAGGGCAGGCCATCGGTATTGGTCTTGGCAGCATTTTGCTGGGGTTTGGCTGCTATGAACTGATGGTCAGAAGTCGGCTGAA
Source organism: Alteromonadaceae bacterium (assembly GCA_041583135.1). Classification (GTDB taxonomy): domain Bacteria; phylum Pseudomonadota; class Gammaproteobacteria; order Enterobacterales; family Alteromonadaceae; genus JABSOG01. Next base: position 7,938 of record JBFHGJ010000074.1, on the reverse strand, counting down.
AAACCATGGCCTGTTGATAGGGGTTTTGCTGTTATTGTTGGCAACGGCTTTGAGCTATGGCCTGACTCAGGTGTTTAGCGCCCGAGGGGCCTATATTCACATTGGTGCCGTGATAGGCTCGATTATGGCGGGCAATGTGTTTTTCGGCATCATTCCGGCGCAAAAGGCATTGGTTGAGGCGGTAAGGCAGGGGCGTGAGCCTGATCCTGCTTTTGCCCTTAATGCCAAGCTGCGTTCCACCCATAATACCTATACGACGCTGCCAATCTTATTTATCATGATCAGCAACCATTATCCGATAACCTACAATCATGAGTACAACTGGTTGGTATTGGTCGCGATAATGGTAATAACGGCGGCAATAAGACAATATTTTGTGCTCGCGCACTTTGGTCGGCAAAAACCGGTTATACTGGTAGGAGCAGTTGTGGCGTTGGTGCTGTTGGCGTATGCGATAGCGCCGCCAAAAACGCCACAGGCAACGTCTGAAGTACAGAGTTCAAGCGATGTTGCACGGGTAGAGCAGATCATCAAAACGCGCTGTAGCACTTGTCATTCGGCGACGCCGAGCGATGAGGTGTTTGCGGTGGCGCCAGCGGGTGTTATGTTTGACGACATCACAGCGATGAGTCGCTGGGCGTCACGCATCAAAGCCCGTAGTGTCGATAGCCGAGATATGCCGCTGCTGAATAAAACCGAGATGACCGAACAAGAAAGACAGATTTTGGCGCACTGGTTTTCCCAAGGTGCGCCGGTAAAATAACAAAAGGCTTACCACCATGAATGAGAGAAAAGTGCAGTTCGGCTACAAGATAGCCGGACCTTTATACGATTTGATCCAGTGCCATGTATTGCCCGGCACAGGGATTGACGAGGATGACTTTTGGCTGGGATTGACCGACATCTTAACGGCGTTTATGCCGCGAAATCGTCACCTGTTGGCCAAGCGCGATGTGTTGCAACGACAAATCGACGAGTGGCACCTAAACCCGGAAAACCAGCCTTTTGATCCCGACGCCTACCAGCATTTTCTCGAAGATATCGGTTATATCGACCCTCAAGGGGACGATTTTACCATTACCACACAAAACGTCGATGCCGAGGTCGCCACCATTGCCGGACCTCAGCTGGTGGTGCCAGTGATGAATGCCCGCTATGCCCTCAATGCTGCCAATGCCCGTTGGGGGAGCCTGTATGATGCGCTGTATGGCACCGATGCCATCGATTCGAGTGATGGTGCGGCGGTAGGCGCGCAATATAACCCCAAACGAGGGGCCAAAGTTATTGCTTTTGGTCGTGCGTTTCTCGATGGGGCCATTGCCCTTGAAGGAGCCAGCCATAGCGAGGCAACAGGCTATCAAGTGGTGGATGGCGAATTGTTGGTAACGCTAAAAGACGGAGGCCAAACGACGCTAAGCGATAGCAGCAAATTTGTCGGTTATCAGGGTGATAGCGCGGCACCTTCGGCTGTTTTGTGTTGCAACAATGGATTGCATATTGAGATCCAAATCGATAAAAGTCATTTGATAGGTAAAGACGACAGCGCAGGAATCAAAGACATTGTGTTAGAGTCGGCCATTAGCACGATTCAAGATTGTGAAGATTCGGTTGCTGCGGTTGATGGTGAAGATAAGACCTTGGTTTATCGCAATTGGCTTGGCTTGATGAAAGGCGATTTGAGCGAGCGCTTGGAAAAAGGCGGAAAAACCATTGTCAGAGCGCTAAACCCGGACAGAACTTATATCGGCAAAGAGGGTCATGAATTGACTTTGCCCGGTCGCAGTTTGATGTTTGTGCGTAATGTCGGTCATCTGATGACGACCGACGCGGTTCTGACCGAAGACGACAAACCGGTACCTGAGGGGATTTTAGATGCCGTCTTTACCTCACTTATCGCATTGCATGACATTAAGGGCTTGGGTCGTTACAAAAACTCGACTGAAGGCAGCATTTATATCGTTAAGCCGAAAATGCATGGTCCGCAGGAAGTGGCCTTTACCTGCGATCTGTTCAAAGCCGTGGAAGATATGCTGCAATTGCCAGAATTTACCATCAAAGTGGGGATCATGGATGAAGAAAGACGGATGTCGGTCAACCTCAAAGAAGCCATTCGCGTTGCCAAAGACCGAGTGGTGTTCATCAATACCGGCTTTTTAGATAGAACCGGCGATGAGATCCACACCAGTATGCATGCAGGCCCTATGGTACGCAAAGAGGCGATGAAAGATGAGCCTTGGATCAGTGCCTACGAGTCGCGCAACGTCTCGATTGGGCTTGAAACCGGTTTTAAAGGTAAAGCGCAAATTGGGAAGGGTATGTGGGCGGTGCCGGACAATATGGCGCAAATGCTCAAAGACAAAATTCAACACGTTAAATCCGGCGCCAGCTGTGCTTGGGTGCCTTCGCCGACGGCGGCCACTTTGCACGTTTTGCATTATCATCAAGTCAATGTGGCTCAGTTGCAGTCTCAAATGCAGCAAAATCTGACACATGCGCCACTCAAAGACTTACTGCGCTTACCTTTGTTGCACGACACCAGTGCGTTAAGCGATGAGGAAATACAGCAAGAGCTAGATAACAACGTACAGGGACTGCTCGGTTATGTCGTGCGCTGGGTTGACCTTGGCGTGGGATGTTCCAAGGTGCCGGATATTCATGATGTCGGCCGCATGGAAGATAGAGCCACGTTGCGTATTTCCAGCCAGCATATCTGCAATTGGTGGCGGCATGGCCTGTTGTCGCAAAGTCAGATCATGCATTCGATGGAACAAATGGCCGTTAAGGTCGATGAGCAAAATGCCGGTGACAGCGACTATCGCAATATGGCGCCAAACTTTGCCGACAGTATTGCCTTTGCTGCGGCTACAGACTTGATCTTCAAAGGGAAAGTCCAGCCCAGTGGTTATACCGAGCCGTTACTGCATGAGCGTAGGGCTCAGGTAAAAGCCAAACAAGCTCAATAGCTTAGAGCGCGCTTTGGCGCTGATTATCGGCTTTTGGTTTAGGGGCGCATGGTGATGTACAATGCGCCCTCGTTTTTGAGTATTGGGGGTTTGACAGTCAATGACTGGGAGCAGTAGTAAAACCGGAAATATTAGGCAAAGGAATCTGGCGGTGATTTTTTTGGCGGCCAAACAGGAATTTGTCAGTTTTGGCTTTAAGGGCGCGTCAATCAAACGTATTGCCGAGCGTGCCGGGTTGCCGCGGGCCAATATTCACTATTACTTCAAAAACAAAGAAGACCTTTACACTCAACTGCTCAATCAGATTTTGACGGCGTGGAATGCCCGCTTTGATATGTTTGATGAGTCCGACGATGCCAAAACGGCACTGGCCGATTATATTCGCGCCAAGGTGATGTACGCCAAGACCGACCCCGAGGGGTCGCGACTGTTTGCCAGCGAAATCATTCATGGGGCGCCTCACCTCAAACCCTACCTATCGGGAGAGTTTCAGCAATGGGTTGAACGTAAGGTTGAGGTGATACAAGCTTGGATAGACCAAGGACAGCTAAAAGCCGTTAATCCGCTGCATTTGCTGTTTTTGATCTGGAGTGCGACACAGCACTATGCCGATTTTAACGTGCAAGTGCGCTTTGCAATGGACAAATCGGCAATGTCGGACGATGATTATGAACAGGTTGTTGAATCATTGACGACAATGATTTTAGGAGGCTGCTTGCATGATTGAGTTTTTAAAAGCACTACCCAAGGCTGAACTACATGTACATATAGAAGGCACTTTAGAGCCGGAACTGATGTTCAAATTGGCCAAACGCAATCACATTTCTTTACCCTACGAAGATGCCCAAGCCCTGAGAAAAGCCTATCAATTCGACTCGCTACAGTCATTTTTAGATCTCTACTACCAAGGGGCTGCGGTACTCATCAAAGAGCAGGATTTTTATGATTTGACGTGGGCCTACTTAGAGCGCTGTGCCGAGCAAAGCATTTACCATACTGAGATTTTTTTCGACCCACAAACGCATACGCAACGCGGCGTGTCCTTCGGTGATGTGCTTAGCGGTATCAATCGCGCCATTGTCGATGGCCAACAGCAGCTCGGCGTCAGCGCATTATTGATCATGTGCTTTTTACGTCACTTGAGCGAGCAGGAGGCAATGGACACCTTGGAAGAAGCGATGATGTATCGCCATTATATTATTGGGGTGGGTTTGGACTCATCGGAAAAGGGTCATCCACCGGAAAAGTTTCAGCGGGTGTTTGAAAAAGCCAGAGCGGCAGGGTTTGTCACTGTGGCCCATGCCGGTGAAGAAGGGCCAGCCCAGTATATTTGGGATGCGATGAATCTGCTGGGGGTGAAAAGGGTCGATCATGGCGTACGCTGCGTCGAGGATCCGGTCTTAGTTGAGTATTTGGCCACACATAAGATGCCGTTGACCGTTTGCCCGTTATCGAACACCAAACTCAAAGTCTTCAATACCATGGCTGAGCACAATATCTTGCAGTTGCTGGATAAAGGTGTCATGGTGACGGTTAATTCCGATGATCCAGCCTATTTTGGCGGCTATCTGGTTGAAAACTATATGTCTTTGTATCGCCACTTGGCAATGACCGAGCAACAGGCGGTGCAGTTGGCCATCAATAGTTTTAACGCCAGTTTTCTCAGTAATAGCAGTAAACGTCAATTTATTGAGCGAATTAAGCGTTATAGCCAAAAAAAATCAAATTCAGATACAAAATTATCTGACTAAAGGGTTGAAATTCTGCACCTAACCTCGCAATATGTGCGACACTACGCAAGGACAGAGCAATGCCTAATCAGCGCCAAGTAACCAAGGTATAGATACAGGGAAAATCGGGGCTGAGATGTTGGGTGATCAGGAAGTAGGAAATAACGGTGTTCACGCCCCAATGAATGTAAAGTGGCCAAAAATAAATAATGACCGACAGCTATTATCTGATCAATGATCAAATAAAATTCTATTTCAATATAGAAAACCTGCGCATTGAGTTCAATGGGCAGCATCAGTCATTAGAGCCAAAAGAGGCCCGCATTCTCAAATATGTCCTAGAAAATCATGTCGATGGGCTGATCAAATCGGAATCGATCTTAGACGATAACTGGGATTATTGGTCCGATAAGAAAGTGCTGCAAAAGGTGCTTTCAACCCTACGTAAGAAATTCAAAAACTTAGGGGTGACAGAAAACGGCTTTGTTGCCGCTGACTCCAACTACAAAATCAACTACAACGCCGTTCTCATCGACGTAGACCTGCAAGCCCAAAAACGCAGCAAACAAGTTCTCGATAAAACCCTCAAACTATTAAAGACCGCACTGCCTATCACTTTGGCTATTGCGGTGACCTTGTTTGCCATCAACAAACTCGAATTCGGCCATCGCTATTCGGTGGGCAATATTATTCAAGCGACGACGATGGATGGGGTTTCGGTAGAGCCGGCCTTATCATCTGACGGCCGCGCCATGGCCTTTACTCATAAGCGTGGCGGCACCTCACAGATCTACATTAAGCTCGATGACAACCTGAATTATCAAAATCTGACTGACGGGCCATCGGACCAAGTGCCGGCATGGAGTCCATCCGGGCGCTTATTGGCATTTCAGCGTACCAGCTCAGAGCTGTGCGAAATTCGAGTGATTGAACTCGATGAGCATTACAATAAAGTGGGGCCCGATAGGCAAGTGGCTAGCTGCGATCCCTTAACCCAGCTGACCAGCATTACTTGGAAAGATGAAAATACCCTGTTTTTTACCGAGTCGAAGCAAGGGGCGTTATTTCGTGAGATCAAACAGCTCAACCTCAGCACCGGTGAAGTCAGTCCTTATTTTACTCAGCCACTCAGCCAAAGTGGTCAAAATGTCAGCGGTTCCGGGCCTTATTTTATTGTCTACAATCACAAGCTTAATGCCTTATTCGCACTACAAAGCCCCAATTGGCTTATCGCCACTATCAGCCGCATCAACGACGACAATACCACAACCTTTTTACGAGAAGTGGACGGGGTCATTTGGAGTTTCGATATCTTTGATAATCAAGTGATTTTTAAAGACTTAGACAATCAGCTCAAAACTTTTGACATTGATTCGCCGCAAGAGTTGAACACGGTTTACAAAAATCCACTCAAAGGCATTGCTTATCCTAGAGTGAGTGGTCAGAGCAAAAAAATCGCCTTTGTCTCCGGCAGCGTGTTTAAAAGTAGCCTTCATGCCTATGATTTAAACACCGGAAAAAGCCGTAAGTTGTTTTCATCGGATACCCGGCTTAGTTTGATACAAGAAATCGATGGTGAACTGTTCTTTATGTCTGAAGAAACCGGTATCCGCCAAATTTACTCCTACAAAGATGGTCAAAAGACACAGATCACCAATCTTAGCCGCAACTACAATATCCTTAAATTTGCCGTATCGAATAACAAGCGGTGGCTAGCCATAGGCTTTGCCGACCACACCACGGTATATGCCAAAGAAGAAAGTGGTCTCGTGGAGCTAAAAACCTTTCCACTAAGCTCTTTTCCGGTCTTTTCTCCCAATTCTGAGCGTATCTTGTTGACCAACTGGGTCGGCAGTAACAATGGTGAAGTTTCAGGGATGGAAAAGGCGTTGGTGGAGTATTACGTTGAAGACTTCAGCGAAACCGGTATCACCATTCGCAATGCCAAATTCGGCATTTATCACAGCACAGGCATCGTATTTCCGACCAGCGACAACAAGCTGCACCGCTTTAAACTCGACGGTATCGATACCATCTTAGAGAACATCAACATCATGTACGCCAGTGCCATAGGCATCAGTGGCGATGATTTGATAGTCAGCTATTTTGTTGGCTCCACCCCGCGCAAAATCAACCTCAAAACCCTTGAGATCACCGAACTCGATGCGCCGATACTCGGCGAAGTCGCCGCTAACGAGAAAGAGATTTACTATCTTGAACGCGAACAGGGCAAGATGGTGATCTTTACCGGCGATATTACCGAGCAGTAGGTTTATCGTACCTCTCTCACAAATCTTTCAGCGCCTTTAACGGGTATCCAGCGGCTACCGGGCGTCATTTGTTCACTGTCTTCATGATTGGGTATCTATGACATAGCTGTTAGCGAAAGAACAATCGTAACACTTCACTGTCAGCCAAACATAAGGGCTACTCATGGAACAAAATTCCCTATCTACTCTGAATTTTGGACACAGTAACCCCTACGGTATTTCTGCTAGAAACCCATTTAGGACAATAAATAATTGGTTGGGTGGTCGTTGACTCGAATGAGGCTTAGCGGTTAAAGCATGAATTATTGCGTGTTCAGGCTAATATTACGATGATTGTAGTAAAGCATATTTGACCAAGCACCACAGCCACTGAAAAGCTTGCAGCCACGAACCCTGAAATAATTATCGCCCTGACTGAGCTTATCAAAGCTAATGTCTTCCATGGTATCCCACGAATTTGCAAGACTCAGGTATAGCCCATCACCCACCTTCTTTTCAATCGCATAGTAACCCACACTACCATTGGTCGGTGTTGACCAACTTAGCGTAATGTCGCTACTGCCGACCTCATGCAAGTAAAGTTCTGGTGCAGAAATATAGTCAGGGTCGTAGACAATATGAAGTGTTTTGCCAATGATTTTATCGGCACCCTTTTCATCTCTGACTGATAACGACACATGGTAATCACCGCGCTGCGCATGGGTTGGCGTCCAGCAAAAGGTGGATTCTTTGGTGCCATACTCGGCTTCTTTGATTTTGTTATAGTCGCCATATTTGGTGATAAACCAATAAAAACGCACAAGGCGGTCGCCATCGGGGTCTTTGGAGCCAACCGCATTAAAGCAATGTGGGTATCCTGTAACCAGTGGCACATCAACAAACCGAATAGCAGGCTCTGGCTTGTGATTGATGATTTCTTGATTCCAACCATGCGCTCGAAACGTAACATCATCCACCCGAAAGCGATTTGCAACA
>JBFHGJ010000073.1:0-28814 GCA_041583135.1 Alteromonadaceae bacterium | reverse complement strand
CAGTATAAAATCCGCTGAATATTGGCCGTCTCAGAAGCTGCTCGCCTGAACTGCCATTTTTGGCGTCTATATGGCTCAAGCTCAGCTGATTGCTAAGCTGACCAATTGCGAATTGGACAGTCACCTCAGCGCCTTTTACCTTCGCTTTATCAACATTGGTCGGAGTTGAGTATGCTGTGTCTACATCGTATTGCCACTCAATCAAATTGTCATAGTCAGTTTGATATAAAGAAACTTCCGCAGTGAAAACCTCACCTAAATAACGCACCAAGAGTTCTTTATTGTCTGCAAGTTCAGACTTAAGTGCCGGGTTACCAATACTTCCCCAACTATCGGGCCAATACAGATCGTTGAACGTTGGCGCTTTAAATGCCGTGCCTTGACTATAGGATAACAGTAGATTATCAGCTGCCTGATATCCTACAGCCCATTGATGGGTTGTCTGGGCTTTAGTCTGACCGACTTCATCTTTTCGAACAGAACCTTCTAATTTGACACTATCGAACTCAGTGCGACCCACTAGGTATAATGCCCTTGCGACGCGCTCATTTTCAGAATACAGCGTGCTACTGGCTACTTGCTCTTTGTACCAATCGAAACCGCCGCTAATGTGAAATCGCTCAAAGTCATGCTCACCGACAATATTGAACTGCTTGCGCTTGGTTTCAAAAAACGCGTTACTCGCATCTTGAAACAATTGGGCTGAATTGTCGTGATTTTTGTCTAGCGCAGAGGCTAACTTAAACGAGACGCGGGTTTGCTCAAATGAAAAGTCGTTCGACAACTGAACAAAATGATTGTCGTAGCTTTGCTCATCCCCACCGAATCCTGAATCAAACTCGGTATCCCCTTTGTCCAGCTGTGCTGACAAAACCGAACTATAGGTGGCGCTCCACTGGCTTACACCATTGAGCGAAACGGAATGGCGCTTGTAACCATCTTTATCGTCTTGCTCGTAAGGGTCTGGGTTTAGGACATCAAAGCCGTCGGCTCTTGCTGTTGACATTGCCAGCGTGTAGCTGTGTTCTTCGCCGCCCAAGCCTACTGCACCGTTAAGCTCTCGTAGCGCATCACTTCCTATTGATACACTAAGATCTGCCTGTCCAGTAGTGAGCTTCCTAGTAAAAATTTGCACCACGCCGCCAATAGCGTCTGAGCCCCACAATGACGCACGAGGGCCACGAATAACCTCGACACGATCAATCATTTGCATTGGAATATCACCGAGGTTCTTTTGACCCAGTGTTGCTGAACCAACCCTAACGCCATCAATCAACAAAAGCATGTGGTCGCTATTACCACCTCTGATAAACATTGAAGTATTGTTTGCGGCAGTACCGGTATTACTTGTGTTAATCCCTGCAACTCTCACCAACAGATCAGATAAAGACTCGGGGTTAATCCTTTCAATATCTGCTCTGTCAAAAACGTTGACTGGCGCCAGCACGTCAAATTGCTGCTGAGCAGTTCGACTTGCGGTGATCACAATCTGTTCATTCGCATCTGTTGCAGCCAAGGCTGCATTTGTTGTTAAAGTAGCAGAGATAGCCAAGGCTATAAGCGTTTTGTTCATGTTTTCCTCTAAATAGTGATGTTTTGGGTCATTTAAGGTTGTGATAGTAGGCTCTGGTATTGTCTATTTGCTCACAGAGTTGCTCTAAGGCGATGAGAACCCTAGGTGTCATACGATGTAGCATGTCGGCGTCGGGCTGAATAATTCGTTTATGCTTAACCGCCTTAATCGTTGTCCATTTATGCCAATTGAATCCTTTTTTATCGACTTGATTGACTGAAAGCGGCTGAATTATCAGCGCAACATCTTTGGTCAACACCTGCTCTATGCCAACTTGAGGATAGCTGTTTGACGCTTGGTAGAACGGGTTTTGGGCTTTACAGACATCTAAATGAAACTGCGGCCATGCGCCTTTTGCGATCGTTGATAGTGGATGAGACCACAACTCATAGAAGACAGGCACCATTGGCTTATCTTTATAACGCGTTATGATATTTTCTAACTTTTCTAAGTAGTCCGTAGCCGCCTTTTGGGCTTGTTGATAGTTACCAGTCAACAGGCCAAAATCCAGCATTTCTTTGGCAATATCATGGAGTGACTTCGGATCAGAGTACGCAAGCTTGAAACCTAAAGCTCTTAACCTTTGTAAGTCATCATCTGGATTACCCGTTTTCCAAGCAATGATTATATCAGGCTTGATTTCGACTACACGCTCAATCTTTAGGCTAGCGTAGTTGCCAACGCGCTCAATCGACTTTGCCTGCTCTGGATAGTCCGCAAAGTCTGTGGTTGCAACTATCTGCTTCCCCGCGCCTATGGCATAGAGCATTTCGACCACATGAGGTGAAAGTGCCAGTATCGTCGGTTTTTCGTTTACAGCGTAGGTATCGGCATTAACCGAAATCAGGCAGATGAAGAACAATAGACAAACGTATCTTTTACTCACCAGTCAATTCCCTTTTGTGCTTTTACTCCACTTTCAAATGCATGCTTTATTGACTGCACTTCACTTACAGTATCCGCTAATTCAATAAGTTCTCGGTGACAAGCTCTGCCGGTAACTAACACATGCTGGTTTTTAGGTCGATTTTTAAGCGTCTCTAAAACCTCTTTCAGGTCTAAATATTTGTAGCTCAACATATAGGTAATTTCATCTAGTAACACCAAATCGATATTGGGATCTGCCAACATCTCTTTAGCCTTTGCCCAGACCTCTGTAGCAGCAGCAATATCCTGTGCTCGGTCTTGTGTATTCCAGGTAAACCCAGTGCCCATGACGGCAAATTCAACATCAAACCTTTCCAACAAATTTCGCTCGCCGCAGTCCCATGTACCTTTAACGAATTGAGCAACAGCGGCTTTGAGCCCATGGCCAACAGCGCGAGCAACGGTTCCAAACCCTGAGGTAGACTTTCCTTTGCCATTGCCGGTGATCACAATAAGCAAGCCTTTTTCTTGTTGTGCGGAAGCAATTTTTGCATCGACTGCAGCTTTAGTTTTTTGCATTCGGTCTTTATGCCGCTGGTTTTTTGTGTTTTCATCAACCATTGTTTTAGGTCCTGATATCCAAATATGAAAAGATTTTTGCTAAATCTAAATGTTCTGTCATGACGTCTGCCAATTTATCTATGGCTTGTTCTTGCTGTTGCTGATAGTCATCAGAGGTGTTGAGGTTTACCCCTAACCATTGGCCAAGCAACCTTATCACCGCATCACTATCGAAAATGCCATGTAGGTATGTGCCTGCGACATGGCCTTGCTCGTCGATGCATCCATCTTCTAATAGACAGTCACCTTGCTCGTTTTTGTGACTGTCTAGTTGCACTAACGATTTTGCCTTCGAGACCAGTTCACTTTCGCCAGCATGGATTTCGTAACCGCATACTTTCTCTGATTTCGCTCCAAAACACCACTTGTGTGTTTTAGTTTTTTACTCGCTCTAAGAGTGGTTTTTATCGGCAAATAACCAAGCCCAAGTGACTGTCCAATTTCGCCTTCTACACCGTACGGGTCCGCAACAGATATCCCCAGCATTTGATACCCGCCACATATACCCAACACTTTTCCACCAAGTCGTAAATGCCGCTGAATTCCCTTATCCCAGCCCTGTTGACGTAGGAACTCAAGGTCTTTTCGAACGTTCTTACTGCCAGGTAAAATCACCAAATCTGCATGTTCAATTGGTTTTCCCGGACCAACAAATTCAAGTGATATCTGTGGATGAAGCCGTAATGCATCAAAGTCGGTATGATTACTTATCCTCGATAGGACAGGCACAACGACCTTTAATTTTTGCTCATCGAGGCGTTGTTGTGTTTTTATTGCATCTTCAGCCGCTACATCTAGCGAAGGAATAAAGGGAAGTACGCCAAATACCGGCTTGCCAGTTCTTTCTACTAGCCACTTAAGACCAGATTCTAACAACGAAATATCGCCACGGAATTTATTGATGACAAATCCAATCACTCTATCCTGTTCAGACTTGCTCAGCAGCAGTAAAGTACCTACGATCTGTGCGAAAACCCCACCCCTGTCAATATCAGCAACCAACACAACAGGACAGTCAACAGACTCCGCAAACCCCATATTGGCTATATCCCCCTCCCGAAGGTTAATTTCTGCGGGGCTGCCAGCCCCTTCAACGACAATTGCATCAAAGTCTTTGGACAACACGTCATGCGAATGAAGCACATATTCTAGAGCTGCCGCTTTATAATTCTGATAGCATGAAGCTTCCATTTCAGTGAGAGCTTTTCCGTGAACTATAACCTGTGCTCCGGTGTCACTCGATGGTTTTAGCAATATTGGATTAAAGTGCACTTGTAAAGGCACCTTGGCAGCAAGCGCTTGAACAGCTTGTGCTCGACCTATCTCACCCCCACACGGCGTGACTGCACTGTTTAAAGCCATATTTTGTGGTTTAAACGGTGCTACCTTTACACCTTGCCGTTGTAAGATCCGGCATATTCCGGTAACAACAAGGCTTTTCCCTGCATCCGAACTGGTACCTTGTATCATTAATGTATTTTTAATCATTAGAACGTCTTTGATTGACCATATTTTTGTTAAAGCCTGTATTTTGATGACTGAGTTTAATAATGAGAAACACTGTGACTGTCTTCTATTGGTTCCCCTATATAGCTCAACAATCCATCAACTTAAGCGTTCATATATTCAAAGCTCTATACGCCTGGATTGATAAATGACAAATAGAAAAAATAGACTGCCCAAGGCAGAGGTGATGATCCCAATTGGAATTTCTTGATTGGTAAAGAGGCTTCGAGCCATGACGTCAACCCAAACCAAGAAGCAACCGCCGATAAAAAATGAACCAATAATTAATGGAACGGTTGTCACACCAAGCCAATGCCTGACGATGTGGGGGAGCATGAGGCCGACAAAGCCGATGCCACCACAGTAGGCGACTATCGTAGCAGTAAGTGCCGCACATATAGCCATCATCAGTAGTCTGAGTTTATCTACATCAACCCCTAAAGTTTTTGCACTTTCATCTGATAACAGCAGCGCGTCAATTTGTCTTGATAATGCTAAGACGATGAACGCCCCAAATAAAATAACAGACGCTATGATGTAAAAATGTTCCAACTCAACTCTGGCCAATGAGCCCATTAGCCAAAACATGACTCTGTTAGTCGCAAATGGCTCGCCAAGAAACAAAATCAACTGCGCAAGAGCGCTTAGCATAAATGAGACAGCCACACCGGCGAGAAGCAACTGCTCCATTTGCCTCAAAACTTTTGATATTCCTACGACAATGACAATAGAAAATAGCGCCCCCAGAAATGCTGAGATAGGTAATGAGACAGTCACATTATTCGTAAAAACATGGGTGGCTATCGTGACCCCTAAGGCTGCACCAGATACAATTCCAAATAGATAAGGGTCTGCTAACGGGTTTCGGGTTGAATTCTGTAATATGGCGCCCGCCATTGCCAACCCACCACCAGCGACAAATCCTACGAGGATTCTGGGAACGCGAACCTGCCAAACAACAATTTGCTGCATTTGAGATGCGCACTCCCCCACTAAACAATAAACGACGTCTGATATATCAAGGCTCGCTGAGCCAAATGTCATGCTTAACGCAATACTCAATAAAGTGATGAATAACAATAGCGTTGTTTTTACTAACGTCTTTTGAGCCATATTCATTCCATATAAAAACTGACACGCACAGCGTTGTTTCTTGGGTCAATTTCACGAATACAAGTTAAACCAAATACTTCACCCAGCATCTCTGGTTTTAACAGCTTCTCAGGGGCTCCTGTCGCCTTTAATTTTCCATCATGAAGAAGTAGTAGGTTTTTGCAGTATCTGCTGGCCAAATTCAACTCGTGAATCGAGATCAAGACAGTCACGTTGATTCTTTGCAGTAATTGCAAAATCTGATGCTGGTAAAAAACATCTAGATGATTTGTAGGTTCATCTAATAATATGATCTCGGCGCCTTGTACAAGTGCAATCGCTATCAATACACGTTGTTGCTCTCCACCAGACAGGCATCCAAATGTCTTATATTTGAAATGTAATAACCCAACCTTATCCAGTGCCGCATCCATCTTCTGTCTGTCCTTATTTGAGTCAGAACTAAAAAAAGATTTATGGGGAACCAATCCCATTTTAATTACGTCGTAAACCGACAGTAAGAAAGGTGGAGATGATAGTTGAGAAACATAAGAAACCTGCCGTGCATAATCTCGTCTAGAGTAGTCCGATATGCACTTGCCCTTAAGAGTTACGCTACCGTGATAATCACAATGCAACCTTGCGAGGCACTTCACCAAACTTGTTTTACCGGCACCATTAGGCCCAATCAGTCCAATAAAATCGCCTTCATAAACACCGAATGAAATGTTATCCAATACTTTTTTATGACCTAACGTCAAAGACAGATTGTTGACCTCTATTAGCTGTCGCACTGAGTTAAAACTCTCTATAAAAACTGTGCAGCTTAGCTAAAAGTCAATGAAGGACGTTTGCCAATCCGTATCACAAGGATCCACACAGGCAACGATAATCAAGTGGAAGATCCACTTAATGAGGCTACTGCTTGTGTACACCGCACATAACAATTAGAAATTCGGATAAATTCAACTGATTGGTATCCTGACTTACAGCGATAGCCCATTATCCAACCTTCCCAATAGCTTTAATACGCTATCAGTGGTGTATGAATACAGCGCTGATTACAGTTGCGGGTACAGTTGTGGATTTACACCACATTCCCAAAGCAAATATTTTGCATCAATTGATTGTAGAGCAGCGAGTATAGTCGCGGGCTCGCGATGAAGCAATCACTTTATTTAACCGAGCAGCCCCTTTGTGAAACAGTTTGCCTGATGCTCCGGCATGTTCATTGAGTTTCTTGGGTAACCCTGCAAAGTGATGAAACATGCCTTCAAACTTGCTTATGAGCAGCGTCCAAGAATCCTCATTCAGTTGTAACTCCTTTAGCAGACCTTGGTGTTCATCTAACAAATACCCGCGTTTGCCTTCTCGCACAACTTTCCCTGACACCTCAACCAGATTCACGTAACTTTGTAAAGAGAAGTCAATGCCGTCTGATCCCGTGTTTTCAAACCCCAATAAGCAAGGCAGCGACCTATGTTCGTGCATTGACGATTCTGGCGATTGCTGAGTTTGTGCTAACCGTTGCCTGATGGAAGAAAACAAACATGAATCCAGACTGGAACACTGCGCAGATCGAATCTGGTTTAGGTCCACATATGCCATGCAAGTCAGTAACGAAGACCTATCTAACAATGCTTGAGAATAGTAACGTGACGCCCAAAAGTGACCTTTTTTACCATCTTCGGCATTAGCCTGTTTGGCAATGAATTCATTTAAACTCCGCATAAACCAGCCCATATCATAAAGTCGCGCACGCCATTTAAGAATGGTGGCTTTTGCCATACGTTTTAGTTGCTTTGAAGCATTTTTGTCGAAAAAAGCCTGGGCAAGAGGCTTGCTGGTTTTGTAAATAGATGTATATAAATCATATACCTGATTTATATTGAGCCTTTTTGCTTTATCGCGATTGACTCTAAGAACGAGGTGGTAGTGATTTTCCATTACTGCATATGCGCAAATATCGATGCAGAAGTAACGTGCTAAAAACGCGATTCTGTCGATGATCAATTGCCTTCTATGCAGATAATTCTTGCCAGAGATACGGTCTTGTCCACAAAGGTACTCGCCTCTTACGCAGCGGGTGGTACAGTGGTAATAGGTGGTGGTATTAAGATTGACTATTTGCTTGCGTGCAACGGCCATAATTCAACTCCTTGAAAATTTCATCCTTCTTAATAACCATAGCCTGAGTTTATTACTTGATCAAATTTGATCTACCAGACAGTCAGATTTTTGTTAAACCCTATCTCGTAACCGAGCAAAACTGACCATTGTGACTGTCTTATTCTAACGGGAGTTTAAGTGTGAATTCAGTACCAACATCGACCTGAGAATGGACAGACAGCTCGCCACCGTGTTTTTGAACAATGCCATATGAAATCGAAAGGCCAAGGCCGGTACCATGCCCAACCGCTTTCGTCGTGAAGAAAGGCTCAAACAACTTTGTCTTAGTTACCTCGTCCATCCCACAACCATTATCGGCAATACTAACTTCCAAGTGCTCTGTACACCGCCTGCATTTAACCGTGATTTCACCCAAAGTATCTTGGTTTTTTCGATCTCGCATTGCATCACACGCATTGACGAATAGGTTCATAAAAACCTGATTAAGCTGAGACGGATAACCTTCAATTTTGGCGTCACCTTCATAGCATGTCTTAAAGCTTACAGTTTCAAGATATTTTGTTTTAACTAGGTGTAATGTCGATTCAATACATTGCGCCACATCCAGCGTTTGCTTTTGCTCTGAATCCAATTGCGTAAAGAGGCGAAGATCCTTAACGATATTCTTGATGCGCTCTGTACCATCTTGAATGGTACTTAAGTGCTCATGTAATGGCCTAAACTGCTGCGCAAAAGTGTCTAAAATAGCTTTATCAGCGTCTTCCCCTGCGAGCTCGATGAAAAACAATTCAACTCGAGCGAGATCAACCTCCAAATTTTGTGCGCTCACGTGTACAAAGTTAGTCGGATTATTTATCTCATGTGCGACACCGGCGGTTAAAGTACCTAAAGACGCCATTTTCTCTTGTTGTATCAGCTGTTCTTGAGTGTTTATTAAAGCCTTGTTTTTCTGTTCTATTTCAAAATACGCATTCGCATTATCAACAGCGATTGCAGCGGTACTCGCCAACGTGCTAATCATGTCCAAGTGTTGTTGGTTGTAGGCATGTTTTTCATGACTCTGTACACTTAAAACCCCAATAACACTGTCAGATACGACCAGTGGCCAGTACACCAATGATTGAACTTTGATCCCTTTCATTGGTTTCATTGGCACTTCTTCATCACCGAAGTATTTACCATGATCTCGCATATAGTCGTTGATGACCAGTGGTTGACGATTTTTGACACACCAAACTGCCGGTCTATTGCTTTGCGCCATACTAACTTGAAATGGCTCCAAATACTCTCCGCCCTCGATCACAAAATTAAACTCTACCTGTTGTTTATCGGCATTATAGATTCCAATACAGAATGTGTAGACATCCATCAATTCTTTAAGATGGCTATAAGCAGTCTCTTTGAGTTTTTCCAAATCCAGCGTTGTACTTATTTGTGTACAGATCTCATTAATCGCGTTATTTTGCTGGTTTGATTTTTTTAGTGCTTGTGTTCTCTGCTCGACTTTTGCTTCAAGGTTTCGATTGATATCCAATAACTTAAGGTGTGTCTTTACCCGTGAAAGCAATTCGTGTTTGGCAACTGGTTTACTTAAGTAATCGTTCGCCCCAACTTCAAAACTTTGTACAAGATCTGAGGTTTGAGATCTTGCGGTTAAAAATATTATCGGCAAGTCATTGATAGAATAGATTTTTCTGATTTTCTGACAGACTTCAATACCAGAAACTCTTGGCATCATGATATCGAGTAATATAAGGTCAAATGGCTTTTTTTGTTGTTGCGCATTGATAATATCAATGGCTTGCTGTCCTCCGGTAGCTTCAACGACTTGGTAGTTTTCAGCCGACAAATGATTGTGTAAGACCTGCCGGTTAATCGGTTCGTCGTCCACCACCAAGATCTTAAAAGAGCAGCCTGTTTGCGTTTCAACCCTGTCAACTTCAAGTTTTGTGACTGTCTGATTGCTCAGGTTTAACGGTTGCTGATCAGTGTTTGAAGCTGTAATTGGACAAGTAGGTAAAGCATTCTGAGAAATAGGCAAGGAGAGACTAAAAGTCGTTCCAACACCCGGCTTTGACAAAACATGCAGCCTCCCTTCATGTAATTCAACTAGTTGCCTGCTCACCGCTAAACCTAGTCCACTGCCACCATAGGGCCTTGCAATCCCCTTGTGGCCTTGTTCAAAAGACATAAAAATAGAATCGAGATTACCCGCTTCAATGCCGATCCCAGTATCCTCAACTCGGATCACAATGTGACTGTCTACTTGCTCCGCCCAGATGTTGATATGACCTTTATCTGTAAACTTTATCGCATTTGAAATAAGGTTATGCAGTACCTGACCAATCCGTTCTTCATCGGCAAACACAGCGGGTAACCCTTGTGGAATACGATTATATATCTTCAGTTCTTTACTACCGACCAAAGGCTGACATAGTGCAGCCACTACGTGACTCAAAGCCATAACATCAATGGCTTTTCTGTTTAGTTCTATACTGTCATTATTGAGTTTAGAGAAATCCAATATATCGTTTACTAAATTTGATAATCTCTTTGAGCTTGAAATTATCATTGCCAATTCATTCATTGCTTTATTTGGCAACGTGCCTGATGCGCCGTCAAGCAGAGATTCGGCTAAGCCAATAATTCCGTTTAGAGGGGTTTTCAATTCGTGAGAGATATTGGCGAGAAACTCATCTTTTAGCACATCGACCTGCTTGAGTTGTCGATTTATAACGGACTCTCTTTCAGCCCTTAAATGTTCAACTCTGACGTAAAAAACCAAAACCAGCAAAGCAATAAGAATACATGCATATAGTCCATAGGCCCACCATGACAGCCAAAATGGCGGCTTTATTGTGATAGGCAACCGTTTAATATGATGAGTCCAAAAGTAACCATGAGACATCGCCTTTAACTCAAGCGTGTAATCTCCGGGAGGTATATTGGTATAGGTCACTCTGCGCTCGTGGACCCCCGCCTGGATCCAACCTTTATCCCACCCTTTTAGTCTGTAGGCAAAAGTAATATTGGCCGGTTCAAGCACCTTAGTTGCTGCAAACTTTATGGTAAAGAAATTTTCATTTTCCGTTAACGTTAAAGAAGGTAGGAAGTCTAAACTCTTATCCAAGACAAAGGGCTTTGCAGAACGAGTTTCCTTCATACGGGTATCGACAGGTTGGTTATAAATTAGCAACTCGGTGAAAACAACATTCATTGACGCCATAGTTTGAGCAAAGTCATCAGGTTTAATCAAACTAATGCCAGTGTAACCACCAAAATAAAGCATATTTCCTGAATCATT
Organism: Alteromonadaceae bacterium; assembly: GCA_041583135.1. GTDB lineage: Bacteria > Pseudomonadota > Gammaproteobacteria > Enterobacterales > Alteromonadaceae > JABSOG01. The sequence continues at coordinate 17,721 of JBFHGJ010000073.1, read as the reverse complement.
AACTACAGCATTGGGGCTGAACTTATTGCGGTCAAAGCTCTCTAAAGTAATGTTTGATGTAATTTTTCCGTCTGAAATGGTGATCCGAGATATCGATTGTTCATGACTGAGCCAAGTTGAACCATCACTATCAAAAATGATCCCTTGTATCATATTGTCGCTAAGCCCATTGTTCGAAGTATAAATATTGCGAGCCTCTGTATTCGCAAACAACTGGATCAAGCCTCCACCTTGCGTACCGACATAAATATTCTCATCATCATCCTGTGCAATAGTCAAAATCGGTCTTTTTGAAGCAAGGGCAACATTCGTTTGACCATTTTTTAAGTCAATTAATAATAGACCAGCGGCTTCAGTACCCAACCACACTTTACCATCACGACATAATAACGCATTAATATGACGAGCTTTTGAGCCGTTATCAGGGTTAATGATGTTCTTCACCACCTTAAGAACCTGACTGTCTGCTATTGACAAAATCACAAGGCCGATGTCTTTGACCGCGACGTATAAACTGCCGTCGCCCCCTTCACAAAGAGCAGTGATATGTTGTTGAGTCCCATCTAGGACTTTGCCTAATTCCATCCCGATGAGTCCGTCAGAAGAATCGTCATGGCGATAAAGACCCTTTTCTGTTCCAATCCAAACATTATTGTGACTGTCTAAAAACAATGCCGTAATGTTATCTTCTGAAAGGCGGTTCTCATTAGTTGACTGATTTCCATAGTGTATAAACTCGTGGCGCAACTCATTTGTGCGATTAAGCCCTCCACCTTTGGTGCCAACCCAAAGCCTATTGTGACTGTCTAATAAAAGGCTTGTGATATCAGAGCGACTCAAGCCGGTTTTATCTTCATCTGTGTGTTTAAGCCACTGTATTGCTTGCTTTGCAGACCAAATTTTCTTTAGTCCTTGGCTAGTCCCTAGCCAAAGCGCACCTTGTGGATCAAAATACAAAGACCAAATACTATTGCCTCTAATACCTTCTACCGATGGCTGATGAGAGATCTCTAGAAACTGCTGGGATATGGGATCATATAAGCTTAATCCGTCAATAGAGCCAACATACAAGTTATTGCTCTGACCAATAGCCAGAGAAACGATAACATTGCTGACAGCGCTATTTGCGTCAGCTCTTGCTACATACCGCTCGATTTTACTTAGATCTCTCGAGATCCTATTAAGACCATCCATGGTGCCGACCCAGATGTTACCGCTATCATCTTCATCTATTGCTGTGACTCGGTTGCTGCTAAGCAGTAGTTGACTGTCCAATATCGTTGGCTGAGGTGAATTGTGACTGTCTAAACTCTTAGGCGCCGACAAGCTTGCCTGTATGGGCGCCTTTGCAAAATGCACAAACTTACCACTTCGCCTATCAAATAAATCAAGCCCAGCGCCGTCTGTACCAACCCATATGCGATTGTGACTGTCTACAAATACCGCACGGAGTCTATTTGTACCTAAGGAATCACGATCACTGTCATCATGAGTAAACAACTCGACACAGCCGTTTTGGGGGTCATACATCATCAAGCCACCCAATGTTGCAAGCCAAAGTAGACCGTTGGCATCCTCTGCTATTGCTGTTATATGCTGGTGTTCGAAGCTTGTCTTAGTGTTCTGCTGGTAGTGAATACGCTCGAAGCGATCATATTCAGGTTGGTAACGATTTAAGCCATCAGCCGTACCTACCCATAGCCGTCCTGTTTTGTCGCTGAAGAGCACGTTAACTTGATTATTACTCAGTGAGCTTTCGTCAGAGTTTAATCTTCTATACACCTTAAACTCGACGCCATCGAATCGGTTGAGACCGTCCAATGTCGCCAACCATATAAACCCTTGGTCATCTTGAACGATACTTTTGACTGTCTCTTGGGAAAGGCCCTGAGCCTTGCCATATGCGGTAGATTGGGTAGAGGGCTGAAAAATTGGCGCTGCAGCAACTGAATTCGTTGTTATGATGGCTGCAAATATCAACAGTATTGGCAATAATCGGTTATACATGTTGCATTCGCTTAAGTTCAATCGTTCATGGGCTTCATTCACTTGGCAAAAACAAAGTGAAGGTTGTACCTTGGCCTATTTCTGAGCGTACCGTCATTTGTCCTCGATGCTTCTGTACAATGCTATAAGATATAGATAAACCCAATCCGGTCCCTTTGCCAACTGCTTTTGTCGTATAAAAAGGCTCAAAAAGTTTCTTTTGTGTCACTTCGCTCATGCCCATACCATTGTCGGTAAACTGTATTTCTACCCCCTTTTCAACTTGCTTCAATCCCACAACAATTTTGCCAGGCTCACTATTGTCCGTTTTTTGCTGCCGCTCGGTGATAGCATCGACGGCATTGACAATCAAGTTCATAAACACTTGACTTAGTTGCGCCGGATAGCATAAAAGCAGTGGCTCGCCTTCAAATTCGGTGACAACTTCAGCCAATTCCAAAAATTGGGTTTTAGTTAGATTGATCGTCGAATCAAGAGTTTCGCATAGATTTACCAATTGCTTGTCATCTGCATCTAAGTGAGTAAACGCCCTGAGATCTTTCACGATCCCTTTAATTCTTGTGGTACCATCTTTAATCGTTTTAATGTGGTCGTGCAGGGGCTTAAACTGGTGTTCGAAACTATCCAATATTTCAGGATCAGCATCATCTCCGGCAAGCGCCATAATAAACTGTTCAAACCGCTCTAAATCGACTTCTAAATTTTGTGCACTGACATGCACAAAATTGGTTGGATTATTGATTTCATGGGCAACTCCTGCTGTAAGCGTGCCAAGAGAGGCCATCTTCTCCGACTGAACTAGCTGCTGCTGCGTCGCAAGCATCTCTTTATTTTTTAGTTCAAGTTGCTCGGTTCGTTGTGCAACTTTTGCCTCGACTTCGCTTTTTTGCATTTCAATTTCACGGTATGCCTGGGCGTTGTCCAGTGCAATGGCTGTAGTTGATGCAACCGTTCTGATCACCTCCAACTCAGCATAAGTATAGGCATTTTTGTGAAAACTTTGTACGCTCAAAACCCCCAGCACTCGACCACCCGAGATAAGCGGCCAAACAATAACAGACATCGGCTTACCACCGACTTTTGGTTCAGGAATTGGCTGCTCGCCAAAATAGAAAGGAAACTCTTCAAAAAAGTCATTGATGATCAGCGGTTGTTGATTGTCGATACACCAAACAGCCGGACGATTTTTTTCATACATCGCAACATGTGATACCGGTAGAATTTCATCACACTCGATAGCCAACTCAAATGTTATCCTTTGCCGCTTTGGTTGGTACAAGCCAATCATAAACACTTCAGTTTCCATTAGCTCCTTGATGTGCTCATAGACACTAAACATCAGCTTATCCCAATCTAAGATTGCGCTGATCTCTGAGCATATTTGGCTCAAGGCCGATAAAGAACGATTAGACTGTTCAAGATCCGCTGTCCTTTGTGCAACCTTTTGTTCGACTTCGAATTTTTGTTGTTCAAGCTGCTGTGTACGCTCTGCGACTTTGCGCTCGAGATTACGCGTAATATCGAGCATTTTTAGATGACTGGCGACTCTTATCAGCAACTTCAATCGGGAGATAGGTTTACTGAGACAGTCGTTTGCACCCACGGCGTAACACTGAGCTAAATCCTCTACCTCATTGCGATTACTGAGCAAAATAATGGGCAGATCATGAATTGGATAGCTTTTTCTTATTTGCTTGCACAACTCAAAGCCTGTCATGCCAGACATCATAATGTCGGTGATCACAAGGTCAAAAGGCCCTTGGTCTTTTAACAAGGTCAACGCTTTTTCAGGTTTCGTGGTTTTAACCATCTGATAGTTATGCAGGCTCAGTAAGTCATATAGCACTTCTAAGTTAATGGCATCATCGTCAATGAGTAAAATGCGAAAACGGCTGGCTTGCTGTTTTTCGACAGCCACCTCGGGCAGATCTATAGATGTTTTGGCATCAACTCGACGAAATGCTGAAAACTGTCTGTCTGCTTTACTCTGATTGTGCCTGTCTAAAAGAGGTTGTGAACGAACACTATGTGACTGTCCACTTGCGGCTAGCGTGAATGAAAAAGTCGAGCCATGACCTACTCTCGACTCGACTTTTAAGCCACTTTTGTGCAGCTTCAGCAATCTTTTGGCAATGATCAATCCCAAGCCAATCGGTGATGCATCGCTATCTCTGCTAGCATTTGATGACTTTTGTTCAAATAGAGTCGTCAACTTTTCTTGCGCAATACCAATGCCACTATCGACAACACGGACAGTCACCTCATCTTCTGCTAGCTCCGCGTTTATAATGACATGGCCTCGTGGGGTAAACTTTATTGCATTATCAACAAGGTTATAAAGCACTTGTTGCAATCTAATTTCGTCAGCCATCACTCTGGGCAAGTCCTTTGGCACTCGGTTAGCCAACAATAAATCCTTCTGACCCAACAAGGGCTTGGTTATATTCAACACGACCTCAGCCAAAGAGTTTAAGTCCAATGGCGTAACATTAAGCTCGAGCGATTCATTAGATAGCTTGGAAAAATCCAACATATCGTTGACTAAGTTGCTCAAACGTCGGCCGCTGGCTACGATCATCGCTAAGTTCTTGTTGGCTTTATCTGGCAAACTGCCGGCAATGCCATCAACAAGCGTTTGTGCTAGGCCAATAATGCCGTTAAGTGGCGTTCTAAGTTCTTGTGCGGTATTCGTCAAAAAGGCATCTTTTATTTTGTCTACCTGTTGGCGCTGTAGGTTGTTGGCTCTTTCAAAGTGCACCCTTCGTTGAGAGAAGCCCGCATACAACAGTAAAAATACAAACAGACTAAATAACAGAGCATAAATAACAAATGCCCACCAAGACAGCCACGGTGGGGCTAGGACGTGAATAGTGAGGCTTGCAGGACGCTCGCTCCACGGTCCGTTTGCCGTCGCGGCGACGACTTCAAGCGTATATTCGCCTGAGGGCAAGTTGGTGTAGGTGGCAAGTCTGTCTTTGGCATCAGAGTTAATCCACTGGTCGTCAAAGCCTTTAAGCCGATAACGATATATATTGTCGTTGGGACTGGCGAAATCAAGCGCGGCAAACCGAAATGAGACTAATGAATCCAAGTGGTTTAATGTGAGTGATTGAGTGTGCTCGATGCTCTTATCCAGAAATAAACTTGAACTCCCTAAAGAGCGGCCGGGATTGTGACTGTCTTTTTCTCGAGGTACTGGCACATTAAACCGTTTGATTTCAGTGATCACAACATCTGGCGGTTGTTGCTTATGGCCAATCTGTTCACCATAAAACCGATTAAAACCGTTAACACCACCAAAATAGAGCTGCCCATCACTGGCTCGAGCACTTGCCAAACCGTTAAATTCATTACTCTGTAGACCATCACCTTGGTGATAATTTACAAACCTGCCGCTTTCAACATTAAACTTAGACAGTCCCTTGTTGGTACTTATCCATAACGCACCTTTACTATCTTCAAGCAAACCATACACACTGTCATTAACCAGACCCTCTTTAGTTGTGAAGCGCCTAAATGACTCAGTGTTAGGTTCAAACAAATTAATACCGCCGCCATAGGTGGCCACCCACAGCCGGTTGTGACTGTCTAGCAACAGATAGGTTACATTATTACTACTTAAACTTGCTGATTGCTGGCTGTCATGACCATATAACCTATACTCACTCGTTTTGGGGTTGAACTTGACCAGCCCACCTTCGCTTGCAAGCCAAAAATTGTTTTGTTTATCAACAACAAACATGGTGATATGATTGAGCGCTTCGTTGTCATGAATAAATGGCGTAAACGTTTTGTTTTGTCTATCGAAGCGGTTTAAGCCACCACCGAAGGTACTTATCCAAAGGCCATTGTGACTGTCTTCATAAAAATAGGTGACCTGGGAAGAACTAGGTCCTTTGCCGGTAGTATCCAATTCATAATGTTCAAACTCACCACTTTTTGGAGCATAAGAAGAAACACCTACATGCCATGTACCAAACCACATTGTGCCTGTCTTATCTTGATAAATAGCACGCACCTTATCACCGCCAATGCTATTGAATTCGCTGGGATCATGACGTAAAACATCAAATACTTCTTTCTTTGGGTCGAAAATATTCACCCCACCGCCATCAGTGCCAACCCATATCCTGCCATCATTCGCTGCAAAAATTGATAGCACCATATTGTTCGACAACGAATTGTGATTCCAAGGTTGATGTTTGTAGTGATTAAATTGGGTGGTGAGAGGATTATATTTATTAATACCACCACCATAGGTGCCAAACCAAAGTAAGCCCCGATTGTCTTCCAGTATGCTGTGGACTGCGTTATTACTTAAGCTGGTGACATCGCTGCTTTGATGGCTGTAATGAACAAACCTGCCTGTCTCAACATTGAATTTATCAACGCCGCTTTCATGTGCAACCCACAAGCTATTGTGACTGTCTTCAAAGAGCTTCCAAACGCGATTATCACCAAGTGAGTCTCCTCCGCTAGCCTCAAAGTTAGTAAATGTGAGTGTCTCATCTTCAATATCCAATCGGTTGATACCACCGCCATCGGTGGCCACCCACAACGAATTGTGACTGTCTTCAAATATGTCGGTGATCTTATTGTGGCTCAAACCCTTATCACTTCCATCACGCTTATCAAACCGTGTAAAACCTACTTCAGCACCTTCAAAACGATTAAGCCCGCCTTCAAACGTACCGACCCACATCGTTCCGTGACTGTCTAAAAAAAGACTGTCAACTTTATCATCACTAATACTACCCGGATTGCTGCTGTCGAACCTCATGTGTTCCACATGGTTGGCTTGCCTATCTATCACCTTAATACCACCGCCATAGGTACCGACCCAAAGTTTTCCTTCGGCGTCTTTCGCTAAGCTGGTAATGCGGTTGGGCGCTAAGGATTGTGACTGTCCCATTTGATATTGCTGGCAGTCAAAGGTGGCTGTCTCAAGGTCCATCAAACACAGGCCAAAATGAGTACCCACCCACAGGCTGTGGTCGTCATTTAGCAAAAGCGCCGTAACATCGTTGTTCGCCAGTGAAGTTGGGTCGTCGCTATCGTGACGAAACACTTTAAACTCATAACCGTCATAGCGGTTAAGGCCATCTTGTGTGCCAACCCAAATAAATCCTTGATGATCTTGTACCATGGCATAGACGGTACTTTGTGACAGGCCCTGTTCAAGGCCAATACGCTCAAAGCGCATATGCACTTGAGCGATTGCAGATTGGAGTGAAATTCCCCAGAAAATTAAAAAGGTGAGCGCGCGCAAGTGTCACCTATATCGTCGTTATTTTTATTATGACTCAACACTTCAAAGCCCCCCGGCCAGAACGACTTAGGTGTCTAAAATGGGCAGTCTTACCTTAAAGGTTGAACCTTCATTAAGCGTCGATTCTAGCGTCATTTCGCCTTCGTGCTTTTTGATAATGCCCATGGAAATAGATAACCCAAGCCCAGTACCCTTACCCACATCTTTGGTGGTGTAAAATGCCTCAAAGGCGCGTTTTTTGGTTTCTTCATCCATGCCGCAACCATCATCTTTAAATGTCACCTCGACAAAACCTTCAACCACCTGGCAAACAATCGTAATCTTGCCTAACTCGCGCGATTGCGTCAGATCTTGCTTCTCTCTAATGGCGTCACAGGCATTAATCATCAAGTTCATAAATACCTGGTTAAGTTGAGCGGGATAACACATCAACGAAGGACTGTCTTTAAAGTCAGTGACAAATTCACAATATTCGAAAAACTGTGTTCTCACCAAGTTGATGGTCGATTTCAGTGCATTTACAATATTGATCCGCATTTTGTCGGCCGCTTCCAAATGGGTAAACGCACGCAAATCTTTCACAATGGTGCGAATACGGCCGGTGCCGTCTTTAATGGTGTTGATGTGTTCATTAAGTGGTGCAAACTGTTCTTGGAAAGTGGCGATGATCTCTTCGTCGGCATCATCCCCAGCCAAAGACAACACAAACTCTTGGAACCGCTGTAAGTCCACTTCTAGATTTTGTGCGCTTACATGCACAAAGTTGGTCGGGTTGTTTATCTCGTGAGCCACTCCGGCTGAGAGCGAGCCCAAATTGGCCATTTTCTGAGATTCAATCAACTCCTTACGGCTATCAAGCAAGGCTTGATGCTCTTTGGCATTAATAATGGCAGTACCAGTGTAGGCAGCCAGCGTTTTTAAGATGTCCACATGAACATCTTGATAGGCATGACGATTAAAGCTTTGCACCGTAATGTAACCAAGCATTTGGTCATTGGCCTTAATAGGCACATATATAAACGACTGAGGTACGCCCGAGTAGGCTTCGTCATTACCAAAGAGGTTGCGCTGATCAGGATCGTTATACTCATGCACCTTCAAATACTTACAACCATCAAGCTCTAAGTCGTTGACAAACACAACCTCGTCGTGGTCGATACACCACACAGGAAACTGGTTTTTGTTTTCCATCGAACGATAATAAGGCTTATAGCGATTGCCGTTTTCTAGAGCCAGTTTAAGCTTAATTTTGCGATCTTTGGCCTGATACAAACCGATGCCAAAAATAGTGCCATCCATCAATCGGTTGATGTCCTCATACACCGCCCACAGCACCTGCTCTAAATCCAACGAGGCATTAATTTTTTGGCCAATACTACTGATGATACGAATATCATTATAAGAGGTTTCCAATGCCCGTTTTTGCGCAACAACCTGAGCAACCTGCCTAGTAACTTGCAGCTGAAGTTCGGATTTTTGCTTTCTAATCTGATTGGTCTTCCAGCGATAGATAAAGTTCACCGACAAGAAAAACAGTGCAAGCCAGGCAAATTTAGCGGTCTTGGTCAGCCACCAAGGCGGTAAAATGGTGATCTCCAACGTTGTCGGTTGAGGTGACCAGACACCATCTTTATTGGCGGCCTTTACCTCAAAGGTATATTTTCCCGCTGCCAAGTTGGTGTAAGTAGCGCGACGATTCTTATAATTGGTATTGCTCCATTTTTGATCGAACCCTCGCAACCAATAGGCATACTCGTTCAGTTCAGGGGCAGCATAATGTAGCGCTGAAAACTCTAAGCTGAACACGTTTTCTTCGTGCGACAAGGTAATGGCTTTGGTATGGCTGATACTTTGGTCGAGCACCACCACATCTTTCTTATTATTTTGATTGTGGGCACCTACCGGCACCGATTCATTAAAAATTCGAAAGTTGGTAATGATAACTTTAGGTGGATAAGGATTGTCTTTAATTTTTTCGGCATCCACCAAATTAAAGCCGTTAAGACCACCAAATAACATACGACCATCGCTTAACTGGTAGTAAGCACCTTGGTTGAACTCATTGTGCTGCAAGCCATCATATAAGGTGTATTGCTTTAGCTTGCCGCTTTGCGGATCATAGTGATTGATACCTGAGTTGGTCATTATCCATAACGTGCGTTGATTGTCCTCAATCACGCCGTAAATTTGGTCTTCTTTCAAGTCGAGCCGCTGGTCGCTGCCTGGCTCTTGCTTTGGTTTAATTTGACTGAAGGTTTCATTTTCGCGGTTAAAGCGATTTAAACCCGAAGAGGTTGCCACCCAGAGGGTTCCTTGGGAATCTTCAAACAAACTCAATATCGAATTGGTGCTGATGCTGTCATTGCTGCTTTGGTCATAGCGAAAGTGTTTAAATGAGTCACTTTCACTGTCGTATTGGTCCAAACCGTTTTGCGTGCCGATCCAAAAGTTTCCTTGCTTGTCATAAAACAAGCTGGTGACGTAATCGCTGACAATGGTAGAGTTCATATCCACCTTGTGATTATAAACTTTTGCCTTGCCAGTTTTAGTGTCTAACAGCGCCAAACCATTTGGCGTACCAAGCCACATTTTACCGTTTTTACCGGGTAATATGGTCGTCACCACATTCGATGGAATACTGCTACTATCCCCTCGCCGATGACGATAATTGGTCAGTTTCTTACTTTGTAAATCATATCTGAGCAGACCGTTTTCTTTAGTAGCGAGCCACAGGATCTCGTTTTTGTCTTCGAACATCATGTTCATCGGTGCATCGAGCAGTTGCTTATTGCCCGGATATCTATCGGTAAACAGTTGAAAATCACCGGTTTTCGGGTTGAAAATATTGATCCCACCTTCTCGAGTGCTGATCAATACCTCGCCGTTTTCAAGCTCGACAAAAGCCTGCACCGAGTTGTGACTAAGGCTATTGGGATTATCTGCCTCGTGACGATAATGGTTAAACACCGAAGTTTCATGATTCCACAGCGCTAGGCCGACATCACGCACGCCAAACCACATGATCCCCGAATCATCCAAATAACTGCTGATCACCGAGTTACCCGGCAATGCATTTTTCGAGGTTGGGTCGTGGGTAATCCGTGATACCTTGCCGGTGTTGACATTCAATCGATTTAAACCATGACCAAACGTGCCCACGAGCAAATTGCCATCTGGATCCTCGGCAATACTCCATACCTGATTACTTGATAAGGTATTGGGGTCATTGGGATCATGGGTAAAACGCTCAAACGTTTCGGTCTTTGGGTTAAAACGGTTGATGCCGCCACCACGGGTAGCAAACCACAAAGAGCCATTTGAGTGTTGAAACACTTTGTAAACACGGTTATGTGAAATACTGCGGGGATTATTGGGGTCATGCATAAAGCGGGTAAAGTCATTGCGCTGCTTATTAAAGCGGCTCACCCCGCCATCACGGGTGGCTATCCAAATCACGCCATCTCGATCGACGTAAATGTCATAAATGCCATCGTCTGATAAGGTGGTGTTGTCATCAGGGTCGTGACGGTAGTGATTAAACCTCTTGGTATTGGGGTCGTAAACGTTAATCCCCGAACGATAAGTCCCGACCCAAATGTGACCGAGATGGTCTTCATTGGTGGCATAGGTCCAATTGCCCGTCAAGCTGTAGGGATCATGGAGGTCGTAGAAAAACCGCGTAAACTTGTTGTTTTTCGGGTTGAACCGATTAAGACCGTTACGGGTTGTCAGCCACAAATAGCCGTTGCTGTCTTCAAACACCGTGTTGACGTAGTTTTCCGACAGTGAGTTCTCATCGTCATGTTTTTGCCGATACACCACAAAATCATAACCATCATAACGGTTTAAGCCATCTTGCGTAGCAAACCACATAAACCCTTGTCGGTCTTGAATAATATCAAGTACGGTCGCCTGAGATAAACCATCTCTCAGGTCGATTTGATTAAAGCGCATGGTTGGTGCACCGGCGGTGGCTATGCCACTGACCAGTGCAATCGTAAACGCCAGTAATCGAACTAACATGGACTGATTAATTTTCCCACACGATGGTGCCGTTGATGTTGCTGACCACTTGAACTTCATCAGCGCCCACCAAAGGCTCAGGATTAGCTTTAAGACGTTGCAACAACTGTTCTTCGTTGACATTATTACCAGCGCTGATACCCAGCCATGAATTGGCACCGGACAGCTTGGTTGCCTGTAGTGCGATATCGGCGATATTCACCACTTGCTCCCAGCTGACCTTTTCCGGCGCTTGGGTAATAAATGGGAAGCTGGCATAACCGATTGAACAGGTCTTTCTGACCTCAATGCCCTCACCTAAGTTAAACACCTGGTTGGAAAAGACCACGCGTAAGCGCTCGGAAATACTGGCGCCATCAGAGAAGTTGGCATTGCGGGCTATCACCAAAAACTGCTCTCCGCTCCAGCGTACCAAAAAGTCAGAGCTACGAAATACATCCTCAAGTAACGGTTTGACCTGTTGCAACAGTTTATCGCCTTTAGCGTGACCATGTTCATCGTTGACGGTTTTGAATTTATCGATGTCAATCAGATAAAACACCAGTGACGCATTGACTGGCGCATCGCCTTCTGGTTTTTTAAGCCAATCGCGATACACTCTCAAGGTTTGGTCAATATCGGCACTGAGCAATTGCATCACAAAATGGCGATTTTTCATACCGGTCAACTGGTCGGTCAAACAGACTTCTTCAAGCCTTTTATAGGCTTTGTCGAGTTCCTGGTCCTTTTGCTCAAGCACTTGAGTATGTTGCTCAGAGCGCTTTTCCAGCTCACACAGATGATCGTCCTTTTCTTTTTGTTGTTCAAAAGTTTCAACCGCTTTTTTCGCGGTTTCAAGAAAATCGACTCGCTCGAAGGGTTTTAGAATGAATTTATAGATGTGGGCTTTATTGACAGAATCGATGATTGACTCAACATCGATAAAACCGGTGACAATGATGCGCACGGTTTTTGGAATGATGGCCGATAGCTGCTCGAACAACTCGACGCCGGTCATATTGGGCATTCGCTGATCGGAAATGACCATCGCAATCTTTTCCGGATCATCCATGCCTTTTACCAGCTCCAATGCCGCGACACCGTCTTCGGTTTCCAGCACGTGATAAAAATCTCTTAGCACCGATGCCATCACTTTGCGATTGGACTCCTCGTCATCGACGATGAGTATCGTATGTTTTTTTTGAGCTGTGTCTTTGGCTTTTAATTCAGTGAGTTTCTTCTTGCTGAATAAGGACATGTTTAGATTCCCTTGGGTCAAAACTTATCATCAAATGGCTGGAGCGAAGTTGTTTTAGCGCCATTACCGATGCAAAGTATAGGTTTACCTTAAAAAATTTGCATCCTAATTTGTTGCTTTATAAGCTGTTTTATTCGCTAAATCATCACAATTGGTGTTTTTTTCGGCAAACTAGAACATTCTTGTATACCATTGCAGAAAAAACCGTGGGCGATAACACAATAACGGCCCAATAATGGGCCGTTATGATTGGATTGGATGGGTCACAGACGTTATTACCAATCAACCGTATCGCTTGCGTAAGATTTTACTCTAGCTGTTACGGCCAACTTGGTGGTGCATGGCTTGTTTTAACATGTCTTTAAGTTTGACGAGGTCATTACTTAAATGAGCGATGTTGCTATGCTTAGTGCGACCAAGAGCTTTAGCACGATTATGGTGTTGCTCAAGCCCCTCTACGTGTTTGACAAACTGCTCAATTGCCATCTGATGCTACCTATACTTATGGTTTTGTTATGATGTTATTATTGCTTTTGGTTATTATTCACACAGTCTAGCTGCTAAGCACCAATTGTCAATTATAAAATACGACTCGTCAAGTTTCGCTCACCTATATGCGTTAGACACCATCTTAATAAGTGCTTTGAACCTTGCCACTAAACACATGATATCCATAGAGCGTATACGCCAAAATGATAGGCAATAACACCAGTACGCCCGGCGCCACAAAGGCAAGGCTGCTTGTTGGTGCCAGTGCTTGATACAGGGTAATTTGTTGCGGCAGCATAAACGGATATAAGCCCACCAGCAATCCGATAAAGCCAAGTAAAAATAACAGGACAGTCAGAATAAACAACAGCCTTAACGGTAATTTGTGACTGTCTACTTTTGTTTGCAAGCCGTCGATAAGATAATCGCAATGCAGGTATATCCAGCAGCCCAACGCTATCGCCAACACCGGAAGCGGCGCCAAATACAACACCTCGGGCCAGCTAAACCAGCGGGCGAATAGCTCCTCAGTCAAATAGAGGTTATACAAACAGATGGCGCAAAACGCACTCAATACAACAATGACCAGTCCCTTCGCTAGCTTCAGTGCCCGGATCTGCATAAGTGTCTCTTTTTTGATCACCATCCAACCACAACCGAGTAACGCATAACCCGCCATAACGGCGAACCCAGTCAGTACGCAGAACAAATTCAAACCGAAATCGCCGCTGACCACATTGCCGAGTATAAATCCCTGACAAAACCCGGCGACACTTGAACCTAAGCCAAACGCCCTATCCCACCATTTGCTGCTGGTAGTTGATTTAAAGCGGTATTCAAAAGCGGCGCCTCGCATGACAAGTGCAATCAGCATAACAATAACAGGTATATAGGCTCCAGATAGCATTTGCGCATATACGCTTGGAAATGCAGCAAACAAAATAACGCCGCCAAATACCAACCAGGTCTCATTACCATCCCATACATGGGCTACGGAGCTGATCATCAAAGCGCGTTCGTTGTCGTCACGAAACCATGGAAACAAAATGCCCAATCCCAAATCGAAGCCATCGAGAATGACATACATCAGCACGGCAAAACATAATAGAGCAAACCAAAATTCAGCACTAAGCATGGTGCACCTCCTTAACCATATTGTGACTGTCTAGTTGTGCCATTTGAGGCGGATTGTGCCTGTCTCCACGCAAAAGCGTCTTGCGCATAAAGTACAAATACACCACAAACAGCAAGCTATAGCAGATGACAAATAAGGTTAAAGAGAGGTAGAGCTTTGATGCGCTCAACGGGCTTGCCACATCGACAGTACGAATAGCGTTGTAAACCACCCAAGGTTGACGACCAACTTCGGCAACGTACCATCCCGCTAACGTAGCGATAAACCCAGACGGGATCATATATTTGAGCCAGCGCAACCAGTAGACCCCTTGATCCACAGTCCCTTTTCTAACCCGCCATGCAGCGACAATCGCCGTAAGCAGCATTAATACACCAATACCAAGCATTACTCTAAAAGAAAAAAACACGAAAGCGACATTGGGAATATTTTCTTTGCCAAAATCGTTTAGACCAACGACCTCACCGTCAAGCTCGTGGGTTAAAATAAGACTGGCAGCATGAGGTATCTTTATCTCCCAATCGTTTTTACCAGCAGTTTGGTTGGGCCACGCCAGCAACCTTAAACCGGCACCTTGTTCTGTCTCCCAGATCCCCTCCATGGCAGCAACCTTGGCTGGTTGATGCGCCAATACGTTCAGTCCATGCATATCACCTACTGCTATCTGTAGCGGCGTTAATACCACTAACGCCAACGCCGCTTTGCTTAAACAAAACTTTGCGACTGTATTAGACTTATCTCTCAACAGCAGCGCGGCACCAACACCAGCAATGACAAATCCTGTGGTCACAAAACTGGCCAGCAGCATATGCACTAAGCGATAACCAAAAGAGGGATTGAAGATCACCTCAAACCAACTCTCGACCTGATACTGACCGTCAACGAGCACCGCACCTGCCGGTGTTTGCATCCAAGAGTTGGCGGCAATGATCCAAAATGCAGAGATCAGCGTACCGACAGAGACTGTAATACAACTGGCTAGGTAGATTTTTTTGCTTACACGATTGCGGCCAAACAGCATGATCCCCAAAAACCCAGCCTCTAAGAAAAAAGCGGTCATCACCTCATAGGCCATCAACGGGCCAATGACCGGCCCGGCGACGTTTGAAAATTCGCTAAAATTGGCGCCAAATTCGTAAGACAAGACGACGCCGGTGACAACCCCCATGCCAAAAGTCAGGGCAAAAGGCTTTAGCCAAAAATCTGCCTGTGCGCGAAAGCGACTTTTACTGCTGACATACCAGCAGGTCTCCATCAGCGCAATATAGCAGGCAAGACCTATCGTTAAGGTTGGAAAAATAATGTGAAAGCTTAGCGTAAACGCCATTTGTATTCTTGAAAGTACCTCTGCTTCCATGATGACCCCCTATTTCACTGTGATACGACGGATAAGCGCTGGTAACATAGGTAGAACAATAAGCGCGGCGACTAAAATTAACTCATTTAAAACAGCTGCTTGCATAATATGCCTCGAAGATTTTTTGAATAACTGAAAGACAAGTCGCAAGCTTTATGCCGCCCTTCGTTTATTTATAAGAAGTTGATCTACATCAAGTTATTGCTAATGCCAAACCCTAGGTGTAAACTTCGTTGACAGTAATGAATGGATAAACGTCAATTTAATTGACAGTTTCTTGATGTAGGTCAAAAATGAATCGTTTGCTTATCTTTCAGTCAATGATGGGACTGACCGTTGTCTGCGGCCTCTTTGTCTCAGCCTGGCTTGCCAAACATGCCCAACAAAACCGTTATCTACTGCCTTTGGCGGGCTTTAATGCCGCAATGGCCATCTGGTGTCTCGGACAGTGGATGTTAACAGTCGATAAGCCCGGCATCGCCATTGTTCTGCTGAACATCAATCCACTCATGCCCACCTTGTTTTTGCATTTTGCCTTAAGTTTTTTGACCGCCCACGTACCCAATGCTCTGCTGGATTTCAACTGGCGGCGATTTATGCCGTGGATTTACGCGCTATCGACAATAGTGATCGTCTTTAGCATCAATTTTAGCGGCAACTACTTAAAACCTTGGCTGGATTTCCCTTTGTTCTTGCACTTGGGCCAGCTCGGTTGGGGCAATATTATCTATACCTTGTTCATCGGCCTTTTGGCCCACGGCGTTCTGGTTTTAGGCTTTATCGCAGCCAAGGGCAATGTTAGACGAGCGATCGTGCTTATCTTTGCCGCCGGTGCTTGGGGTTTTACTATGGCATCGAGCTACCTCATAGCATCGATGGGCGTAGCGCTTTACCCGTATTTTCTGTGGTTTATGCCCAGTTACTTACTGCTGTTGACCTTTGCGGTATTGCGCTATCAGATGTTGGCTGTCAATTACTGGGCAATTAAAACCATTGTTTGGTCTTTGGTGGTTTTGGTACTGTTGGTGCTTACCACACTGATCACCTCTATTGCCAGCCCACTTGGACTGCCGTTGTTATCGGAAGTCCCCTTGTCTGTACTGTGGCTTTACTCGACAATCACCGCTTTGGTGTTGTGGATGCTGTATAAACCACTACAACAATTGGCAAGTCGATTGGTCTATCCCGATGTCGATTTAAATGAAGCGGTAATGGATAAATGGCTTGAAAACCTCAATGCCGCCCACAGTTTTAGTGAATTGCAAGATTTGGCAAAACAAGAGATCTCCAAGCACATCAAGCAAAAGGTTGTGGTTGCCATTAATCAGCCAAGCAACACCACACACCTGACCATTTGTTGTGACAAACAGGCAGATAAGTGGTTTTTCAGCCTAGAGAACTGGCAAGATGTTACCCCGGGTATTCGTCAGGCGGCCGAAATATTTGCCTCATTGTTGGTTAGTGTTTGTGACAACCTCGACAAATCCTTGCTTTTGGCTCAGCAGGAACAACAACGCCAAGAGGAGTTGCGTTTGGTTGAATTGGGCGCGCTGGCTGCGAGTATGGCCCATGAACTGAGAAACCCACTCAACATCATCTCTATGGCTTCTGCCCAGTGCGAAGACAAGGTAAAAGACCATATTCAGACTCAGCTCAGTCGTGCCGACACCTTAATTCAAGATCTGCTCAGTTATGCCAGAGTCATTGAGCTAAGTTGTCAAAAGGTCTCACTTTTCCCATTGTTACAGGCGCTTAAGCAGAGTATTGAAGCCGACTATAAGATACAGGTGGATATAGAATGTGACTGTCACTTTAGTTTGTGGGCCGATGGTTTTCGATTACAACAAGTACTCACCAATTTGCTAGACAACGCAGCGGCATTTAGCCAAGCACAACCAAATGGCCGAGTGCTGATCCAATGTAGTAGCCATCAAGGCATCGATAAGGTGACTGTCCATAACAATGGCCCCGCTATCGCAAAAACCATGCGTGGCGAACTATTTAAACCTTTTATCAGTAAAAGGCCCGGCGGCAGCGGATTGGGTCTAGCCATTGTGGCGCGGATCATTAAAGCCCATCGGGGCAAAGTGTACTTTAGCGACCAATTAGGCTGGCCGGTATCCTTTGTGATTGAACTACCAAAACAGGAGATAAGCGGTGAGTAGAGTCTTAATCGTCGATGACGAAACGGCATTTTGCGACCT
>JBFHGJ010000072.1:0-29175 GCA_041583135.1 Alteromonadaceae bacterium | reverse complement strand
TGAGAAAGATCGCAATGGCGCTATTCAAAAGGGACGAGAGCAAAAAAGCGAGTATGGCAGCCAAAAAGAAGATGGCTGCGCTAGATGATGAATATCGCTCAACCCTTTTGGAGTCCGGGATTAAAATGCGCTAGCCCTGGGGGTTGATATCAGAATGAGGGAAATGAATTGAAGTTGAGCTAAAAATAATGCCAGTCATTTGAATAGACTGGCATTATGATGTTGCTTCACATTTAAATCGGTGGCGATTAAGAGGGCAAACCTAACCACTGTAGCTACTGCGCACTCTCAAACGCCTTTATGGCGTTGTAAATCCTTTTAGCCGATATCGGATAAGGCGTCCCGAGGTTTTGCGCAAACAGCGACACCCTTAATTCTTCTATCATCCAGCGGATCTCGTCGAGCGCCTGTTGTTGTGCCAAGCTGATCCTTGGACCTTTGTTGATGGCTTTAAATGCCGCTTCGACCTTTTCAACCTCAAGGGTGTTGATGCGGTCACGGCTGGCATCGACAGCAAGTTTTTCAAAGCGCCTTTCTATGGCTTTTAAGTAGCGAATAAGATCTGGCAGCTTATCAAAGCCGATTTTGGTCACAAACCCTCTAAACACCAAACCATCAAGCTGGGCTTTGATATCGCCAAAAGCTTGGATCCAAGCCAAGTCCATTTTGCCTTTCATTTTTTTGCCTATGGCACTGGCCAACACCAAGATCTGCTCTACCACAATGGCAATTTCGACCACGGTATCGTTGAGGTTCTCCCGCACCTTATCACGCTGAGCGACATAGCTTTGTTCATCTCTGACCAAAGGCGATTGCGCCAAAATGTGATCGGCCGCACAGCGAATACAGTCGTCAATCAAATCTCCAATCTTACCAAAAGGATTGTAATACAACCCGAGTTTGGCTTTGTTGGGCAAAGACTTTTGAATATGACTTAGAGGCGACGGCACATTGAGCAAGATCAGCTGACGTATCCCTTCTTTTGACCGCAACAACGCCTCTTGTTCGTTATCCACCAGCTCAATCGCCACACTGCGGCCTTTATTGACCAAACAAGGATATGCTTTGATCTCATACTGACCGCTTTTTTTGGTGTAGGACTCCGGCAGCTCGCCAAAATCCCAATGGGTGATGTCCTTACGCTCAATGCCTTTTTCAGCAACCTGTACCAAAGTCTTTTTCACTTTGCCTTGTAACTGAACTTTAAGGGCTTCTAAATCATGACCATGGGCTATGGTTTTGTTATTCTCATCAACCACTCTAAAGCCAAATTTAAGGTGGGCTGGAATGTTGTCCAAATCCCATTGCTCTTTTTCAACCCGAACCCCGGTCATTCTCAACAGCTGTTTGCTGATCTGCTCGATAAAGCTGCCTTTACCCGGTTCAAGGGATGCAACAACGGCATCGGCAAATTGTGGCGCAGGCACAAAGTTACGTCGTAACGTTTTTGGCAGCGCCCGAATAAGCGCCACCACCAACTCATGTTGCAGGCCCGGCACCAAGTAATCAAAACCGATGTTTTCAACTTGGTTGAGCAGTGCCACTGGAATGGCCAATGCCACACCATCTATTTCACCACCGGGTTCAAAATGGTATTCAAGGGGCAGCATTAAATCCCCCTGTTGCCAAATATCCGGAAACTGACCTTTGCCCACATGTTCGGCATCTTGCTGCATCAGATCTTCAGGTTTGAAATACAAGTGTTCAGGATGCTTTTGGCGGTAGTTACGCCACCACTTGTTGAATTGAGCAGCGTTTAAGATCTCCTGCGGTACCCGGTGCTGGTAAAGTTCAAATATGTCTTGTTCTTCAACCAAAATATCGCGCCGACGAGACTTGTTTTCCAACACCAAAATATCTTCTATCAAATCGTTGTTGTGTTGCAAAAACTGCTCGTTCGATTGCAGTTCGCCATGAACCAAAGCGTCACGAATAAAGATCTCACGACAGATCTTAGGCTCGATGGTTTCATACTCCACCGGCCTTCTTTGCACGACCGTCAGGCCATACAGGCTTTGCTTTTCGTAGGCGATCACTTTGCCGCGTTTTTTCTCCCAGTGCGCTTCGCTGTAATTGCGATTGACTAAGTGCTGAGCCAATGGCTCAACCCATTGTGGCTGAATTCTGGCACAGATACGACCAAACAACCGACTGGTCTCAACCAGTTCTGCCGCCATCAACCATTTTGGCGCCTTTTTGAACTGGCCGGAGGCCGGAAAGATAAAGAATTTGCTGTTGCGGGCACCATGATACTCGGTGTTTTGGTCTTTAATGCCAAGGTGGCTCAACAAACCACTGATCAGAGCGGTATGCACCAGTTCAAAATCGGCCTGAGTATCGCTATCGATGCTATAGTCCATCTCTTGGAGTACTTGTTCCATTTGGCTATAGATATCCTGCCATTCACGCACCCGCATGTAAGCAAGATACTCTTTACGGCAAAGCTTTCTAAATTGCGAGTTAGACAGCTGCTCTTGCTTTTCTTTGAGGTAGTTCCACAAATTGACAAAGGTCTGAAAGTCAGAATGGGCATCGACAAAGCGTTCATGGGACTCATCGGACTTTTGCTTGGCATCATTTGGTCGTTCCCGCGGATCTTGGATACTAAGTGCTGCGGTGATCACCATTACCTCATGTAAACCACCATGCTCTGCGGCATGTATCACCATCCGACCGAGCCTCGGATCTATCGGCAAACGTGCGATTTTACGGCCCAGTTCGGTAAGCTTCATCGGCTTGTCTAAGGTTACCTTTTTACCTTTGACGCTTTGCACTGCCCTCACTTCTTCGAGCAATCTTAAGCCATCGTTGATATTACGCCTATCGGGTGCCTGTACAAACGGAAACGCTTCGACATTGCCAAGTTTAAGGGCCAACATTTGTAAAATGACCGAAGCGAGATTCGTTCGCAAGATTTCAGGATCGGTAAACTCAGGACGATTGTAGAAATCCTCCTCGCTATACAGACGAATACAAACCCCCTCGGAGACACGACCACAACGCCCCTTACGCTGGTTGGCACTGGCCTGTGAGATAGGTTCAATCGGCAACCGTTGCACCTTGGTGCGATAGCTGTAGCGAGAAATACGCGCAGTACCGGGGTCAATCACATACTTAATTCCCGGAATGGTCAAAGAGGTTTCAGCGACATTGGTCGCCAAGACAATTCGCCTGCCGGTATGGCTCTCAAATACGCGGTTTTGCTCAGCAGCCGACAGCCGGGCATACAGGGGTAAAATGTTGGTATGCTTTAAATGGCGTTTTTCGAGAAACTCGGCCGTATCGCGAATTTCCCGCTCACCATTTAAGAAGATTAAGATATCGCCTTTACCCAGTTCACATAGCTCATCGACGGCATCGCTTATCGCCTGAATTTGATCTCTGTCGTTGGCCTGCTCATCGTTGACTGGACGATACAATACCTCTACCGGATAGGTACGGCCAGACACTTCAATAATCGGCGCATCGTCAAAGTGACGCGAAAAACGCTCGGGATCAATCGTGGCCGAGGTAATGATCAGTTTTAGGTCGGGTCTTTTAGGCAATAACTGCTTGAAATAGCCAAGCAAAAAGTCAATGTTGAGGCTGCGTTCGTGGGCCTCGTCGATAATGATACAGTCATATTGACTAAGCTGGCGGTCATTGATAATTTCAGCCAGCAATATCCCGTCGGTCATCAACTTTATATAAGAATTGTCACTGACATTATCGCTAAAACGGATTTTAAAGCCGACAGCCTGACCTAATGGGGTTTGCAGCTCTTCAGCAATACGGTTGGCAACACTACGAGCGGCCAAACGCCGCGGCTGAGTATGACCTATCAGCCTATCGACCCCAAGGCCCAGCTCCAAACAGATCTTAGGAATTTGGGTGGTTTTGCCCGAGCCGGTTTCACCGGCGATGATCACCACCTGATTGTCTTTAATCGCCTGATAAATATCCTGTTTTTTCTGTGACACCGGCAACTGTTCAGGATAATCAATACTCGGCAGCGAGGACAACCTCTTGTCGCGCTTGGCAATCGAACGCATCATCTGCGCACCGATAGTGTTGATGACCTTTTGCGCCTTGGCCTTATCGTCTATCTTTTTGACACCACCAAGACGGCGTACAAAACTGCCACGCTCTGCGCCCCAACAGCGCTCAAGTTGGTTATAAAGGTCGGCTAATACCAGGTTTTCCTGCTCGCTCAAAATCGCTCCTATGAAATGCAATCCGTTAGGTGGGATAAAACAGCCGCCATGCTATCAAAAAAGGCTGAAAAACTAAAGATTGGGCAACAAGAGAATAAAGGCTTCAGCACAGGGCAATGAAGCCTTTACTCGCAGAGGTTAAAGGTTGGCTTTACGCACCTCAATGGTACGTTTGAGTACGTCGAGCGACTTCATCACCATGCGCCGATAAGTCTTTGGCGCTTTACTGGTTTTTAAGAACTGCTCGGCCGCCTCCACGGTTTGCTCCATGCCAAGCTCAGGAAACATCGAACGAATGAAATAAGCGGCGTTGTCATAAGGCACATTGGCTTTGACGATAGCATCGATCGTTTCAAAATACCGCGCTATGTAAGGTTTTGCCAATTGGGGATAATCGACATTGTACATGCCATCGCCAATATAGCGTTTTTGCAACAAAGAAAGCTCAGTATTTTGCGTAATGTTTTGCCATGCCTGCGCCTTTGACTGCGCTTGCGGATAGGCCGCTGCGATCATCAACGCCATATTCTTGCCCATCGACGAAGTATCCTCGGCCAGCAATAACTTCATTCGAGGTGCCACCAGATTGGCTTGGTCGGCATATGCCAACTGCGACAACAACTCCCACTTGTTTTGAGTGTTCATTTCAATGCCGGCAATGCTCGCTTCACCATCAAACAACTGCGCCAAGTAGCGATAATGCGCTGGGGTGCTGGCACTGCTGACTAAATTGTCATACCACACCCTTTGCAGATCAGAGCCCTTGGGTACTTCACTCAAGCGGCTTTTGGCCAGTTGATGGGCTTGTGCCCGTTTTAAGTTTCTGCTTTGCACATCGGCGGTATAGCGGTCGATAATAGAACCAATATTTGAGCTTAAACTATCGGCAAACGCAGCATCGGACTCCACTTTAAGCTGACGCATGGCAAGTTGATAAAAGTCCTCGGTCTTCATCTCCCTGTCTTTGACCATATCCCACAAGGTACGCCACACCAAACCTTTAATTTTGTCATCTTGCACCTTGTCCATGTTCGCCATCAACCACTGCATAGAGCGGGTATCAAAGCGTACTTTGACATAATCCTTATCCAAATAGTTGGGCAAAATAAAATCTGGGGCCTTGCGACCATTTAACGCCGTCAATGGTGTTTGTGCCCCTTCATAGGCGATTTTAACTTTGTCTTTAAGCACCAGTTGACCATTTTCAAGATCAAACAAGCCAACGTAGCTGGCATGACGGCGCAAGGTCTTATCATGCTGACCGGGCATTTGATGGGCCGTAACCCCCTGCAATTTGCCGTTTTTAATCTCATAGGACAATTGCATCGAGTTGACATCTTTTGTCGCCAACCATTGTTCGACCCAATCGCTTAAATCACTGCCATGGGCTTGTTCCATCGCAGCGATAAAGTCATCTAGTTTAGTATTGCCAAAAGCATGGCGTTTAAAATAAATTCGGATCCCTTTTTCAAAGGTTTCCTCTGAAATATAAAACTTGAGCTGTTGCAATACCGCCAGCCCCTTGGCATAGGTGATCCCGTCAAAGTTGGCTGAGGCCGCCAGCACATCGGGAATATCCGCCAAAATCGGATGGGTGGTCACCAATTGGTCTTCTTGATAGGCCCAGCGTTTACGCCCAGCCGTTTGTGCCTGAGCGTTATTGTCGCCCAAACCGTCAAGCCCTTGATAGCCCATTAACGTGGCAAAGCTTTCGTTCAGCCACAAGTCATTCCACCACGCCATCGTCACTAGGTTACCAAACCACATGTGCGCCAACTCATGCATCAAAGTGGCTTTAAAACGAGCTTGTTTCGATGCGGTTGGTTTTTGTCTGAAGATATAGCGCTCAGAAATGGTGACCGCACCGGCATTTTCCATCGCACCGGCGTTAAACTCTGGCACAAACAACTGATCATACTTGGTAAACGGATACGGATAGTCGAAATAGGCTTCAAACTGGCCGAAACCATTGTCTATGGTGGCAAAAACCATATCGGCATCGACATACTGCGCCAGCGATTGGCGGGCAAACAGTCGCATCGGATACTTGCCCGTACTATCTTGCCACATCGCATATGGCCCTGCCGACAAATGCATGATATACGAAGACATCTTCTGGCTTTTGGCGAAATAGCTGTGCTTGAAATCGTCCTTTTGCGTCACTCGGGTTTCTGGCATGTTGCTGATCACATGCCAATCTGCCGGGGCTACGACATCTAGCGTAAAGCTCGCCTTAATGGTTGGCTGATCAAAATGTGGAAACAACCGATGGGCATTGTCAGGCTGGAAGTCGGTAAACAAATACTCATTGCCGTCTTGAGGATCGACATACTGATGTAACCCAGAGCCATTGTGACTAAAGCGCCCGATAAACTCGATGCTGAGAGTATTGCGGCCTTTTTTCAACAACCCCTTGGGAATGATGATGCTTTCATCGTGCTCGTCAAATTCATAACCGTCGCTAGAGCGGCCGTTGACCAACACCTCTTTGACCGCTTTGCCGTCAAAGTCCAACACCACATCTTCATCACTAGCGTTTAACTCAAAGCTGACTAAATTGGTGCCTTTAAATGTCTCGCGCCCTTTATCAAGCTCAATCGACAACTGATAATCGACATCGCCAACCTGCTTGGCCCTTGCTGTGGCTAACTTCTCGGTCAAATTACTATATGCCAGCGTACTGCTGCTACATATGAGTAAAGTCGCACTGATAAAAACTCGTTTCATGTTACCTCCACAAATTTGTTGGCCTTATTTATACGGTGTGTTGCCACGCCAAGCAATGGAAAATCCCAAGCTGAAACATTTGTCTACAAAAAAAGCGTCCGAGGACGCTTTTAAGGAAATACCACTACTGCTGGTCACAGCACAACTTGTAAGGTTCAACCCATTTATCTGTCGATTGGCCTAACACCGGTTCTCCAACCCATTGAACAGCAGCTTAAGTGTTGAGTTCAGGCCGTAAAACACGGCCTGAGCGACTATAAAACAGTGAGGCTTTGAGTGAGGATCTCTGCGGCGATGTCATCAACGCCACGGACGCTACCGTTATCGATACATTCAACCCGATACCAATCGGGGGCTTGGGATAGCTGATAATAAACCTGAGCAACCTTATCCATATAGCTGGTATCAGCTTCATGTAAATCTTGTTTCTTGTCGGTGTAGTCACGAGCGGCTTTCTTCAATACCAACTCCGTAGAGCTGGTCACATCCATATTCAACAGAATATTAAGCCCCGGCTTAGGTAGACCATATACCTCGTACTCCAAGTGCTCTAACCACTGACAAAGCACCTGTCGTTCTTCCCCTGCCAGCTTAGCACCTTGATGAGCGATGTTCGATGAAACATAGCGGTCGATAACCAACACTTTACCTTGTGCTAAAGACTGCTCGATAAAGGCTTTTTTCTCAAAGCGATCACCAGCATATAGCAGTGACGCCAGTTTGGGATGAACACCATCTAAGGTGCCAAATTCACCATTGAGATAACGGCCGATTTCAGTGCCGAAAAATGTCTCCGAATAGCAGGGAAAGCCGATAAAGGCCACCTCGTATCCTTGCTTGCTCAAATTCTCGACCAACTGGCGAGACTGGGTGTTCTTACCCGAACCATCGATACCTTCGATGGCAATGATCTGATTGCTCATTTAAGCCCTAAAGTGAAGTCATAACTGTAAAGGTGGCTATGGTAGCAGATTGCACCTGTGAGTTTAAGCAATAGATAATCGCCAGCATGCTCTCGGTTTTGGCATCGATGCGTCACTCTACCTCCTTCGTCCCTGAAGTCGCCGGCGCTGTCTACTCCTTATGTCCATATAAGGAAAACCCGGCATAAAGCCGGGCTGGTGTTGAGCTTGGGGTTAAGACTATCTATCGTCGTTGACGGTAATCGATAAGCCACTGACAATTTCCAATGGTGTAGTCACCGTAATGGTGATAGCCCCACTGGATTTCTTATTACCTTCCCCTTCACGGGCAATGGCAAAACCCATACGCAAAGGGATTGTCGTATTAGTGCTACCAATAGTCATTGCCGTGTTGCCTGAAAGCACACCATTATCGGCTTGAATAGTGACTGTGGTGCCAAAAGGCAATGGATTGTTGAAGATATCTGATAGGACTAACACCATACTGACGTTAGAAATACCGATATCATTACCATTGGTATCTTCAATTCGCTGCAAATCGATATAACCGATGTCGCAATAAGTCGAAACATCAGAGTCTTCCAATTGCTTCAGGGTATAAGTCACATTGTCGCTGTTATCGAGTTCTACCACCGGATCACAAGTGGCAGCCAATTTAGGCGTGATCACCCTAAAATAAGCAGTGCTACCAGACATAACCATGCTTAAGTTACGTCTAACATGCAAAGGCTCCCACTTACAGTTACCGGCAGCCAGCGCCGCACCGCTACATAGATAGCCGTTGTAAACGCCATCGGCACCAGTATAGAGCCCATCATTGTTGAAATCCCAATATTCTTCAAACTCACCGCCGTCGGAATTGGCAGGGGCACAAGGGTCTGAGGCATCGGCACAAGAAATACCGTCATATAAACCATTTTCGTTATGGTCGATGAAAGCCTCAGGTAAATCATAACGTGAATAATACTCGCCACTGTCAAAACGGCCGTTACCATTGAGGTCGGTAAACGATTCTTCACCAACTGCATGCGCCAAGACGGTAGAACGGCCGCCAAGCGGTTTTGCAATGGTGCCGTAGAAATTTGGCAAACCTAAAGTAACTGGCGCCCAAGACCCAAAATAGCGATCGAACTTAGTTGCAGCAATGGAATTGTCGTAGTGCGCGCTGTCACTAAACGGTCGAGGGTCCTGACCACGCCAAGTAACGGCACATTTGCCAGCTTCGGTGTTACAGCCCGGATCTATTGCGCCGCCTTCACTGGTGAAATAAACCGCCGTGCCATCAGGCACCGGGTTGTTAAAGTGATCAGCCAAATGAGCGGTTAGGGTCACTTCACCGCCGGTATGGGTTAAAGCCTCGGGATTTAAAATCGCCGCCGACAGAGTAAAACTGTTGTTATCCGGTAAACCGGTAGAAATGATCAACACATCAGATACCGCAGAGATACGATTGTCATGATTACCCGAGTCGCTATTATCAGGCGTCACATAGGCCAACACCCTTACCGCGCCCGGTACGTCACCAGAGCGTACCACCGTTTGCACTAAACCTTCATTGTTCGACTGTGCTGTGGTCGGCGAAATGCTGATACCGCCGGCATCGTTGGTTAGCTCAAAGGTGACCTCTTTTTGCGAGGCCGGATTGGCGTTTTCGTCAAGCACTCTAAACTCAACCACGGAGGTTTCACTGCGACCCTGTCCACCGGTGCCCTTAAGAGAGATGTAATCGTTTGATACGCCGACAAACTCAATGGAGCCAATCGCCGCTTCATTGACAGGGATGATCACGTTTTGAGTGATAGCATCGCCACCGGTGATAACCGTTACCGTCACTGTATCTTCCGGTGAGCAACCATCGGCACGATATGTCGCAGTGGCTACACCGCCGACACTGGTCACATTGGCATCGAGCACCGCTTTGGGTGGGTTTGACACTGCGCAGTTGGAAGTAAATTCGACATTGAGAGGCGGGATAAACAAGCTGCCGTCGATGTCATAGATAGATACGCTGATCACTGTTGTTGCCCCAGCGGTTAACGTCGCGCCCGGTGCCAACCCATTATCGACAGAAATGGTGACTTGCGCAGCGCCGATCTCGAAGGCTTTTTTCGCGGTCGTATTGATGGCACTGACTTCGACCTCACCTGCGCCGACATCACTACCGGCCAAAAGATCCAGTAGCGCAATACCGTTTTCATCGGTGATGGCAGTGCTGGTCTCTGGGCTAATCTTACCCAAAGTTGACGACGCACTGACCAATGTTGATTTAAGTGGCACGGTACTGCCTGACTTCAATACTTGAATGTATAGGATCCCCGGTGAAGTTGAGGAGATATTGTCGGTTTCAGTACACAAAGAGATATCTCTGATCACCCTGTCCCAACCACTTGGGCAAGAATAAATGCCAAAGGTGACATCGGCGGTCACAAGGTTAGGGTCTACCGCATCCCCTTGCGAGTAGAAACCAATCACCGAATCGGTGCCTTCGAAGGTTGCGGTTACCTCACCTGCCCCTTCGACACTACCGGCAGTCAAAATAATGCTGGCTACGCCGCTTTCATCGGTCAGCGCTGTGCCCGCCGATGGTCTGAACTGACCTAGAGTAGAGCTGAAACTGACAATACGCTGAGTGATTGGCACCCCGTCAAAGTCGGTCACCTGCACCTCAATCACTCCGGGAACTGCCGCGCTGATGTTCGTTGTATCGTTACCGCCGGTGGCGCTTTTAAGGCTCATCGCCATTTTGACTTCGTTGGAGCCGGTATTGGTTGGCGCATCCCCTTTGGTTCTAAAGGTTAAGGTCGCCACGGCGATGGAGCCGTCTGGCGTCGTAAACTGTGCGGTCGCCGTCCCGGCACCTTCATTGAACCCCGGCAAAAGCGTCACTTGCGCTTGACCGTTTACGTCTGATTGTGCAGTCCCGAGTGTTGGGTTGAGCGCCCCGAAGTTGTTAGAGGTAGAAAAAGTCACCAATTCGTAAGGAATTGGGGCGCCGTTGGTGGTAATGGTGGCACGTAATGTCCCAGGGGCATCTTGTGCAATGATAGCCGTGGGGTCAACCACGCCATTGTTATTGAGTAATTCGAGTGCTATGGCGTACACCGGTGGTGGTGGCGTTTCATCATCCGTGGTCGGCTCTCCGAGTGAACCATCTCCCGTTTGCGTCAGCGAGCCTCCACCACTACCACAGGCGGCGAGAAATAACAGGCTGATAAACAAAAAGCCGAAATTGCGTATATACTGCATCTGGCAACTCCCTTGAGTCTTTATAATAGCGGTCTAAATCCCTTTAATACTTAGCATATAAAGTTGAAAAGATCCTAATTTATTTGGTTTTTTTCGCTTGAGTGCTGATATTTTCCGCCATCGCTGGTAGGCTAAGGCGAAATTTAAGATCCATAGCGGGAAAACAATGACTCAGACCCATAAATTCAGTCTTACGACTCGGATAATCATCGGCATGGCCTTAGGCGTCGTGTTTGGCTATATAGTCAATGCGCTTATGACCGGTGTCAGCTGGCAACTCGGTACCGGCAGCTTTGAACCTAAAGCGCTGTTTGTCAGTATATTCGATGTCGGCGGACAGATATTTGTCAAATCGTTAAAAATGATGGTTGTGCCACTCGTTTTCGTCTCACTGGTCTGTGGTGTGTGCTCATTGAGTGATACCAGCAAGCTCGGACGTCTTGGTGGCAAATCCGTAGCGCTATACATCATCACCACCTGTATTGCCATTACCTTAGCCATTTTCATGGCCTTGGCCATCGGCCCCGGCGAAGGTGCGGGGTTTGTTTCCGATGCCAAGCTCACAGGTAAAGAGGCCCCCACCTTGGCGCAAGTCATTGTTAATATGTTCCCCAGCAATCCCATTGAAGCCATGGCCAAAGGGCAAATGTTGCAGATCATTGTGTTTGCCATTTTGTTTGGCCTTGCCATGGTATTGAGCGGCAAACCGGGGCAGCGCCTGACTGAGATATTTGAAGACATCAATAAGGTTAACCTGAAGCTGGTTAGCGTGTTGATGAACCTGGCCCCATATGGCGTATTCTGTTTGATAGCAGAACTTAGCGCGACCACCACCACAGAGCAATTTGGCGCTTACGGCGTAGCCTTATTCCAGTATTTTGTCACTGTGTTGATTGTGTTGTTCATTCATGCACTGATGACCTATCCGGCCATTTTGTTGCTGCTAAGCAAACTCAATCCTATCGATTTCTTACTTAAAATGCGCAACGCTCAGCTATTTGCCTTTAGCACCGCAAGCTCTAATGCCACCTTGCCTATCACCATGGAAACCGCGACCCAAAAACTCGGCGTAAAGAGCAATGTTGCCTCATTTACCGTGCCGTTGGGCGCAACCATCAACATGGACGGCACCGCCATTATGCAAGGTGTTGCCACTGTCTTTATCGCTCAAGCCTACGGCGTTGATTTGAGCTTGGCCGATTATTTGATGGTGATTGTCACTGCCACATTGGCCTCTATCGGCACCGCTGGCGTACCGGGCGTAGGCTTGGTGATGCTGACGATGGTATTGCAACAGGTAGGCTTGCCACTTGACGGCATCGCCATCATCATGTCTGTTGACCGCTTATTAGATATGACCCGAACCGCTGTCAACGTTACCGGCGACTGTATGGTCTCGTGTGTTGTGGCTAAAAGCGAAGGCGAATTCAATCAAGAAGTATTCAGCAATCCCAATGCGGGCTTTGAGCTTGAAGACGTAGATTTAGATATCCACAAATCTTAACCCAAATATCAGGGGGGTCAGAGCACTTATACGCTATCCATTTGATTAAGTGTCGGCCCCCTGAATTGGGCTATCCTGCCCATCGGGGATAAATACATCCTTGTATAAACCCCCTTCGATTGGGCTATCCTGCCCAGCGGGGATAAATACATCCTTGTATAAACCCCCTTCGATTGGGCTATCCTGCCCATCGGGGATAAATACATCCTTGTATAAACCCCTTGAAATTAGAGCGTGATGACGTAGCAGGTTTCGCGCATCCAAGAGACATTGAATGAACGGCGGGCAAATTTGCCTTCAGGTAAGTCGAGGGTTTGCCATTTTTCTATGGTACAGCCGGCAAATAACGCCGAGACGGTCTGTTGGTCAATACAAAACGGTGGGCCAGCAATGGCGTCTTTAGGGTATTCCAGCGTCAACAGAAACAACTGTGCTCCTTTAGGTGCGATCGCCCTTAGGTGAGACACATAGCGTGCTTGCATCTGCTCAGGCAGCGCAATTAGCGCGGCACGGTCGTAAATAATCGGACAAGCCGCCACATCCTTTGCCGTCAGGCTAAAAAAATCACCAGCCCAAAGGGTAATGCTATGTCCGTTTGCAACGCTTTTAGGTTGTAAGTCATCCTTGTCTAACTCCCCTACGCCAGCAGCACTTTGTTCAAGCTCAACCGGCACGGCACCTTTGCCGCGATAGCGATTAAATCGTTCACAACTTGAGCGCTCTGGCTTTTGCTGCGCCTCGACAAAGAAGTCCTGGCACGCCTTATCGCTTAGTTCAACACCAAGCACCGCTCGGTGTGTTGCCAAGTAGTGCATGTCGAGCGACTTGCCGCAAAGTGGCGCCAATATACCGCCCGCAAAACCGTCAAAGCGTTGCAAGAACTGAGGGAAAAGCGCGCACATCAACGGATGCAGTTCATCTTGATGGAATCCGATGTGGTCTTTTTCCCAACAATTGTGCCAAAAATCTGCTTCCATGATCTATCCTAGCGGGTTGTTGCCCCGTTGCCACCATTTGGCAACAAGACGCTCTATGCCAAGCGACATCGACAATCCCAACTTTTCCGCCAGGTTCTTTTTGGTGGCACACTTTACGCCAATGATCTTATGACTATCGAGCTTGCTCATCATATAGTCGTCGCTGGTCTGCAAGACATCGGCAAGGCCGAGCTTAATCGCGTCGGTACCATACCAGTGTTCGCCTGTGGCCACTTTTTCAATGTCTAACGAGGAACGATAACCGCTGACGAAATCTTTAAACAACACATGGGTTTCTTCGAGTTCCTGTTTGAATTTTTCCCGGCCTTTTTCGGTGTTCTCGCCAAAAATAGTCACGGTGCGCTTGTATTCCCCTGCGGTAAACTGCTCGTAATCAACATCGAGTTTTTTCAACACTTTATTGAAGTTAGGCACCTGAGCCATGACGCCAATTGACCCGAGTATGGCAAAAGGTGCAGCCAATATCTTATCGCCGATACAAGCCATCAGATAACCGCCACTGGCAGCGACTTTATCCACGGCAATGGTTAACGCCATACCGCTCTGTTTGAGCCGCATGATCTGCGAGGCGGCATAACCATATCCATGCACCACACCACCGGGGCTTTCAACTTTCACCAACACTTCATCACCTTTTTCGGCAATGGTCAAAATGGCGGTGATCTCTTCTTTTAAGCTGTCGGCCTCATGACAGTCGGTACTGCCCTTAAAGTCAATGACGAACAGATTGGGCTTGCGCACATCCTCTTGCTGTTTTTCTGCTTTTTGTGCTTCTTTACGCGCTTTATTGCGCTGTTTGAGCTGCTCTTTTGATAAGATCTGCTCTTCAAACTGAGTTTTAACCTTATTGAGGTCCTCAGAAATATCTTCTATTTCCAACTCACTGCCACCGCTCTTACTTTTTGCCGCAGCAGAGGCAATCGCCACAATGATCGCCACGGCGGCCAATACAAAAGTGACGGCCTTAGCCAAGAACAAACCATACTGGTATAAAAATTCCAATTCCAATCTCCGTTGATGTCGATTTTTTCACGCGGCATTATACAGCCACCGAGCGATTAGATACAAATAAGCCCGGCAATGCCGGGCCTATTTTCATAGCGGTAAAGGTGTTAAGGCTTAATTTGAACCTAACACAAACTCGCTGTCATTCATCACAATTGCACGACCGTCGCTGGCAAAGAAGCTCACCGCTTGCGCCTGCATTTCTTGCGTCACGCGCGCATTGGCCGCAGCATCTGTGGCTTCAGGGCGTAGACCCGGATTGATCAGTGAGCTGTGATGACCTTTGGTAAAGCGTACCACGCCAGAGAAAGTGCCCGGAATACCATTTTCATCAATATCACCGGTTTTAGAGCCAGTTAAAGATGTATAACCCAAGGCGCGAATAAGTGGTTCGGTACCACCGATTGGGGTGTTAACCGATTGGTTTGGCACAACCTGATCAGAGAGGTTTTCCATACCGTCACCAACCAGCTCAGTGATCACCACCGGTGTCTGGTTAGCCGTCAACATGCTAGCAAAGTTACTTGGGTCGGCAGAATCGGTCAAGGTCTGTGCAACAAAGACAAACTGCGCCACTAAGCTCTTGAACTGAGCAATTTTGTCGGTCTGGCCAGTGGTACTCAGGCCAAGTAAGAACACCTGAGTAGAGCATGAAACATAAGCGTCTTGATTGCTGATATAGCTCAAACACTCAGGAACGCCAGCGGCCATAAAGGCATTGAACTCATCGGACAATGGTGTACCGGCGCCTGATAAAATACCGCCTTGGATCAAAGGCCCAAACGAAGCAGACTCAACCAACAAGTTGGCCAAACCGCCACCCGGGCTTGCCAAAACCGCCGATTTAACCGCAAACATAGCATCCAATCCGGTCGCACCCAACGTCGCATCTAAGTGCTTGGTGTTGGTTACCGCGAGGAAGTTGGTCGTAGTAATAGCCCCTAAAGACAAACTCAAGGCATACACTTGAGTCGGGTTAATAGGCGCGCCTTGAATAAAGTTAAGACCAAGACGAACGGCCATCATATCTGATACACCTTGGCGCACGTTATCGCGAGTGACCGGCAAGTTAGACAGGTTCATAAAGTGTACAGGCGATACCGAATAGGCGTTGATTTCATCACCCGGGTTGGTTGGGTCAATGTCAAAGCCACGGCTGTTGTGCAGCGGCAAATCGATAGCCACCGAAGCATAACCAAACAAAGACAAGGTAGCGGTCGTCGCTAACATATCTTCTTTACGTGATGGAATACCATGTTGCATCATCACAACCGGCCAACCGCCCTCGGGCATAGCAATTGCAGGCATACCCATGAGTGAGCGAATGTAGTTGACGACATTGACATCCGGCACGGTCATTTGCACGTCTAACGTTTGAGTCGAACGCAGCTGTGGGATCTTGTTGTATTTGGTCAAATGACGCTCTTTATCGAGCACAAAACCGGTTTCAGGATTAGTGAAATCACGTAACAAGCCGCCACTTAACTGCATACACATCGCATCGTTTTGGCTGATCGGCGCCGTTGCGGTTGGATCATAAGGGTAGCTATCACCCTGTTGAGCCGCATAGGCTGATACTTTAACCGCAGTGTCACAAGCAGCTTTCCACGAGGTATTGATAGGTGCCAACGGATTTTCCGGCGTCGGCGTTGCCAAGAAGTAAGGGACCTTTACATAGCCGCTATACAATCTTGCTGCGCTAAACGCGCCAAGGTTAGGATCATCGGCGCTCAATACGCCAAGGGCAACCAGTTTCTCAGCAACACTCATACCGCTATCGGCCACAGCTACCACTGGCGTCGCCGCAGGGTTTAAGCTCATGTTTGCCGCCATCATGGTTTTAATGGTCGGTAGAATTTGACCGGTAGACTGTGTGGTCATCGCCGCCGCATAAATAATGCTGTCTTTGCTGAGCCCAAAGCCTGCGCTGACGACACCTTCGTAGCTGTTGACCGCGCCTTGCAATGCCAATTGGCTAGGCGTTGCCAAAGGATGAGTATTGATATCTTGTTTGACCAGCTGATAAGTAGCTGAAGGGCCTACCGAACGTCCGGCATCATCTTTGAGCATATCAGTCAAAGTGATGATATAGGTGGTAGCAGATTTAAGTGGTTTTAAAGGCGCGACGGCAATATCGTTGCCGCTGGCACTGGTGACAAAATCAACGCCCCAAGTCAACTCGGCGACCGGTTGGCAGGCAAGACCGCGGGTGACACTTTCACAGCCCGGCTCCCCACCCATTTTAACTTGGAAAATACGCACGGCACCCGGCGCGTTCACGCTATCGACGCCTAGCTGGTACCCGGTAGGGTAATCGATAGACAGAACAAATGGATTTTGGGTTGACCAGCCATCTAACACGCCCATGGCCTGGCCGGGATCAGAGTAGTCTGCGGCACCGTTAGCTGCTCTTGCCGCCACTTCATCGGGCAGCTCTAAAGTACCGTCGGTAGTGCCTGAGAACAACAGGTCATTGGGTATGGATAATTTGCCGCCGGTTGGGTCGAACACCACTCGGGCAATTGGCTCTACGGTTTGGTCGTTATTAACTACCTCGGTATTGATATCTGCAAGGGTGGTATCGTCCCCGCAACCACTCAGACTCATCGCAATAGCGACAGGCAAGCTGAGAATTAGTTTTTTCATGTGTATTCCCCAATTCCTGGTAATTTCTTATTCTTTCGCTTTGTTTTTATCGTGTTGGAATCATTTGCCGCTGTTCGGCCGATGATTTTTATTATGGATTTTGCGGTGCTGGTAACACCTTAGACCAGTTAAAATTAACCTAATCAACCATAATAAGCCACTAATTTTTCGCAATTATTGAAAGTAATAGTGATTTTTAACTTATACAAGAGTAGTATGCACCGACCGATTTAGCCAAACTAATTTATGGTAGATGATGAATTATCAAGCACCCAGCGATCTACTCGCCAATAAGACCATTTTAGTCACAGGTGCCGGTGCTGGCATCGGTCGTCAGGCCGCAATCACTTACGCCCAACATGGCGCAACCGTCATTTTACTGGGTAAAACCGTCAAAAAACTCGAAGCCGTATACGACGAAATCGTCGCAAACGGCTCACCAGAACCTGCCATTATTCCACTGGATATGAAAGGGGCGACCAAACAAAA
The DNA here is from genome assembly GCA_041583135.1 of Alteromonadaceae bacterium. Taxonomy (GTDB): domain Bacteria; phylum Pseudomonadota; class Gammaproteobacteria; order Enterobacterales; family Alteromonadaceae; genus JABSOG01. Next base: position 11,444 of record JBFHGJ010000072.1, on the reverse strand, counting down.
TTATCAAGATATGGCCAGAACCATTGGCGATCAATTCGGTCACCTTGACGGGGTATTGTTAAATGCCGCAGCCCTTGGAGTATTAAGCCCGTTTGACCACATTAACGAGAGCACTTGGAATGAAGTGATGCATGTTAATGTCACCGCACACTTTTTGATGGTTCAAGCGTTGTTGCCGATCCTTAAAAAGGCGCCCGAGGCCTCAGTAGTCTTCACTTCTTCCGGTGTTGTACTTCGAGCGAAAGCGTTTTGGGGTGCCTACGCCGCCTCTAAATGGGCCAGCGATGCGATGATGCAAACCTTAGCTGACGAATTTGAGCAATCGACACTGCGCTTTAATTCAATCAACCCGGGCCCAACCGATACGCCGATGCGCTCGCGCGCCTATCCAGGCGAAGATAAAAACAAAATCGCCAAGCCTGCCGACTTGATGCCGTGCTATTTGTATATCATGGGCAAAGACAGCGCACATTTAAATGGCGAAACCCTACAGGCACAAAGTAAAGACGTCTATAAGGACTATTTGCTTCAATCTGAGTAGTCGAGCCGGAAATAAATACTATAAAGGCGTGGTGCAAAAACACCACGCCTTTTTTATACTTAACCTGATGTGAGCTTTACGTAAGAAAGGGCCGTAGAGCAAAGGTCAGGTTACTTAGCTAGTTAATGTCCAGAAACTATCATTCAAGATAGATTTCTGGAGAGCGCTGCGTTTAAGCAAGTGAAACTTCGCTTATATTTCAACAAGTTGAAATGGCGACACATCCGTGCTGCCACCATTACCTAAGTTTTAGCAAATCCACCGTAACACTATGATTTATAGGGGATATAAGTCATAGTGACGTGGTTTTACTGTTTTGAATGAATGTAGTTTAGCACTGAAAGGCGGTTATGTTCGACTGATTTGCTTGGATACACGGAAGATTTTAGGGGGCTGTCGGTGGTGCGCCCGCCTTCCATTAATTGCCTTTTTTCATGGTAACGGGAGCAGCACGTTAAATCATACCTAAGCTATTGATTTAATTTCTCATTACATTTTGAAAGAATTCTTTCATTTTATTATCGACCATCGCCATTTGTGGTTTAACTAGAGAAATCGTTCCTACAACTTGCACTTGGTCTCTTGGCTTATACTTAGAATAAATCTTAATTCTCTCATCAAGGAAATTATATTTTAAGGTAAAATTAATTTCATTTTTTTCATCTACACGAGAAAATTTTTCGCCCTTAAACTGCCTATTCAAAACAAGTGATAATTGCGGGTCACCTTTAGCACTTGAGCTATCATCAATATCGGCATTGATATAAACTTCGCTTTCGATGCCCCTACCAACCAATACTTGATTGGCTTTCTCAAAATCATCAAAGCATTGTTTTATAATTTCAATCGCCTGTTTTCTGTTGTTTTCAGTTTTTTCTGCTTTAGCTTGCGCTTCTTTTTCTCGTTCTAATTTCTCCTGTTTTTGCCTTTCTTCTTTTTCGTCGATTAGGTCATTTAACCAATCCATTTTAGTTCCACCTTCTATTAACTGCTTGCGGTACGGATAGCCATCTTAACAATGTGCCAAATGATAAATGCAACACCGCCTAATATTATAAATCTAAACTGCCAGTGAGCATAACTACCAAGAACTTTTTGATTAGACTCCATAGCTTGTCGTATCCCTTCTGAGGCGGCTTGAATATAGCTTGGGTTGTTCCCAGTCTCAGGATGAATACCGGATTCGACTTTCAATAAATCAAAATTGGCAAATAAATTTGAATTCACATATTGAATATTTCGGCAGCCACAATAAAAGCTCAATGCCCAGAATAAAACGGCTAGTCCTAGTGGCACCAAAGAATAGGAAAAGACGCTATCTTTTGTAATTTGAACAGAAAAAGCAATTGCTGAAGCAGCTAAAGCCAACAAGAAATATACGTACTTATCCTGTGAAGTTCTGATTTGATTGTGAAGCTGCCTACTTTCCTCTAGAGACATTAGTACTCCTATCTCAATTAAAATTGACTAAATATTGTTTAAAGTGTTTCTTAAGAAAGTCGCACTCACTACCGTTAGTTTTTCACGGACGCATATCTTTATCGTGTCTATCAACTAAAATTTCAATGGCAGATGCACAGATTAGCCAAATATTAACCCCTGCCACGTTACAATGTTGGCATGGTTGGGGAGTTTGAGCAGCATGAGGCCAATCGGCAAGCGAAGGCGCGGGAGCAAGACCGCGCTGACTATACGGCTGAGCTGAACGAGGTTGGCGACAATGGCCGGATAAAGCGTTACGGCCTTGAGACTAAGCAACAGCGCTTAAAGCGTGAGAAACGCGATAAAGAAGCCCTTACCCATGCCGCAAAAGTCAGTGCGGCCTATGCCAAGTTATTCGACAACACCATGCAAAACTTACGTGATGCCAGAAACGCCGTTTATGAGGCGCAATTATTGGCCTCGGCTGGGTTGGAGCAAGCGCAAAAGCTTTATCAAGAAGCGCTCGACAATGCGGCGCGGTTGCCGGATGGCCGCGCGGTTTTCATGGATAAGGCTGGTGCGGTTTATACGCAAGACGGAGTTTTGCTTGAGGGTGAAGTTCTGGACGAGATTATCTGGCGGGACAATTCAACCCCATGGGAAGTTATGCAGGAGCGTGACAGCGCTCTGGTAGCCAAGCAAGACCGGAAAGACATGGCTGACAGGCTGGATTTGGAAGTTGATGAATTAGAAGCGGAAGCTCAAACGATACGCGGCCATGATACACCGGAGAACAATGAACGTATGCTCGAAATCAGCGATAGGTTTAAAGCCATTCACAAGGAAGCAAACACCATACTGAATAAAGCACCAGAGCAACCAGAAGCCAAACAAATCATCCCTGACGAATTGCCGAATATACCGTTTAAAAACCTCTCCCGTTGACCCGTTATTTAGCGGGTAAGTTACAAGCTTTCTCTGTCAAAGTAATCAAAATAGCGTTCGGTTCAAGGTCGGGGTATTTCTTCATATAGGCCAAAATAAGAGCATCTTTATTCGCCATGTCTTTGTAATACCAATCCGCAACGCATTGCCCTGCTTTTTTGTCGCGAAGCGCCTCAATCTGCCACAAAGTTTCAATCACCCCGAACAAAAAGAATTTTTTTTCATTTTTTTTGAGCTGCAAAAAGTCCTTGTTTTTAAAGCTGCCGGAGGGCTGGGCTTGGGTGTCATCACCTAAAGCCGATTGTGGATAAAACCCAGTAAAAATAAGGGCTGCCGCGCCATAGAGCGCATTTTTTGCTACCGTCAAAAACGGTCGTTTTTGGCACAATAGGATATCACTAATATGGAAAAATTGAAAAGCGCAGGGAGGGCGCGGCTTTGCGGCGAATTGACAATATTTCAGGAGGGGAAAATGCGTAGTCTCCAAAAACGACCCTTTGTTGCAAGGTGATTTGGGGAACTATGGGCAAAAATAATCAACAAGAACAAACTGGCCGCAAGCTAGGCTATGCAAGGGTTTCAACGAAAAAGCAATCTTTGGATGTGCAGCTTATTGCCCTCAAAGATGCGGGGTGTGAGAAGATATATAGCGACCATGGTGTATCAGGTCGGATTTTCCCGCGAAAAGGTCTGAGTGCGGTTTTAAGGGCGCTCAGGTCGGGCGATACTTTGGTGGTGCATCGGCTTGACCGATTGGGGCGCATCACGCTGGAACTGCTTAAGATTGAGGATGCCTTGCGCCAGCGCGGCATTAGGATGCATTTCATCATGCAGCCGATTGATTTAACCACCGCCAGCGGCAAATTATCCTTTACCATCTTCGCCGCCACTGCCGAGCATGAAAGCACCATCAACGGCGAACGTACCAAGGGCGGCTTGGCTGTGAAACGGGCAAACGGTGTGCGCTTGGGTCGCCGCAAAGCCTTGAATGACGACCAAATTATCGTCGCTAAGCGGATGTTTGAAGATGAACAGATGTCGTTTTCTGCCATTGGCCGCACGTTTGAAGTGTCGCCAAACACTGTCAAACGTGCCTTGGTTATCTGAGCTTTCCTAATCCACATAAATCTGATTGTTGACATCATAAATCCGGTATCCCTGCGGGTCGTCGGGTTCTTCTATTTCTCCAAGCGTCACAGCCATTTGGCTATCCCGGATTGTTTCATCTATTTCCGCTTGTGCCTCTTTGATGCTTTTGTACTGGCAAGGCTGCACTGTGCCGTCTTGCCCAAGCTCTCTCCAGCAATTTATCCAGCCATCGCAAAGAGTGTAAATGTGAACTTCGTATAGATTGATTGACATTGTTTGTTTCCTTTCGTTATTTCCTTGGTTATGAGGGCTATGCCCCCCTGATGAGGGGGCAAAAATTCACTGATTTATTGATTGTGCTTTGTGGGGTATGTCGATTACAGGATGTAATTCCCACTCAACATGTTCATTGCAATCTATGCAATACGGGAGTTGGCCGTTAAGATTTGGGTTTCTTACGCCTTTTTCAGAATCCCAAAAAGCATCTCCTTCGAAGTACAATCTATAGCCCTCACAATGGCAACACCGATATAAATATTTCTCTTTATCTGTTTCTTTCCTCGTGGCTCCGTCTAATTCCAGTGATTGTGCGATATCGTTATTCATGATGACTTCTTCTTGCGGAAATCTACCGACACAATCCTCCGAAACGACGACCCAATCACCACAATTTTGAACGATATGGGCAACTTCAAGCAAATCGTCTTTGTTGTTGATGTCCAATCCCTGTTTTTTATCTCTGCCAGCATATCGGGCGTGATGGCAATGTCATAGATCGCCACAATTGTTTCCACGCTGGTAATCCGTAGTTTTTTAGCAATATCTTCCATGTCTTTTTTCCTTTTTGGTTTTGAGGGTTAAGCACCTCTTGAGAGGCGCGCATACCCTCTGCCACGTGGCGGAACGGGGAGTGAGAAAGCGTCAAATCAACGAACGGTGCTTGCACCGCCTGGGCAAAAGAATTGGAAAAAGAAGACCTACCGGATCGCGTTTTTACCATTGTTTTGGCTTCGGATTTGATGGGCGCGAGAGGGAACGGCTAAAGCTTCTCGTCATTGCGAGTGCAGCGAAGCTATCCATGAATTTCGGTCAGTGTTTATCGGCACGTCATGAACTGGCAGTGATGACTTTTGTGTGGCTAACGCCTTGTATCTTGGCTCCCCCTTCGAGCGCCTTTCGGGGCTTCGGGTGAGAAAGGCTTCGCCGTCGGAGCCTTCGAACACAAGGAGCCACGCAAATGGATATCATCACCAACCCGTTTAACCTCGCCAGCAAACGCACTACCGACCTTAAAGGGCTGTATTGTCTGTTGTTCAACAGGCTATCCTCGCCATGCCTGCCAGAATGCGAGAAACAAGCCATCCGTGCAGCGATCAAAAAAGTGACTGCCGAACTCCAAACAAGGCACACCTTATGATGTGACTACCGGTGAGCGGTTTAACAACCGCTCACCATTTAATATCGCCTATATTAGCTAATGCTTTGATATTAAGCAGTTATTAGGAATGCCATGGTATGCTGAACAAAGGACTTGTAGCTTAATATGGATATAGATAACAACCACGACGACTTTATTGAACATGCCATGGCAATCGTCATGCGCACCAAGAAGCCGCAAACGATTGCCGGGAGCGTCAAGGGTGGCCGTATTATTGTTAACCATGCCACATTGTCCTATTGTCAGCTTGCCTTGGCAAAGCTCATTCATGAGGATGGCAAGAAAGCCTATCTGCCGATATTCGAGCGCATTACTTTGGAACTAGAGAAACTGGAACGGGATAGAGAATTAGAAAATCTCGCCATGGATTTGGTTGCTCAAAACACCCTAAGCTCTGACACCAGACACAATTTACTTTGCTGATTTAGCCAGTTGGTATAGTGTAAATCATTGGCTTGATTTTGTTGGCGGATGTGAAGGCGGACAAGAAAATATTCCTATGTAACGCCCTACATTTTGTCCACAAATTGCACAACATTGGACATTAGAAAAATCTGATAAAAACGCAAAATCAATATGTTACAGCCAATCAATTTCCGTATTCCAATCCCTCCGTGTCCGCCATTTTTTCCCTTCCTAGAATCGACAAATATTCCTGTAACCCACTGAAATAATGGATTTTATACGATTTTCATTGACCCATTTTCGTGTTCATGCGATAAGGAAAGGGTAGTTTTGCACTACATTTTGCCCACAAAACACACAACATGGATGTTCAGTGATGATGAAATATATTAAAAAGCGCGGCACTAATTACCACTATGTCAGGCGGGTGCCAAAGGATATTCGCGCTCTGGATGACCGTGAATTTATTCAGATATCGCTAAAAACCGATTCGGCCAGCCTAGCCCAACACAGGGCGACAATCTTGAACCAACACATCAATGCCTATTGGGAAAGCCTGATAATCAATCCGACCAATAAGGAAGAAAGGTTCAAACAAGCCATTCATCAAGCGCGGCTCTATGGGTTTGGCTACATTACAGCAAAAGAAATTGCTCATGAACCTATCGAGAAAATTGTCGAGCGCGTTATTGTGGCAACCGGACATAGCACCCCGACCGAGACACAAGACGCTGTGCTTGGCGATGTTACGCGCCCGGATATCACCTTATCATCGGCACTCGAAAAATATTGGACATTGAGCAAAGACAAACTGCTGAACAAATCCGACAGCCAAGTCAGAAAATGGAAAAACCCGCGCATCAAGGCCATAAAAAACTTGATTGCAATTGTCGGTGATAAGAACTTGGCCGAGCTGACCCGAAATGATGCCTTAAATTTCAAGGATTGGTGGGTAGAACGCTTGCAAGAAGAAAGCATGACGCCCAATAGCGCAAACAAGGATTTTATCCATGTGCGCGGTGTGTTGTTTTTGGTGAATGATAATTTACGCCTTGGTTTGCCGCTGCGTGAAATATTCGACCGCTTGACGGTCAAAGACATAGGCCGTACTGGCCGCTTATCGTTCGAGCCGGATTTTGTTCAAAATACATTGCTCAATAGAGCAAGCACAGTGTCTGGTATGACAGAACAACTTTGGCACTTAGTTTGCGCTATGGCTGATACCGGGGCGCGCATTAATGAACTGGTGGGGCTTGATTTTGAGGCTGGGGACATTTGCCTTGATGCCCCTATTCCGCATATCCAAATCAGGCCAAACCAACACAGGCAGCTTAAAACCCCTCACAGCGAACGTACAATCCCTTTGGTTGGGGCATCACTCTTTGCCTTTCAACAGCAACCCCACGGCTTCACAGATTATATGGGTCGGCCTGATAGCCTGTCCTCAGCGATTAACAAGTGGTTTCGGGATAATGATGTATTGCCGACACCAAGCCAATCCCTGTATTCATTGCGGCACTGTTTTCAAGACCGCTTGATTAGTGTGGAAGCACCCGACCGGATACAGGCCGAATTGATGGGGCACAAGTTCCATCGTCCACGATACGGCGCTGGTGCATCACTGGAGCAGAAACAAAAATGGCTAGAGCGGATTGCATTCAAGGCTTAATCACCCGTGCATAGGTGAATATGCCGGGTTGATGATTAGGAAAGAGTTTTGCGGCGGCCTGTGCCGTTTGGCCGGTGTCAAGAACGGTATCTACAAGGATAGGAATTTGACCACCAGCGAACTGCATTTTTAGCGCAAAACTAAAAAAATCAGCCGAGGGCATCTGACGTTTCAGCTTAATAACATATAGCGGTTCACGCGCTCGGCCTATCAGAATGTCGGCCACTGGTAAACCGGTATGTTTGGATATTTGCTCAACCAAAAACAAAGTCGTTGTCGCATGACCTGTATGGGATGGTATAGGGATGAGAATACTGTTTTGCGGCAACGCCTTGGCGTATGTCGCCATTGATTTTGAAACTTGGGTGACAGCGCAGGTGTCACGGTCTTTTATGCCGTGACACAGATCTCGTGCGCCTTGGGTGCGGTAATAGTCGGCAATGGCTACCAGTTTCACCGTTTTCAGCCTTTACCAAAGAGCGTATGAATTGCGCCGGTGATGGCTTGAAATGGTAGTTGTTCTGATATTTTGTTGACGACAGGGTAACGTCCTAAGCTGTTATCGACCGTATCGCGCTCAACCTGCCAAACCAGATAAACATTGTGCAAACCCGCCTCTAACGGCTCATCAAAAATTCGTTCGGGATAGATGCTTTTGATAAATTCACGGGCGGTGTCACTGGCAAGAATGACAGCTTCACCACCAAAACCATCTGCCAGCACAACGATCATTTCCAGATAAGGAATTTCAGTGTCAACGGCATGAAAATAAGCCTGTAACCCACGGCCTTCGGAATCATAACGATAGCCCAAGGGAGCGGAGACTTTGCACGGCGTAAGGCAGCAAGGCCGCCCCGCATCGCAATTGATGGTTAGATCGCCATTCTTATGGCGCTTTATAACATTGTAATGAAGGCTTTGTGTAAGGCGATGAAACGGCTCGGAACCATAGCAGTTCCTGAGTTTAAGCTGCTTGGGGGCTGTTAACCAATTAGCTGCTTCTTGCGGTGGCTCTTTGTTTGTAGACATGGCGTTGTTCTCTTGTCTATTCAATCACTTATCAGCTCCCTTTAAAGCACGGCGTAGCGTACTGGGGCTGACATTCAATTGCGCCGCGATTGCTGTTATGTTGTGGCATGGCGCGGCGTTGAGACTGGTTTTTGCCAAGGCGATTTGTGATGCTGTTAGCTTTTTAGGGCGACCGATTTTGCTGCCCCTGAGCTTGGTGGCTTCCATCCCTTCACGGGTGCGCTTGCGCAATATGGCGCGCTCCCACTCGGCCAAGGCGGCACTTACGGTATATAAGAGCTTGCCTTCGGGTGTGCGCGTATCAAAATTTTGCGATAACGAACAAAAGGCAATGCCCCGTTGATGGATTTTGTCCAACTCCATCAGCGCATCAATCACCGAACGAAAAGCCCTATCCAAAGCCACCACCACAAACACATCGCCTGTTTGAAGCGCGTCCATGACGCTGTTATAGATTGGGCGGTGCTTACCAACGGCAGAAATACCATCTTCAATAAAGACGCGATCGCACACGGCTTTAAGCTGGTTAATCTGGCGGTCAGCCACCTGTTTGTCAGTGGAAGTACGGATATAGCCCAGCTTTTTCATGCCATTTGCGGGTCACTGTCTCTTGTGGTTAGCGTAATCAAAAAGGAACCCTTTTGACTTACGCCAGTTCCGTGAGGTGTGCAACCAAAAACAGCGGTGTTCAGGTAAGAAAAAGCCGAAAAATATATTTCCGTAACACTGTTGCAAAAGGGTTCCCTTTTGACAGGGCATAAGGTTTTAATATATTTGGGTTAATCTCTATCTTTGATATACCCAATAGGATGCTTAGGCTTTTCTTCCGGCCTCAATAGCCGTTCAACATGGGCGTATAAGCTTGATATTTGTCTATCATGTTCTTCGACCTTCCGCGCTAAATCTTCATGCACTGCCAACATTTCCCGAATGCGAACAAAGGCACGAACGACAAGTAAACTAACTTCGACCGCTTGTTGAGAACGCAAGACGCTTGAAACCATTAAAGCGCCATGCTCGGTGAAAACATAGGGTTGGCGACGCAAACCCATTTTAGAATCTGGATTGGATATCACAAATTGTGACCTCCAATTTTCAAGCTCGTCCTTTGAGAGCTGAAACATAAAATCATCGGGGAAGCGTTGAATATTGCGGGCAACAGCCTGATTAAGTGTTCTGGTTTCTACGCCGTATAGTTCATCCAGATCGCTATCAAGCATCACCTTTTCCCCTCGGATGAGATAGATTTTGCCTGCGATGCGCTCAATGGGAATCATGCCTTGATTTGAGCAGACTTTTGGCATTTGGTAAATGCTTTTTAAACGTGCGGACAAACAAGGCGAAGCCCAGCCTTTAGGCCATCCCCGCGCATGGCCGAGAAAGTTCTTTGTTTTGAAGTTGGGGAGGTGGCTGGGGAAAGTGGAGGATATAAAGCAAAAGCCCCGGCAACGTTTGCCAGGGCTTAAAATAGTTGTTCAAAAATTACTGAATACATGGACTTCATCGCGGGCGGTGGTGATGGTAAAAATATCGCCGCTCCAAGCCCAGTCTCGTGCCATTTTTTCATAGTCGATATAATATTGCAGATGTTCAGGGATTTCGGTTGTGTCTTCGGTGAACTCTCGGGCGTAGTCGGCCAGTGATTCATAACAGCCATGATAATGTTCATCAAGAGCCTTAGTTGCTTCTTCGAAGTTGTCAGCCGTGTGCGCCAACAATGCCGCGCCGACCTGCCCATGTTCTTCGATAAATACAGCCTTGTCATGGGCTGATTCAATACCTTCATATTCGTAAAGCTCGCAACCCTCAAAGCCCTCATAATCGTGGATGGCGTATTCTTCGGCATCATCAACCGGCGAAACTGCCAGCAAGGTATCAATCTGGTCTTGAATGGTGTCTAAATCTTCGGTGGCATCAATCCAAACGCCGTGCAAGTGACCGGCGTTATAGGCTGCCAAGTCTGCTACATAGATACGGATTTCATCGTCTGGGGTTTGGGTTTGTGCGTTCATAGTTTTGGCCTTTCGTGTTCGGTGTTGGGGTAATTCGAGCGCTGTTTTTTTAGCGCTGCGCAATTTCCCCTGCCGGCTAGGGCGACTAGGCGGTAAGGAAGAATCCAGAAAAATCGCGCCCATGGTGCGGCACACAGGTCGGAACGACCGCGTACACGGTTGGGTGCTGTTTTTCTGGATTCTGGGCGAACAAGACCGCCGCTTTTGACTTTGTCAAAAGTCGGGGAGTTGCGGGGTGTCCCCGCTTGAAAAGGTGGCGGAAAACGCGAAGCGGTTGGAGACAGGGAAAAACCTTTCCCTACAAAAAGAAAGTAACAAATTAATTTAGAGGTATAAAATTTGGTTGCTGGTCAAAATGACTAAAAGTCAGGTTTCGGCACATATCGGACTTTTTTTTAAAAAAGTGCACTTTTTAAATGACTCTCTTGCCAATGAATCTAAAATCCCAACCTAATGATACAAATTGATGTTTGTATCGTTATTTACTGAGTAATATTCAAATTAATCATTAGAGGCATCAAAAAACCACTCTCTAATAAAAAATCTGGTAAGAAGTTTCTATAAACTAGAAAAGCGTCAACACAAATCCATTAAACAAAAAGAGGAGATAGGATGGATTCCGAAAAAAGAAATGATAGCAAGATGAGCGATCCCAGTTGCAGCTGGGATCACTCTAAAAACCCATTACTAACCGTTGTACAATTAATAGGAGGTTTCATATTCAATATAATGAGATTGCCAAAGACAGTCAAAATAATCATAGGTGCGGTGGTGAGCAAAGCTTCTGTACCTGCCATAAAGAGACTGTAAATTAAATTGTGTAACTGCTTATCAGTAGAGTACCCTATTAGGGTTAAGTGATAGGCAGACTATGAACAAGAAAGAACTAGAAGC
>JBFHGJ010000071.1:0-29207 GCA_041583135.1 Alteromonadaceae bacterium | reverse complement strand
TGGCACATTGTGCCAAGCTTGCCCAAGAACGTGGTTATGACGAGGTAAACATCAATGTTGGTTGTCCTTCTGATCGCGTGCAAAGCGGGATGTTTGGTGCCTGCCTTATGGCCAACCCTGCGTTGGTTGCTCAGTGTGTCGAAGCCATGCGCGAGGCGGTTGATATTCCGGTCACGGTCAAGTGCCGCATCGGTATTGATGATTCTGATGAGTATCAGTTTTTGGCAGACTTTGTTGAAACCGTCAAACTGGCCGGATGTCAGTCATTTACCGTTCATGCCCGTAAGGCTTGGCTTAAGGGCTTAAGTCCGAAGCAAAATCGCGAAGTCCCGCCGCTTAACTACGAGCGAGTCTATCAGCTCAAACAACAGCACCCTGAACTGGAAATCGATATCAATGGCGGTATTACCACGATTGAACAGATGCGTGAGCATTTAAAGCACGTCGATGGTGTGATGGTTGGCCGTGAGGCGTATCAGAACCCTTATATTCTAGCCGAGGTAGACAGGGCATTTTACGGTAGTGAGAAAACGCCACCGACGCGTATGGAGGTTATTGAGCAAATGATCCCCTACATTGAGGGGCAAATTGCTCAAGGTGCTACGGTATGGCATGTCGTGCGTCACATGCTTGGTCTGTTTCAAGGTCAGCCGGGGGCCAAGGGCTTTAGACGCTTTTTAAGTGAGAACTGTTCCAAACGCCCTGATGATCCCAGCGTTTTGTTGGATGCAACCAAACTGCTGCGCAGCTAAGCCAATGTCAATGCCGATATCGGGATTTTGCTATCCCGGTTTCGGCACAGTCCTGACAATCAAAATAGCCAAATGATCATAATTTTGGTCATTTTCACAATATTTGTCTTTTTCATCTTTGTTTACAGCCGAGCGAAAACCTCTCACAAAAAATAAAATCCTTTTAAATTCAATTTATTAAAAAATAATTCAAACTCTGGCACAACCTTTGTTTAAGTCATATCGACTTAATAAGTAACAACATTAAGTTGCTTGTTAAGTTGATGTCTTAAACGACTTCAATTTCGGTGTCCAACTCAAGGTGTAATCGGACACTAAAACATTCAGGTATGAGGGTTTAATTATGTCAGCGTCCATCAAGTCCACTTTCGTCAAAGCCGCTTTAGTCACCTCCGTCGTGGCGTTTAGCTCAGTGACAGCCGCCAAAGAGGTCAGTCTTAATCATTACCTTGGTTTGTCAGTGCACCATCAAATGAACCAACTCAGCGCTGAGATCAATTATGAGCTGGAGCAAGAAATTTATACCAGCGCCTTTGCCAGCCTTAAAACCGATGCGAAATTGCCAAACTATCGCCCGGCTGTCAGCATCCAAGAGCTACAGCCCGCCGAAGAAGATGAAGAGTGATTGATGATGAGTTTTAGTGAGATCACATTTGGCCTGTTTATGGTCCCGGTATTGAGTTTTGCCGTAGCACTGTTAGTCATGTCGGTGGTGCTGCCGAAATTGGAAGATAACTGCCGCAAGGACGCCTAGCGCCTGCGGCTGTTATGCCTTATATACGCTTCTCTCGGTAATCTTTTATCCTCTTTGGCGCTCTTTGACGTGCCGTTTCATCCTAATCCCTTTTTGACCACGACAGCGGCGTTTGACGCCTGTCTTTCCCTTTTCACATCTATCTGACGACGACCCAATGCCGTGTACTTTTGGTACTGGTTTTGTCCTCTAGTGGTAGATTCAAATCTAGCTGGTCAATATCGCTAAGTTGGTGGTCATATTGACCAACCTTTGTTTTATCACACTTGGTCAACTGTGATAGGAGTGAACCAAGGTGGATTCAACTTTTCTTTTTAAAACAATATCTTATAAAAATGTATTCAGGTTGGCACAAGCATTGAATTACAGCTTGCAACAACACAGTTTTAGTTGGCGGCAGTAAGGCCACTAATGATTTTACCAGTAAAAGGGGAAGACAAATGGGTGTATTTTCACGTTTTTCAGATATCGTCAATGCCAATATCAATGCTGCATTGGACCGCGCCGAAGACCCGGAAAAAATTGTTCGTTTAATCATTCAGGAGATGGAAGAAACCTTAGTTGAGATCAGAACCAATACCGCAGGTTATCTTGCCGACAAAAAAGAACTTGAGCGCAAAGCCAGCGCATTGTCTCGAGAGTCGGCGGGGTGGGGCGCCAAAGCCGAGTTGGCTTTGACCAAGGCGCGTGAAGATTTGGCCCGAGCGGCATTGGTTGAAAAGCAGCAAGCAGATGAGCAGATTGCTCAGCTTAAAGGCGATATTGAAAAGCTGAACGAGATCTTAGAGACCTTGCAGCAAGATAGCGCCCGTTTGCAACAAAAGATGGCCGAAGCCAAAGCCCGACAGCAAGCGATGAATACTCGACAGGCTGCTGTTGTAACCAGATTAAAAGCCAAAGAGCAGACCCATCGTTTAGATATCGACCGTGCGATTGAACGTTTTGAAGCGGTTGAACGCAAAATCGACGAGCTGGAGTCTCAAGTTGAAGCTTACGACATGACCAGCAATGCCAGCGGTAATTTATTGACCGCCGAGTTTCGCAAAATGGAGAGCGACGAAAAGGTTGACTCGGCCCTTGCTGAGCTGAAACAGAAAATGGCACAGCAAGCTGAACAAAAGCAAGTGGTCAACGGCTAACAGACCCACCATAAAGGAAAACCGGCGCAAGGATGCGCACACTGAATTGTTAACTCCCAGGAGATGCCCACTATGTACAGAACTTATGATACCAACAGCATTTATAAAGACCAGGTTTACAAGAAAGTGACCGGTGTTTGCGCAGGCGTAGCCCGTCATTACAACAAGCCGCGTTGGGCTGTACGCGCTTTGGCCGTTGCCGCATTGATCATTTTCCCAGTCGCCACCGGAGTGGCCTATGTTGTCGCCACTTTGTTGTTGCCTTCACGCTAGGCTGCAGCGTTTGCCTTGCGCAACGACTGCGGCGGGCAGTGTGCATTGAATGCTGCTGCTTTGACCTAAAGTGAGTCTGGTGTTGCCAAGCTCAATTTATCGATTGTCCAAACAATAGGAGATTGGTGATGTGGAATTTTATCAAAGCAGTCACTTTTGGTTTCGTTGTCATGGCGCTTCTAATGTACGTCGCACATCAGTGCGTAGGCTTTGACATTGTTATTGATGACCGTATGGTTGAACCTGTAGTTGGTTTGGGGGTGGTTATGTTGGCATTTATTATTGCAATGATGGTCGTTGGCTTGGTCGTCGCCGGTATTTTAGGCTCGGTGGTGTTGGTCGGAACGGTTATCGCATTGGCGGTAGGTGGCGTTGTATTTGTCTCTGGCGTCTTGTTTAGTTGGCCGGTGCTGTTAGGATTGGTGGTACTTTATCTCATCTGCCGCGACAAGCGACCTCGTAGAAGTTATGGTCGCTATTAATCTATCTAAATAGCTGTTTTAAATGGTAGAACATTTTGTCGCCATTTGTCGCTAAAGCGATTTAACCTGTAGGCTGCGGCTTTACCTACAAGGATGATGGTACTTAGGTTTTGCATGGAGCAGTTGCCGAGGAACACTTGTTTCGTGGGGATCTTTTAAGGTAATGCCGTAACCGTTGTCAGGGCATTACCTTTATTTTATCGCTTGCTTTTTCTTTATCTTTCGGCCAATCCCAGACTTTATTGCTAGACTTGATACCTTTGGACACTGGTCAAAGTGAAATAACTCACTATAATGCCAGCAATAAAGCCCTGTAAATGAGAGACTTTTATGAAAAGCCTGATCACCTTAGTTGCTTCGTTATGGTTACTGTTGCCTGTCGGAAATGCCTTTGCCGAAGTGATGGTTGAAGACGTTGTTGTCAGGGAGATGCTGCCGGGCAGCAAAAGTACCGCCGGATATTTCACCCTAATCAATCATACCGACCAAACCATTGCCCTAGAAAGTGCCGAGTTGACTTTATCCGATAGAGTTGAGATCCATGAGCATATTTCAGCCAATGGCATGATGAAAATGCAAAAGGTCGAAAAGCCTTTGGTGGTGAAACCTCACTACCGCTTGACGTTCGCACCTGGCGGTTATCATTTGATGATTTTTGCTGGCAAAAAACCTATCAAAAAAGGCATGTCCTATCAATTAACCTTACGGCTGAGCAATCAACAGGCTTTGACACTCAGCGGTAAAGTGGTTTCGGTGCTCGATATGCATCAGCAGTCTGAGCACGCCCATCATTAAGGATGTTTTATGAATATTAACTATCGTTGGGTATTAAGTGGTTTTGCTACTGTCTTTGTGTTGCTTTATCTTTTGGCGGTCTACTGGTCGTTTGAGCCCGAGGTGACGGATGTGCAACAGCTAACTGAGCAGCATGCCAAACAATACAATGAAAAGGCCGTTATCGGTTATGCCACCACGACTATGCTGATCCATACGACGGAAACCTTGTTGAACAAATCTGGCGGTTTCTTATCGAATGACGTATTGCCGCCCAGTGTGATGATGGACAACATGCCAGCCTTTGAATTGGGCGCGTTGACGGTTGTACGCGATTTGGCATTGTCGATGCGTGAAGATTTTACCCGCTCACAGTCACAATCGGTCGAAAACATCCATTTCAAAACGGCGGTACCGGCGCTGAATATTGACCACCGCTCATTGATGATGCCCAGTGCTGAAGCCGAGTATAGTAAGGCTATCAAATCTCTTTATGCTTTTCGTGCCCAAATGAGTTCGCCACAGGCACAAGATGCGCAGTTTTATGCCCGTGCCGACAATCTTGCCGACTGGCTTAAAAAGGTCGAAAAACGCCTAGGAAGCTTGTCGCAAAGGCTTAGCGCCAGCGTCGGGCAAGACCGAGTTAACACCGATATGGCGGGTGATGAAGTGGCGCAACATTCTACGGTGATGTCAGGTTCTACTCAGGTCAAAACCAGCTGGTGGCGGTTGGATGATGTTTTCTATGAAACCCGTGGCAGTTGCTGGGCGCTATTACAATTGCTTAAGGCTGTCGAGGTGGATTTTAAGGGGATATTGGATAAAAAGAATGCTACAGTTAGTTTAAGACAAATCATCCGCGAACTCGAAGCGACACAGCAGACAGTATGGAGTCCGATCATCTTAAACGGCAGTGGATTTGGTTTTTTGGCCAATCATTCGTTGGTGATGGCCAATTATGTGTCTCGCGCCAATGCGGCGCTGATAGATTTACGTTCGCTATTAGTAAAAGGCTAAAGGCAAAAAAGGATAATATCTAATGAAAAAAATAACAGCAGCACTGGCAGTCGCTACTTGTTTGACAACCGCTAACGCTCATGCCGATATGGTATTTGGCGTGTACGCCGGCGTACAGGGTTGGGATATGGGCGCAAAGGGCAGTTATGGTCAAGTCAACGGTAATTCCACCAGCTCTGCCAGTTTTGCGTTTGAAGACGAAACTCAAAACAGCTATTACATTGCCATCGAGCATCCGGTACCGTTGGTGCCGAACATCAAAGTCAAACACAATGAAATGGCGACTTTTGGTGATACGCTACTAAACAGCACCTTTGAATTCGGCGGTGAGATCTTTAACGTCAATTCTCGTCTTGGTACAGACATCGATTTGACCAATACCGACTATGTTTTTTATTACGAAGTGTTGGACAACGACTTGGTGACGCTCGACCTAGGTATCAATGCCAAAAGAGTTAAGGGCACTTTGGCGGTAGCCGATCAAAACGACCCAACCATCAATGGCCGTGAAAGCTTTAGCGGCTACGTGCCGATGCTTTACGGTAATGTTGAAATTGGTTTGCCGTTTACCGGCTTGGGCGTGTTTGCAGATGGTAGTATGCTGTCTGTCGGTGGACACACGTTATATGACTACGAAGCGGGTGTAGCCTACACTTTTGTCGATAATGTCGCGATAGATTTGACCGTACAACTGGGTTATCGCTCGATTAAATTGGAGTTGGATGATTTGGATGATATCGACACCAACTTAGATTTTGACGGCGTATTCTTAGGCCTTGAAGCACATTTCTAAGACGTCTTGGCTGCACATGATAATACCGGCGCTAAAGCCAAATCGGTTAGCGCTCGGTTAACTAGAAACACCAAAGGTCACAGTATTCATCATGTGCCTTTGGTGTTTCTGTTTATTCCTACCTTATTGACCGCTGTGGTCATTTATTGCTTTTTTCATTTCCAGCTGCAAAGTCGAGTTAAGCAGCAGCTCGAAGATCACGGCAATCATCTATTGATTCAAGTCACCCAATTGACCGAGCAAGCGTTGCTCGATAAGCATTTCGCTGAGCTTAAACAACAGCTCTGGCGCTTTGCGCAAAGTGCCGGTTCCGGCATTGAAAATATCGTCGTCTATGATGGCCACAAAGAGTTGGTCACGGCGCTGAATTTAGATGAGCAAGTCATTGATACTCACCTTGATGTTTTGCCGCAGCAAGCGCTGTACAAGCAAGATGGCGTCTATCATTTGTGGGGTAGGGTTGCACCGCAAGCCACAGAACTCAACGCGATGGCAGTCAATGACAGCGAGTTGGTCGCCCCGGTCGGATATTTGTGGATCACGTTCAATTACGATGCCTTT
The DNA here is from genome assembly GCA_041583135.1 of Alteromonadaceae bacterium. Classification (GTDB taxonomy): domain Bacteria; phylum Pseudomonadota; class Gammaproteobacteria; order Enterobacterales; family Alteromonadaceae; genus JABSOG01. The sequence goes on along the minus strand of JBFHGJ010000071.1, from coordinate 22,662 downwards.
GAACTCGACAGTTATCGTAATCTGGTGGTGGTCATTGCCATCACCATTATGGCGTTATTTTTAGGTGCCATGCTGTGGCGGTATCGCTATGCGCACTACAATCGCCAACTGGTGCTGATTGTCGATGCCTTAATCAACCTCAACAAGGGGTTTAAACATGTTAAGTTGCCCGAAGTCAAAGGTTACAATGAGCTGAATTTGTTGCAACAGCAGCTTAATCGCTTGGTGGGATATTTCGAGAAACGTCTGACCATGAAGCAGTTCGAAGTCAGCGCGCTTGAGCAGACGCTCAATCAAACGCAAGATAAGTTACAGGCCAAAGAAGGGCTTCTCAGTCAGACCAAAGCGCAGTTTGAGCAATCTAAAAAGCAAAGTACCGGACTTGCCTCGGAAATGTATAGTGTCTGCTATCAGCGCATTCAACAGCAGTTGGCTACCATTGAAAAAGCCGTCTTTACCGAGGCACAAGGCAGTGCGGACGGACAGGCACCTGCACCACTGATCAGCGCTTCTTTCAATGGGCTAAATCAAACTTTAGGAGAGCTTAAAGCGCTCAGCGATGTGGTCAAAGGGCAGGGGAGAGCAAATCTAGATTATGTCGCCCTTGAGCAATTGCTTGAGAGTTTGACAACTTTGGTCAAACCTTTGGCTCAAGCGAAAGGGTTGGAGTTTTTTACCGCCTTACCGACCACGCCTGTGAGTATTGAGGTGGATGTTCAACAGCTGCAAAAGGTGGTCGTGACACTGTTGCAAAGTGCCATTAGTGTTACCGAGCAAGGTTTTATCAAATTGTCGTTTGATGTTTTACCGCTGGCCAAACCCGATGAGTCTGGCCATACCCATTCACTTTGTGCGCAGATATTAGACACCAGTTCGGGGTTATCTGTTGAGCGTTACAAGCTGCTCAACAATGATCAGGTCGATGGTGCTTTGGCACAAGATGACTGGCTGGAGACCGGACTCGATTTGCTGGTGGCGAAAAAAACCATTGAAGCGATGCTGGGTCATTTTCAAGTTAAAAGTCTCAGCGGGCGTGGTTGCGAGTTTACCCTGTCACTCCCTTGTCGCTATCGCCTTGACGAGCCATTTACCCAAGTGCGTTTGGCCGGTTGTCGGGTAATGTTGTTTGATCAACTGATGCAGCGGAGCGAATCGATAATTCAACAGTTTGAAGATATCGAACTGGATGTGATCCATTGTACGACCAAAGAGCATGTCTTTAGTGCGCTCAATGCCCATGGCTTTTGTTGCGGCATCTTTATTAGGCCAAGCGATGGTGAAGGGCAGCTGTCCTTCGATGAGCTGCTGAAACAGGTGGCAAGTTCTGGTCGGCTCAAGCAGGGCTACATATTGACCGATGACGGCACCTGTGGCATTGAAACCATACCGCAGGATTGGCAATTGGCCGAGAAACCGTTCAGGTTTTCCGCTTTCATGGCGTATTTAAAGCCGAAGGTGACGGATATGATGGCTCAACCAGAGCTGCAAAAATCGACATTGAGTGAGCGACAAGTCGATATCTTGGCTGTCGATGACAATGAGACCAACCTCAAATTGTTGGCCATCGTGTTACGTGATTTACCGGTTAACCTTGTGACCGCTCTTAGTGGTAGAGAAGCTTTGGCACATTGCCGTAGACAACAGTTTGATGTCGTGCTGATGGATAAAGAAATGCCCGATATGGATGGCCTTGAGAGTTGCGCTGCGATACGTCGATTGCCGATGCATCAACAGACGCCTTTGGTTTTGTTCACCGCTCACCTAGAAGATCAAGAGAAGCAACAATGCCTTGGCCAGGTTGTCGATGACTGCTTGGTTAAGCCATTGGATCCGGAAAAATTCGACTACTTAATGACGACTTGGTGTCAATCTCGATGGCAGCAGATAACCGCGCTGCGAAAAGCTGAGCATTAAATCTCCAACCTGTGATGAAATTTAAGTTAAATTTTTGTTGCGCCATGTGATACATGGCGATACAATTTCGCTCGTTTTATCGTCTTGTTCGATGGTAACCGACTTTCAGTTGGGCGTCGCAGTGTGTTTTAACGTTCGGCGCAAAAACGAAGGATTATGTAGTTACGCATAAGTGTGTAAGATAATTGGAAGGTGTAAATGAACTCCCGTATTCTATTCCCATTGGCCTTACTGGCCACTAGTAGTTGCGCCTTTGGTGCGCAAACCATAACGCTCAAAACGACCGACTTAAACGCGCAGACAGTCAAAGGGGCGACAAAATCAGCCACCGCCAAAGCCGTTGAAAGCTTGCTCAATGCTCACCAAGGCTATACCTCGGTGGTGCCTCAAGAAATTGAGTTCAAACAAGTTGGCGAGCCTATTGCCCAAGGTCGATTCACCCATACCCGATATCAGCAGTTCTACAAAGGGATCCCTGTTTGGGGGCGCCAAGTCGTGGTTCATGGTGATGCTTTTGGCAATGTGCTCAAAATCAACGGTACTGTTACCGAGAATCTCTCGATCGCCATCAATCAAGGCAGCAGTGCGCCGACAAGTTCTCAAGTCAAAGGCTCACATGCATCAGCGGCTAAAGGTGCTGAGCAGACGGATCTGCGCAATCTAAGTGAGCTTGAAAGACTGAAAATGATGCGTGAGCTTAATGCCGATGAGCAAGGCTTAGCCGAGCACTTAGATCAGCTGATTGCACAGCAGCAAACGGACGCCCCACAGGCGCGTGGTGTCAATGAACCCGCTTCTGCCGATAGTTCTCAAGACATTGACGAAGTGCTTGAGGAGATTGTTGAACAAGGACTCGAAGCCGAAGGCTTGACCGGCAAAAATGTTGAGGTCAGCGACAAATACGCGCAGCAAGTGATTTACGTCGATGATAACGACAATGCGATGCTCACTTACAATGCCGGTTTTTATTATCAGTCTGATGAAGGCGATGTCGGTAAGCCGGTTTACTTCGTTGACCCTGAAACCTTAAAGGTTTATTTCCAATACGACGACCTACAGCATTATCAAGCCTCAGGCCCGGGTGGTAACATCAAAACCGGTCGCTACGAGTATGGCAGTAATGGCCTAGCCTACATGAATGTGACCGAAAGCAACGGCACCTGTACTATGGTTAACAGTAATGTCAAAACGGTTAACCTAAACCATGGCTACAGTGGGTCAACGGCTTTTTCATTTACTTGCCCTACCAACACCCATAAAGAGATCAACGGTGCCTATTCACCGCTAAACGATGCGCACTTCTTTGGCGGTACAGTGTTTGACATGTACCGTGACTGGTATAACACCGCGCCTTTGACCTTTCAGCTGTTGATGCGTGTACATTACGGTCGCAATTACGAAAACGCGTTTTGGAATGGCTCGTCGATGACATTTGGTGACGGCTATAGCCGTTTTCACCCGCTGGTGAGTTTAGATGTGGTCTCTCATGAGGTGAGCCATGGCTTTACCGACCAGAACTCTGATTTGATTTATAGTGGTCAATCTGGCGGTATCAACGAAGCTTTCTCTGACATGGCCGGTGAGGCGGCAGAGTATTTCTTACATGGCAGCAACGACTGGTTAGTCGGCGCTGATATCTTCAAAGGCAACGGTTCGTTGCGTTATTTTGAAGATCCAACCCGTGATGGCCGCTCCATTGGACATGCCAGTAATTACTACAACGGTATGGACGTTCACTACTCAAGTGGCGTGTTTAACCGAGCATTTTATCTGTTGGCCAATTCGCCAAACTGGAATGTGCGAAAAGCCTTTGATGTATTTGTCGATGCCAACCGCAATTATTGGACGCCAAGCACCAACTTTGAACAAGGCGCCTGTGGTGCGATGAATGCGGCAGATGACCGCAACTATGACATTATTGCCGTTGCCTCGGCATTCAATCAAGTTGGCGTCAACTGTGGCAATATTCCAACCCGAGATAGTGACGGCGACGGTATGCCGGATTTGTGGGAATATCGTTATGGTCTTAACTACAACGATGCTTCCGACGCAGCGCTAGATGGTGACAGTGATGGTTTAACTAACCTCAGAGAATATCAACTTGGCACTATTCCAAATGATGCCGATAGTGACGACGATGGTCTTAATGATGGTGATGAGGTCAATATCCACAATACCAACCCCGCGCTTGCCGACACCGATAATGATGGCTTGCTTGACGGTTTGGAAGTCAATACCTACAACACCAACCCTTTAAGTAGTGATACCGATGGCGACGGGATGCCCGATGGCTTCGAGGCGCTTAACGGCCTCAATCCAAATGCGGATGACAGTGCTTTAGATCTCGATGGCGATGGTCGCACCAATTTACAGGAGTATCAACAGGGCACCAATCCAGCGGTGGTAGAGATCATTGATAGTGAACCGAACAACAGCATCGCTCAAGCGCAATCTTTGGATGGCTTTTTTAATTTGAGCTATTCCCCTGATATTGGCGATGCGACACAAAATACTTCTCAGAGTATCCCTCATGTGACAGTCATTGGTTCAGGCGATGGCTCATATGATTACTACCGCTTTACCGTTCGTGGTGCTCCTGCGAAAGCGATTTTCGATATTGACCGTGGTGCGGGCGGCAGCGGTTCTTTTGACAGCTACCTGCGTCTTTATGATGCCAATGGTGTTTACCTTACGAGAAATGATGATAGCTCTACCTCTAGAGGACAAGGTGGCAGTACCTCAGGCCTTGATTCTTATCTAGAATACACCTTTACTCAAGATGGGGAATATGTCATCAAAGTGTCACGTTATGTCGATAGTTATATTCCATCATCTGCCAACTATTTGCTCCACGTGTCATTGGAAGTGCACGACACTGACGGCGATGGTATGTCGGATACTTGGGAGCGGGAATATGGCCTTGACCCGAGTGATCCTGCCGATGCGCAGCTGGATAACGATAGCGATGCTTTGATCAATCTCAGGGAGTATCAACTGGGGACTTCGCCAATTGATGCCGACAGTGATGACGATGGTCTCACCGATGGCGAAGAAGTTGATAGCTACTCAACCAATCCGTTAAAGACTGATACCGATAACGATGGCCTAGATGATTACCAAGAGGTTCGCGTTCATCACACCGATCCACGTGATGCCGATAGTGATAGTGACGGCCTGAGCGATGGTGCAGAAGTCAACACTCATGGTACTAACCCGAATTCTAATGATACCGACAGCGATGGCTTGCCGGATAAGTATGAAATCGACAACGGTTTTGAGCCGGTTGCAACCGACGATAGCCATGGCGATCCGGACGGTGACGGTTTGATCAACATCGATGAGTTTAATGTTGGTGCCAATCCACGTAATGCCGACACTGATGGCGATGGGCTTAATGATGGCGTAGAGGTTCACACACACAAAACCTCTCCAATCAATAGCGATACCGATGGTGATGCCATGCCTGATGGTTGGGAAGTCACTGCCGGTACGAATCCATTGGTCGATGATGCGCAGTTGGATAATGACTGGGATGGTTGGACCAACTTGGAAGAGTATCAAGATCAGACCAATCCAAATAATGCACAATCGTTACCGACAGCAAAGCCTGAAGGCTATTCGATTGATGGCGCTGGAAACCTCTATCGTTTTGATCTTGTTAGCAAGACTCAAACCAATATTGGGCGTTTGAACTACAACGGCGACTTTGAAGCACTGGCATTTTCTCCAACAGGTGAGTTGTATGCAGCGGATGACGCCTATCAAGGTCTATTCAAAATTGACACAAACACCGCTCAAGCGACGATGGTAGGGCGTATGCAAATGACCTGGACCTATCAATACGGCATGTCATTTGACGATAAAGGCGATTTGTATCTGGTTGGTGGCGATTCTGATGGACAGCTATACAAAATTAACCCCGAAAACGCTGCCACCGTGTTGGTTGGGCGTTTTGACGCCAACTATGTCGATTCTTTGGCATGGGCTGGTGACAAACTGTGGGCAATGGGTAGTGGTCGAAACTACAACAGTACAGGCATCTACAACATTGACAGAGATACTGCCCGCTCTACCTATGTTGGCGATATCCCTGTATATTACGGTGCCCAAAAAGGATTGTCTGTTGATAATAGCGGTAAGTTGTGGGGGCTATTTGAAAATGGTCGCGTATTTACCATCGACCAAGAAACCCTAGCGGTGAACACTGAGTTTTATGTCAATGCAGGCTTTGAGTCACTGGCTATTTATGAATACGACATCGACCGTGATGGCGATGGTATGCTCAATACTTGGGAGCGTATCTACGGCCTGAATGAATTCGATGCCTCGGATGCCAATAGTGATGCCGACAAAGATGGTTTGAGCAATCTGCAAGAATTTGCGCTCAAGACTGAACCGAATAACTCGGATACCGACGGCGACGGTTTTGCTGATGGCCGCGATGCTTTCCCGAAAGACAAAGCAGAATGGTTTGATACCGACAAAGACGGCATTGGTAACAACGCCGATAGCGATGATGACAATGACGGCATTGTTGATACGGCAGATGCTTTCCCACTCGACCCGACTGAGTTCCAAGACCACGACTATGATGGTATCGGGAATAATGCGGACCTTGATGATGATGGTGACAACGTTATGGACCATGAAGATGCTTTCCCGTTAGATGGCAGCGAGTGGTTGGATACCGACAAAGACGGTATCGGTAACAACGCAGATAGCGATGATGACAATGACGGTGTGCCGGATAGCAATGATGCCTTCCCGCTGGATGATAGCGAGAGTCTCGATACCGATGGCGACGGTGTGGGTAACAATAAAGATGCCGACGATGACAATGACGGCGTAATAGACATTGCCGATGCCTTCCCTTATGACGGCAGCGAATGGGTTGATACCGATGGCGATGGCACCGGTAACAATGCTGACAGCGACGACGACAATGATGGCGTCGAAGACAGTGAAGATGCCTTCCCGTTGGATGATAAAGAGTCATTGGATAATGATGGTGACGGCACTGGCAACAATGCAGACACCGACGATGACAATGATGGTGCCAGTGATGCCCGCGAGCTAGAAGTTGGCTCAAATCCGTTGGTAGCCGACACCGATGGCGATGGTCTGCTCGATGGTCGCGAATTGCAGCTTGGCACTTCACCTTTGCTGTTTGATACCGATGGTGATGATTTGTCCGATGGGTTTGAGGTCACTTACGGTCTTGATCCGCTCAAGCCGCAAAATGAAAACGGCAAAGAGGCCGATACCGACAATGACGGTTTGACCGACTATGACGAAATGGTTGCCGGAACGCATCCTAACAAAGCCGATACCGATGAAGATGGTTTATCCGATGGCGCAGAGATCAATGTTCATGGAACTAACCCGTTGTTGGCCGATAGTGACAGTGATGGCTTGAATGACCAACAGGAATTGGAGGTTCACCACACCGATCCGTTGAAGGTTGACAGTGATGACGACCAGATGCCGGATAATTGGGAAGTGACCTACAACCTTGATCCTAATGTTGATGACAGCCTAGAGGATGCCGATGGCGATACCCGCAATAATCTGACAGAGTTCAAAGAGTTCACTCACCCACTCGTAGCAGAGGTGATGGACAGTGAGAACAATGAATTGCTGGCCAGTGCGCAAAGTGTCGATAGTGCCTTTAACTTGGCTTATTCACCGGACATTGGTGATATGACGCAAAATACCTCTGAGCAACTGCCACATGCCACTGTATTTGGTCGTGGTAATGGCAAAGAAGATATTGACGTGTTTAGCTTCACCGTTAGCCAACCGGCAAGTAAAGTGATCTTAGATATCGACCATTGGGGCGGTAGCGATGTTTACTATGATGCCTACATTGAGCTTGTCGATAGTGATGGGAATGTCATCTTTGCCAATGACGATGCCGACTGGCATCAGCAAGGGCAAAGTGGCAGTATCTCGGTCACCGACAGCTACCTTGAGTTGACGATAGATAAACCGGGCACTTATTGTGTCAAAGTCTCGGGCTACACCGGCGGCTTCATACCGGATGGCAGCAAATACCGACTGCAAATCTCAGTAGAGAACGCGCAGTTGGCGCCTCTGACCAACGTCAGCGGGCAATAACACAACGATAAAACGGGCCATCACGGCCCGTTTACGTATAGGGATATACGGTATGTCTAGGTGGTCGGGAACATTCCTAGACGACGTATAGGGATATACGGTCACTGAATTTGCTCCCGGCAAATTTCAGTATTTCCTCCTTCCGTGGAGGTCATGCCTAGGTTGCCGACATGGATGTCGGTACTAAGACAGTGCAGGAGCACACTGTCGGTGTCGGGAACATTCCTAGACGACGTATAGGGATATACGGTATTTCCTCCTTCCGTGGAGGTCATGCCCTGAATCAAAATGTCCTAAGTTGCATCCACGCAAGGTTCATACTACACTCTGAAACAGCTTGTCGGAGCTAGGTGTGATCTAAATTGTTGGTAACTATATTGATAATACAGTGAGTTTGATTGACTGTGAGTTGCTTTAAGGATCGCAGAGTATGTTAATTAAATGGGACGTTGTATATGAACCTTCGCAGCCTCTTGTCAGTGGTTTTGCTCGCCGCTGGCTGTAATAGTGCTTTTGCAGCACAAACTGTTCAACTGAAGACCGCTGATTTAAACCCGCAGGCTAAAACCTCCCCCTCAACAAATGGTGCGATGGCGGCATCAGCGCAATCTACTGTTATTGCTCGCTTACTTGAGGCGCATCGTGGCGTAGAATCTGCAGGGACTGACACAATCTAGTTTAAATCCGTAGGCCGGCCGACCAAAAAAGGCCGACTTATCCATACTCGTTATCAACAGTTTTACAAAGGTATTCCTGTGTGGGGACGCCAAGCGGTGGTCCATAGCGATGCCTTTGGTAATGTATTAAAAATCAATGGCACGGTGACCCAAAATATTTCCCTTGTCATCCATCAAGACAACGGCACATCGACAAACACGCAAGCAAGAGACACTGCTGTATCGGGCGCTGAGCCTGCTTCTGTTGGTGCTGGCCAAAGCATTGACGAGGTGCTTGAAGCGATTGTTGCGCAAGGACTGCAAGCCGAAGGATTGACTGGCAAAAATGTAGAGGTGAGCGACAAATACGCCGAGCAAGTGATTTACGTCGATAATAACGACAATGCAATGCTGAGCTACAATGTCGGTTTTTATTATCAGTCTGACGAGGGCGATGTCGGTAAGCCGGTTTATTTTGTAGAGCCTGAAACCTTAAAAGTTTACTTCCAATACGACGACCTACAGCATTATCAAGCCTCAGGCCCGGGTGGCAACCTCAAAACCGGTCGCTACGAGTATGGCAGCAATGGCTTGGCCTACTTGGATGTGACTGAAAGCAACGGCATCTGTACTATGGATAACAGCAAGGTTAAAACGGTTGACTTAAACCATGGCCATTTTGGTCATGACGCCTATTCTTTTACTTGCCCTACCAATACTCACAAAGAGATCAACGGTGCCTATTCGCCGTTAAACGATGCTCACTTTTTTGGCGTCGCTGTATATGATATGTACAGCAACTGGTATAACACCGCGCCAGTGCCCTCCCAGCTCATCATACGTGCTCACTACAGCAGTAACCACGAAAATGCGTTTTGGAATGGCTCATCGGCGACATTTGGTGACGGTTATAACCGTTATCATCCACTGGTGGGCTTGGATGTGGTGTCCCATGAAGTTGCCCATGGTTTTACCGACCACAATTCTGATTTGATATACAGTGGTCAATCCGGTGGTATCAACGAAGCGTTTTCTGATATTGCAGGTGAAGCGGCAGAATATTTCTTGCGTGGCAGCACTGATTGGTTAGTGGGCGGAGATATTACCAAGGGTGAAGGGGCGGCACGTTATTTTGACGACCCAACTCGTGATGGGCGCTCCATTGGTCATGCCGATAATTACTCTGATGGCTTGAACGTTCACTACTCAAGTGGGGTGTTTAATCACGCATTTTACCAATTGGCCAATTTGCCCAACTGGAATGTGCGTAAAGCCTTTGATGTGTTTGTCGATGCCAACCAAAACTATTGGACGCCAAGCACTAACTTTCAACAAGGGGCTTGTGACGCACTGAATGCGGCAGATGACCGCAACTATGACATTACTGCCGTAGACTTGGCATTCGGCGTTGTCGGCCTTTATTGTGAAAATTACCCAACCCGTGACAGTGATGGTGACGGTTTGCCTGATATCTGGGAATACCGTTATGGCCTTAACCATAACGATGCTACCGATGCTACATTAGACACAGACAATGATGGCATCATCAATCTAAGCGAGTATCAACTTGGTACCTTTCCAAATGATGCCGATAGTGACGACGATGGGCTCGATGATGGCGATGAACTGAATGTTCACCACACCAATCCTGCAATTGCCGACACCGATAGTGATGGCCTGCTTGATGGTTTGGAGATCAACACCTATAACACAGATCCTTTTGACAGCGATACCGACGACGACGGAATGCTTGATGGTTTTGAAGCGCTTAACGGGCTAGATCCTCATGCCGACGATAGTTCTGGGGATTTTGATGGGGATGGCTTGATTAATATAGAGGAACAGCAGCGTGGCAGCAATCCAAGTGTTGTTGATGTCATCAAAATAGACTCGAAAGACACGAGAAGACGGCCAGTGCCTTTAGATGGCTTTTTTAACCTCAGTTACTCCCCTGATATAGGTGATGAAACGCAAAATACTTCCCAGACAATTCCACATGTAACCGTCGTTGCCTCGCATTATGGTTCGACTGACATCTATAGTTTTCATATTAGTGGAGCACCGGTTAAGGGGATATTTGATATTGATCGGGGGGATGATGGTAGCGGCAATTTTGACAGCGATATAGTTATTCGTGGTGATAAATTGGATCATTTTATTCGTGGTGAGAATAGCTTTACGAAGAGCGGACAAGGGGGGAGTATCAGTTGGCGTGATTCCTACCTAGAGTATACTTTTATGGAAGATGGTCTGTATCAAATTTCGGTCAATAATCATGGACGGGGAAGGGGGATATACAATTATTTACTTCATGTGTCGCTGACGCTGCATGACAGTGATGGTGATGGCATAGGAGACGCTTGGGAGCAACAGTATGGCTTAGACCCAAATAACCCGGCCGATGCCCAGCTGGATACAGATAGTGATGGTTTAGTGAACTTAAGGGAGTTTCAGTATATTACCTCGCCAATTGACCCAGATAGTGATGATGATGGCCTAAAAGATGGTGAAGAGTATGATGTTTATTTCACATACCCGCTCAAACCGGACACTGATGTCGATAAATTGACTGATGTTGAAGAAGTATTGATTTATCATACAAATCCGAAAGCTGAAGATAGTGACCATGATAGTCTCCGAGACTGGGCTGAAATTTTTATTCATGGAACAAATCCGATTTCTAATGATACCGATAACGATGGTTTGCCGGATCTGTATGAAATCGAGCAAGGTTTTGATCCGATAGCAACTGATAATAGCTTGCTCGATCCTGATGGTGATGGTTTGGCTAATATTGATGAGTTTAACGCCGGCTCTAAGCCATTAAATCCAGACACCGATGGCGATGGTTTAAAGGATGGTGAAGAAGTTCATATTCATCATAGCTCTCCAACCAAAAGTGATACTGATGAGGATGGTATCCCCGATGTCTGGGAAGTAGCGAGTGGTCTCAATCCACAGGTTAATGACGCAGAACTGGATAATGACTGGGATGGATGGACCAACTTAGAGGAATATCAAAACCAGACTGATCTGAATAATGCTCAATCATTGCCGAAGCCAAAATATAGAGCATATGTTACTAACTATAGCGGGGACTTGTTTTGGCTTGATTTTAGAGAAAAAACTTATAAGAAAATAGGACGACTAGGTTACGATGGCCGATTTGGTTCGATTGCAGTTTCACCTAAAGGAGAGCTTTATGCTGCTGACGCTTACTATAAAAGGCTGTATGTCATCAACCCTTACAATGCCACTGCGACTCTGATCGGCAGTTTACAAACCGAGCGGGCTCTCTCATATGGTATTACATTTGATGATAAAGGTGACTTGTATCTTGCTACATCTCTTGTTACAAAGGGCATAGGTTCTTCACTGTACAAAGTGAATCCTAAAACGGCAGCAACAGAATTGATTGGGCACATAGATACAAATGACACTTATGATTTAGCTTGGGATGGTGAAAAACTTTGGGCAGTTGGTTACCTTTTTTCTGAAACAATGGGCATTGCTAACATTGATAGAACGACTGCCCAGGCAACGAAACTCGGTAACAATAATGGCGGCCTTTTAAGTTTGGCGGCGGACGACGACAGGAATTTATGGGGGGTGAGAGGCGATGGTCAAGTATATACCATTGATCGTCAAACGTTTGAATACAATTATGAGTTTACGACTGTTGAGGGTGCTATCTCACTGGCCATGTATAAAGAGAATATTGACGGTGACCGCGATGGTATGTTCGATACTTGGGAGCGTATCTACGGCCTGAATGAATTTGACGACTCTGATGCCAATAAAGACGCCGATAACGATGGCTTAAGTAACCTGCAGGAGTTTACACTTAAGACTGATCCGAATAACCCCGATACGGATGAGGATGGTCTAATTGATAGCATTGATCCTTTCCCGCGCGACAAGACAGAGTGGATTGATACCGACCAAGATGGCATTGCCAATCACCTAGATCCTGACGACGACAACGATGGCATTGTTGATACGGCAGATGCTTTCCCGCTCGACCCGACAGAGTACCAAGACCATGATTATGATGGCATTGGCAATAATGCCGACTCGGATGACGATGGCGATAATGTGCCTGATAGTATCGATGACTTTCCACTTGATGGTAGCGAATGGCTGGATACGGACCGCGATGGCGTAGGTAATAATGCCGACCCGGATGATGACAATGATGGTGTGGCAGATGGTGCCGATGCCTTCCCGTTAGATGGCAATGAGAGCATTGACAGCGATGGCGACGGTGTGGGCAACAATGCCGACAAGGATGACGACAATGACGGCGTGCCAGATATCAACGACAGCTTCCCATTAGATGGCAGTGAAAGCATTGATAGCGATGGCGATGGTGTTGGCAATAATGCAGATACGGACGATGACAACGATGGTGTCGTCGATAGTGAAGATGCCTTCCCGCTGGATAAGCGAGAATGGCAAGACAGTGACAATGACGGCATCGGCAATAATGCCGATACGGATGATGACAATGATGGTGCCAGCGATGCGAAAGAGCTTGAAATAGGCTCTGAACCGTTGGTGGCGGACACCGATGGCGATGGTTTGCTCGATGGCCGAGAGTTGCAGCTTGGCACTTCACCTTTACTGTTTGATACCGATGGTGATGAACTGTCAGATGGCTTTGAGGTGAGTTATGGGTTAGACCCGCTGGTGGCGCAAAGTGGTTCGAGTAAAGAAACCGATAGCGACGAGGACGGTTTGACCGACTATGACGAAATGGTTGCCGGTACGCATCCTAACAAAGCCGATAGTGACGAAGATGGTTTATCCGATGGGGCAGAGGTGAACGACTATGGCACCAACCCATTGTTGGCCGACAGTGACCAAGATGGTTTAGGGGATAAGGCGGAACTGCAAGTTCATCACAGCAATCCACTCAAACCGGACAGTGATGATGACCAAATGCCGGATGGCTGGGAAGTGAAATTTGGCTTGGCAGTGAATACAGATGACAGCTTGGCGGACAACGATGGCGATGGCCGTGACAACCTGACAGAGTTTAAAGAATTCACTCATCCGTTGGTGGCAGAGATAGTGGATTTAGAGGCCAATGACAGCATTGCGCAGGCGCAAAGTGTCGATAGCGGCTTTAACTTGGCTTATTCACCGGACATTGGTGATATGACGCAAAATACTTCAGAAGTGTTGCCTCATGCGAGTGTGTATGGTGCGGGTAATGGCAAAGCAGATGTTGATGTTTATCGCTTTACGGTGAGCCAAGCTTCAAGCAAGGTGATTTTGGATATGGACCGTGGGCTGGGCAGCAATGTCTTTTTTGATGGTTATATTGAATTACTTGATAGTGACGGCAAGGTGATTTACGCCAATGACGACGCTAACTGGTATCAATACGGTCAAGGCGGCAGTTTCTCTGAAGTGGATAGTTACTTGGAGCTGACAATAGAGGCGCCGGGGACTTATTATGTCAGAGTGTCGGGTTACACCAACGGCTTTATACCGGATGGCAGCCGCTATCGCCTACACATTTCAGTTGAAAACGCACCATTGGTGATAAGTGCTGCTGCCCAAGGCCAATAACTGCTAGATTTAAGCGCTGCGGTTGATTTCAAATGAATCGTAGCGCTTTGTCAGCTACTCTACGGCAAATGTTTTGGCAAATACCTCGCCCAACTCGTTGAGATATTCTTGGGCGGGGCTGAGCCGGATTAACTTTGCCAGCTCATATCCGGTTTGGGTAAATTTAAAATAGTTGAGCGCGGTGCCGTTGCGTTTAGCAGTAAAGCGCACCTTGCGGCCGTGATAGCTGTATTCGATTTCTTCGCCTTTGGTAAATTCACCACTTTCTATTTCTTTATGATAAATCAGCTCTATATCCATCAACATCAAAAGTGCCGGATAGCTTAAGTTGAGTTTTGACAGATTGACTGAGCGTTGCTTAGTGAGAGAAAAGAAATCCAGCATACCGGGCTTTTGATAACTGCCGTAAATGATTTGCTTGGAATTGTCTTTGCGATTGGTCATGGCCAGCTGACAAGCTTGTTGAAAGGCAATGGCTTCTTTGTTGGTCATGCGTTTTAAAATGGTGAGACTTTTAAAAGAGAAGGTGCCGGGATTGGCGATTTCACCGGCAAGGATCTTGCCCCACAAAGCTTGCATCATTTTAGAGCTGGTATCTTCACACAGCGCAATAAACTGATGAAACCAATCGGGATCTATCTCCTCGCCACTGGTGCTGCTTGAACAATATTCCATGGCAAGGCTCATTATGGCTTCGATATTGCCCTGCTTACGCGCTTCTTCAAGCCTTTTGCGCCGCTGCGCCCTTTGATTGATGTTAGATGGCTCTTTTTGATAGGTTTGGCTCGGTACCAAGCCAATTTTACTTGATAGCTGATTGTGCTTTATCGCAGCCTGATTGACCGCACTGGCGTTACTCTTGGCTTGTTCAGTGGTCTTGGCGCTGGTCGTTTGCGCTTTATTTTGCTCGGCCTTATTGCCTTTTATCTCGTCGAAGTCGGTGCCGAGATTACCTTTGAGCAAACGTTCGAGTCGTTGTGCGCTGGAGTTTTCCGGGATTTTATTCATACGCAGTTCTATCGCCTTAGCAAGCCGAGTCTCAGGTGCAATCACCTCTACAATATAGCAAATTTGACAAAAGTCGATAAAACCTAACTTTCGATGAATTTCTGTTGGCTTTTTAAACAATTAATCACGCTTGCTGTTTAATTTGGTCACTGTTGGTGCTAAAAACGTATAAGCGCCGGATTAAAATACTCGATTGAGTGGCATGTTCAACATATATTGGCTATAAACTAATGATTAAAAGCTAAATTTATACCACTCAGTGAGGCCGAACGGTGGATAAGTTTAACGGTACTAAGAGGTGATATGAACTCAACCAATCTCGACGATGACAATGATGAACTGCTGTTCGTTGATGAGGACTATCAGGATGACGACTTTGAAGACGAAGAGTGTTCAGGTTTTTGGGATGTGTTAATCGTCGATGACGACCATGAAATACACTCTGTAACCAAGTTGGCGTTGTCAGACCTAAACGTGTTTGACCGCCGCCTCAAATTTCATCATTGCTACAGTGGTCAAGAAGCCAAAGAGTTCATGGCTTCAACCAAAGAAGACATCGCCGTCATTTTACTTGATGTTGTTATGGAGTCGGATGAGGCCGGCCTCATCGTGGCTAGAAGCATCCGTGAGGAGCTTGGCAAAGATGAGGTCAGAATCATCTTACGTACCGGTCAGCCGGGCTATGCACCGGAAGAAAGTGTCATCAAAGAGTATGACATCAACGATTACAAGACCAAAACCGAACTGACCCGCTCAAAACTTGCCACTGCCATCATTGCTGCCATTCGCTCATATCAACAGATCAAAACCATCAATCAATCTCGGCGCGGGCTGGAAAAAATCATCAGCTCGGCGGCCAACATTCTAGAGCACCATTCGATTATGGAGTTCGCCGAAGGCGTGGTGACGCAGATCTCGTCTTTGCTCGGACTCTCTCCCGAGGGGGTATTGTGCGCCAGAGCTGGGGTTAATATCGATGAAGGCGACCCTGACAGTATCTATGTACTCGGTGCGGCCGGGCACTATGCCAACTACATCAATCGCAAGCTCGAAAATGTCGATAATGCCCGGATCATCAATCAAATTGCCGAGTGCCTCAGAAACGAAAATCACATATTTACCGACATCGATACCGTCTTGTACTTAAGTAGCGGTGAGAGCCATGCTGCGGTTTATATCGAATCAGGCAAATTGCTCAGTGATGTCGATAGGCAGTTGATAGAAGTTTTTTTGAGCAACATTGCCATCGGTTATGAAAACGTTAACCTGTTTCAGCGTTTGCGGGTTGCAGCGTTTAAAGATTGGTTGACCAAGTTGCCAAATCGCACCGAGTTTATCAATATACTTGACCGCTACGTCAAAGATGAAGTGCCGGGCAATATTATCGCGTTGGTTGATATTGACCATTTCTCTGATGTCAACGATGGCCTAGGACAGGATACCGGCAACATGTTGTTGCTGTCAGTTGCCAAGCGCTTAGAGGCGGAGATTGGCCAGCATTGCATTTTGGCCAGAAATGGCGCCGATGTGTTTGGGATCATTGGCAATGACGATATCGTCAACGAAAGTCGCTTGCTGTCGCTGTTTGATAAACCGTTTAAGGCTGGGGATCACACCATTCCTATTAATGCCACCATTGGTTTGTGTCGTAAGGAGCGCTCGGGTAAAACCGGTCTTGCGTTGATGAAGCAAGCCTTTATCGCCCTGAATCGGGCGAAAAAGAGCGTGGCGGCGAAGTTCGAATATTACCAGCCTGAGATGGAAGAACAGACCACTTGGCGTCTTGGCATGATCCGCCAGCTCAGGCATGATTTTGCCGAGCGTAAACTTCAGGTTTGGTTTCAACCGCAGATCTCACTGGAGACAGACCGTTTTATTTCCATGGAAGCACTGCTGAGGTGGCCGACCGAAGATGGCGGCTTTATCTCTCCTGGCGTATTTGTGCCGCTGGCCGAGTATTCCGGATTAATTGTAGAGATTGGTGATTGGGTTCTGGAAGAAGCTTGCAAGCAGCTGTTGCGGCTCGACAAGCTTGGCTTGAGCCATATGCGCGTTGCGGTCAATGTATCGATGCCGCAATTTAGAAGCATCGGCTTTGCCAAGCGGGTAGTACAGACCATTGAGGGCTATGATCTGGACAAGAGTCGAGTGGAACTTGAGATCACCGAATCGGTAGTGATGGACGAGCCACAAATGGTCATCGATATTCTGACCGAGCTTAAAAGCCATGGTATTGCCATTGCAATTGACGATTTCGGCACCGGTTTTTCATCTTTGAGTTATCTACAACAGCTACCCCTTGATCGCATTAAGGTGGATCGCGCCTTTGTTAAAGACATTTACAAACAAAGCGGCGCGATTTTGGCTGAGACCATCATCAACCTTGGTCGTAAGCTAAAACTGCATACCATCGCCGAGGGAATTGAAGAGGTAGCACAAGAAGACATCTTGAAAAAACTTGGCTGCGAAGAAGCGCAAGGCTTTATGTATGCCAAACCAATGCACCCTAGAGACCTCGAGCCTTTCTTAATCGAGCACCACAAAAAGAGTCATTGAGCATCTTGCCGATATTTAGCCCTATAGCGCTTTGGCTATGGGGTCATAAATCTATTCCCAACGTATCTTTCTCTACTTTTTATTGCTTTGGTTAGATTAAGTTGTATCGATTATTTTTGCACATGTCCGACTTTTTGACGTTTTAGACTTCATTCTTTCTCCTCTAAACATAAAAAACTTAAAAAATATTCCCTTAAAAATCAGTCATTTGAAAATTAATTGCAAAAAAGTTGAAAAAAGCACTGAAAAAAATCTGAAAAAGCCGGAATAAAGTTATGGGAGACACGTCGTTTTAAAGGAAAGGTTGTTTAATGCAATGCCAACAACAAAAAGATTGCCAACCACTACCGTGTCATTGTCTACAGTACGTCTTGAGGTGTCGCTGCCTTGAGGTGAAGGAATTTGGGTTTTTAAGAGGTCGTTAGGATTATGGTTGCAGTCGTCAGCAGTAATACGCTTGGGTTATTCAATACCCAGTTAGGTGCACTTGGTTTGTCCTCACAGCATGGTCAAAGTGGTTTGGGTCAGGCGGGGTCGCAAGTGTTTGTCAATGCCAACAGCGGTAACCTGGTGGTGCAGCGCAAAGACGGTGAGTTGCAAGGGCTTGGGGTGAACTTCAGCCCGGTGCGCAGCTACAACAGCCAAGGGCTGGCGGAGGTCGATGATGGCTGGCGACTGGGCTTTGAGCGGCGCTTGGATGTGACCAATCACAAGCGTATTACCGATGGTGGTGCGGTCCAGCAGTTTGCGGTGGTCAATGGGGTGTGGACTTCGACCGCCGGGTCAGGCGCTCATGATACCTTGGTAGAACAAACCGACGGCACTTGGCTATATACCGAAGGCAGCAGCGGTGTGACCGAGCGTTATGACAGTGCCGGACAATTGCTCGCGGTGCTGGATAAAAACGGCTATGGTCTGTATGACATCCTGCGCAGCGGCGGCCATATC
Source organism: Alteromonadaceae bacterium (assembly GCA_041583135.1). GTDB lineage: Bacteria > Pseudomonadota > Gammaproteobacteria > Enterobacterales > Alteromonadaceae > JABSOG01. The sequence goes on along the minus strand of JBFHGJ010000071.1, from coordinate 3,886 downwards.
AGCGAGCTGAAACAGCACATTGCCGATATCGATGGCGGTGTGACCAGCCAAACCATTCACTTTGACTATACCAATAGTGTGTTGACGGGCTATCGGGTGGTAGACAATGCCACCAATCAAACGACCTTTAATGTCATCTATGGCTATGACGGTGACAACCGCCTTGAGACGGTGACCGTGGATTTAACCCCAGACAATACCAGCGATAGCCTCAATTATGTGACCACGTATGCCTATTATGACAGCGACAATGATAGCGACAGTGACAACCTGCTGAGCATCACCAACAGTGATGGCACGGCGTTAACCTTTACCTATGACAGCCAAGGCCGGGTGGAGAGTATCCGCGATGGCGAAGGGCAGGTCACCAACTATCAATACATTGGCGAGTTGACCAAAGTCAGTGTGGCAAACGCACTGACCGGCGCTAACACGCAAAACCAATATCAATACCGCATTGACCGCACCACCGGCTTGATGAGCGAGTTTCGTGCCAAGGTGGTGGATGGCAAATACAGTTATGCCTTGTATGACTATGACAGCCAAGGCAACTTGACCTCGGTGGCCCATCGCAATGGTCTTGGGGGCGCCAATGAAGCGCGCTATGACTTAGACAACCCGGATGCGGCGCTCAGTGTGTCGGTGGCGGCGTCCAAACGCTATGAATACGATGCCAACGGCAATCAAATCAAGGTGATTGATGCCACCACCGATGGCGAGTTGGAGGTGCGCGATTATGATGCGCAAAATCGCCTCATTCAAACCCGAGTGAGCGTTGAGGACGGCGGGACGCGGGTCAGCGATTATCTCTATGAGGGCAACCGGTTACGCTATCAAATCAGTGACAGTGGCCGGGTCAGCGAGTCGGTGTATAACGGCTTGGGTCAGCTCAGCAGGCAAATCAGCCATCAAAGCCAATACAGCGGTGTGCGAGATTTGGCTTCCCTTGAGAGTTGGTCGGCGGCGCAAACGGTGACGCCAGTGCAGCAGGTGGATTTTACCTATACCGCCCAAGGGCTGTTGGCCAGTAAAACGCAATATCTGGGCACTGACACTGGCGTGATGGCTCAGCGTGAGCAATATGTGTATGACCCCTATGGCCGTTTGTTGCAAACCTTCACCACCAAAGGGGGGCTGGACCAAACCCAAGATACGGCGGTGACCCATCACACCTATGACGGCTTGGGCCGCTTGACCCACTCGATAAGCGGTCAAGGCGAGGTCGCCTATCAATACAGCAATAAAGACGACGGCTCGGTGGTCAGTATCAGCCACAACAGTGGCTTGGTGACCACCAAGACTTTTGATAAGAATTTACGCCTGATACAAAGCAGCCAAGGCACGGCGGCCAACCTCAATGCCTTTTCGCAGGTGGCCTTTGACTATGATACGCAAAACCGCTTGATAGAGACCCGTTATCCCGATGGCGCGAGCGAGCAGGTGATTTATGACTTAAGTGGCCGTCAGGTGGCGACAGTCAACGCTTTGGGTCAGGTGGTGAGTTATCGTTATGATGATGCCGGGCGGTTGACCGGCACCACGGCCCATGGTGGTACGTTGAGCAGCAATGATTTGGCGGGGGTATTGACCTTACAGGCAACAGCCCACAACGATGACCGTCACAGCTATGTGCTGTACAACGCCAAAGGTCAACGCTATCGCGAGGTCGATGGCCAAAACTATGTCACGGAATATCGCTATACCCCGGATGGTCAGCTCAGTGCCACTTTGGCCTATAGCGAGGCGGGGACGTTAAGCGATGATAAGCAAAGTGTGAGTGTCTCGGGTCATTATCGCTTGACCCGCCAGTTTTATGGTGATGATGGCCAATTGGTGGCGACCTTAACGGGTGAAGGCGCTAAGGCCACAGGGGTCAACCAAGCGCTGTTGACCCGTTTTGACTATAACTCAGCCGGTCAGCAGACCCAGGTCAGGCGTTTTGGCAATGTCTTGGGACTGGCCAATCCGCTCGGTGAAAACCTCACCGGGCTGACGGCGCTGGCCACAGCGGACAATGGCGCTGAGCAGCGCGGTGAGGTGCAAGTGACCCAGCGACATTACGATGGCGCCGGGCGATTGTTGGCGGAGCTGTCCAACAGCGGTTTGCTGGTGACGTATGCTTATGATAGTGATAACCATGTGCGCTTAGAGCAGCGTTTTGCCACTTCAAGGCCATCGGCGTATCCCAATGGCGAGTTTGTTTGGCCAGATACTGCCGGGCTGACACCGGTTGAGTTTACCGAGTACAGCTATAATGCCCAAGGGCAACTGCTGGGCACGGTAGACCACAAGGGTCTGACTACCCGATACACTTACGATGTGGCGGGCAATGTCACCCATGTGGCACAAGGTCGGGATAATGGCAACGCCGACTGGCGTATCCGTTTTAATGCGTATGATGAAGCCGGGCGCTTGCAACACAGCCAAAGCGCCGAGCAGTATCGACGTGATAGCAACGATGATGACAGTACCAACCTCTACGGTACCTTTCACGAGTATGACAGCCGAGGCCGAGTGCGTAAAACCACCAATGGCTTAGGTCAAACCTCGGTCTTTTACTACAACCAAGCCAACCAGTTGGTGCGCACGGTGGCGGCCGATGGCACCGTCAGCGATACCCGTTACAACCGCTTTGGTGAGGTGCAAAGTCAAACGGTTTATCAAACCCAGCTGAGCCTCACGGGCGCGTCGGGGGCGTTGTCGCTGGCGAGCTTGGTCGGGGGCGATAGCGCCTTGAGTGAATTTGGTCAAATCAGCGCCTTTGCCGGCAGTGCCGGTAGCACCAGTCTGCACGCTTATAACCACCGTGGCATGATGGTGCAATCGGTGGCGGGGGTGGACAATACGTTAAGCGCCGAGCAGCGCGATGCGGCCTTGCAAGCCCGTGGCCAACAGATGCAATACAACGCCTTTGCCGAGCTGGTGCGCAGCAAGCAAACGGTGTCAGGCAAAGTCGAGGTAGCCGATATCGGCTATGATTTCCGTGGCCTCCAATTGAGCTCAATACAAGGCAAACTCAGTGGCAATGTGGTGGTCGAAGGTATCAGCACCAGTGCCCAATACGATGGCTTTGGCCGGATGGTGCACCAGTTTGACGGTGAAAGCATTGACACGCACATGCAATATAGTGTGGTCAACGGTCAAGAGGTGGTCACCACTACCCGTGCTGGGCAAAGCGTCAAAACCACCTATGATGTGTTTGGCCGCGTGACCACCACTGAGGTGGGGGGCGACGCCAATACCCAGGTGCGCACGGTGTATTTGGCTGGAGATGAGACCGGTATCAGCAAAAAGGTGCGGCGCATCAGTGCCGAGGGCATGGTGTCGGAGACCCGTTTGGGCGCCTTTGGTGAGGTGGTGAGTACGCTGGCCGGGGCCACGCTGGCCTCAACTGACCTTGAAGGGGCACTCGATACCAGTGGGGCGACCCACACCCGCTTTGAGTATGACGACAATGGGCAGGCCATTGCCACCTATGTCAATGACACGCTGGTCAGTCAAACGGTGTTTGACGATAACGGTCAGGTCCATCAAAGCATTGATGGTGAAGGGCGCACCGTCACGTTTAAGCGCGATGAATTGGGCCGGGTCAGTACACAGGAGAGTATTGCCGATGGTCTCATTCGGCAAGTGGCTTATGCCTACAATCATTTAGGTTTGGTCAAAACCGCGACTGATGCTGAAAATCGCGTGACCGAGTATGTCTATGATGACCAAGGGCGCTTGACCGATGAGATAATCGACCCCAATGGGGCACGGCTTATCACCCACTTTGATTATGACGAGGCGGGCAGGCAGACCGAGGTGACCCGAGGTTATGGTAGCGCCGAGGCGTTGAGCACGGTTTATGAATACGACCACCATGGCCGGGTGATGGCCGAGCGTG
>JBFHGJ010000070.1:0-29336 GCA_041583135.1 Alteromonadaceae bacterium | reverse complement strand
GTTGCCTTATCCAATGTCGCCGTCACTGTGCTGCTACCACCGGTTTCTGACATGGTGCTGTTGTTTACAGCCAAGGTCACAGTCGTCGTATCATCATCGGTGATCGTCACTGCTTGTTGTTGAGTGCCGCTTTCACTGGCTTTACCGCCGCTCACAGCCGTGATATCGACAATAATGGTTTCATCAGCTTCGACACTGCCATCTGTGGTGGCGGTTAAAGTGGCGGTGCCAGAGGTTTGACCCGCCGCAATGGTAATACTGCTCGCTGGTGTGGCGTAGTCAGTACCACTGGTTGCCGTGCCGCTATAACCCAAAGACACGGTGACCGTTTCATAAGTTGCCTTATCCAATGTCGCCGTCACTGTGCTGCTACCACCGGTTTCAGACATGGTGCTGTTGTTCACAGCCAAGGTTACAGTCGCCGTATCATCATCGGTGATCGTCACTGTTTGCTGCTGAGTGCCGCTTTCACTGGATTTGCCACCGCTCACAGCCGTGATATCGACAATAATGGTTTCATCAGCTTCGACACTGCTATCTGCCGTGGCGGTTAAAGTGGCGGTGCCAGAGGTTTGACCCGCCGCAATGGTAATACTGCTCGCTGGTGTGGCGTAGTCAGTACCACTGGTTGCCGTGCCGCCATAACCCAAAGACACGGTGACCGTCTCATAAGTTGCCTTATCCAATGTCGCCGTCACTGTGCTGCTACCACCGGTTTCTGACATGGTGCTGTTGTTTACAGCCAAGGTCACAGTCGTCGTATCATCATCTGTGATCGTCACTGTTTGTTGCTGAGTGCCGCTTTCACTGGCTTTACCGCCACTCACAGCTGTGATATCGACAATAATGGTTTCGCTTTGTTCAATATTGGCATCGCTGGTCGCATTGAGAGTCGTCGTGCCCGTCGTTTGGCCCGCGCTAATGGTGATCGTCCCCGCAGGCGTCCCATAGTCAGTACCATTACTGGCGGTACCACTATAACCAAGGCTAACAGTCACGGCTTCATAAGAGGCTTTATCTAGGGTTGCGGTCAAGGTCACACTGCCACCGGTTTCAGCCATACTGTTGCTGCTGGACGATAGGGTAACCAAGGCACTGTCATCATCGGTGATGGTAATGGTTTGCTGCTGTACACCATCTTCTTGAGCATTGGGACCGGTCACCGAGGCGATATCAACTATCACGGCTTCGTTAGTCTCAATGGCACTATCGGCAACGGCAGTTAAAGTCGCGCTGGCGCTGGTTGAACCACCACTAATGACAATACTACTCGGTGCAGTGTAGTCTGCGACACTGGTCGCGCTACCGCTGTAAGATAGACCAACACTGACTGAGACATTAGTGTCCACTACCCGCGAAATGGCCGCCGTCAAGGTGGTACTGCCAGCCGCTTCGGCAATGGTAGTGGTGCTGGCCTTCAACGTCACCTTGGCAGGTTGCAGGTTTGAGACAAAAATATTGGCGCTGGTGTCAGTAGTATCGGTTGAGGGCGCAGCGCCAAGCATCCAGTTATCGGCAGCAGCCAAGTTATAGAATGTATTGTCTAGCGCGGCGTTACTTGCCTTGGTAAACAGCGGTTCAACCCCGGTTTGGTCGGCACTGTTTAACGTCGCACTAAAGGTTGTACTGTTGGTAATTTCAACCCCAGTGGTGGTCAGGGTGTATGTTGCGCCACCGTGACCTTTAACGGTGAATTTGGTTAAGTCCACATCATTGTTGCTACCCGGGAAATTGCGGAAATTGGTGCCGGTCACACTAAGCAATCCGGTTGAAGCATCATAGGTTGACGATGATACGGTCGGCACCGTCACATTAGAAACCGTCACAGGTGAGCTTGCATCCGCAATATCGACGCTTGGCGCCGCCGACGTCAGCCAATTATCGGCAAGGGCTATATTAAAGCTGCTGCCGCTGCTGTCCGAGGCTCCGCCATTTTTGTTGAGTAAACCATCCACTTGTGTCTTATCGCTGCCACTTAAGGTCAGGGTAAAGCTGGTCGTTGAGGTCACTTCAATATCTGTGGCACTGGTCAAAGTGTAGGTTGCGCCATTTTCACCGGTAAAGGTGATCAACGAAATATCGACATCGTTGCTACCGCCAAGCTTGCTGCTAAAACCGGTGCCGGTGACCACAATGACGCCAGTCGTAGCATCATAGGTGGCAGAGGTGACTGCTGGTGCCACCACATTCGACACGGTAATCCCATTGCTGCTATCGGCAATATCCGTCGATGGCGCCGCCCCTATTGCCCAGTTATCGGCAGCGGCCAGATTATAGCTGGTAGCATCATCTGCACTGTTGCCGTTTTTATTGAGCAAGCCATTGACGTTTAGTAGATCGGTGCCACTTAGGGTCACGGTAAACGAACTGCTTAAAGTCACTTCAACATCAGAGGCGCTGGTAATGGTATAGCTGCCACTGGCTTCACCGGTAAAACTAAGCATTGAAATATCAATGTCATTGGTCGCGCCGCTTTTTGCGCTAAAATTGCTGCCGCTCACCACCAAGCTGCCGGTGGCAACATCGTAGGTGGCTGCCGTGATTGTTGGCGCTGCGACATTACTCACCGTTACGCTGGCAGTGGTATCACTGGTATCGCCGGTGGTCACTTGTGCAATAAAGTCATCGGCTGCGCTGAGGTTGTAGGTCGTACCGCTGTCCGATAACGTACCATTTTTGTTTAGCAAGCCCCCAATCGCCAATTTATCGCTGGCGTTCAAGGTCACACTGAATTCAGTAACCGAGGTGATTTCCACATCACCAGAGGTAAGGGTGTAGCTTGTGCCACCTTCACCGGTCAAGGTCAGTTTCGACACACTAACATCGTTAAGAGCGCCGGTTTTCGCCTTAAAGTCTGCTCCAGTCACCACCAACGCACCACTAGCAAAGTCGTAAGTGGCTGAAGTTATGGTCGGCACAGGTGCATTTGATGTGGTTACGCCGGTAGTACCATCGGCAATATTGGTGCTGGCTGCGGTGCCGGTCATCCAATTGTCGGCCGCTGCAATATTGTAACTGGTGCCGCTTGCCGCCGTTGTGCCATTGGCGGTGATCAATGCGTTGATGCCCGCTAAGTCGGCACCACTAAGCACAATGGTAAAGCTTGTCGATGAGGTGATCTCAATATCAACGGCACTGGTAATGGTATAGGTTTGGCCGTTTTCACCGGTAAAAGTCAGCAAGGAAACATCAACGTCATTGGCGCTGCCGAATTTTTTGACGAAATTGGTTCCGGTCACCGTGATGGTGCCGGTGGCATAGTCATAGGTGATTGAGGTAATGCTCGGAGTTACAACACCACTGACGGTAACGCCATTGGTGGCATCGGTAATGTCGGCAGTTGAGAGCACTGCTGGCATCCAATTGTCAGCCGCAGCGAGGTTATAAACTGTGGTATCTTCTGCGCCAGTGCCGTCTTTGTTGAGCAGACCATTGACGTTGATCTTATCGGTTTCACTCAAAGTAACGCTAAATGCCGTTTCGGAGGTGATCTCCACATTGCTGCTGGTCAAGGTATAGCTGTTGCCAGCCTCGCCTTTTAAGCTCAGTTTGGTGACATCAATATCGTTATTCGCGCCACTTTGGCGTCTAAAGTTGGTGCCGGTGACCGCCAAGGCCCCGCTGGCAAAATTGTAGGTCGCCGAGGTAATGGTCGGGGTGGTGATATTGCTAACACTAATACTGGTGGTAGTGTCACTAATATCGGCGGTACTGAGCGCCGCTGGAATAAAGTTATCGGCGGCAGCAAGGTTGTAGGTTGTGCCACTTTCAGCGCTTGAGCCTGCCTTGTTGAGCAAACCGTTGAGCGCAATTCTGTCCGCCTCGTTAACCGTCAAGCTAATGGTTTTCGAGTCTGTCACCTCGATGTTGCTGGTGGTTAGTGTGTAAGTTGCACCATTTTGACCTGTCACCGTGAACTTGGTGACATCAACATCATTGTTGGCCCCAGCCAACTGCGCATAGCCAAGCCCCGCAATACTGAAATTACCAGTAGTGGCATTATAGGTCGATGCGGTATTGCTTGGCGTGATCACATTACTGACGGTAATGGCGTTGGTGGCACTGGATTCATTCACGCCAGCCGCAACACCGGGCATCCAGCCATCGAGGAAATTGATATTATAAGTCGTGCCATCCTCGGCTAAAGTGCCGTTTTTGTTGAGTAGCCCATAAATTTTATGGCGATCGACCAAGTGAACATTGAGGGTAAACTGAGTCTCGCTGGTGATCTGGGCGGTCATGATAGACAAGGTGGCCGTATTGCCACCTTGACCGGTAAAGGTAAACAGGTTGGCCGCATTGACATCAGCCCCAGCGGTTTTGACAAAACCAGTGCCATTGACCACCAAGTCAGCCGTGGTGGCATCAAAGGTGACCGAAGTAATGGTCGGCACAACCACACCGCTGACGGTAATAGGCGTTGTCGCATCGGCAATATTACTCGAAGCCGCCGCGCCCGTCAGCCAGTTGTCGGCCGCCGCTATGTTATAGGCGGTATTGCTGTCGTTTAACGTGCCGTTCAAATTTAACAGCCCATTGACGTTGATTTTATCTGTAGCGCTTAAAGTGATGCTAAAGCTGGTTTCGCTGCTGATATCCAGCTGTGAGCCGGTCAACACATAAGTGTTGCCACCATCACCTGTCACCGTCAATTTTGTCGGATCGATATCATTGTTACTGCCCGACTTGGAAATAAGCGAGGTAGCGGTAAAACCAAATACACCGGTTGTGGCATTATAAGTTGCAGCGGTAAGTGCTGGCGTCGCCACCGCGCTAACGGTCACCGCATTACCAGTCAAGTCGGCAATATTTGTTGCGCTTGGCGCAGCAGCAAGCCAATTGTCGGCGGCACCAAGGTTATAGGTAGTATTGTCATCCGACTGAGTGCCGTTTTTGTTCAGCAGGCTATTGAGCGACAACTTATCAGCTGCGCTTAACGTCACCGAAAATGAGGTTTCGGAGGTAATATCGACGCCACTTCCGGTTAGTGTATAGGTACCACTGCCTTCACCGGTTAAGGTCAACTTGGTCACATCCACATCGTTATTGCTGCCACTCAAAACAGCAAACGACGTACCAGTGACCACAAGAACGCCGGTGGCCGCATTGTAAGTGGCAGAGGTAATTGTCGGCGTCACCACACCACTGACAGTGATGCCATTGCCAGTGCTATCGGCAATATCCACAGAGGCAGCAGCCCCTGCCAACCAATTATCGGCGGCGGCAAGATTGTATGTACTACCGTCACCAGCTAGGGTGCCGTTTTTGTTCAGCAAACCATTGATATTAACTTTGTCGCTCGCATTGAGAGTAATGGTCGCCGCAGTTGCGCTGCTCACCTCAACAGCCGACGAGGTCAAAGTGTAAGATGCGTTACCTTGGCCGGTTAAGCTCAATGCACTGGTGACAATATCATTATTGCCACCAGCTTCGGCAACGAAGTTGGTGCCTGTTAGTACCAATTGCCCAGTGCCTGCGTTATAAGTTGCAGAAGTGATCGTCGGATTGGCAACGTTACTCACCGTAACGCCATTGCCAGTAGTATCGGCAATATTGGCGGCGCTGTCGGTAGCTGGCATCCAATTGTCTGCGGCCGCCAAATTATAGGTGGTACCACTATCTGAGGTGGTGCCATTTTTATTGAGCAAGCCGCCAACTTGCAGCTTATCGGCCGCGTTGAGCGTCACACTGAAACTGGTGGCGCTGGTTATCTCAACGCTGCTGCCGGTTAAGGTATAACTTGCACCGCCATCACCGGTTAAAGTCAATTTGCTGACGTCAACATCGTTTGTGGCACCGGCATTGGCAACAAAATCACTGCCAGTCACGGCCAAAATACCGGTTGAGACATCATAGCTAGCCGACGTAATAGTTGGGTTGGCGACATTGCTCACCGTAACCCCATTGCCTGTGGTATCTGCGATGTTGGCAGATGCCGCTGCACCTGCCAGCCAGTCTTCTGCGGCGGCAAGATTGTATGAGGTTGCATCACTCGAAGTGGTGCCATTTTTGTTCAAAAGGCCATTCACCGCCAGTTTATCGGCACTGTTGAGAGTCACCGAGAAACTGGTTTCATTGGTGATCTCAACATTGCCAGAGGTCAGCGTTCGCGTGCCGCCAGCTTGACCGGTGAGTGTCAATTTGGTCACGTCAACATCATTGGTGGCACCTGACTTACTGACCAAACCGGTAGCGGTAACGGCTAACACCCCGCTAGCGGCATCATAAGTTGCAGAGGTAACCGTTGGAACAGCTGTGTTGCTGACAGTAATGGCGTTGGTTGCATCGGCAGAATTAGCGGTGGCATCAGAACCTTGCAACCACAGGGTTGCAACGGCCAGATTGTAGGTTGTGTTGTCGCCTGAGGTGGTGCCGTCTTTGTTAAGCAGGCCATTGACCACCAACTTGTCTGCACTATTGAGCGTCACACTAAAGCTGGTGGCATCGGTGATCTCAACATTGCTGGATGTCAGGGTGCGAGTACCGCTGCCCTCCCCGGTAACGGTCATCTTAGACACCAGCACATCGTTAGTGGCGCCAACTTCTTTGACTAAGTTAGTCCCAGTTACCGCAAATACCCCGGTGGCAGCATTGTAGGTTGCCGAGGTTATCGTAGGTAAAGCCACATTACTGACGGTCACCCCATTACCTGTGGCATCGGCAATATCTACAGCGGCATCGGCACCAGCGAGATAATTGTCTGCCGCCGCTAAGTTATAGGTAGTGCCACTACCGGAAGCCACGCCATTTTTATTGAGCAAACCGCCAATGTTGAGTTTATCTGCGGTATTTAGCGTCACGCTGAAGGTGGTTGCATCCGTGATCTCCACCGAGGTCGAAGTCAAGGTGTAGCTGCCGCTGCTGTCTCCTGTCAGTGTCAACTTAATGACATCAATGTCGTTGTTGGCACCAAATTCCTTGACAAAATTGGTGCCGGTAACCGTCAGCACGCCGTTAGCAAAATCGTAAGTGGCAGAGGTAACCGTGGGCGCAGCAACATTGCTGACGGTAACACCATTACCGGTCGTATCGGCGATATTGGAATTGGGCGCGGCGCCAGCGATAAAGTTATCCGCCGCAGCCAAGTTATAAGTTGTGCCGCTGCCAGAGGTCAGGCCGTCTTTATTGAGCAAGCCACCCACATTGAGTTTGTCGGTAGCATTTAAAGTGACACTAAAGGCGGTTTCTGAACTGACTTCTACCGCTGAGGTGGTTAAGGTATATGTACCGCCAGCATCGCCGGTCAGTGTCAACTTGGAGGTATCGACATCATTGGCAGCGCCGCTGACACTGGTGAAGTTGGTACCGGTCACCGCCAATACGCCTGTGGCAAAATCATAGGTGGCAGAGCTAACCGTTGGCGCAGAAACCGAACTGACCGTGACACCATTACCTGTGGTATCGGCGGTATTGCCTGCCGTCACATTGGCAATAAAATCATCGGCCACAGCGAGGTTATAGGTAGTGCCACTATCAGCGGTTGTGCCATTTTTGTTAAGCAGGCCATTAACCGCCAGTTTATCGGCACCAGCCAACGTCACGGTAAACTGCGTGGCATTGTCGATTTCAACGTTGGTGGCACTGGTCAAGGTATAACTACTGCCGCCTTCGCCGGTCAAGGTCAATTTATTGACCACAACATCGTTGGCTAAACCCACAGTAGCTGAAAAATCGCTCCCCGTCACCACTAGCGCCCCTGTCGAGAAGTTATAAGTTGCGGAGGTAATAGACGGTTGCGGCACATTCGATACGGTGATGCCATTACCACTGGTATCGGCAACAGTGGCAGAGGCGGCAGCACCGGCCGCCCAATCTTCAGCTGCACTGAGATTATAGGTCACTGCATCGGACGACTGAGTTCCATTGGCATCGAGTAAAGCATTGACAGCCGTTTTGTCGGCACTGTTAAGCGTGACGGAAAATGCCGTTGCACTGGTGATCTCAACATTGCTGGTAGTCAATGTGCGCGTACCGCTGGCAAGCCCTTTGAGGGTGATTTTCGTCAAATCAATATCATTGGTTACACCGGACTTTTTGATCAGATTGGTACCGGTCACTGCCAATACGCCAGTAGAATAATCATAGGTCGCGGAGGTGACAGTCGGCACTTGGGTGTTGCTTACTGTCACACCGTTACTGGTCAGGTCGGCGATTGTGGCTGATGTGCCAGCCCCTGCCTGCCAATCCTCAGCTCCAGCTAAGTTATAGGTAGTGTTATCTCCCGAGGTGGTGCCGTCTTTATTGAGTAAACCATTGACGTTGATTTTGTCCGTTGCATTGAGCACTAAGGTAAAGCTGGTCAGTGAACTGACTTCAACACTGGTTGACGTTAACGTATAACTATTGCCACCTTCTCCAGCAAGAGACAATTTGCTGGCATCGATGTCATTAGCCGCGCCGGTTTTCTTGGCAAATCCAGTACCGGTAACCACCAATACACCGGTCGAGCCGTTATACGTCGCTGAGGTAATGGTCGGCACCTGAGTATTGCTGACCGTAATCGCATTGGTGGTATCAGCAATGCTACTGGCAGAATCAGTTGCCGGAAGATATCTATCGGCAGCATTTAAGTTATAATTGGTTGCGCCATCATCCGCCTGAGTGCCATCTTTATTGAGCAGACCGTTGATGTTGAGTTTATCGGCGCTATTTAAAGTCACGCTAAAACTGGTGGCACTGGTTATCTCGACATTACTTGAAGTTAAGGTGTAGGTATTGCCGCCCTCACCGGTCAGGGTTAACTTGGTCACATCAACATCATTGGTCGCGCCAACCTTAGCCACAAAGTTGCTACCGGTAACCGCCAACACACCCGTGCCTTGATTATAAGTCGCCGAGGTCACTGCCGGTGCAGTCACATTGCTGGTCGTAATGGTTGCAGCAGAATCGGCAATATTAACATTGGCAGCCCCACCAGCCATCCAGTTATCTGCTGCGGCCAGATTGTACGCCTGCCCACTGGCAGCATTGAGTCCGTTTTTATTGAGCAGCCCATTCACATGATACTTGTCGGTGGCACTGAGTGATAAAGTAAAAGTGGTAGCACTGGATACGTCAACATTCGACGTATCAGTTAGGGTATAAGTGGCGCCACTATCTCCTGTCAGGGTAAAGGTGTTTGCCACTACGTCATTATTGGCCCCGCTAATACTGCTAAAGCCTGTGCCGGTGACCACTAAAGCGCCGGTACTGGCATTATATGTCGCAGAGGTAATGGCCGGATTGGCGTAGTTACTCACGGTAATCGCGTTGGTGGCGATTGCCGTATTGCCAGTTGTAATTGCCGCAATAAAGTCATCTGCCGCAGCTAAATTATAGGCTGTGCCGTCATCTGCCGAGGTACTGTTCTTATTCAGTAGAGCATCGAGTCTGAGCTTATCCGAGCCGCTGATAGGAATGGTAAACTGCGTCGCCGAGTCTCGCTCGATATTGGTTGCCGAGGTCAATGTGTAGGCTGAGCCACCACCACCTTCGCCGGTGATGGTAAATTTGTTGACGGTAACGTCATTGGCAAGACCAGTATTAGCATCAAAGTTAGTCCCAGTAACGACCAAGTTCCCGGTGCTTGAATCATAGGTCACGCCCGATATCGTCGGCGCGGCACTTGGCGCTGTCACATTGGTGTAAGTGATATTCTTAAATGTCAGATTAGAAAAGTCATTACCGTTAACACCATGATTATTAAAGGCAAAATTAAAGTCTATTTGGGCAACGCCCGTCACCGGGGATGTGGTGTTGTTGTCAAACATGCTGAACATGTCGGTATCAACATTCTGTGCCATCGACTTATTGGCGTTAAGCGTCATGGTTTGCAACGTCGTGCCGTTTTTGTCTTTAAACACAATGGTCGATGATGAGGCAATACTTAAGCCATTGGCATTAAACGCATAAAGGGTAATGGCACTGACATCGAACGATTCGGCATCGACACCATCGGCCTTAATCACCAAAGTTTTGCTGGCATCGGTGGTATTGTTATAGGCAATGTCAGGGTTAAAGCCGCTAAAGAGATTGTCTACCACCAAGTTGACGTCTGTCAGGCTTTTGTACCCTGTACCACCGGATTCTGATGCACCTAAGCCAGCAAAGGTCACGGTCACCAACACATAACGATAATCGGCAAGTAGTCGCTCATCAAACGGGATCTTTGCATCAACGGCACCTTGTTGATATTCAAACGCCCAATCGCCACCAAGCTTGGCATTACCGGTTAAATTGGTCGATGCCGCAATATCCAACCCTGAGGACTGGTGAAACTGATTTAACAAGCGTTGCTGCTCAGGCTGTTTGGCAAGGTTACAACCATAAAACAGAATATCGGCGCCGGGTTTGAGTATCTTGGCCCGCTGCTGCAACGCTTGTATTTGCGCCGTCAAATCGGCGACTTTGGCTTTGTCTTTACCTAGGTAAATGGCGTTTTCATCAGCATGGGAAATAATGTGTAGCGAGTCTAGAGATTGGTATTGTGCTAAGGTGTTCAGTAGTGATGCGATGCCGTTATCAGCACGACCAATACGATGAACTTTGGCGCCTTTTGCCAAACTCTGTTCGAACAAAAAGGCATCGGGCACCGAGTCATCAATGATCACAACATCGGTGATTTGCGCCCGCTCAGAGGCTTGAACAACATTTGCCTGAGCAGTCAAGCTCGCGACTGACACCATGTATGACAATATACAAAGTGCTATAAATATCAACCGACTAACCATGACTTACCTCTAACATATCCGTACCCAAGCAAATGAACTCATACAAGTATAATCATGTATTGAAAAACCGCTCAAAACATCATCTACCAGACAAAATATCCCATCTTCAAAATGACTCGAGCGGCCTTCGTGGGCCGCTCGACTACCAATGATGACGATAAAGTTTAACTACGCGGCGGATAGATACCGACGTTGGCCATACAATAATTCAACGTCAACACCGGCTGCATAAGACTAAACGCCTGACTGCCACCATTGTTTTGCACAGTGACAGTACCTTTAGACGCACTACCGCCACCGACACCGCCTAGGGCAACAGTGGCAGCGCCTGCATCATCGCGATACATGAACACCCCGGGATTCCGCCCACCATCGTTGTAGGCTAGATAACTGCCTTCGTTCGGCTTATCTAAGGTCGCCGGGTCGGTAGAAACCTGTACACTCAGCGGCTGACCCACTTGGGTCGCGGTAAACGTCGCGTCATGATTATGTTGCGGTAGCTCCAGCACCGTCAATGTATGGCTTTCACTTCCGCCGACTTGCCCCATCCGCCAATCATAAGCACTGCCGGGGTGGCGTCCTTTACTCATCGCAACTCGCCCTCTGAGGTCTGGCAAAGCAAAAGTGACCCTGCCATCACCTCCATACTGTGTACCAAGCAAAGAGAATAAGGTAGAGAATTGGCTGATCTGCAATAAAGAACCATTACAAAAAAACCAGCCTCTAGGATTAAAATTAAAACCAAATAATCGGATCTCGCCAATAAATGGATCTGCCATGTTACTTTCCTCTTTTAAAATCTGCTTCATGTGGCCACTTGGTCAATCGAATGACCTGCAACCAGCTATTGATTCTTACACCCACATAACCTAACTTCGTGATGGAAATAACCCTTGCATTGCAATGCAGAAGTTTGCGGTCAATGAAGATTGCATAATATGAAATGGCTGGCTCGCACCGCGATTGTCGATAGACACATTGCCTTTGATGATCGTCGCATCGCCGCTCACGCCATTTAAATCCACTTTTGTCGTTGGATTGTCTTTATACATAAACACCCCGGGGTTGCGGCCACCATCGTTGTACGCGAGATAGTTACCCGTTTGAGGTTGATCCTTGGTTGCCGGGCTGGTTGACACTTGCCATTGAGCCGCAGTTTCAACTGTCGCTGTAAAAGTGGCCAAATGAGCATGTGTTGCCAGTGACGCATTGGTCAATGTAACCGTTTCACTACCTAGACTGTCTCCCATTCCATGGTCATAAGCGCTGCCTGGAAAGCGCCCTTGGCTGATCGGCAATCGACCGCGCAGGTCCGGCAAGGCAAAAGTCGTACGGCCATCGCCACCGTATGCCGTGCCAAGTAGTGAATACAATGCCTGATAGGTACTGATTTGAAGCACTTGCCCTTCGCATCGGTTCCAATGTTCAGGCGCGAAGTTGAAACCATAAAGGTCAACCTCACCTATAAAAGGTTCCGCCATTGTTTATTCCTCTTTATTATTGCTGCACTGAGCACTGGCAGGCTGAGGCACAAACGCCATGCCAGCAGAGATGCCAAAACGCTCGACAAAACTGATGGCGCCAAAAACACCATCGACATTCGATAAAACATCTAACCGTATCGCACCATCTTCGGTTGCGACCAACACCCCTTCCGGTTCACCTATATGACAAATGGTCCCAGGGGCAACGCCAAAGGTCGGGTGTTCAACCACAGATGCCTGTAGTAAGTTCAGTTCAGTGTTGCCCAAAACCACAATACAACCCGACAACGCACTGTTGCCTGCTCTGGCCAATGCCGCAATTTGCTTGGCATTCATATGATGCCAATCGACATATAAGTCCGACTCCTTAACCAAAGGCGCAGATTTGCCAGTATTGCTGATAGGCTCGCCGTGATTCTGTCCACCATGCTCGCGCAACGACACAATCAGGCGTTCAACCAATATTGGGGTGAGTTGTTGAAACTTGTTTTCGAGGCACTGTAGGGTATCGTGGGGATCGATATTGACCACCTCGCTGACCATCAACTCGTCGGGCTTATCCGCCGTGGTCAGTTTGAGTAGATTGAATTCAGTGGTTTTTTGCTGCTGACGTATTTGCCAGTAAAAGGGCATTGCGCCGACATATTTATCGACTCGCGCACCAAGTACAATGTAAAAACCATATTGAGCAATACCTGTAAGTTCATCTGGAAAATCGGGCATGAAGCCGAAAGCGAGAATCAGGTCGCACTCGATACCGAGTAAAAATGCCGCCGTTTTATCGATACTTTCAGATCTCAGGCGATGACAAGGTAACCCCTGCGACTCAAGCCATGCCTGCAACTGCTGGTTAAAACCATCAACTACAGGTGGTAAAACAACTCCAGCCAACAACCCCTGCTGATAAAAACCGTTGATCACCGCAACAGCATTAGGGTTTGCCGCAAACACCACCACTTTCATTGGGATAGGGGGCGGCTGGACTGCATTATTCATCTTGCCTACTCCCCACAGCCCAAGTAGCCAAAAAGCCCGGCAAGCCATTCATACGATAATAAAAACGCAAGCCATCACCGCTGTTAACCAACAGATCCCCTGCTCGCGCTTCTTTAGGGGTAAAATTGATGCACACTTGCTGATCCGGCAACGGATGGGTTACCCCAGAATCATATTCCCCGATCACCTCATCGCCAAATACGCGAATACGAGTGCACAACAGTAATGTTTGCTCGTCGTTATCAAGTAATGGTGGAATATCAACCAGACCACATTCCAATAGCCTAGTGTTTTCATCAAGCACCCGCTCAGGGGTGTTCAGTAAACTCTCTTTATCGACAGTTAAAATAGTGCCAAGCTCAATCCGCTCGGACTTAATGTCGTCACTCATATGGCCTTCGCTTAGCGTATCGGCATCGCGCCACTGATCGACAAACTCTCGCTGCGCCCGATTGAGCACAGCACTCACTTCAATTTGCTCTGGTATGAAAAAGCCATCTTGTTGCAACAACGTAGCAAAATGTCGCGCAATAATGATCTGGCCTTCACGGCTCAAACCATGCTGCATGGCCTCTAAGACCACAATATCGACCTCACGTTCCCCCGGATCGTATGCCAGCGCGTCCATGGTGCAAATCTGTTGAATATAATCTTTAATCCCCATTTGATTGATGATGGCTTCAAGACTTTGCACCGCGCCGATTTGAATATCAATCAAGGTGATCTGCAACTGCTTGGCACAATACAGTCCTTTGGCTTTGTAATAGCCAATAAGAGGGAGCAATAAGGGCGCAAAAGGGCCGCAAGCGGGATAAACAATATGAACAGGGCGTTGCTGCCCCGCAACTTTTTGTGCAATTGCCTCATCGATACCCCGCCAAAACGAACGTACCCTTAAGACATCTAGCACCGTAGTAACGCAATGTTCCGGCGATAAAACCAAACCACTGTGTGTAATAAATTGTCGATTTCTCAAAGATGGCGCGATATCGCATTGGTCGTAAATGGATTTTTGCAGGTGAAACAACCCACTCAAACGTTGATGTAGTTCAGCACGCTCAAATGCTTGCTCGCCAAGGCATCCGGTAACGGCATGACTAGCGCAAGCAAGTAGGTCATTTTCCACTTCAGGCTGCTTTTCAGCCTTGGCCGATATCGACTTGGCCTGTTGTGGCGCTGGCGTCAGCTGCTCTCTGAGCAGCTCATTCAAAATGCCAGTCTGTAAAACATGATTGAGTTCTTCTCTGGTATCAGT
This sequence comes from Alteromonadaceae bacterium, assembly GCA_041583135.1. GTDB lineage: Bacteria > Pseudomonadota > Gammaproteobacteria > Enterobacterales > Alteromonadaceae > JABSOG01. The sequence continues at coordinate 14,892 of JBFHGJ010000070.1, read as the reverse complement.
CTCGCCATATACAGGCGTCGATGGCTGATTATGTGTGTGCACAGATAACTACCTTTTTTATTTTGTTGAAGAACAAAGGCCGAGCGCTCCTCGGTTCTTTTCCCATTTTTGGCTATTTTTTATTCAGCGAGTCTGTACCAGTGTAGTAGAACATACATGGATAACAAGTGAAATGGTCCTAAAACGGTTGTTTTTTTTTGATGAGTTCAAGCCGTCTTTGGTCAATTAAGTGGAGTGATTTAAGGACAGGTCGCCTAGAGGGTTTCCATGTAAAGATTGCCTTGCTGGCTGGAGACTTCGACAAACCCAAGACGCAGATAAAGGGATTTTGCAGGATTCAATTGGTGAACATATAACGACATTTTCGCATTTTTGGCCGTTGCTTTGTCCATTAGCAGGCCGAGCAGCCAGCTGCCGACACCTTGGCCACGCCACTCGGGTAGCAGACTGATATCAATCAAATGCAGCCGCTTATCTTTGTGCGCAAAATGAGTATGAAGATAGCCGACCGGCTGATTTTGCCACAGCACAATCTGCTTATCGGCTTTGGGGTAAGTTTTATCGTAATGCTTTTGTTGTAAATCGAATTGAGATTTTAAAAATGCCTTTTTGCGCGCTTCATCCCAAGGGACTTGGGCCATTTCAGCGCAACGAGAACTGAAATAAAGCGACCTGACGAAGCGCCTGTCAGCTTTAGTGGCTGGGCGCATCGACAGCTGCTTATCATCAATCTCAGGCATTACGCCATCGCTTTAATGGCCAATTGATTTAAGATACCGCTGAGTTTGTCATTTAAGAACGACAACACTTCATCGGTCTGCTGGTGAATAAAGAAGTGACCACCAGAGAATTTGCGGCTATCCGTCGGCTTAGCGACAATTTCTTGCCACTTAAGCACATCGGCTTCTGGCACTTCTTTGTCTTGCTCACCATAGAGCATGGTTGCAGAACAATTGAGTTTATGGCTGCCTTGATAGGTAAAGGTTTCGCTGATACTAAAGTCGTTACGTAGCACCGGCAAAAATAACTCCATCAACTCACGATTGTTCAACACCTCAGGTGGCGTACCACCCAAGGTTTCAAGCTCAGCAATAAACTCATCATGGGGCAACGCGTGAACCGGTGCCTTCATTTCTGGCAAATGGATAGCACGCTTAGCCGACATAAAATGATGCTGTTGAGTCGTCACTCCGCGTTGCTGCAATGCTCTGGCCAGTTCAAAACTCACCAAGCCACCATTACTGTGACCAAAAAAGACAAAAGGCTTATCTAACGCAGGTAAAATATTGGGCATGATGGCCTTAACCATCTCATTGCAACAACCGATCAGAGGGTCGGCAAAGCGGCTGTTGCGGCCGGGATACTGCACACCAATAACCTCAATTTCCTGAGGTAAACTTTGATGCCAGTTTTGGAAAACTTGGGCACTGCCACCGGCATAGGGAAAACAAAACAAACGCATCGTCGCGTTAGGCGCTGGCTTTTTGATATGAAACCATGGATTTTTATATAAATTCGGCATTATCAATGCATTCCTATATAACCTGAACCTAAGTTTAGGTTAATCAAACAATAACCTCGCGAGCCCGTCCCGAGGCAACAACGGTGGCGCACTATATCAGAAACCGCTCAGTGCCGCAAATTTAAGCAGTTTGGATTTTGCGCATTTGGCTTTTTCCCAAATCATTTATCTTTTGTCCCACACATGCTATACATGTGTTTGTAAAATCAAATAAAAACATCAATATGGCCATCGCATTCGAAGACTCAAAACGCGCGCTTGAACAACAACTTTCTACACGCTTGGACATTGTTCACCTCATTTTACTGTGCTTTCTCGCCAGCTTGCTAATATGGGCGGTCAGTGGTGACATCGATATCTACCGCACATCCGTTAGCGGCGTAATAAAAACCCAAAGCGGCACCTTAGAGCTCGAACCCGAAGTCGATGGCACCATAGATGCCATCTATCTGAGCCTTGGCGAACAGGTAAAGAAAGGCCAACTGCTGCTTCAACTCAAAGACGATAAAGCCAAATTGCAACTGACCAAGCTGCAAAACGAACTCAATGCCAACCGACAACAACAACGTATCTTGAGCGAACAAAGCCTGTTGACCCAACAAAAATATCAGCTACTCAGTACCAGCTTGAAAAATGAGATAGGTCAAACCGAAGCGCAACTGCGCCAAGCGCAAAAAGTGCTGCAAACTCAAATCAACATTGAGCAGCGCATGAAAAAACTGGCCAAAACTTCAGCCGTGGCAGAGATGGACTTGCTCAAACAAAACCTTGAAGTAGTCAGAGCGCAATCGGCCACCGAGGTCTACCGCATCACCCTTGACAACAAAAACCGCCAACTCCCTGCCAATGAACGTGAAAGAGACTTGGCCCTAAGTCAAATCAATAGCCAACTGACCGACCTCAAAGACAATGCCGAGCAGCTGCAAAAAGCCATTGAGCAAGCCGAGCTAGAACTGGAAAAATACCGGCTTTATGCCAGCAAAGCGGGTGAGGTAGTACAGCTCAAAGAATTGGTATTAGGTAACAAAGTAAGCAAAGGGCAGCGGCTAGCGACCATTTCAGATGGTTCCGGTTGGTTGTTGCAAACCCGCTTTAAAGCCGCCGATGCCATTGGTCACATCGCCAAAGGACAGCCTGCTCGGGTACAGGTCGATGGCTTTGCTTGGCGTCAATACGGCACCCTATCGGCCACCGTCAGCCAAGTTGCCAAACAAGGGGATGCTCAACATGTGACCGTACTGCTCAACCTCGACAGTCCTAACGACACCAACATTCCACTGACTTACGGCCAACCGGTCACCGTTGAAGTCAAAACCGAATCTCTGGCACCTTTGATGCTGCTGCTCAATGCCGTAGATAAAAAACTCGCGGGCAAAAACGCCTCATGAAGCGCCGTTTTTTTGCCAAAGAGGTCGTTCAAACCTCCAATATGGATTGTGGCGTCGCCTCGCTTAAGTCGATTCTCGATAGCTTTGGTATTGCCAGCAACTATGAAAAATTGCGCGACACTTGTAAAACCGATGTCAACGGTACCTCTATTGACAGACTTGAAGAAGTTTTGTGTGAAATCGGTTTTGACGCCTATCAAATGATTGTGCCAACAGAGCAACTCAGTCACGGTGACGATTCACTGTATCCAGCCATCGCAGTGGTCAATATCGGCAACAATATCGCACATTTTGTCGTGATCTGGCGCAAAGTCGGGCGCTACTTGCAGATTGTCGATCCGGCGCAGGGACGCTACTGGATACGCGCCGATAAGTTTGCCCACAGCCACCCCTATATTTACAGCGACCATATGGACCAAAGCAACTGGCTCGGATGCTTTGCACAGTGGCAACGAGAAGAATTTTTGGCACATCAATGTACGCGTCTCGGCATTAATCCTGAGCTTTTCACGCGATCGACTCAAGATATTCAAAGCAACTGGCAAACCGGCGCCAAAGCCGACGCCATATTGCGCTTCATTGCCCAGCTCACCGAGCAAGAGAGTCGATTCAAAGGGCAAATGGCGGAAAAACTCTTTCAAGAGTTATTTGCCCAACTCAACCAAAGTGACCCAGATAATTGGTTTGATATCATTCCAAGCCACCTATGGACCATACGTCCTGTACAACCGTGGTATGCCGACGCCTTAGTTGAGCAAGACGAAACGCCACAAGATAACCTGTTTTTTTGCGGCGCTTTGATCCTAAAGCTCTCTCCCACCGAAGCCATATCAGAGCGACGAGAACCGTCCGATACCACTACCGACAACTTGGCACAGGCGCTTGCTACATCGAATGTTTCGCCTTTCGCCAGCATTTGGTCATTTATTAAAACCGCAGGCACCATCAGCCCGACAGTGATCTTGCTTTCAGCCCTGTTGGTAAGTATTACCACCACTGCGCAGGCCGTCGCCTTTAAGATGCTGTTTGAGTTCGACAATCTGCTGGCACCCGGACCACTGCGGGCACAGATCGCCATCGTCGTATTTTTTATCGTCGCAGGCATAGCCGTTGTCAACGTACCATTACAGTTAAGCGTGCAAAAACTCTCTAGGCGGCTAGAAGATCAGTTTCGAATTGCCCTTTATGAAAAGCTCCCCAAACTCAAAGACAGTTATTTTACCAGCCGCTTGTTATCGGACCTGATTGAACGTAGCCATGCCGTTGCCGCGATAGAAGATATTCCCGCTTTGGTCGTTGAGTTTATCCAAGCGCTATGCGTGGTTTTGTTGGTTTTTGCCGGGCTAATTTATTTGGCACCAGAGCTTGCCTTATGGCTGAGTCTATTTGTCGTGGTTTGTCTGCTCATGCCTTTAATTGCGCAGCATTTTGTCGCACAAAAAGACCTCAATACGCGCACGCTCAGCGGCACCTTAACGCGCCATTACGCCAATGCCCTATTGGGCTTGTTCACCGTTAAAGTGCATAGCGGCGAGGCAACCGTCCTCAGTGAACAACAACAATCGTTAACCCGCTGGGCAAGAGCGGCAGACGCTCAACGTAAAACCACTCTGGCCTTTTCTTTTGCCCAAGACATACTCACCTACGGCTTTGCCGCCGTTATTATCGCCATGAGTGTCAACCAAAACACCTTAGTGGCACCCAATATTCTAATGGTTTACTGGTTGTTGCTTTTACCCGGTAAGGCTGAAGCGCTGTTCGTTGTCGTGCAACAGACGCCGATGGTAAGAAACATCATTTTGCGGCTGCAAGAACCGTTAAGCGCCAGTGAAGATCCGATAGAACAAGCACAACAACTCAGCACTGAACCTAAGCAACCAGAGGCTGCCACCAGCATCACATTTAAACAAGCCTCGTTTAGTGTGGCAGGCGAAGTGGCTCTAAAACAAATCGACCTAGAGATAAGAGCCGGTGAACACATTGCCATTGTCGGCACTTCTGGTGCTGGTAAATCAACATTGTTAAGCAGTTTGCTAGGCTTTGCCCAGCTGGAGCAAGGAGAGTTGCTGATTGACGGCTCGCCGCACTCTCCAGCCAAGATAGCGCAACTAAGGCAACAGTCTGCTTGGTTAGACCCGCAGGTGTATCTGTTTAAGCGTTCGATTATCGACAACATTAGCTACGGCAGCGGGCATACCGGACACCTAGGCGAAGTGCTTGATGAGGCCGACTTATGGCCATTGATAGAAGGGCAACCCGACAGTATACATAGTGACTGCGGCGAAGCAGGCTCGCTGTTATCTGGTGGAGAAGGACAAAGAGTGCGCCTTGCGCGGGCGCTCAACAAGCCAAACGTCACACTGGCGCTGCTCGACGAGCCGTTTCGCGGTCTCGACAAGTCCACTAGAGTGCAACTGATGACGACCGTGCGCAAGAAGTGGCAAAGCATGACCTTAGTATGTGTGATCCACGATGTTGAAGAAGCCAAACAATTCGACCGAGTTGTGGTGCTTGACGATGGCGCCATAGTGCAACAGGGTTCGCCACAGCAATTGCTGTCACAAGGTGGAGCATTCAAGCAACTGCTTGAGCAAGAAACCCAAGTCGCGCAGGATTGGCTTGGTAGTGGTCGATGGCGCCGTATCAAAGTCGCAAATGGCAACATCAACCAAGCGAGCGGTGACCACCTTGGCACAGCCGTGGAGGTGGAGCGTTGAATCCATTAAGCGCACTGCTGTGGCAACAGGATAATCTCCATCAGGGCCTATCAAAGCTCGGCATTAAACTTGGCGGCGACAAAAGTCTTGCCGAGCCATTAAGAGACATAGAGCTAAATACCTCTCCCAATCAATGGTTTAATCAACATTGCGAACAGATTGACATGCAATGTGAGAGAGTATCAATGAATTTGTCCTCCCTTTTGAGCAATACGACCAAATTGGGAGCGAGCGTTATTGCCTTGGCTGGCGAGGAGCAAAACCATTATCTGGTCGTCGCCAAATCCTCAAGACGCAACCTTATCGTCATCGCGCCGGATGGTAACCAAACCAAGCTCTCTCATCGACAATTTATCGATGCGGTGATCCATAGCTTAAAGATCCGCAGCCAAGGTGGCATTGAGCATATACTGTCGCGGTTTGAAGCCTCAATTGATGGTCTGAGTGACGCGCTGTATCGCAAGCTTTTTATCTCCATGATGTCAGGCGCCAAAATCAACACCATTTGGAATATCAGTCCAAAAGAGCGACCAAGTATCTTAGCGCAATTGAAAAGCCAAGGACTTTGGCGTTATCTCGCGGGCTTTGTGTTTGGGCTTATCAGCGTACAAAGCTTTTTTATTGCCTCTTGGTTTGTGTTAGGCAGCGGCATACTGGCAGGGCACGCTGGCAGCGATTGGCTCAGCATTTGGTTGGTTTTGCTCGGAGGCTTTGTGGTAGCGAGACTTTATACCCGCAAAAAGCAATCCGAACTGAGTATAATGCTCAGTGCTCAGATCAAGCGGCGTATGCTGATGGGTATGACCGATATGCCGCTTGCCAAAGCCAAAGCCGATGGCCCCTGTCATTTGCTCACCAGATGCTATGAGTCAGGACAATTTGAATCGGCTAGCATAAATCTCGTCTTAAGCAGCCTAGGCACCGTAGTAACCTTACTGCTGGCCTTTATAACCCTATTGACGCTAAATTTATGGGGACTATTGCTGGCATCTGTCGTCATTGGCCTGCTCATGCTAGCGGTGATGTGGCAGCTCTATCGAATAGAGCTGCAATGGACCCAAGGCAGACTCGGCCTAACCCATTCATTGGCAGAACTGATGATAGGCCAGCGCACCCGCAAAGTGCAGCAGCTGGCCAAACTGCGTCACATAGAAGAAGACCAAAAGCTCCTTAACTATATTTCCCTACAAAAACGCCGCGACGCACTACAAGTCATTTATGGCCTGATCCCCTCAGGCTGGAACGTATTGGGTATCGGTATTGTGTTACTCGGATTTGCAACCAATACCAACATGGTAAATCTACCCGCAGGGGCTGGTATTTGGTTAATGATATCCGGCGCAATAGCTCAGCTTTCCTCTATATATTTACAAGTGATCCGCGTTTTAGTGGCATGGACAACCATCGCACCAGTGCTTGATAGCCCTCAAATAAAACACATTAAAAGTGAAGTTGAGTTTCCCAGTGACCAGAGCAACCAAAACAACCGACTGTTAGAACTAAGGGATATCGGCTATCAATATCCCAACCGCCAAGAGCCAGTGCTCGATGGGTGCTCCCTAAGCGTGATGCAGGGAGATAAAATCATTGTTGAAGGACGCTCAGGCAGCGGTAAGTCCACCTTAATTTCACTACTGAGTGGCGTGCGACAGCCCAATAGAGGCAGCATACTGCTCAAAGGCGTCGAGCAAAATATGGTGAGCGCCAAAAAGTGGCGACAAAAAGTTGTGATGGTGCCGCAATATCATGAAAACTTCCTGTTTACAGAAACCCTAGCCTACAACCTTTTACTGGGCACCCAATGGCCAGCCGAACCTGAACAGCTCACTCAAGCCAGACAGATCTGCATCGAACTGGGTCTTGGCGAATTACTGGAAAAAATGCCCGCAGAACTGATGCAAGTGGTCGGCGAAATGGGCTGGAGCCTGTCCCACGGCGAAAAAAGTCGGGTCTATATCGCCAGAGCCATACTGCAAAACCCCGACCTGTTGATCCTCGACGAATCCCTCGCCTCGCTCGACCCAATCAACATTGGCCGAGTATTAAAATGCCTCGAAAAACACTGTAAAACAGTGATCATCGTCGCTCACCCATAGTCCCTATTATTTTGGTGTCAGAGTTTGAAATTAAAGGTACTTAAATATGGCCCACTGGTTTAATACCATAGAAGGGTAAAAACATAAAATAGGTATTTACATCACAATAAAATTGCGTTTACAATTTGCTCGCTTTGCACCGATAAATAAACCAAAGATAAAAAGTCACTCTTATGAAAAAATACAGCTTGTCATTTCCGCTCTACTTATCCTCGCGACTATTGGCTATCTAGCCTTTACCCAATCGATACAAGCACCCAACGAGCCTGAAGCACCAAAGCAAGCTCAAATCAAACACCCGAAAGCTAAACAAAGGATGAGCGACAGATACTATTACTGTGAAGGCGTACCCAAGGAACTTATAGGTCAATATTTTGAAATTTTACAGCACACAGCCGAGCTAGGTTCTATTGCCGAAAAATGATCGATGTCTATTTTGCCCCTTGGGCTGTTCCACGAGAGAATTAGCAATTATTTGTCATTGGCTCAGTCAAAACTGGCTGAGCCAAACAAGGTGGCAAAGTGCTTGATTTACACCACTGAAAAAAAATCCAAAAACTTTGTCGGTTTTTACTTGGTTTATTCGTCTTTTAGATGACACTTAATACAACCTGTTTAACCAACGGAGATATCACGATGCAATATTTATGTTTGATTTACGAAGCTGAAGCCTTAGAAAGCAGCCGCAGTGATGAGGAAAATGGTCAAATATTTCAAGCTTATATGAGCTTTACCGAAGAAGTCCGTGAAAACGGCAAACTGGTGGCAGGCGATGCCCTTATGCCAACCGATACCGCCACCACCGTGAGAGTGAGAGACGGCGAGATGCTGGTAACGGACGGGCCCTTCGCCGAAACCAAAGAGCAACTTGGCGGTTATTACCTGCTTGAATGCGACAACCTCGATGATGCCATTGCCATGGCGGCTAAGATCCCAAGTGCCAAGTACGGCAGCATTGAAATACGCCCCATCATGGTATTTGATCAACACTAATCCATGCCCCAAGCACTGATCCAATCCAGCTATGCACAGGCGCTGTCTCGACTCATTGCATTATGCAAAGATGTCGGCAGCGCCGAAGACTGCCTACATGATGCAATAGAACAGGCCCTTATTAAGTGGCCACAAGGACAACCCGATAACCCTGTTGCATGGTTGGTAACCACCGCCCGTAACAAGTTTATCGACCAATACCGGCGCGCGGCCAAACACACCAACTATGATACCATCGCCCCTACACTTGATGAGCCAGACCTATCAGAGCAGGCGCTGCTGCAAAGCTACAATGACGACTTACTGCGATTAATCTTTACCTGCTCGCACCCGGCGCTGAACTTACCCACTCAAGTAGCCCTAACCCTTAAGCATGTACTCGGCTTAAGTGTCGAACAAATTGCCAACGCCTTAGTCATTCCTAGCAAAACCATGGAACAACGCTTACTTCGCGCCAAAAAGAAAATAGCGGCCACCAACATCACCTATGACATACCACCACCTAGCCAATGGCATAGCAGACTGACAGGCGTGCTGAAAACCATTTATCTGCTGTTTAACGAAGGTTATCTCACCAGCACAGGACAACTCCCACAGGCGCCAGACTTATGTAAAGAGGCCATTCGGCTTTGCCGCTTGCTCCATAGCGTAGTAAAGAACGAACCAGAAGTGATAGGTTTACTGGCTTTAATGTTACATCAAAACGCCAGAGCAAACGCCCGCTACGGCCCAGATGGCGAAGTTATTCTGCAAAAACATCAAAACCGTCAACTCTATGATTTACAACAGATAAAGCAGGCTGATGTACTGGTTGAAAAAGCCCTCAAACTTGGTCGCGGCAGCCCCTATGCCATCCAAGCCGCGATTGCGTCACTATACAACCATGCCCCAACCGAGCAAGACACCGACTGGCAGCAAATCGAAGGGTTGTATAAAGTGCTGCTCAAACTCGACCCAAACCCGGTGATCAAACTCAACGCCGCAGTCGTCAGCGCAAAAACCAAAGGGCTGGCATTTGCCATACATGAAGTATTGCTATTAAAACAGCAACTAAAAGAATATCGTCATTTCCACACCTGCCTTGGCGGGTTGTATTTTGAGCAAAGTGATTATAAAAAAGCTTATCGACAATACCTTAAAGCAACAGAGATGACGCATTCCAAAGCAGAATTAGACTTCTTAAAAGAGAGGATGGACCAGTGTTTAACATTTATTCAAAATAGTGCAGGGTGAAATTTGACCAGATAACTTATTAATATTCTTAACAAACCGATTACACATTATTTTTTCTAATGAAAATTCAAAATTTTTCTAGTTTGTCAATTTTCTTCGCCTTCATTACTATACACACAACTCAACGAGTTACGGGTTATCGGGCTTAAGGGAGCCGGATAACCGACACCTCGGGAGCCATGATTTGTTGGATTATCATTGCTTCCTCCCTGGATTTAATTCCTTCTTCAACTTGTATTTCAGCCCGCTCAATTGAGCGGGCTTTTTTTTATCTTTGAAATTTAATCTCCCGCCACATTCGGCTAAAATACGGCCTGATACGTTTAGCAATATGTTCTTAAGGAAAGCCATGGTCTTGAAGCCAAAAAATCAAACGCAATCATCTTCTTTGTGATCTATCACCTCATTTGGCTGTATGCCCCAATCTTTATTATCAATCAAGTGTTTCAACTGGGTATTGAAGCAGACACTTTCGCCTCTGCGGTATTTGTCAGTGCAATCACGTTTTTAGGTTTTGCCGTTCGCCGCTATAACCAGCAAACCAAACCCACCGCCAAAACACAGTCATACTAGAGCCCCTCAACTGCCGCTTGGTCAACCTCGAACAAACGGCATCTGTGCATAAAACCCCGTTAAAAATTAGATATAAATGTAACCAATATGTCACATATCTTATTTTTATTCATTTTTTCTATATTTTTATTTGATCTTATTGAGTTCCTATGTAATCCTTGGCGCAAGTTTAACCAAGCGACAAATTTTCTAGGTTATGAAGCACTCAGTTTTGACAACGGCAATCACATCAGCGCTAAGCTCGGCTTTGAGTCGGTTGCTTTGTGATTGGTCAATTGAGGCCAAAAAACCAAGTATTATGATGCGCCGTCGCCGTACCTCCACTTCCGGGTACGTTTTGGTGTAACACGCTTTAAAGGCAACGACAAACACATAACGAGACCCGGCCACCACGCCGGGTCTTTTTGTAAGGAGCAAAAACAACATGAAACACTTCATTACCACCGCCGATTGGCAGCAAAGTGAGCTAGAACAAATGCTCGCGTTGGCCGATGAGTTCAAACAGGGGCTACAAAGCAAGGCGCTGCAAAACAAAGCCGTTGCCTTATTGTTTTTTAACCCAAGCTTACGTACACGCACCTCGTTCGAGTTAGGCACTTGGCAGTTGGGTGGCCATGCGGTGGTATTGGAGCCGGGAAAAAGCGCTTGGCCTTTGTCTTTTGAACTTGGCACTGCAATGGATGGCGACGCCGAAGAACACGTCACTGAAGCAGCCAAAGTGTTATCCCGCTATTGCGACTTGATTGCCATTCGCGCCTTTCCCCAGTTTCAAAGCTGGCAAGACGACAGACAAGATAAAATGATCCACGCCTTTGCCAAGTACGCCACGGTGCCGGTTATCAACATGGAAACCATCACCCATCCTTGTCAGGAGTTGGCACACATGCAGGCCATCAAGCAGCACCTTGGTCAGCCGCAGAAAAAGAAATACCTATTGACTTGGACCTATCATCCCAAGCCACTCAATACCGCCGTTGCCAATTCATCGTTGCTGATCGCCAGTAAATTCGGCATGGATGTCACCTTGTTGTGTCCGAACGAGCACTACCTGTTAGATGACAGATACCTTAGCCTTGCCAAGCAAAATGCCGAGCAATACGGCGGCAGCTTTAACATCAGCCATGATATCGACAGTGCCTACGAAGGTGCCGATATCGTCTATGCCAAAAGCTGGGGCGCGCTGCCGTTTTTTGGCAACTGGGACGCAGAAAAGCCAATGCGCGACAGCAACAAACACTTTATCGTCGATGAGCAAAAAATGGCGAAAACCAACAACGCCAAGTTTTCCCACTGTTTGCCGCTAAGACGCAACATTAAAGCCACCGATGGGGTTATGGATGCCGATTATTGCATCGCCATCGATGAAGCAGAAAACCGACTGCACGTACAAAAAGCCATTATGACCACCCTAATCAACCAATAAGGAACAATGACATGACTAGCACTACTGACAACCAAATTGTACTGGCTTTTTCTGGTGGTCTCGACACCAGATTTTGTGTGCCTTACTTGCTTGAAAAGGGTTATGAGGTCACCACCTTATTTGTCGATTCAGGCGGCGTTAGTTTGGAAGAAAAACAAGCCATTAAAGCCAGAGCTATCGAGCTTGGCGCCAAAGAGCACATCGAGGTCAACATTGCCGAACAGCTATGGCAAAAGGTGATCACCCCACTTATCCAAAGCGGTCACTGGTATCAAAATCAATATCCGCTATTGTGCTCAGACCGTTACCTCATAGTTGAATCGGCGCTCGCCCTTTGCGATAAACTCGGCACCAAAAACTTCGCTCATGGCTGCACCGGCATGGGTAACGACCAAGTACGCTTTGACTTGGCTGTTCATTGTCTAGGCGACTACAACATCATCTCGCCCATTCGCGAGATCCAAAAACTCGGCGGCAACGTCAGAGAGTACGAACAACAATACCTGCTCGACAAAGGCTTTAGCGTCAATAACAAAGTCAGCCAGTATTCCATTAACGAAAACCTGCTCGGTGCCACCATTTCAGGCTCTGAAATAGACCAATGGCAACAGCCCAATGACGCCAGTTACGTGCTCACAGCCCTGCCACATCAATTGCAACTCGACAGCCAGCAACTCGAAATGCGCTTTGAGCAAGGCAAATTGGTCAGCCTAGACGGCGCAGTCCTAGGCAAAGACATCAGTGCCGAACAAGTGATGCAAAAGCTCAACCAATTGGTTGGCAGCTTTGGTGTTGGTCGCGGCATTTATACCGGTGATACTACCATTGGCCTTAAAGGCCGCATTGTGTTCGAAGCGCCAGCCATTGCCGCCATCCATGCAGCCCATGTTGCGCTAGAACATGCGGTATTATCAAAATCGCAAAACCGCTTTAAGTCCACCGTGGCACAAAAGTGGACAGAGCTGGTTTATGAAGGTTTTTTCTTCGACCCTTTAAAGACCGACCTCGAAGCATTTTTGTCCTCAAGCCAGCAGCAGGTTACCGGCACAGTCACTTTGCAGCTCACGCCGGGTCAAGTGCAGGCAGTGGCAGTTAACAGCGACAATATCTTAAAAGACAAACAATCGGTCTACGCCCAATCGGCTGGCTGGAGCATTGAAGAAGCCCTTGGTTTTATCAAACTCTTTGGTAAGTCATCAACCATGGCGGCAGCACAAAGCCACAAGGAGTCAGCGCAATGAGCCAAGCCATATTAGACCATCTACAGGCACTGGTAAGTTTTGACACCCAAAACCCACCAAGGGCCATTACCGTCGATTCTGACATTTTCGTTTATCTCAAAGCACAATTGCCGGGCTTTGACTTTCAAATGCTCGATGCCGGACAAGGTTCAATCAGCTTGCTAGCCACCAGAGGCAAGCCAAGTTTATTGTTTAATTTTCATATAGATACCGTGCCGGTTGCGCCCACTTGGAGCGTAGACCCGTTCACCCTACAGGTTGATGGCGATAAGGTCACCGCCTTGGGCGCTTGTGACATCAAAGGCGCCTCTGCCTGTATGCTTGCGGCAGTCAATCAGGTGCAAGGTGATGTTGCCCTGTTGTTTTCATCCGATGAAGAACATGGCTCAAGCGCAGCGGTAAAACAGTTTTTGCAAACCTCCCATGGCTTCCAAAAGGTGATAGTTGCAGAGCCAACAGGCGCAAAAGCCACCTTGGCTCATCGCGGCTATCAATCAGCTACCGTCAAATGTTCTGGTATCTCAGGTCATGCTAGCGAAGCGCGCGCCATTGACGACAGTGCCATTCATACTGCCGGTATCTGGATAGGCAAAGCCCTTGAGTGGGCCAAAAGCCAAAGTGCCAGCTTTGATAACCTCAAAGGATTACCTTTCAACATTGGCAAAATCGAAGGCGGTATTAAAGGCAATATGATCGCCGCCGAATGTGAAATGGTGCTCAACATGAGACCGCTACCGGGGCAAGACTCTTTAGCCATGCTCAAGGTGCTCGAACAGTTTAGCGACAACACTACTGTCAGCAGTAATTTTGTTGGCCCAACGCTACCAGCGGCCAATCAAGACTTTAGCAGTGCCATTCATGCCGCGACCGAGCTGGCCAACAGTTGCGGTTTGCCGATTGGCCCTGCGGTTAACTTTTGGACCGAAGCCAGCCTGTTCAGCGAAGCCGGGCTTGCAGCCATCGTGTTTGGCCCCGGCGACATCGCACAGGCCCACACTGCCGATGAATGGGTATCTTTAGCTCAGCTTAACCAAACCTTTTACCACTACTGCCAGATACTCGAGGGGCAGCAACATGCACACTAGTCAACCAAAAATTAAAGATACCATTATTCAGCTACTTTCAAACTTGGCCAATCCCCAAGAGATAGAGCAATATCTCAAGCGCTTCGTCAACGCCGGACAATCACATTTTGCCGTGATTAAGGTCGGTGGCGCCGTACTGGATAACGACCTCGACAACCTCTGTTCATCATTGGCCTTTTTAGAACAAATCGGTCTGTTTCCTATCGTCGTGCATGGTGCAGGGCCTCAGCTTTCAACCAATTTAAAGGCAGAGGGCATCGAAACCAACTTTATAGAGGGTCAACGCGTCACCACACCACAAGTGCTCAACGTGGCGAAAAAAACCTTCATTCAACAAAACCTTAAACTAGCCAATAAGCTGCAAAAAATGGGGGTTAAAACCGCCTCGATCACCTCTGGTGTATTCTATGGTCAGCAAAGCCCAGACAGCCAGCTTGGGCTAGTCGGTGAAGTCAGCCATATTGATCTTGCGCCAATCAAAACCGCCATTGCCGATGGTGCTATTCCGATTTTGTCATCATTAGCTGAAACCGAATTTGGTCAAAGCCTTAACGTCAATGCCGATGTCGCCACCAATCAACTGGCCATCGCCATTAAGCCCTATAAAATCATTTTTTTGAC
>JBFHGJ010000069.1:0-29384 GCA_041583135.1 Alteromonadaceae bacterium | reverse complement strand
GTTTGGTCAAAGCGCGGCCTATTTGTGGTGGCCGGTATTGTTATGCCTGTGATTTTTGTTTTGGTGTGAGAATGCCCAACAACAGCTCCCATAAATAAAGCACCACATAGTTATCTATATTCCCAACAACTCGGCAAATTACGCACTATATTCAGAACTAAAAAGTTCACTCAAGTATCAACCCTCATTTTGAACCTTTGACTATCAACGTAGAATGGCAATCCCTATCAAACGATGAATTGATGTTTAAAATTCTGAGATTTCCTTATCAGATAGAGGAAGCCAATAGTCGAATCGAAGATTCTAGGGAATATGATCCCCCCCGGATTATCACGAATTCTTTGAATCAGCAAAGCTGAATGCAAATCAGGCTACCAATTAAAACTGAAAACACCTCTATCATTACCTTAGTACTTTGGCTTTGACCCTATTTAGCCCTATTGCTATTTTTTGCTTTTATTGTATACAATAAATTCTTTTGCAATTTGGGAGTGAGCGGATGAGCTTTATTCGCCGTAGTCTGATCAGGCAGTTTATCTTTGGGATCCTCTTAGCCTTGATCACGTTTTCCATCGTCTCGGCCAGTATCAAGGTTTATCAGGTAGACCGCGACTCCAATGCCGCCTTGCAGTTGGAAGTCAACCGTATGCTCAATCAGTTGCAAGATAAGCTTAATAACTTGCTCTATAGCCGCAACAACCAACTCGACGCCATCTTCACCCACCCGGCCACCAAACAAGCCATTGCGTCGATTCAAAATAGAGAGGTTGCCTTTGCCGACCATCAACAGTTGGCGCCGGTAGCCGCTTATTTCAGGCACTTAAAAACGTTAGACCCATCATTGGTTAATCTATTTTTTACCACCACCGCAACTTGGGAGTATTTCGATCAAGAGCGTAAAACCGAAGACCCGGATTACTACATCAACAAACGGCCATTTTGGCAGGAATTTTTGGCGCAAATGAACCACTACGTCAACGACCCCTACCGCGATAATGACGGTAAGTTTTTAATGACTTTTCGTGCGCCGCTGTTTGATGCCCAGCAACAGCTTATCGGCACCGTCGGTTTGGATTTGGACTTGCAGGAGGTCAATCAGGAGCTGGCAGCGCTGCAAAGCAGCTTTCCTGGACTCGAGGTGTTTGTGCTGAGCGACTCAGGGCTGATGGTGAGCTTTCCTAAGATGGAAAGCCAAATGCAGAAAAAAGGTGTCGAGGTGCTTGAGGCTAAAGCCATTGATTCAGTTTACGGTGAATTTGGCGCCTCGGGTTTTGCCCAATTGTGGCAATCGTTCGATGACAAGCGCAAACTGGAGCATGAACTGAGCTGGCAAAACCAGCCCTACCGCGTGTTTATGCGTAAATTCGATCGTGATGTACCTGAAGTTCACTGGAGTATTGCCGTGATGCTCCCGCAACAGGCCATTGACGCGGCCGTCAGTTCGGAGGTTGAGCAAAACATGCTATCGATTCTACTATTTTGTATTGCTCTGGGTCTTTTTGTCTGGGCCTATACTCGCTGGCAGCTTAAACCGCTGGCACAAGTGCAGGACGCCATGGTCGATATCAGCCAAGGCAGTGCCGACTTAACTCAAAGAATTGAAATGAAACGCTTAGACGAAATTGGCCAACTGGCCAACGCCTTCAATGCCTTTGTTGCCAAAATCCAAGCCTTGGTTGCCGATTCATCGCAAACCGCCGAACAAATCAATCAACAAGCCAGCGCGGCGCTCCAATCAACCTATGAAGCCAAACAATTGGTCGAACAACAGAAAAACCAGCTCGACAGCGTTGCCAGCGCTTCTACCGAAATGGACCAGTCGGCACGCTATGTCGCCGAGCGCGCAGGTAATGTTTCAACCATCGCCTCCAACACTCGTGATGGTGTCGCCGCTGGGGTTGAGCGCATTCGCAACGCCAGTGAACAAATGTCGCAAATGGCCAATCAGACCGCGCAGACCACAGAGGTGATACAAGCCCTTGAAAATGAAACCATCAACATCGGTGAAGTCGTTGAAGTCATCAGGGCCATCGCCGAGCAAACCAACCTGCTGGCCCTTAATGCCGCCATTGAAGCCGCCAGAGCCGGCGAACAAGGCCGAGGATTTGCCGTGGTAGCCGATGAGGTGCGAAACCTTGCCTCACGCACGCAGGAGTCCACCAGACACATTCACAATATAGTTGAAACCCTCCAACACAAGGCGCAAAGTGCCGTTGCGGCAATGAACAAAAATCAAGGTGGCGCCGAGCAATGCACCACTTATACTTTGCAGACGGTGCCAATCTTTCAAGACATGCTCAGTGCGATGACAACCTTAGAGCAAGATATGGTGGAGATCTCATCGAACATTTCGCAACAATCGCAAACCACCGCGCAAATGAGTCGTCTTATCGTCGCTATAGATGAGATAGCCAGCGAAACCGTAGACAAATCTATTGCTCAGTCAAACCGCAGCCAATCAACCGAAGCACAGTCAAAAGCGTTGTTGAACAAACTGTCCAAGTTCAAAATATAGGGAATAGAGTTTGGGCGGCCTAATCACTGCCCAACAACACTTCAATGTATCGAACTCGGTGCATTATCAAATATCCGCCACAGTGATTAAATCGTCTAAAAACACGCCAAAAAAGACCTGTTTTTAAACCAAAAAGTCACTGTAAAATTTCAGCCATTAGTGAAAAAATTTGCTATTCCTTTGCTTTAACGCGCCAAAAATAAAACCTAACCAACTGTTTTATAATTACTTTATTTTTTAGGCGCATAATTTATAAATATTGGCTTTTAATTAATAACCAAGTTTGCCCCAGTTCAGTAATATACACACCATCACAACGACATTGAAGCAATGTTGCAGTAGTAATAACGCTCTTGAACTGTCGTCATAAGGAAAGATGTTGCTAAAAAGGAAGTTGTTAAAAGGAAGCTGTAAGCGCATCGAGAAGTTGTAAAAAGGAAGCGGTAAGCGCATTGGGAAGTTGTTAAAAGGAAGCTGTAAGCGCATTGGGAAGTTGTTAAAAGGAAGCTGTAAGCGCATTGGGAAGTTGTAAAAAGGAAGCGGTAAGCGCATTAGGAAGTTGTAAAAAGGAAGCGGTAAGCGCATTGGGAAGTTGTTAAAAGGAAGCTGTAAGCGCATTAGGAAGTTGTTAAAAGGAAGCTGTAAGCGCATTGGGAAGTTGTTAAAAGGAAGCGGTAAGCGCATTGGGAAGTTGTTAAAAGGAAGCTGTAAGCGCATTGGGAAGTTGTTTGAAGGAAGTTGTAAGCGCATAAGGTTCAAGAGCTTAGGAGCAGTGATTATAAGGATGTTGGGAAAAGGAAATTTGTCACAAAGGAATGCGGAAAAAGGAGCTGTAATGGCAGTATCACTGGTGGCCTACGGTTAAGGCTGTAGGCCACGGTGCTGGCCAGTGGGAAAGTCAATAAGACTATGTTTTGAGGGAAAAGGAATCGCACGATACATGGAAGGTTCGGATACTCGCAGTTACGAGTAAAACCGAGATCTCGACTGAGCTAATAAAAATTTGGGTTCCAGCTAACTTTTATTAGTCTTGTTGAAATTATCGGCAACTACGTAGCTGCGAGGGTCCGGCGGTGTTTATCTCGCCAATTGACTTCATAGCACCTTCATATAATTGACTTTGAAAGCATTTAAATGTGTGCTACAGACTTGTAAATTAACCAATAAATCATTGACTAACCAAAGCTTCCAGACGCTCAAGCCAATGATTAAATTGACCACAGTGCTGACGCATTTTTTCAATACCAATTTCTTTGGCAATAGCAATACCCGTTGAGGTTTTCTGAAACTTGCCTCGTGAAGACCAGCCATCGAGTCGCTTTGAAGGTGCGGTTTCAGGGCTATTATTGATTGCCTCAGGCTCGCCACTCGCATCAATCACTGCATGAACTTGGTCGGCAGAAATACCAAGCACTTTGGCAAGTATTTGCTCATCGCTAAATAATAACGCTTCAAATTCATGTATGGCTATATAAGGGATAAACCGGCTCTGCGCTTGCTGCTCTGCAAAAAGCTCAACAACTCGATTCTTTGTTGCTCGATTGATTGTTCGTGCAATTTGCTCAGGCGTTGCTTGAGGTGATATCTCACCAAGGCCCGGCCAATCAAAGGTGCCATAATAATCGACAAAAGTAGTAACATAGGTCTCAGAGCGCTGCTTTAAATGAAGTCCAAGATCATTTTTGACCCGTTCAAATCTGACATCACCACCTTTTTGTCCTTTTTTACTAACCTGAGTGGCAAAGAGATAGATTTGCTTTTGAGCAAGATAAGGTTGCAATACTTGCTCAATAAAAACTTGCTCGGTTTTCCCCTCTACAATGGCCATAACCTCAATAAAGTTACTCATAGGTAGGCCCACCTGCAATGACATTCTTAGTCCACAACTCCCCTACCGAATATTGTTCTAACCACACAGAGAAGTCTTTTTCATCTAAGCGCTTAAAGATTGAGCGCCCATTCTCACGATTGGCAACAATAATATGCTCTAAGGCAAAGTG
Source organism: Alteromonadaceae bacterium (assembly GCA_041583135.1). Classification (GTDB taxonomy): domain Bacteria; phylum Pseudomonadota; class Gammaproteobacteria; order Enterobacterales; family Alteromonadaceae; genus JABSOG01. Next base: position 24,869 of record JBFHGJ010000069.1, on the reverse strand, counting down.
GTCCACTAAAGCTGGCGATTGGGTCGCAACGACCACCTGAGTACTCGTAGAGGCAACCTCTATCAATTCAGCAAGCATGGCGATAGCCGCTGGGTGCAAACCAAGTTCAGGCTCATCAATAATGATGGTAGAAGGCGGATTAGGTTGAAGTAATGCAGTGGCAAGGCAGATAAAACGAATAGAGCCATCAGATAAATGATAGGGCTGCATTGGATAATCTGAGCCTTTTTGTCGCCAACTTAAATTAACCTCAGTTTTAGCGCCGCTTTGCCTAGGTTCTAATATAAAGTCATCGAAAAAGGGGATCACCATTGAAACTGCATTAACAATATCTACATAAGCGCCGAGATTCTGCTGTTTTAGATGAAGTAAAAATGCCGCTATGTTGGCGGCATCTGTTCTTAGCACTCGGTTATCTTGAACGATTTCATATCCACGCATTGCAGCGGTCGCGCTGGTATCATGAAAATGGTAAATTTGCCACGATGCAATGGCTTCTAGCACAGGTTTTGAATAAATGCCGTCACGGTCTTTATTTTTGACCTCTTGCACCATGTTAGAAATGCCTTGGTCATTATCACCAAGAGGCCACCAGCCACTATTTTCATAAAACCGAGCTTCGTTTTCAATTGCGCAAGCATTTTTAGGCGTCGCTACCAAGTCGAAGCGAAAACCCCGAACACCAAAATTGGCCTTAAAATGCATTCTCTTTGTCACTTTAAGGCCATTGAACATTAAGTCCGACGCACCGCCACTATCTCTAATGTAGCGATTCAAATGCCCATCAATCAAAGCTCGAAGCATCTTAAAAAATGAAATAAAATTGCTCTTTCCAGCACCATTAGCACCAATGATCAGATTAAGCGCTTTTAACTCAAAGTCCACTAACTCATCAATTGACTTAAACCCTTTGATGGTTAACTTATCCAGTGACGTGCTCATTAAAAAACCTTAAAAGACAATAAATTGCATTAGCTGAAGCATAGCTTTTTTGATCTTCATTAACAACGAGCTAGCCCATCTTGCGTTTGAGGGCAAAATCCAATTCATCAGGATAGATCACCAAACCTTCTTCCTCAGCATTTGGAAATACCGCCAATGCCAAATCATCTTCAATTAATCCCGGTGTCCAATCTTGCAGCCACTTTTTTAACGCAATGGCAGTCGGCTTACAGTCTTTCCATTGGCCGTTGGCCCACGCTAAAGCGGCTTCTTCATGTGGCCAAATAGGCACGCAATCTTCATCTTGGGTGTTGAGCATCACGCAACCGTCTTCATCGGCAAGGATCCAAATCTGCTCATTTTCCAAGGCGGATTTGATCATATATTTATAACGCTGTTCACCGTTCAGATCCGCAAGGGCCCTAAGGGTATCGTCTGAGGTTTTATTCATGTAGCAATCCTATGTGTTGGATCTCGGATAATACTATAGTTTTACCGCCCGTGCATGTGCAGACTACTGCAATCCAGATCCCGCCACCGGGTTGATACAGCGTACTTCGACCTCAGTCTCTTTGTACATCGCATCAATTGGCCGATACATCATTTTGTCCCCTAACACCAAAACCAGTGACTTAGCCCAGTTCTTCTTCGCCATTTGACTGTCGGCCTGCAGTTGCCCCATGGCAATGGTGTAGTTCGGATTGTCAGACGATAAAAAGGTCGCTTTATCAAATTGAACAGTGACCTCATCTGCTTGTTGCTGCCAGCGGCCGTCCAAGCGCATTTTCATAGTGGTGACCACACCAGAGCCAAAACGCACTGTACTGATTGCAATCTCACTATAACTGCCGTCAACGCGATAGTGCTTTTGCTCTTTGGTGCGAATGGCCATATCACCACTTTTCATTTCATAGGGGCCGCAATACCAAACACCAATGAGGTCATCAGCCCCGGCGTTTAGTGAAAAAAAAGCCCCAAATGCCAGCAACCCCACCTCTAATTGCCTAAAAAGTCGCATCATTCACCGTCGATAAGTATTTGTTTACAAAAGAGTATAGACACTGCTTGTGAGATATTCATCGGCACAGGATAAATTTCTGCCTTGCATTTACCGGCAAACCAACTTAACATTAGAAAATATTAATTTAGACAACTCTAATTTAGAGGTTAATTATATGACTATCAACGAAGCGCTCCGCCTTATCGCCGGCACCATGATTTTACTCAGCCTCTACCTAGCGGTGACTTTTTCCACCCAATGGTTATGGTTCACCGCATTTATCGGTGCCAACCTGCTGCAATCTGCCTTCACCAAATGGTGTCCGATGATGACCATTCTCAAGCATCTTGGGCTTAAACCTTAAGTTGCCGCGTAGCGCATGTACAGATAGTATGTGCGCTCGTCATGCCAAAGCGCGCAATTATCGACATTACGCGTAAAAACAGTCATTATTAAGCTATCGACTGGCGCTATATGTCTGTTTAAATCATGTTTCTACTGGGTCTTTACCTTTTTATTGCTCTGTTTTTCTCTTTTCTTTGCTCAATTGCCGAAGCGGTTTTATTGAGTGTGACGCAAGTCCACATTGCCATGCTTGAACAAGAAGGCAACAAAGCCGGCCCGCTCTTAAGGCTACTAAAACACGACATCAACAAGCCCTTGAGCGCCATCCTAACCCTCAATACCGTTGCCCATACCATTGGTGCAGCCGGGGTTGGCGCACAAGCTACCGTGGTGTTTGGCGACGCTTCTGTGGGTATCGTGTCTGCGGTTTTGACGTTTTTGATCTTGGTCTTTTCCGAGATCATCCCTAAAACCCTTGGTGCAACCCATTGGCGCGCATTGGCACCGGCAACTGCCTACAGCCTCAGGTTTATGGTGTGGGCGCTCTACCCTTTTGTCAAAATGTCTGAGGCCATCACCAATCGTATGGTTGGCGAAGAAGAAGCCAAGGGGTTGGCCCGAGATGAGTTGGCAGTGATGGCGCAGATCAGTGCCCAAGAAGGCCAACTCGACAATGAAGAAGCCACCTTATTGCAAAATATCCTATGCCTTAAGGATATCAAGACCAAAGAGGTACTGTCTCCGTGGTCGGTCGTTTTCAGTCAGCCCCAGCGAATGTCCGTCGGTGAATTTTTTCATACCCATCGCAAGGTACGATTTAGCCGTATTCCCGTGTATGACAAAGATGCCGAAGATATAATCGGCTATGTCATGCGTAGCGACTTATTGCTCGCTCAAGCCCGTGGCAACAGTGACAACCCACTGAGCAACTACGTCAGAAAAATGCCGACCCTGCTCGATACCATGAGCCTATCCCACACCCTCAACGAACTGCTCTCGGGCAAATCTCATATTGCGCTGATCGTCAACGAATATGGCACAATTCGCGGTATATTGACACTTGAAGACGTATTGGAATCGTTGATTGGACGTGAAATTGTCGATGAAGAAGACAAACATGTGGACATGCAGAAGGTCGCCAGCAAACAGTGGCGCGCCAAGCTAAAAAAGGAAGGGATAAAATTGGATGACTTAAATGCAAAATAGGCCGCTTAGAGCGACCAACTGTCTGTTTTGACGGTTTACCCGACTATGCCGGCTCGGCGTGTTTTTTCAGCATAGTGAACAACTGATCTTTCAAGTTGAGTCTTGCCAGCTTTTGCTGTTCTAAATACTCATCAGAGGTATTTTCTACCCCTTGTTCGATACGGTTTACTTCTTGGTCAAGCTCATGATATTGCTTAAACAATTTGGCAAAATGATTGTCGCTCATTTTCAGCTCATGAATTTGCTCATGAAACTCAGGAAATTCGTGGTGTAGGTCATGTTTTTCTAAAGGCATGGTCGTATCCTTAAAGATTGTTATTCTGAACAGTTAATACAAGTTGTGACAAAAGGTAGTGCTTCGAGTCGCTTTAGGGCAATTTCGCCTTCACAGCGAACGCAAATGCCATACCTGTTGGTTTCGATTCGCTGTAACGCCTCAGTTACCTGCTGCAATTCGTGTTTGGCTTCGGCTTTAATCCCATCAAGCACCTCATCGTTTTCACTTTCGGAGGTCTGTTCGGCAAAATCAGCACTTCGCCCTTTTTTGAAATCGTTGTCGATGGCGCCGATTCGCTCACGCAGTTGCGCTTGTTTCTCTTGCAGCTGAGCGCGAAAGTGTTCGATATTCATCAGTAATCCCCTATTGGTCAGTTAGCTGGCGCCCGTTTGCAAACACAGTTTCTTGGCACTCGCCATACAGGTCGTCCAACAGAAATACATTGAACGATTATCTCTGGTCGTTAACTCTCTCAACAGTACAATACAATGACGGAGGCAAATTTGATCTTACTCAAAAAACTGCGGGGATTGATGCACCTAAGGACAAATTAAGATAACGCTGGGCCATGGTCACGATGTGTTGCGGCGTAAAGGGTTTAGGCCGCTCTATTTTATGTTCAGTTTTTCTGAATATAACCTTCTAATTTAGCCAATTTGATTATCAATTAAGCTCTCCTATACTAGAGAAAGTGACTTGCTCGCGAGAGCAAGACGCGCTGAAACCATCTAAGGCATTAGATGCAAATACATTAAAACAATGGAGACAGACATGTCACAAATTAATATTGGTATCAACGAACAAGATCGTATCAGCGTCGCCGAAAGCCTGAAAAAGTTATTGGCCGACTCATATACCCTGTATTTGCAAACCCACTATTTTCACTGGAACGTGACAGGTAGACAGTTTCGTGATCTGCACTTGATGTTTGAAGAACACTATACCGAATTGGCCGTCGCGGTAGACGATATAGCCGAGCGGATCAGAACCTTAGGCGTTGTGGCCCCTGGCACCTACAAAGCCTTTGCCGCGATGAGCTCGATTGAAGAGGTAGAAGAAGTGCCACCGGCGATGCAAATGGTGGAGATCTTAACCAACAGCCATGAAACTGTGGTTAGAACCTGCCGCAATGCGTTAAAACTGGCGCAAGATGCCGATGACGAGTCATCTGCGGCCTTGATCTCAGACAGAATGCGAGTTCATGAAAAAACCGCATGGATGTTACGTGCCTTATTAGACTAAGGCAATTTAGCAAATATACAAAGGGCCGCAAATGCGGCCCTCATTCCGTACACTTTTTACAGCGTCAGCAAGTAATTCACCAAGTCCTTTTTCTCGTCTTTTTTAAGCTTAAGCTCTAACACGATGTTAAAAAATTCAACCGTATCGTCAAGGGTCGGCAAACGACCATCGTGTAAATACGGTGGCGTATCTTTTATACCGCGCAGTGGAAAGGTTTTGATTGGCCCTTGTGGCCTGCCGACATAAAAGCGTTCAACCTTCAAATCATGCATATAATCATCGACAAAAGCAGGGCCATAGTGGCACACAGAACATTTGGCTTTGCCGTGAAACAGCTTTTCACCACGCAACTCAGAAGCGCTGGCCAGCTCAGGAATAAGACGCATCAATGGGTCGAGCTTTGGCGCCGGCGGAAAATCGATGATGGCGTTAAAGTCTCCCATACGGTTGGTGACCTCCCGTTTGGCCGCTCTTGGCCCAATCGCCTGTTGCATCCCCGGATCACCATCAAAATATTCTTCAATCTCAGCAAAATGGTCCATTGAGCGAATGGAACGTTTTGACGACAGTTGCATCAAATTATAATTACCACGCATCGACGGCGTATCGACACGCAAACGCGCGAGGTTAGGTCTGCTATCTGGCGCCAGTTCAATGGCAGCGTTGGTATGGCCATTAACATGACAATCAAAACAGGCCACGCCCTTACTGGGCTTTTCCGTTACCCGGTGCGAGGTGTGATTAAACCAAGTCGTCGGTGTCGGTCTTAACAGCTCTTTTAACCCCTCCATCTGCTCAGGCGTCAGTAAGCCGTTAAACATGTCATAAAAGTTATCCATGGTCACCAATGTGCCGTTGGTGACATCACCTAGCTCTTTATGGTTGGTTAAAAACAGCGGCGGTGGAAACTCCGGCAAATAGTTGTCGGGAAAATCATGATCAACGTCAATTCTGCGGTGTTGTGGGTTGATCTTCAGCCACGCTTCCGGGAAAACCATATGGGCGGTCGATTGTAGCGGATGAGCCAAAGGCTTGTAGGGAAAAACATCTTTGGCCTTGATTTGTGCCGCAGTCAGCTCATTGAATTGCTCGAACGAATCGATACCTTTAGGCAATCGGGCAACCGGGCCTGCCATCACCGCTTTTCTGCCGCCAGACATAAACTGACCTTCGATGGTTTTGCCATGAAAGTCATATCGGCTGTTCATATAAGCTTTAACATCGTCCATTAACTGAGGTTTTTGGCGTTGATTGAATTCAAGCCATTGCGCCCACGGCATCGCTAATGACACAGAGCCATAGGAGGTTTCACCCTTGCCATAATAAAGCCAGTTGTCAAAAGGCGTACGTTCACCGGGGTTAACCTCAGGATAGGGTTTGAGTTTGGCAAGATAGTCGGGGGCGCTATGATGACTTCGCGCCTGCTCACTCATTGCAGCTGGAACAACACTCATAGCCACAAGTGACAAAGCGATAAGGGATTTTTTCATGGAATTCTCTAATTGTTATAGCCAAGAGCGATTAAACTTGGCGAAAATTGCCTTTCAAATTCGTTTGATAGACTTCGCATCTGATTGAAATTTAATATGAATAGCCCTTGATAGTCAAAACTTCCCATCATTTTTTCGACAACTCAGACAAGCCCATTGACCCCGTAAACAGTATTAAATCGACCAATATCCCGCAATACTATCCACATGACCCTTTTTTGATTGACAATCGACTTTCAGCTTCTATAGTTAAAAACTTGATTTGCGTCAAAAATATTGCAAATAGGGCTATGCAAAGCCAGCACAAAGACCTAATTTGTAGCCTTTTTTAACGACCAGCTCGATACAGGGAAATTACATGTTCTACTCATTGTCCTTGGCGAAAAAAGTTCATGCCTTACTGGCGATCATCGCAGTGATCTTTTTAACCACTACTGTTACCTTTTTCTACTGGGATGAACAGGAGTTGGCTGAAGAACTGATAGCGAAAAACACCCAAAGTATCGCCCGAAACTACTTCGATGCCGTCAATGCCATGATGCAAGCTGGCGCAATGAAAGACCGTCAGCTGGTACAGCACAATGTTCAAAACCAGCCCAATGTTGTTGAGGCCAGGATCATCCGCGCGCCAGCGATCAATCAGTTTTTCGGCGAAGGGTTTGCCGACCAAAAACCGCGCTCAGACTTTGAACACCAAGGATTAAGAGGCATTGAGGGCTCACAAATCTTCGAGCAGGACGGCAAACGCATGATGGCCTATATCATGCCGGTCCGTGCCAGCAAGAACTACCATGGCATCAACTGCCTAACCTGTCATGTGGTTGAAGAAAACACAGTGATGGGTGCCGTTAAAGTCACCTACGACCTCTCCAGTGTCGATGAAAAAATCTCCAGCTCAATGCTCAGCTCAAGCCTAATTCAATTACTCATCACCATAGTCTGTTTTGCCTTGCTCAGCATCGTCTTCACCAAGCTGGTCCTTTCAAGGCTTAAACATTTCAGTCGCACCATCAATAGTATCGAACAGGAACTGGATTTAAACCGTACGGTAGAGTCAGACTATCAAGATGAACTGGGCGCCGTCTCCCAAGCATTTAACCGTATGCTCGGACGTATTAGAGAGAGTTTCGATTGCGTCTCTAAATCATCAGATGCACTGATAGAATCGGCCACCAATGTCGATGAAATCGCCAAGTTGACAAAAGAAGCGGTGTTGACCCAGAAAAATGCCACCGACTCTGTGGCTGCGGCGATTAATGAACTAGACGCCTCTGCCACTGAAGTGCAACACAATACCGAAGAAGCGGCGGTGAAGTCTTTAACGGCCAATAAAAAAGTCGCCCAAGGGCTGGATTTGATCTCGCAAGCCAAACAAGGCATTGAGCAGTTGCGCGACAAAGTACAAGACAACACCAACATGATCGGCAACCTCGATAGCAAAATCAATGATGTCGGCAGTGTACTTGAGGTGATCACCGCCATCGCAGAACAAACCAACCTGTTGGCCTTAAACGCAGCGATAGAGGCCGCAAGGGCCGGTGAACAAGGCCGAGGCTTTGCCGTCGTAGCCGATGAGGTGCGCTCTTTGGCGACCCGCACCCGCGAATCTATCGACGAGATCCAAAAAACCATCTCAGATCTGCAGATAAATGCCGCCAAAGCAGTCGATTCGATGAATGTCACCAGCACACAAGCTGAAGAAAAAGCCAAAGACGTCGCCGAGGTCGCCGAACTGCTGGTGGATATCAGCGACCAGATAAAAATCTTAGATGAAATGAACAGCCAAATCGCCATTGCCGCCAAACAGCAAAATGAAGCGGCTGATGAAATCAACATTAATGTCACCGGTATTAACGACGTATCGAACCAGTCGAGCGATGATGCTCTAAGAGGTAAGCAGATCAGCGAGCACTTGCTGTCATTGGCTTACGATTTAAAACAGCAAGTTGATCAGTTTAAGATTTAATCCCACCACCTCATTCAATCACCGGCATAACTGCCGGTGCAAGCTTCTTCAGGGATGAAGAAGCCCGCCCCTTTTCGATGCCAAACCAGAACACTCAAAGTCGATACCCAAAACTTTATAAATTGTGAACCAACTCACAGCTTTGCTCCAGCAAAAGATTATCCTTTAACACGCATCATTTAAACTAAAAAGGATCATCGGATGAAATTAACAATCACACTGGCATTTATCGCCGGTCTCGTACTGAGCAGCAATGTGCAAGAAGCACATGCAAGGGCAAAGAATGGCGGCTCAACCGACACCACAGAGCAACAAAGCCTTGAGCAAACGGCCATCAGCGGCAATACCGTTTTGCTCGATGCCGGCGCCTACAGCTTGCCCCGCGCCGTCAGGGCTTACCAATGGCAACAGAGCTCAGGCCCAAGCGTCGAAATACTCAACGCCAATCAAGCCCAAGCCTTTTTTGTTGCCCCGCAACTTGACGCAACGGCGCCAACGGCCACAATAGAATTGACACTTAGCGTCATCGACAAATCACGCAACCTCTATCAGTTCAATCACCAAGTTACCGTGCTTGCGCCGCAGCCCGACCAACCGCCGGTTTTGATACCCCAGCGCAACGCCAACGAATTTCTCATTCCAGCCAAATACCACCCTCTAGGCAATGAGTTGGTGGCGGTCTTAAACCTGCCCCAAGGTGCCAGTGCAGAAAATCCGGTGCCGGGATGCGCCATTGTTCATGGTTCCGGCGGCCTATTCAAAGAAGTACAACCCGGACAGTCTTGCTCACAACAGCTTGAAAACCCCTATCAGAGCTTGAGTGACCAGCTCAATGCCCAAGGCGTTGCCACCATTTTGCCCTCAAGCTTCTATTCACGGGATAATCGTTTTTGTGAAGACAACGACGACAACTACCTCGCTTACGGCAGTGCCCCCTTTTTTAACGGCGACGACCCAATTGCCCGTGACGATGGCTATAAAATCCGCCGTGTTGCGGTACGCACCATGGATATGCTGGCAACGATGAACTTCTTTTGCGATCTCGCCGAAGTAGACTGCGCAAAAAGCTGCATGATTGGCACATCGAACGGCGCCACCTCAATTTTGGCCTATAACGCCCAATCACTGCCAAAAGACCTAGCTGAGTTTATGGATGACAACAAAAGACCCTTTGAATACAACAGCACACACCAAAAACGCCTTGATGCCTTTGCCAACTTTCCGCCGCTGAACATAAGCCCCATCACCCTCAATTACCAGCTAACCCACCGACCATTGCCGAAATTTGCCCAATTGGTCTCACCTGGATGCACCATGCGCGATTTGGTGCCGGACATTGTCCCGGGTGAAGAAGACCTCCCCTTTGGCTTAGATGAGCTGTATTACCCGGCTGGCGCCACCGAGCTTACTTTTGAAGTCGGCACCGCCGATGGTGTACCGGCAGAGTGTTACACCGCCGCGCCCGATGGTGACGGCCTAAGAGAGGTTCAGGCAAGATACTACGAGCAGCATTCACAAATCGCACCGCAAGACTCACGCTACATCATTGAAGTGCATCAAGGCGGACCACACAGTTTGCTCAGTGACGACAATTACAAAAACAGCATTTTAAATCGCTTAGATGATTTGATATTCACTCATTTGGCACTGTAAGAACCTAATGCCTACCGCTGATTGGGATGTTATGGACCCAATCAGCCTGCGACTTTGCGCCTGCGAACATACCCCATAAGTGTTAAATTGCGATTTGTTGGGCAATAAGCGCATCTTCACCTTTTACAAAACGGCTGTCTGTGTATAATGCGCGCTTTGTACTCTCACAAAATAAACACTCAGACGATAAGCCCTGTCTTTTGCATGCGAAATACAGCTTTTGCCGTATTTTTCATACAAAAACCGACATGGTTATTGCCATGTAAACCAAGTTAACAATGATGAAGCACTGTTGGAGCCGTAACAAAGAATGAACCCGCGCACGCTGATATCCCATGCACGCCTACCCCATGCAATCTTTGCTATTTTTCTATGCTTGCTGTCTATGCCAAGCTTCGCCTCACAAGAGGCAAAACACATCGACCTGACCAATACCTTAAGTGGCTTTGTCGCTCTAAGCCTATTTTTTATCGCCTATGTGCTGGTGATCGCAGAGGAATATTTTCATCTGCGTAAGTCAAAACCGGTATTGGTTGCGGCGGGCCTGATTTGGTTTTTGATCGGCTGGAATTACACCCAGTACGGCATTCCGCAAATGGCCGAAGACGCTTTTAATCACAACTTGCTTGAGTACGCTCAGCTGTTGTTGTTCTTGCTCGTCGCCATGACCTACATCAACGCCATGGAGGAGAGGGGCATTTTTGACAGTTTGCGGATCTGGATGGTGTCAAAGGGCTTAAGCCGCCGCTCGCTGTTTTGGATCACTGGTATTTTGGCCTTTGCCATTTCATCGTTTGCCAACAACCTCACCACCGCGATGTTGATGTGCGCCATTGTACTTAAGGTGGCAAAAGACGACCTTAAATTTATCAATATCGCCTGTATCAATATCGTCGTTGCCTCCAACGCCGGTGGCTCATTTAGTCCATTTGGCGATATTACCACCTTGATGGTGTGGCAAGCAGGTTTGGTGAAATTTGAACAGTTTTTTGCCTTATTGGTGCCTTCTATTGTCAACTTTGCCGTGCCAGCGGCGATATTGAGCTTGACCATTTCAAACGCCAAAACACCAGCGGTCGTTGACGACGATTTTCAGCTCAAGCGCGGTGCCAAGCGCATCACCGTACTTTTTATTTTGACCATCGCCACAGCCGTCTTGTGCCACAGCGTGATCAACATGCCTCCACTATTGGGTATGATGGCCGGTTTGGGTTATCTCAAGTTCTTTGGCTTCTACTTACGCCGCAGCCTGCCGCGCTCTATCGATAAAAAACGCGCCATTGCCGAACGCAACAATGATGAAAAAGCACTGAAATATCTCGGCACCATCATACCGTTCGATATTTTCACCAAAATTGCCCGCGCCGAATGGGACACCCTATTGTTCTTCTACGGCGTTGTCATGTGTGTCGGCGGGCTTGGCTTTATGGGTTATCTACATCTCGTGTCAGAGATGATGTACAGCAACTGGGAGCCAACCTATGCCAACATCATGGTGGGCGTGTTGTCAGCCATTGTCGATAATATTCCGGTGATCTTTGCCGTACTGAGCATGAACCCAACCATGGGCCTCGATCAGTGGTTGTTGGTTACCCTGACAGCGGGTGTCGGCGGTAGCCTGCTCTCTGTCGGCTCTGCTGCCGGTGTCGCCTTGATGGGCCAAACCAAAGGCAAATACTCTTTTATGGGCCACCTAAAATGGAGCTGGGCCATCGCGCTGGGCTATGTTTGTAGTATTGCAGTGCATTTTGCCCTTAACGGCTAGGCCATTTTGACAGTCTGGCGCACCGCTGAAATTGTACCTCGGCGCGCCAGTTTTCCTTCAACAGTCGGTTTTAATACAATTTTTTTGCGTAAAACCCAAAAATTGCTTTGCCTAGAATAAGAAACGTTGTATAGTGGCGGTCGCTTAGATACAGTCTACTTTTTAACCAAGAATTGCAGTCTTACTTTTTGTATCCTCATTTTCAGTTTAAATTTCAGCCCTGTTCTTTTGCACAACCCGCCTTAACCGGCAATTAATATTTTTAGTTCTACAGGATCACATTATGTCTAACACCACCACTGGTACTGTTAAATGGTTCAACGAGTCAAAAGGCTTTGGTTTTATTGCTCAGCAATCTGGCCCAGACGTATTTGCCCATTACAGCGCCATTGTTAGCAGCGGCTTCAAAACCTTACAAGAAGGTCAAAAAGTTGAGTTCACCGTAACTCAAGGCGCGAAAGGCCCACAAGCCGAAAACATCGTTTGCATCTAATTAAGTTGTAACGACGCAGGGCCAAATCTTTTTAGCTGTGACTGATGCGCCAAGCGCAACCTTCAGTTTATTTAAAAAGTAAGGCCCTTTATCCCCCCTCATATCCCAAGTCATCCTCTGCTTTTTCAAGAAAAATCCGCTTTATCTGCACATTGTTGTATACAAATCAATCTAATTAGGTTAGCATCGCCACGTTTTTAACGTTAATTGTATCAAAGGAACTGAAAGCCAAGCCTTTCTGCTAACGCCATGTAATAGCTCAACATAAACAAAATCGATGACACGCAGCCATGACAGGTGATCCTTTGTCGTGCCTGTAGCAATGCATATTTGTTTAGGAGCAGGGAAATGACGACTCGCTTTAAGTATCCCCGTACCCCACACTTACCTTGGTCTCCCGGCGTCACCAGTGATGATATACGCCAGAGCGACCTGAGCCACTTTATCGGCAAAACAGTGGTAGTGACGGAAAAAATGGATGGGGAAAACACCACACTCTATCAAGACTATAGCCACGCGCGTTCAATAGACAGTAGAAATCATCCGTCGCGGGATTGGCTAAAAGGCTTTCATAGCACCATCTGCCGGGATATTCCGCCGGGCTGGCGCATTTGCGGTGAAAACCTCTATGCCCAACACGCCATAGTCTATGATGCCCTTAAGAGTTATTTTTACGGCTTTTCAATTTGGAATGAACACAACCGTTGTTTGTCGTGGGACGACACAAAAGTTTGGTTTGAAATGCTCGGTATTGAAGCGCCACCGGTGCTCTATTCTGGGCTTTGGGATGAAGACGCCATTAAAGCACTAACCTTTGATACCCAAAAGGTCGAAGGCTATGTTGTGAGGCTCGCCAGCGCCTTTGACTACAGTGACTTTGCCCAATCGGTGGCCAAATGGGTGAGAAAAGGCCACGTACAAACCGACAAGCACTGGATGCACCAGCAATTAAAGCCCAATGGACTAAAAAAAGGAGAGTAACCATGGAGAAATGGCTTAATTCATTAAAAGCGAACGCAACGCCGAGTATTGATGAATGCGTTGCGCTGCTTGGTCAGCATATTGACTGGCTCAAGCAGCTCAGCCAAACACCACAAGACGATATTTGGCACGGCGAAGGTAATGTGCATATTCACACCGGTATGGTGCTAGAGACCCTTTATCAATTGCTTGAGCGAGAAGCCTGCCATATCACAGGTGAAACTCGTCAAGCCTTGATACTCGGCGCACTATTGCATGACGTGGGTAAAACCCAATGCACCAGAAGCACCGATATCAAAGGGGTTATGCGCATCGCCAGCAAAGACCATGAGCACATTGGTCAGTCTTATTTGGCCTTCAAGCTAATGGCTTTGCCCTTGCCCTTTAGCGTTGTTTGGCAGGTTTTGGCCTTGGTTGGCGAGCATCATATGCCGAAATTGCTGGTGGTTAAAAACCAAGATAAAGGGCAATATCTGGCGCTCTCAAGACGTGCCGATTTAGCGTTATTGTACTGGTTGGAAGTGGCCGATATGCGCGGTCGTATTTGTCCTGACCAAGATGCACAGCTGCAAATACTGGAAGAATTTAGGTTGTTTGCGATGGAATATGGCGTATTTGGTCAAAGCTACTTTCCAACGGAGCTGACGCCGCTACTTGAGAACCAAAGTCCTCAAGCCCGGCGCTATATCCAGGCAACAGCCATTGCCGATATGCAGTCGGGCAATATTGTTATGGCGCAAGAAGCCTTGGCCAAAGGCTTTGCTCACAAAGAGCAATACGCCAATTTAGTGATATTGTGCGGTCCTAGCGGCGCCGGTAAATCAAGCTTTGTCGCCAAGCACTATGAACAGTATGACTGCGTCAGCCTTGATGACTTACGCTTTGAACTCAACGGCAACCAGGCCAGTCAAAAAAACCGCGGCCAGGTAATGCAACTGGCCAAAGAGCGACTCAAACAAAGTTTACGCGCCAAACGCAACGTGGTTTGGGATGCCACCAGCTTGCGCAGCGACTTCAGAAAGGTCGTATGTGATTTGGGCAGAGACTATCATGCCTTGGTCACCATCGTGCTGTTTTTGCTACCTGAAAAAGCTTTGCGTACAGGTAACAAAAACCGCCACCGCACCGTTGATGAGCAAGTGCTGAGTAAGCAGCTAAGCAGCTTTCAATTTCCAAAGGTTGACGAAGCCCATGAATTGATTGTTGTAACCTGCAAAGGTGAGCGGCTGATGGCAATCGATACGACCCACCGTTTTGTGTAATACAAAAGATAAAACCTAGAAGCAAATGGGCCACGCCTTAAAACAAGATGTGGCCCATTTGCTTGTGTCGATTACATTTTTGCCCAACTATTCAAAAATGCCCAATTCAAGCAAAATAAACAAACTCCCAAATATCACCACCGCAGAGACAATAAGGCACAAGATAGCAAAACCAAATACCCGCCAGTTAGAGTGAAAATCATACTCTGTGGATTCAATAATTTGCGCTTTGGTCATCTGATATTTTTCACAGACAAAACGAGCAATCAAAATATAAACGATAGTAAAAGGCGTGCTCGGCATATCCTCAGGCATAATTGGAAATGACGCAATCATCAACAAAATACTCAATGAGCCAAACAACTGCACTTTCATTTTACCTGCGCTATTACCTAACGTATTGAAGTTACTGGCCAAAAAGTAAATCAAGCCGATTGGTCCTCCAAGGGTGCCACAGGCCACCTGAGTTGGAGAGTATAGTTTTGTAGCATTGATTTTAGTTTGGTTGGACAAGCTAGATTGCGGCGCTTGATAAATTTGAGGTTCTTGCATTATCGCTTCCTTGTTTAAAACCAAACATTCTAATTGAATTGAACGCAAAATACACTACACAACAATCATTGTCTCCAGTCCGATATTGCCCACAAAGGTATCTCTTTAAATAACTTCATTAAAATTCAATTGGTTAAGTAAAATTCTGACCTCTTTTCCCTCCTACTAACCACCAAATCCCAAAATGAAACCTCATACTTATTAGCAACTTAACCAAAAGTCACCATAAAGCAGGGTTTTCACCACCAAACTGGTTGAACACTTAAAGACAAAATCAATTAAAGCTGCATTTTTAAAGCATCATAAGCCACAAAATCAAAAACAGAGCAAACATTAACCAGCAGCAATGTTAACAAAGTCAACTCGATTGATTACATTTAATTGATATAAATCAAATCTATTATGGCCATTTACCTCTGAATACTCATTTTTTACACTTTTGCTGTAAAAACACTTGTTTTTTGATGGCTTATTAGGCAGAATGCGCGCAATTTTAAACTGAGGTATCGAGGATCCGAGATATGAACGCATTTGGAAAATTGTTGGGCGCTACTTTTGCTGTAGTTTTAGTTTCTAAGGTCGGCCTTACTTACGCTTTCTTGGCTGACGAAAGAAGCGCCGAACAAGCTCAGCAGTTGGTGAACACCATCAACGCCAACACCTCAGAACTGGCCGAACCATTTAGCCGTTTGGTTGCAGAAAAAGAGGTGAACACCGCAGGTATCGTATTGAACTACACCATCAAACCTGCCTTTGTCGATAACGTTGCTCATATGGCCGACGCCGAACTGCGTAAAAACGCCATCAACGCCCCTTTGACCCAATTGATCAAAGACGGTGTTAACGTTGTGGTGAAGTTCAAAAATGAAGCCGGTCAAATCGTTAAAAACGTGACCTTCTCACAGGCAAACATCGGCTAATTCTTCAGCCAACCGAATACAATATAAAGGGTCGATATTGCAATATCGGCCCTTTTTTTATGGCTGCGGTATTTAGCGTTGCATATCCATTAGCCCTAAGTTACTATTGGCGAAAATTTAGCCCAGCCACATACATCACCAAACTAAGCCGAGCGAATAGGCAAGTATTGAGAGAAACAGAGTAAATAGGACGTAAGTAACCATGGCCCGCATGATGATGCTACTGATTAGCATTGGTTTATTGAGCACCACAATTCAAGCCTCACCAAACAAACCGACACCAGAGCACAGTAACACGCTAAAACAAGCATTTAACAGCTACTATCACTTTGAGCTGCTTAACCAGCTGGCAAAAAAATGCAACAAGCCAGACTTTCTTGACAAAATAGACCTACAAGCACTCGATAAACAGTTACTGCGTGCTACAAAACTCAACACTGAGCAATTCTATTTGTATGTGCTCAATGTGTCTTACAACATTGAGAAGATCCATAAGCAAAAAAAGGCGTTTAGTTGCAACAACAAAGCCCATTTAGGACACATACCGACGCTGGTGCAACGATACTTAAATGCACACAGCAAACTCTCACGCTCAGCTGCACTGCCAAAACCGTTAACAGAGCTAAATTACAGTCTCGGCGTATTGAAATCCCTAGAAGACAGGGCCTTACAACAGCGCCTACTTAACAACTTTGCCAAAGCCGACACCGTCGCACTAGGCTTTTTGCTTGAGACTCAAAGCGTGCCGCAATCCCACTTTAACGTGTATTTAAAATACACGCCAAAAACGGACTACATCTACCGCCTAGACAGCGGCTGGAAAGACAAAATCGCTCACTACTTACCGACCAGTGGCTACTTCCGTTTGAATTCAAGCAATACAGGTAAAAGTAAACTGTTTTTTATCAGCATCCCGAAAAACGCCTTTAGGACGTTCGAGATCATAGATGAGATTGACTATGACGACATCAAGCCCTTGCTTTTCTTGTTTCCTGAGAAAGATTGGCGCTGGTAACAGCGCTTAATTGACCTTAACCAAAGCCAAATTCTCAGCTGGCCGTAAGCAATACAGACAAGAATCCCCGCCCTGTAGTTAGCGCATTTATGCGCGCATAGAGCCGTCGTAAAATCACCCAAATGCGGGGATAAATCCCCTGACTACAGGGATTGAAACGCAATGATTTTGGTCAACAGGCATAAGCCAGCTTATGTCTTAAAACAGCAGAGTTAGATGACTTACCTGCTGACCTATTTGAAGTTTTGGCACTTTATGAGATTTCTAGTTCAAAACTCTCTCTTTCAATAAACATGATGATGTCTGCTTTTCTTTGTCATCACTCAGTTGTTTTTTACATTCAGGCGACACATAGCTTTGTAACAAGCTCATGCGCTGATCGATAGCCAAAGGCGCATGTTCCACTTCATACAGCACTTCATTGATGTGGCTAAACACCTTGCTTTCTGTTGGTTTGTCGCGATGAAGCTGGTCTAAATAGCTTAGCGCCGACTGGTATTTGTCGCTGCGTTGCTGCTTTAAATCAGCAAGCGCCTCACCAAAGCTGATGCGCACATCATTCATGCGATGGGCATTAACGTCAAACTGCTCAAGCTTGTTACGCTTTTGCTTTAGCTCGTTAAACAGTAAGGCAAACAGTGGATGGTATGAGGGAAACTCTGGGTCTATAACATGTTGTTCAAACAGCTTGCCGTACTGTTTTGCTGCTTTTGCCTGAAAGCCCTTGGCAGGTTCAATCTGGTTAAATGCTTCAACATACATTTGCACCAATTGCCAGGCGCCATCTGCACTTTCTGGCTGCAACGCCTTAGATAGCTCCTTGGCCACCCCGCCCCATTTGCAATCTAAAAAATCGACCGCTAAGGCGGTATACCTGCTCGGGTCTTTGAATTTGGCATTGTTATAGCGTTTTTCCAATTGAGCCGCCATGGCTATTCCCTTTAATCTGTTTTTATTGCCCCCTTTTTAGTCTATTTTTTATAAACATTCAATAGTTCAATTTAACCCTGTTGTTGGTTTGACAAGTCAGCCTAACCTAAGCCATTAATCTGCAATTATCCTCGCCATCAATTTCTCTATTGACACAATGCGACACCTGTCGCACAATTGCGTCACTTGCCACAAGCGTGGCCTTTTGCAAACGGGCTGTAGCCTGTGGAAATCTCATCTATGTCAAATCAAGCAAAACCATCGCCGACGGAGTTGGCATTGTTAAAGGCGCTATGGCGCCAATCGCCGTTAAGCGCCAAAGAGGTGCATCAGGTCGTTGAGCCGCAACTTAAGTGGTCTTATTCATCCACGCGAAAAACCCTCGACCGTATGCAAGATAAGGGGTTGCTCAGCGTTACTGAGGTGCACGGCATTCGCGTATTTAAGCCAGCGGTCAGTAAAATCAAAACCTTGGCCACCTTTATTCGTGAATTTGCCCACAGCGTACTTGAAGTGAACTCGCCACTGCCGGTATCCATGTTTGCCGACAGCAAGTTACTCGATAAACAAGAGTTAGAGGCGCTTGAGGCGTTACTAGAGCAACCACAAGAACACCAGCAAAAGGATAAACAAAGTGATTGAGCAATTACTTGAAACCGCTCAAAGTTTTGCACTCAATAGCATTTATGGTCTGCTCTTTAGTGGCTTGTTATTAGGCTTTTCGGTGTTGCTGAGTCGCAAGGTAACGTGGGTAAAGCATTGGCGTGGATACTGGGGTGTATTATTTACCCTGTGTGCAGGCTTTGTCGGTATTGGTTTTTTGCCGGTTGAAGCATGGCAATTGGCCCCCGAAATATTACCCGTAATGTCATTTTTGCCTTTAGCCGATATCTCAGGCGGCGATGTTATTCCGGCATTGCCAAAGCCGCAAGATGCCCAGTTAAATTGGCAAGATATTGCGGCGCTTTGTTGGCTTGTGCTCTACAGCCTAGGTACGACAGTGGCTTTGGCTAAGCTAACGCACAAACTTGGTAATCTAAAAAGGTTAATTCGTCACTGCGCCATTGATGTATCTGCATTTGAGCCGCAAACCAAAAGACTCAGCACGTTGCAACGTTTGGCTGCGCGGCAAAGTATTCATATCTATATTACCCAGCAAAACACCTCGCCTTTTATCATGCAGTGGTTCAACAGCTATTTGGTGATCTCACTACAAGCGTTAAATACCCTAAGCGACAGTGAGTTTAAGTTAATGCTCAAACACGAGCTTAATCACCTCAAGTGTGGTGATGGCAGGTGGCATTTGTTGGTTCAGTTCACCCTTTGCTTTTTCTGGTTCAATCCACTGATGAAGTTTATTGCGGCGCAGTTGCACTGGGCGGTGGAGGTGGGCTGTGATAATGCTGTGCTAAAACAGCAACCGAATTTGCGAAGGACCTACGCACAAGCAATGCTAAAGGTCCTTCGCAATACTGCAACCCCAGACGCCAATCAAACGGTTGCAGCCTTCTCATCGCAACAAAATAGGAGTATGACCATGAGAATTAACCATATAATGAATCCAACGGCTAAGCCTTGCAAGCGCTCGGTGAAAAATAGCGCACTTGCTGGCTTTATTATGGCAGCCTCGGCGATGGCACTGAGCTTTCACCCGGCAGTGCAAGCCAATGTTGGCAATAGCTTGGTAGAAATGACCCACCCACTGCCCCAAGCACGCCTAACCTCAGAGTTTGGTGAGCGCAATAAATTTCACAAGTTTCACCACGGTGTTGACTTGGCAGCAGGTCTCGACACCCCAGTGTTAGCAGCAGCCTCTGGCACAGTGATCACAGCCAAAACCAAACTCGAAGGGTTTGAAAACTATGGCACGGTAGTGGTTGTTGACCACGGTAACGGCATTAAAAGCCTTTATTCACACTTGGGCGATTTATCTGTTGATGAAGGAGATAAGGTTTACTCAGGCCAAATGGTCGGCCGCGTTGGCCTTACCGGCCGCACCACTGGCCCTCACCTGCACTTTGAGGTGCTAGATAAAGGCAACAGAGTCAATCCGCAAAACTTTATTGCCCTTAACCGCAAATAAGCACTTCATAAGAGAAAGAGCAGGAGCGAAAGCTTTTGGCCTTCGCTCCAAACGCCCAACACAAAAAATAAAAAGGACAACCCATGCGTGTTAGCCTACTACTTATATTGACGCTCGCATTGCCGAGCATGGCGCAAAACCTGTCGTTGAGTTTTGACGACGGCTTAAACCCACAAAAACAACCTCAAGCGCCACAGTGGAACGAGCAAATTCTGGCCCATCTCGCTCAAACTAAAACCAAAGCCATCTTTTTTGTTACCGGTAACAACGTCAACAGTCCCAAAGGACTTGAACTGGTGAAAGACTGGGGTGAGCAAGGCCACGCCTTGGCCAATCACACCTACAGTCACCGCTCGCTGCATTCAAGTAAAGTGACTTTGCAGGAGTATCTGCAAGATATGGAGAAAAACCACCAGCTACTGAGCGGTTTTCCCGGCTGGGTCAATCGCTTTCGCTTCCCGTATTTAAAAGAAGGCAAAGATAAGCTCAAACGCGACGGAGTAAGAACTTGGCTCAAAGAGCATCAATATAAATCCGGTGCTGTCAGCATCGATGCCAGTGACTGGTATTACAATCAACACTACTTAAAACTATTGCGTAAAGGTGACGACGACAAAGTCGCGTTGCTCAAACAAGCCTATCTTGAGCACCTTTGGGGCCGCGCTCAGTATTATGATGGACTATCGCAACGGGCCCTCAATAGAAGTGTTGAGCATGTTTTGCTGCTGCATGTTAACGCCATCAACGCCGCGTTTTTATCTGAGGTGATTGCCATGTTCCGCACCAAAGGCTGGCACTTTATTGCGCCCCTCAAAGCATTTGAAGATCCCATTTACCACCAAGCCATTGATGTACTCCCCGCAGGCGAAAGTATTTTGTGGCAAGTGGCCAAGGCCAAAGACATCAAAGGATTGCGCTATCCGGCAGAAGACAGCCGTTATGAGCGAGAAAAAATCGATAAGATCCTCACCCGATAAGCCTTCCACCTCTAATGAGCGGCGACAACTGACTGAGTTGACCGCTCCATCTGCTTTTTTTTTTTTCACCGGCCTTGAGCACTTGACCATGAGCGCAATTTACGTACAATTGTCCACTGGACAGTAAAACTGATGTATTTAAAGGAAAGTTGTATGAAGCTTAAACTGTTAGCCACGCTGATAGGCGCGTTGGCGATCGCCCATGTACATGCCGACGAAGAAGCGCAATTGCGCGCTCAATGTTTTGATGCCGTGAAGGGCGCTGATAATGAAGCCATTATCGAGCAATGCGAATTGCCAGCGGATTTGGGCGATGCCGAAGCCGCCACCTCTCTTGCCCTTGCCATTCTCAACAGCAAAACCCGTTTTTTTGACACCACGCTCACCAAAGAAGAATTGGCCATGCGTACCTTTAAGTTGCCGGTAGAAGAAAAGATCCACCTGTGGGATGCCATCACCTATTTGGAATCGGCGGTAGAGCAAAACCACCCCGACGCGCAGTTTTATCTTGCGCTGCTCATTCGCGATACCATCATCAGCAACAATGTTGAAGGCCAAACCATCTATTTAACGCAAAGATTCGACCGCTCGAACCAGCTGCTGTTTCGCGCCGCAAGCCAAGGTCAACTTGGCGCAATAAAACAGCTCGCCAGTGAAATTTTGGTGTATGACAAAGACAAGAATCTTGTCGATATTCATGAACATTATTTGCCGTTTTTACAACAAATGGCCGCTTCGCAAACGCCTGAATTTGTCACGATATTGACTCAATACAACGCGTTTTTGGCGCAGGCCAAAGCCATAAGGCAAAACCCCGAAAACTTTGCCGCCGACAAGATTGCCAATGAGGCGATAAGGCTATTGAGAAAGCCGAACGCGCAAGCGCTTGCCTTGCAGCTGCTTAACATCGCAGCCGATAAAGGCAGCAGCAAAGCCAACTATCAATTGGCGTTGTTCAACGACAAGCAGGCGCCAAAACAGGCGTTTAGCTTTTATATGAAAGCGGCCGAAGGCAAGCACCCTAAAGCCGCACTTTGGGCCGCAGAATACTTTGGCTGTCAAAAAGACGCGACACAGGCGAAAAGCTGGGCCAAACTCGCACTCGAACAAGGCAACCGCAATGCCGAAGAAACGCTCGATGAACTCAATCAATACGGCGATATTTCCGACTGTACTAGGTTCGAAGCCTATCTATAACCATTAACATGGGAGCTTAATCGCTCCCAATTACTCCAAAGTCCCCTTTTTTAACCACCTATGTGAACCAGAACCTCAATCCCAACGTACTGTTGAGCAATTGTTTTGAGGATCTGATACATGAAAAAACGACGTTCGTTGCTGTTAAGTCTATTGGCATTGGTGATCATCACAGGATGCTCTGCCACCATTGAAAACCAAAACCCACTCGGAAAACCCTTTCCCGAGGTTGTTGGTCAAAACCTAAACCAGCAGTCGGTGTCGTTACCGTTAGATATGCAAGGCGAAACCACTTTGTTTTTGATCGGCTACGTACAAAATACCCAATTTGATATAGACCGCTGGTTAATCGGCCTAGATATGACGAAAACCCAAGTGCCGTTTTACGAGCTACCGACCATTAGCGGCATGTTTCCACGTATGTTTCAAACCACCATCGACAATGGCATGAGAAAAGGCATACCTAAACCGTTGTGGGGCGGAGTTGTCACCATCTATCAAGATGCCGATAAAATTCAACGTCTCACTGGCACACAAAACCCCAATAATGCCCGCGTAATGTTGATAGACCCTAAAGGAAAAATCGTATTCTTTTACGACCAGGGCTTTTCGGTAGACGCCCTAAATGATCTTAGGGCGATATTGGCAGGTAATGACCGGGGATAATTTGCCTAACTCGTCGTCAGCGCATACGCTGCGACTAAACATAATGGTTGCGAGTATAAATACTCTGACTACAGTTAGCGTATTTATACCCGCATGGCATCAAAACTGAGCATTGGAATAACCTATATGAGCAGCCTAAGCCATTAATACCCTAATGCCCACGATACAACCGACGTTCTAACAGAAAGCCGACCAAACCCGCGCTAAACATCAGCACGCCCAATACTTTGAAGATAGCGTTAATGATCCGTGGCGTAGTCACCTCCGCTCTTTCGGAGTAATAACGCAGACCGTTATCCACAGTCACCTCAAACGAAGGCCCTTTATCTTCCACTAAAACCACAAATTCTTCATCTAGACGGGCGTTAATTTGCGCTTTCATCACCCGCTGCTTTTCAGACCAATTGGGTTTTGAAGTATCGATTAACCGCTCCCAGTTATTGAAGATGTTTTTCGGCTCGCCGGGTAGCACGACACCAGGGGAGTAATATTGATAGCTGACTTCGCTAAACAAAACCTTGCTAAAGCCGATATAGAAAAATGTGACAGCAAAAACCACCAAAGCACTACAGACGTATAAATATTGCCTTTGCGATACCATACGCTGGGCATCTTGTTGTCGATACCATTGCGCGATATCTTCAATTTGACTTAAGTGGGCGCGATCTCGCTTGACATCAAAGCCTGTTAAAAAATCACTCAAGGAGATCTCCAAAGCCTGCAACAAGCTGCGAAAGATCTCATTAGAAGGCACCGATTTGCCATTTTCTATTTTAGATAAATAGGACTGTTCAATACCGGCAAGTTCGGCCAAAGCCGGTTGACTCAAATTGCGTTCGTTACGTCGTTTTTTTAACTGTTCACCAAATTGCATCTTACTTCTCTCCTTATGACTAAACTTAATGACAAGCCTTTAGTTACTCGGCTTTGAGGGCATTCTTAAGTATTCCTAAAGTAATATATAGATGAATTTATGGGAATAATGGGTCATTATGAAGCATGTTAATAGATAAAAATGCAATCCAACACTTAATTTCTCAATTTTAGTTTTTTTGCTCACAATTGGACCTTGATTTATCCAATATAAGAACTAGCTTTAATGTACACATAAACGCTAACGCCATGAGTGCACTATAGGCTTATCGAGTTAAACCAGTATGTGAATTCGACGTGCCCTGCAATTACTAAAAAGGAAATAAGAATGAATACAAAATATAGTCTTGACGACCCATCGCGATTAATTGAAGAAGTTAGGCATCAAAACGAGAAATCGAGATTTGCTTTAGCTATATTTGCCATAGCGCCTTTAATTATTCTCGTCATTGCCGCTATTTTAGGCTCATTTGGCCTCATCTTGGTCTATTTTGGCATACTCTACTTTTTTTTGTGGTTCTTCGGTAGTCTAGGTTCTGTTGATCTTTGGCGTTCACTATTTATTCAACCCACATGGGCAGCCATATCATCGCAAATGCCAGCGACACCATGCTGGCATAATTTCTAGCCAACTTATCATATCTTGTTGAAACTGCTCGATAATGTTTGATACGACAGAAAGCATTTTCAACCATATGTCGGTATTTATAGAGACACCAGTCCATATCTTCATTACCAATTTTGCTATTTTCCCTACGAGGAATCTCTGGACGAGCGCCGCAATTCCTGACATGTTCCCTAAATGCTTCGCTATCATATCCCTTGTCAGCGATTACAACTTCAGCTTTTGGAGATTCACTTACGAGTGACGGTGCATGAGTTATGTCATGAATTTGGCCACCAGATAATTCGAAATGAACTGGCAAGCCGCCGCTATCCACCGCTAGATGAATTTTGGTTGAATTACCACCTCGGCTTTTTCCAATTGCTTCATTTTCCTCGGAGATAGCTCCGCTACTATGTTGATGTGCCCG
>JBFHGJ010000068.1:0-29567 GCA_041583135.1 Alteromonadaceae bacterium | reverse complement strand
TGCTCATATGGGTCTGTGATCTCATAGGTCGCAAATGCCGCTTCAGCAATGTCTTTTACCGATTGAGTACCATCGGTTGCTTCACTTAGCGCCTGTTGAGCGATTAGATCAAGCTTTAAATCACCACGCTCTTGATAATCGATGAGCACACCGTATTTTTGGTCAATCTCAAGCGCTTGTTGGTCAAGTTTGGCATTGATTTCATCTAGTTTTTGGCCTGCAAAGCTTGGAATGCCAAATCCAAGACAGCACAACGCCCCAGCCACAACTGTGGCTTGAATGGTTATTTTTATCATTTCTTATATCCGGGAAAACTAAAAGGTGGCTTCCATGACTTGAGCAAAGAATACGCATCGATGCGCATTGGGTGGCACTGTTAACAAATCGAATGAATGTATTAACAGTTTCGCAATACTAAACAAAGCGGATCTTAAAAGCAACACAAGACCAACGCGTTTTTCTCAAAAAAACGGCCAGGCTCTTATAAACAATGTTGATTTTACCAAGCGTTACTGTTTGTTTTTGCTACCATTAGTCAACCTTGCACATAAATATAGGACAAAAAACTTGCATAAAAAGGATTTTCGGTAAAACTTAAGGTCAACTAGGTCCTAATAACAATAAATAGGAATTGAGCATGATACGTTTACGCTACTGTTGCGCTTTTTTACTGTCTTTGGTTATATTTGCTGGTGTTGCCAGTGCTGAGAATTTCAACTCTGCAAATAAGCCCGCCATTTTATCTGGCAAACAATCTTTAAACCTGCATCCTGTGATGGCCAGTCACGCTAAGTGGCTTAATGAAGTATCTGAACGTCGCCGAGTGCAAACTTTAAGCCCCAATCCACAATCGGGTTTGTCAAAAGGCTTGGTCAATGTAAACAAAGGCAATGTCAGTTTTGAGCGCCGATTTTTAGTGACCTCGGGGCGAATGCCGATTGTGATGAGTTTGGTGTATGACGCTTTGGCAGATGGCAATGTTGGTTTGGGCGATGGCTGGCGCCTAAGCTATAGTGAAATCATTCGCTTAGATGAATTTGGCAAGCTTTTGCATACGCAAGCCAATGGCGAAATCAAGACATTGCGAGATCATGTGCGATTGAGCGACGACATTATTGAGCTTAAATCCACAGTTGGTGGCGTTAAACGTTTTGTTCGTATGGGCAATACCTACCTTTTAGCTGAGCAGCGCGATAGAAACGGCAATAAACTCAGCTTTCACTATCAAGACCAGCGTTTAGTGACCATTGATGACAATGCCGGGCAATCGGTGAGTTTAACTTGGCAAAACGGTCATCTTGTTTTGATGCAAGACAGTCATGGCAGACAGGCTCGCTTAGGTTATGATGCCAAAGGGCGTTTGGCTCAAGTCACCGACCTTGGCGGTAACCTCTGGCAGTTTGACTATGACAGCCATCACCGCTTGATTGGTATTGACGACCCAAACGGCCAAAAGGCAGCGGCGTTTAAATACTTTAACGATGGTAAAGCCAAATTTAGTCAGGTTCGCGCCCAAAGCCATCACTATCAGTACCAAGATAGAGTGACAAAGGTTAAAGACGCCTTGGGCCACACCAGTGTTTTTGAACATGATGCCAACGGCAATTTACAGGCGTTGACCAATGCCCAAGGCACTCGATTTGATATCGAGTACAACAGCGGCAAACCGAGTGTGCTGTCGCAAGATGGCGAGTTACAAGCTAGGTTTGACTATAACAGCGAGGGGTTACTTTCGCTTTTAACCACGCCACAAAGCCGCTACCGGTATCAATACAGCCAGCAAGGTTGGCCTGAGGTGGTTAGCCAGCAAGATAAGCCGATTATGCAGTTCAGTTACGATAGTCACGGCAACTTGCTGTCTATCAAAACCCCAAAATACCAGCGCAGCTATCAATACAACAATCTAGGCGATATGCTCAAACAAACCACAGCCTACACCGGTCTTCATACTGACGTAGAGGATTATGGCTATAACTCACAGGGGCTAGTGACAAAAATAATAGCAGGTGAAAACACCACTGAGCTGAACTACACGCCAATTGGCCAACTGAACAAAATCACCTTTGCCGATGGTGCCAGCCATGAGTATCAATACGACGCATTAGGGTTTAGAGTTTCAGCCAATCAGGCCGATGAAACACAACTGGATTATCAATATGACGCTACCGGCAGCTTAACCAATATCGCCAAACGCAAGCACAATGAAGCCGCAAACCTTGCTCGGCATAATACAATGCAAATTAACCCAAACAACCTGACAACTAAGGTCAAACAAGGGGATTTTGATGCGCTGCAATTAATTTACGATACCATGGGCAACCCCATCACTTCCACTCGCAACAATGGTAACAAAGCCTATACTTATCAATATGATAAATTAGGCAGGTTAACGAGTGTGAACAATAGCCAAGGGGAACGCTACAACTACCAATACGGCCCAACTGAGCCGGATATTCGCTGGCAACTGGATGATCGCAGCCAAAACCTGACACACGCAGGTGACAGTCAAGCAGGGCAAGACCTTACCCGCTATGTTCGCGCAAGTGCTTCACCATGGTCGCATATCGCTTGGTCTGAGCAAAACACCACACTTAGCGTCATTTTACCGACCGAGCAGACCAACCAAGATGTCTTAATTCAAGCCAGCCAGCAGCGCAGACGCTTGTATGATGCCAAAGCCATTGGTGCGGCTTATCGCAAAAACTTCGATAAACCGTCCAACGCCATCTTTAGGCCACCTGAGTATATTTACGATAATTGCTGGACAGGTTACGAGCCAGAAGACCCGCCATCAGAGCCAGACCCGAACGATTATGAACCGCCCTATGATATGGATTGCACCATATCCAGTGTGGACTTAAACGCTCCAACCCAAATCATTGCAGGCCAATTAACCAGCTTTGATGTCACCATGACAACCGGCACAAACTGCATGAACCCGGTTAATCAATACTGGATTGGTGGCACCTTGGTTGCCAGCGGCGGCATGAGCTTTAACCATACCTTCCCACAACCCGGTGAGCACACGGTTACCGTGGTTAGCGAATGCGCTTGCAACCCTTATATGACTTGGGATTTTACGCCTGTGGTTACTGTGGTTTATCCTAAGCTCACTGCTGTTGCAATCGCCAACCCCACAGGGCAAATGTGGACCATTGACCAACAGCGTAACATGCCTAATGTTGAATTTGTCGCAAGCCATCAACCTGCAATTGTGCCAGTTCAAGAAATCACCTTTCATTGGTATGCAACTTTAGATTTCCACGCCAATAATCGTACTTTCAGCCATCGAGTTCCAGCTTCTGGTACTGTCGATGTAACAGGCTCAAATACGTGGTCACCGCAATGGGGCAGCTTACTCGCAGGCGCGAACAATATGACTGTTTATGCATCAGCCACCTTTGATGGGCAAACAACCGCAACCGCTTCACAGTCGGGCTTCCAAATTGGGGGAGAAAACCCCTCGCAGGATGATATTTTTAAACTTACCACAACCGATGAAGCCAAAGCCGTGTGCTGGCAAGAAAGCACGCACCGACAATTTAGCGGCAGCGCATATACAGGCTCAGGCTTTCCAGTGTTTGGACAACCTGATGGCTGGGGGTTGATGCAAAGAGATCCCTTACAAGCTGAATATCAGCTCTGGGACTGGTATCGTGCGTTAAATGATGGTGTGAATTATTTGAACACAGTCAGAAATGAAGCGCTACTATACTTAAATCACTGGTATAACCAAGATCTAAACGACGGCGACCCACTTAATGACTGGCCATGGTCTCCTGCAATTAGGCCTGATCTTGTATGGGATGACGCTTTTTCTAGATACAACACAGGAGACCCGATATATTCACCCAATGGAAATGGTGGAGTACGGAATTGCGCTAGCAAAATTATAGACAGAAATGGCAATAGTGTTGGTTGCAGTTATGCAAATAATATAAGAAACCATATCAAGACTAAGCCATGGCCTGTACAACCTTGATATATAAGGAAGTCCAATGAAATTTAGATTTAGTGACATTTTCGTATTCTTTCTTTTGGTTGCTTTCTTACCTTTTGCCAATGTGGTTATCGCCACCCAAGGAACTGGTTACATAATCGGCGAAGACAGAAGGATCAGTGAAATAGACTTGAAATCGGGTGCAATAACTCGGCAATCAAAGCCGCTTGGAAATGTTGGAGGGATTGCAAACATTGCAATTAATCCCGATGGCAATAAATTGTATATTGCAAGTGATCGCAGCATTAATGGCAAAGCGTTTTCGCCAATTGTTGTGATTAATCTTGGCGACGATGATTTTAAGCAAATGAGCACATTCTATACAGAGCCTCGATTTGACCTTGAAAACGACCCGCTTCTCAAAGAACCTTTACAGAACATGGCATTTAGGGTAGCAGTGTCACCAGATGGGACTGAGTTGTTTGTCCTTGATGCGGCTGGCCCGACAAGCAAACCGACAGCGGTTGTTGATGCAAAAACTGGTCATTTAAAGTACAGAACAAGAATTGGTGTTGGATTAGATGATCTTGTATCGCCAGATAATCAAATCTTAGTCGAGATGTGGCCTGAGGCTCAACTTCAAAGGAATAACAAGGTAATTGACGTAAAAGCTGGCATTACAGTTTCGAATATTCGGCTCTCTAAGCGTCTATATAAGAAGGAATTTGAAAACGCGCCTAATTTTCAGCCCCCGTGGACAAAATTAGACAGCTATTTCATTTACTTATGGAATGCAAAAAAACAGTTATTCGTCTATCAACGTAGCACTGGCGAGAAAGTCAATGAAATCGCACTTAAGGAGTTATTAAACTGTGGTCCAGACTCAAGATTTGCGCGGTTACCTGAGAATAATACGCTTATTGCTCTTACCGCTCGCTGCACAAATGAGCAAGATATAGTTGTCATTATTGATGTCGTTAAGGCCAGCGTCGTTAAAAGAATAAATGTGCCAAAGGTTGTATCAAATATCGTTATTAAGAACTCAAAAAGTCACTAATTGTATGCGTCATAACGATAACGGTTCAGATTTATCAGCATCAGCCAAAACCATTCAACTATTACATTAGAGGCACATTAAAATGTACAAATGGATAGTTATTTTTTTCCTTGTTTTCATTAAGCAGCCTAGCTTCTACAGCTGACTCAATCATTATTGAACAATCCAAGGTTGAGTTCGCCTTGGCCGATGACTCTACGAGTAAAAAACTGGTGCTGGCGATGTTGGTATGATGCAAATTTGTTATATGCGTACCAGTGAACATGCATGGAGTTGGCACGCGAATGTAGACTACGCGAATGACATACTAGATTATGCGTTAAAGGGGGCGAGGAATTGGTTGGATAGTTTAGTTAATTTAGGGGCGACATCATATTCTTCAGAGATGTTAAGGCAAGAAGCGTTACACCGATACAATGCAGGCTGTTGTGGTAGTTCAAACGCGTATTGGCAATGGCTAAACAATACATGGACTGTTGTCGCTATTGGTGGGGCTGCTAACTATCTAGATGATGTATTGGCAAAGGGGGCATCATGTATAAATTAATAATAGTAATACTTACAGTAATATGTTTTACAGCGCAGGCAAATGAGCAATGCCCTAATATCGCGGCTTTTTCAAAAGATGGCAATTATCAGCTCCTTGACTCCTCGAACTTAAATGTATTACAGGTCGGTGACTTGAAGCGTTTTGACATATTTGATCATGATGGGTTTATCTTTGGTTCAGACATAAACCTTCCTGTCGTGCATATAGATAGACACAAATCCTTTAGCGAAAAACGAAATCGATTTGGTGGAGATGACGTTATTTTGCCACCACTAAAAATGCGGCATACGACAACATTCAACGTATTAAACATGTCAGAACTAGAGCTTTTCAGACGACTTGAAGGTAGCCAGCGCATTATCGCTGTCGATTTTCAAAAACAAGCAAGCCGAATTTCGATTTTTGATAGTAATGCTCGACTTATATTGCGACAAACAGTCGATTTTAAGCCCAACTTCAAACTCTCTGCGTGTGTTGATAAAGATAACTATTATCTTCTTGGTCGTTCAGATATTTTAGCAATAGGGCAAAAGAATTTACGAAAGCTAGCTCTAGATGAGTCATTGGCCAATTCGTTAGTTTATAGTTTTGATTCAATGGATAATTGTAACGCAATTATTGGCCTGTCAGATTCAGCGAAAAACAGCAACATGACTTTATACATAATAGAGTTAACCACAGGTCGTATAGCAGGTAGATTTATGACCGAACGCTTCATTGAACCATTTTTATACGACAACGGTAAAAAAGTGATCTTGCAAAAGATGAAGGCCAATAGAGTTTCAAAGCACGCACTAAAAATTGAGGAGACAGATAAGTTTGAATTGATTGACACAACAACAGGCAATCTTTTGCTGAGCAAAGCACTGGATAAGTCATACGGCAAAGCCCAAAAACTCATCTGCAAAAACACCCGGCCAAAACTCATTCTGACTGAGAAAAATAAAATACATCTGCTCGACGCTCAGACGCTAACTATTATCGCTAGCCAAGAGGTGCCATTTGAACGCTTTTTTGTGCTGTAGTCGTAGCTATGCAGCGCACTCAAATAGAAATCAAGAAGGATTTGATTAGGCAAATACAATTTGAGGACACCGAAACAATAAGCCATGGCAAACATCGCCATAAGTGAGCGCTTAGATATGCTTAATACACTAAAAACATTTACTTTTGCTATTTTGATAAGCTGCTCATTTGTGAGTGATGTACATGCAGAGGTCGCCGCACAAACAGGTTATGTCATCGATGCTAATCATCGTATTACTGTTTTAGATATAAACAACGGTAAAGTCCTTCGTATATCACCTGTAATCGCTGAACTAGGAGGAATATCTTCAATTGACTTAGATAGACTTAATCAACGTTTATTTATTGCAAGCGATAGGGGTATCAGAGGGAAGCCTTTTGTTCCTCTAGTTGTAGTGGATTTGCAAGGAAATGAATTTAACACATTACAAAAGAGCCAAATCGAACAGAATGTTGACTCAAGTCGAGGCTCAAAGGAATTCCAAAATGCAGTTTACAGCGTGGACATACCACCTAACAGTAACGCAGTATTTGTTGGCGATGCCGCAAACCCGCAGCTGCCATTGATCACAATTTTAGATCACACTACGTTGGAGGTTATTGGTAGAGCGAATATACCTGTGCGGCGACATACGAGCTTTTCGGCAGATGGCACATTATCAGATGAAATTTGGCCTGCACACAAGAAACAATTAGCCGACGGCTCTGAAACTATCCTGCCCGGCGGGGTTGCCGTTTTTAATATCTTTAAGGGGAAAGTCATTTCAAAAAAGAGCCTCATCAACAACCAAGGCTTACAACCACCTTGGGCAAAGCTAAATTCTCCTTTTATCTATCTCAATATGCAAAATCGACATTTGGTCAGTTACCACCGAGACACTGGTAAGGTACTTTCAGACATAGATTTACAGGCTTTGACAGGATGCATCCCAAACCAAACTTATGCCACGACATTGGCCAACCCAAACCAGGTGGCAATTTCGATGAGCTGCCCGCAAAAAATAGGCACAGTGGTGGTCATTGATGCCATAAATAAATCATTAATTCACAAAATTGAAGTTGGACCAAACCCAACGAATATTGTTGTAAGTTCAAAATAGCCACTTTCTGGGTGAACATTAGAGGCACATTAAAATGTACAAATGGATAGTTATTTTTTCCTTGTTTTCATTAAATAGCCTCGCTTCTACAGCTGACTCAATCATTATTGAACACAGGCTTTTGAAGCACAACTATGGACACAGGAAAACAAATGCAGCGAAATTTAATTGCTTGCCTGGTGTAGCTTTGGTTGAAATCTATACCGTGGGCGAACAATATGACCGTTTATATCTTTGTCACCTTTAATGGACAAGCGACAGCAACGGCTTCAAAATCAACCTAATCGATACCGTCAAGCAGCTGTTGTTTTAACACTTTTGCTTCATTGAGCGACTGGCTCAAAATTTTCTCTCCAATAATGTTGGCTTGGCGCAGCGCAATGACTCGGCTAACCACATTGGCTTGTTGCACCGTGAGCCATTTGCGCTGTATCGCGGTATCGAATGCCCAGTTTGGAATGCTGTCGATGGCGATGAGGCTATCGAGTTTGGCAACGGCACTTAAAGTCGCGGCGATGCCGTCACACATTTGGTTGATCACCGCGCCTGATTTTTTCTCGGTTAGCAGGCATTGGGCTTGATGAAAGTGCTGTTGTGCTTGCTCTCGCCACAGTTGCCACCTTTTTTGCGGTTTATCCAACTCAATTGAATAGGGTTGCGCCAAGCAGGCGTTGTTTAAACAGCCTAGCTGCTTGAGTTGGTCTAAAGACTGAGCATCGACCAAGGCTAGGGTCGGGTCTACTGCTAACTGAGCTAGCATATATTGGTCATCTTGGTGGTAGTCAGAGACGGCCACCAGCAGTCCTTTTTCTAGCTGATAGATGCCTTTAAGTCGCGCGCCAAAGGCGTGGAGAAGTTGTTTTATACTGTTGTTTGCCGCGTCGCATTTGTTTAGCTCTATCGGCGTCTGGCTTGGCGGTAGCGGCGTCGGCTCGCTGTTGAGCTTAGCTAAGCCCGCACTGTCTAAGGTTAGGGTATCAATTACTTTAGCCAGCGCCTGCTTGCCGATAACCAAACTGTCTTCTGTACCTTCTGGGTCTATTACATTGTCAAATAGGTCCTGTTTGTTACACAGCAGTTGGTAAACTTGTTGCTCGTATGACGATTCGGCAATCATCAAAATGATCTGCACTTGTCTTGCCTGACCTAAGCGGTGCACTCTGGCATTGCGCTGTTGCAATACGGCGGGGTTAAACGGAATATCAAGATTGACCAACACGCTGGCAGTTTGTAGGTTGAGTCCTGAGCCGCCCGCGTCGGTGGAGACAAACACCTGACACAGCTCATCTTCTTCAAAGCGCTTGAGGAGTTCGCCGCGCTTGGCCGGTGCTACCTGGCCGTGCAGGTGGGCGTAGCCGATGCCCATTTGCTCTAGTAGTGCTGCAACCTGAGAAGTCATCATCTTCCACTGCGAAAACACCACCATTTTTTGGCCGCCGTCGATACACAGCTGCTCAATCAGGTTTTTCAGCTCGTTGAGTTTGGGTGAACCTTTGGTTTGCTTATCGACCAGTCCTGCGGCGTCACAGGCCATACGGGCTTGTTGCAAAGCCGCCATCAAAGCGTTGCTTTGCGCTGGGGAGAGGGCTTTTTGTCTGGCGATGGCGGCATATTGTGCCGCAGTTGCCATTGCCTCATCATGCAACGTCTGTTGCTTGGTGCTCATCGGCACGTCGAGCCTTAAGGTGGTTCGCTCTGGCAGTTGTGCGGCAACGACAGAGCGATTGCGCCTGAGCATGGTTTTGGCGATACGCGCCCGTAATTCCGTGAGGTTGCGGTAGCCGAGAATTTTGCCTTTCTCATCGATGACGTGATAATCGTTCAAGTAGCGCCACAAAGGCCCCAACACGTTCTGATCGACCACCTGCATCAAGCTATACAGCTCCTCTAACTTGTTTTCAATCGGTGTGCCGGTCAGGACAAAGGCATATTCGCTATTGATGGCTTTAATGGCGCTGGCCACTTTGGTGCGCCAGTTTTTGATGCGCTGGGCTTCATCTAAGATCAAAAGGTCGGGCTTTAAGGTCTTGTTGATGTCGTCCAGATCGCGCACCGCCAATTCGTAGTTGAGGACAAAAAAGCTGCTCTGGCGACGGTATTGATGACGTCTTTGCTGGACATTGCCTTGGACAATTTGGCAGTCATATCCACTAAAGCGCTTAATTTCTCTGGCCCACTGATGTTTCAGCGAGGCAGGGCAAATGACTAAGATGCGTTTTACGCCACTGTTTTGCATCAGGTAGCAGGCTGCCGCAATCGATTGTAAGGTTTTGCCAAGCCCCATGTCATCGGCCAACAAGGCACGTCCGAGTGAGGCTAAAAATGCGACGCCTTCAAGTTGATAAGGGTAGAGCTTGGCGTTGATATGCGGCAATTGGCCGTCAGTGGCTAAAATGGCTTGGCGGATCTGTTCACCGTTTTGTTGGTGCTTTTGTGTTTTGAGTTGCTGTTCGGCAAATTGCTTGGCGTCTTCACACAGTAAAACATCATCAAAGCCAAATAAGGCATCACAAAGTTCAAACAGCGCTTTGGGCATTGCGGCGTTGAATCTGCCTTGAACATCAAAGTATTGGTCAATGAGATCTTTTGCCCGTTGTGACATATTGGTGGTACGCTGCGCCCAAATGCCCCCATCTTCGCCATGGGAGCGATAGACAAAAGGCTTGGGTTGGATGGTGTGGGCTTTTTTCGCCATTTTGCCGATTTGATGTAGTACGGCTTCAATATGTTTGCAGGTGCCTAACTGGTTATTGGCCAGATCTGGGCAGTTGCAATCGTTGATCCGCTCAAAGGTAGAGCGGATCTCGACCCGGTATTTGACTGCTCGCCCTGTGGTTGAGGTCAATGACTGGGCTTGCCATATACCAAAATCCGGCTCGCCGCTAATGTGAGTCACTTTTACCTCATTGTGCCCACGCTTTATTCTATCGCGAATGGCGGTGTCTTTGGCGGTGCCGAGCATACCGCCTTCTTCATCGGGGGCGTTATAGGCCAATAAGGTGGCGACGGCGTGGCTGCACAACATGTCGGATTTATTCGGGCACTCGCAATCTGAGCTGAGCATACCGGTGGGACCAGCGATAATAGATAGTTGATAGGGGACACTATTGCATTCATCTTCTATTACGCCGTACAAAATGCCTTGTTCGGTGTAGTGTTCCAGCACCTGTTCGTGTTCGAATTGGTTTTTGCCGCTGCTAAAGGCTGCGCTAGAGGTGGCTTTATTGAGGCTGGCTTCATCAAGCAAAAAGCGCATGTCTTTATGTATGCTTTTTGCGCCAGATTGGATCGTTGGCTTGCCGCTGGTCATGACAGGTTATCGTCTTCGCTGTTTTAATCGGTTAGTGTAGCTGTTGATCGCCGTATCGGGCAACTTCGCTTTGTAATAGAATGGGGCCTGCGATCCAACTGCTCAAATTGACAGCAAATCAGATCGTTTTCAAAGGATCTGAAGCGCTAGAACTGATGTTTTTGCCTGTTTTACCTAGAGATTTCCCTAAGGCAAAACCTATTGTCCATAAAATTATTCACGACAGGCTATTCATTGTGGTACAAAAATTGTCCGCAGGAGGCTGAAATTTCGGCGCTTCCACTTTTTCCCACTAAAAACAAAACCTTCGCTGAAACCCGCGATTTTATTGCTTTTACAGCCACTAAATTCTGCTTTATTTGGCTTGACAGGTAGCCAGAACAATCACTAAACTGTACATTCGTGGGAAAAAGTGGGTTTTTGTGGATCATTTGACCATAATCGCTCGAACTATAAGAACTGACAACTGGGCTTTTTAGCGGATGTACCGAGGCGCGAACTCGATTTCGATTGACAGCAAAGGCAGAATTGCCATACCGACTAAGTTTCGGGATTTGCTGCTGTCTGAGTGCCAAGGGGAAATGATCTGCACCATTGATCTACATCAACCCTGTCTGCTGCTCTATCCACTGAACGAGTGGGAAGAAGTTGAAGCGCGTTTGTTGAAATTGTCGAGTATGAACCCCCATGAGCGTCGCGTGCAGCGTTTGTTGTTAGGACACGCTAGCGAATGTAAATTGGATAACGCCGGTAGGACGCTGATCGCACCCACATTACGCACCCATGCCAAGCTGACGAAGAATATCATGCTGGTAGGGCAATTAAACAAATTTGAAATTTGGGATGAAGGCATCTGGCAGCAGCAGGTCGAACAAGATATCGAACTGGAAAATGCCGGGGGCTTTGAATTGACCGAACGATTACAAGATTTTTCATTTTAAAACTTAATGACTGAGCAAACTAAACACGTTTCCGTGCTGTTGCACGAATCGATTGACGCACTTGCCATTGTGCCCGATGGGGTATACATCGACGGCACCTTTGGACGCGGGGGACACTCGAAAGAGATCCTGGCGCGCTTAGGTGAGCGCGGTCGTTTGTTTGCCATTGATAGAGATCCCACAGCCATAGAAGCCGCTAAGGTATTCTCTGGCGATCCTCGCTTTCACATTACCCACAGTGCATTTTCCCACCTTGAACAAGTTGCCGCCTCCCACGACATCCTAGGCAACGTTGACGGTTTGCTTTTAGACTTGGGCGTATCGTCCCCCCAACTTGACGAGTCTGAACGAGGCTTTAGCTTTATGCGAGATGGGCCTTTAGACATGCGAATGGACACCACCAGTGGTCAAACGGCAGCGCAGTGGTTAGCCACGGCAGATGTTGAAGACATTAGCTGGGTGCTAAAAACCTTTGGTGAAGAACGTTCGGCATGGCGGATAGCCAATCGTATCGTCGATGTTCGCAGCCAAACGCCAATCACTCGAACTTTGCAGCTAGCGGCGTTGATCAAAGATGTCGCGCCGAAGTTCGATGAGAAAAAGCACCCTGCAACCCGCAGTTTTCAGGCTATTCGCATTTATATCAACTCAGAACTTGATGAGGTGAAAACTGCGCTCGATAGCGCCTTGAAGGTGCTCAAACCCGGTGGTCGTTTGGCGGTGATCAGCTTCCACTCGCTAGAAGATCGTATGGTGAAGCAGTTTATTCGTAAGCACAGCAAGCCTGCGCCAATTCCTCGCGGTTTGCCGCTCAGAGACGATCAGATCAAACAAAATCTGTCGCTTAAGGCCATTGGCAAAGCAATTAAGCCGTCGCAGAGCGAGACCGGACACAATGTACGTGCCCGCAGCTCGGTATTGCGTATTGCGGAGCGTCTATAGTATGGCCGAAAAGAAACGACAGCCAAACTTGGCAAAAGCGATAGCGCTGGATCTGATGCGCCATAAGCTGTTGCTGTTGTTGTTGGTGATCAATGTGATCACCGCTTTGCTGATCGTGCAATTTTCTCATTTGAACCGCCTTGCCGTCATCGAGCAAGACAGACTGAACCAACAACGTGACGAACTCAATGTCGAGTGGCGTCATTATTTACTCGAACAACGAACCTTATCAGAGCACTCCAGAGTTGAAGCTGAAGTGCACCAACAGCTTGGGCTTTACCGTCCTAGCCCGAAAGAAGAAGTGATAGTGAAGTTAAGATGAACGCGCTGGTCAAAAAATCTGCCAAACCAAAGCAGAGCAAGCAAAACCAGACGCCCAGCTTAACCGGCTGGCGCTTTTTGCTGGTGCTTGGCACCATCACTTTGATCTTTGTCGGTCTTGGGGTGAGGGCGGCTTATTTACAGGTGCTTAACAGCGATGATCTTAATCGTCGTTCGGACAATCGCACTATTCGCAATAAGTCTGAGGACGTCGAGCGCGGTATGATCTTTGATCGCAACGGCATCGAACTGGCAGTCAGTGTGCCGGTGCAGGCGATATGGGCCGATCCTAAAGAGATCTTTAAATCCAAGGTGCCGGTCGCCAGTGATAAACGCTGGATGGCGCTTGCCGATGTCTTGCACATCGACCGTGAAACCTTGGTCGAGCGGGTGACCAGCAATCCGAAAAAGCGCTTTGTCTATATTAAAAGGCAAGTTGAGCCGGCGATGGCCAATTATGTCGATAAACTCAATATTCCCGGTGTGTATCAACGTAAAGAGTCGAAGCGCTATTATCCCAATGGCGAGATCAGTGCTCACCTCATTGGTTTTACCAACTTAGATGCCAAGGGCATTGACGGCATTGAAAAGCTTTATGACAAGCAGCTCGTTGGTAGCAATGGGATGCGCCGCGTGCGCAAAGATGCCAAAGGCCGTGAGATTGAGGTGCTTGAAGAAGTCGAACCGGTGCCTCCGAAAAACCTAACCTTGAGCATCGATTCGCGCATTCAGTCGATTGCCTATCAGGCAGTTAAGTCGGCGGTGACAACCTATAACGCCGTGTCAGGCTCAGCCTTGGTGGTTGATGTTACTACCGGTGAAGTGTTGGCTTTAGTCAATAGCCCATCCTATAACCCTAACAACAGGCGTGGGGTGAAAAGCCATCGTTTCCGTAACCGTGCGATCACCGATACCTTTGAGCCGGGGTCGATATTAAAACCAGTTGCGGTGATCAGCGCCTTAGAATTTGGCTCATACAGCGCAAC
This sequence comes from Alteromonadaceae bacterium, assembly GCA_041583135.1. Classification (GTDB taxonomy): domain Bacteria; phylum Pseudomonadota; class Gammaproteobacteria; order Enterobacterales; family Alteromonadaceae; genus JABSOG01. The sequence continues at coordinate 15,394 of JBFHGJ010000068.1, read as the reverse complement.
CGACATCATTGATACTTCGCCAGGCTATTTGCGTCTTGGTGGTAGTCGCGTGAAAGACGAAAACAACTACGGCAAGTTGGATCTGCGTGGCATTATCCAGCACTCCAGTAATGTTGGTGTCACTAAACTGATGTTGTCGATGCCCAAAGAGCATTTTTTAGAGACTTTTTATCAGCTTGGCTTTGGTGAAGATACCGGCATGGGGCTGATAGGTGAAAGTGCTGGCGTGTTTGGCGAGCGTCGCCGCTGGTCTGAATTTGAATTGGCCACTTTGTCTTTTGGCTATGGCGTGAGTGCAACGACGGCTCAGTTGGCCAGAATGTATGCCATTTTGGGCAATGATGGCGTCAAACTGCCGTTATCGATTATGAAATTGGAAAAGCCGCCAGAAGGTGAAGCGGTGTTGTCACGCGCCACTTCTACAGAGGTGCTGCATATGATGGAGTCGGTGCTGGAAGTTGGCGGTACTGGCACCAAGGCCAGAGTGCCGGGCTATCGCATTGCCGGTAAAACCGGCACCTCACGTAAAGCGTCCGGTGGCGGATATGGTTCTGATTATGTTGGCTCTTTTGGTGGTGTTGGGCCGGTGTCTGACCCCAAACTTGCGGTGGTGGTGCTGATCAACGACCCGAGGGGCGATTATTTTTATGGGGGGGATGTCGCAGGCCCTGCGTTTTCTACCATTATGGGCAATGCCTTGCGGCTACTCAATGTACCTCCCGATGCCGATAGCCATCACAGTACGGTTATCGCTGCCAATAAGCGAGGGCGCCATGACTAAATGCTTAAAAAGCTGGTTGGCGCCTTTTGCCGTTGAAGCGCCCGAGTTAATGGTAGGCGATGTACGCACCGATAGTCGCGAGGTGAAACCCGGCGATGTTTTTGTGGCAACCAAAGGCGTGGCGCAAGATGGGATTCAGTTTATCGACAACGCGATTGTTGCTGGCGCCGTTGCTGTCTTGCTAGATGCCGATGCTGAAGTTACGGGCAAAGACGTACCGCTGATCGCCATTGAACAGCTGGCCAGTCAGTTGCCTGAACTGCTGAGGGCATTTTATCCGAAAAATGGGCTTGAATTGCTCGGTATTACCGGCACCAATGGCAAGACCACTATCTCTCAATTGGTGGCGCAACTCGGTGAGGCTGTAGCGCAAAAAGTGGCGGTGGTCGGTACGCTAGGCGCAGGTCCGTTAGACGAGTTGGTGGAGATGAACAACACCACACCGGGGCTTGCCAACAATCACCGTTTATTGTCGCAATTTGCCGCAAACGGTATTGACCGTGTTGCGATGGAAGTCAGCTCTCAGGGGCTGCATCAAGGCCGAGTTTCCGGGTTGGGTTTTAGTCAGGCGATTTTCAGCAATTTAACCCAAGACCATTTGGATTATCACGGCGATATGGCCAGCTACGGCGAGGCGAAAAAGGCGCTGTTTGAACAAAATCCACAGGCTAAGGCGATCATCAATATCGACGATGCGACCGGTTTGGCTTGGTATCGACAGTGGCAGGCGGATAACAGCGGCCGTATGGTCATCGCCGTTGGCGGCTATGATGCCAGCTTTGCCGAACAACCCCATGTGATGTTCGATGAGGTGTGTTTTGCGTCTGATGGCCTGCAATTTAAACTCAAAAGCAGTTGGGGTGAGGCACACATGTGTTGCCCACTGTATGGCCGCTTTAATTTATACAATATCGTCAGCGCTTTGGCGGTATATCTGTGTGAGGGTATTGCCATTGAACAGCTGGTATCGGCTGTAGCAAACATTGTGGCCGTGCCGGGCCGTATGGAGCGTTTTGGTAACGATAAAGTCGTTGCCATTGTTGACTACGCTCATACGCCTGATGCCTTATCACAGGCATTACAAGCCGCGAGCGCTCATGTCAGCGGCAAGTTGTGGTGCATTTTTGGCTGTGGCGGTGACAGAGATAGTGGCAAGAGGCCACTGATGGGGGAAGCGGCGGCACAATATGCCGATAAGGTGGTGATCACCAATGACAACCCCCGTAATGAGTCACCACAGCACATTGCCGAGCAGATTTTGGCAGGGATCGCACTGACGGATAAAGCCACTATTGTTCTTGATCGCCAACAGGCAATTCGAACGACATTGGATAACGCCGCTACGGGAGATATCGTACTTATCGCCGGGAAAGGTCATGAGACCTATCAAATCTTTGGCGATGAGGTGATAGCTTACGATGAACGCCGTTTCGTACGGCAATATTTTGCTCACCAAAGCGAGGAATTGGCATCATGATCACAGTAAGTACCCAATGGATCAGTCGCGTTTTATCGGCCAGCATGATTGGCGGTGCGGTAGAAATCGACCAAGTGAGTACAGACACCAGGACTATTGAACCCGGTGCACTGTTCATTGCCTTAAAAGGTGCCAACTTCGACGGCCACAAGTTTATCGACCAAGCGATAGAAAAAGGCGCCAGCGCCGTGGTGGTGGACCATCAAATGGACATCAAGGTGCCGCAGCTGGTGGTGAAAGATACCAAAGCGGCGTTAGGCGCTTTGGGCGCGGCGATCAAAGCCCAGATCAGACCAAAAACCATTGCCATTACCGGTAGTGTCGGTAAGACCACGGTAAAAGAAATGGCGGCGGCAATTTTGTCTCGCTTGGGCAATGTATTGGCCACACAAGGGAACTTCAACAACGAAATTGGCGTGCCTTTAACCTTGTTGCGCCTAGAGCCTCAGCATGATTATGCGGTGATAGAACTCGGCGCCAATCACCCGGGTGAGATAGCGTATACCACCGGTTTGACCAAGCCTGATGTCTGTATCATCAACAATGTTGCCGCAGCCCATTTAGAAGGTTTTATCGACGTTTATGGGGTGGCCAGAGCCAAAGGTGAGATCTTCACTTTCTCGCCCGAAGAAGCGGTGGCCGTAGTCAATTGTGACAGCGAATACTCAGATTACTGGCTCAGACGGTTAAAAGACAGACCGGTACGTCGTTTTGCCATGCATGGCGACAAACAGGTTGATGTCTGGGTCGATAACATCTGTATGGATGAGTTCGGTTGCGCCACGTTTGACTTATACGCCAACAATAACGGTGTACAAGAAAACATCTTGGTACAGCTACTAGTACCGGGTAAACACAATATTAAAAACGCTTTGGCAGCAGCCAGCGTCTGCTTAGCCGTTGGTGCCAGCATGACGGATATTGCCTTGGGCTTAAGAGAAATGAAGCCGGTCGCAGGCCGAGTCAATTTGGTTAAAGTGAATAAAAACCTGACGGTGATAGACGATACCTACAACGCCAATGTCGAATCGGCAAAAGCGGCAGTCAATCTACTTAATGAGAGCCTTGGCCGCAAAATAATGATCCTAGGCGATATGGCCGAACTGGGGCTGGATGCTCGGGTTTATCATGAAGAAGTCGGTACTTATGCCAAAGAGCAGGGCATCGATAACCTCTATACCCTAGGTGTACTCAGTCAAAATGCCAGCGAAATGTTTAATGGCAACGGCAAACATTTTTCTTCGCGGGCGCAACTATTGGAATTTATTTACGGCAACATCGATGCCGACAAACAAAAGGTGACTATCTTGGTGAAAGGTTCACGCAGCGCCAAAATGGAACGCGTCGTTGAAGCGATTGTAGGACACTACGATAACGAGCACCCAACCATGGAGGCTTGTTGATATGCTGGTTTGGTTGGCGGACTACCTGACTCAGTTCTACAGCGGTTTTAACGTCTTTTCTTATTTGACGATGCGCGCCATTTTATCGGTGCTGACGGCTTTGGGACTCTCGATTTTCTGGGGACCGCGACTTATTCGTTATCTGCAAAAGATGCAGATAGGCCAAACGGTGCGTGATGACGGACCACAAAGCCACTTGTCGAAGGCTGGCACGCCGACGATGGGCGGCATTTTGATTTTAGGCGCCATCATTACCAGTGCGCTGTTGTGGGCTGATTTATCAAACAAATATGTTTGGGTGGTGTTGTTTGTGGTCTCCAGCTACGGCGTGGTGGGTTTTGTCGATGACTATCGCAAAGTGATCCGCAAAGATCCCAAGGGGCTTATCGCCAAATGGAAATACTTTTGGCTGTCACTGGTGGCGATTGCGGTGGCGTTTTTCTTGTATTACACCCAGCAATATCAAACGGAAACCCAATTGGTGGTGCCGTTTTTGAAAGATGTGATGCCACAGCTTGGTGGGCTGTTTATTTTGCTGACTTATTTCGTTCTTGTAGGCACCTCTAATGCGGTGAATCTGACCGATGGTTTGGATGGTCTTGCGATTGTGCCGACGATGATGGTCGCAGGCGCATTGGCGATATTCGCCTATGCCACCAGCAACGTACAGTTTTCTGACTACCTTAATATTCCTTACGTGCCGCCAGCATCTGAGCTGGTGGTGGTGTGTACGGCGATTTTTGGTGCCGGTTTGGGCTTTTTGTGGTTCAACACTTATCCGGCGCAAGTTTTTATGGGCGATGTCGGTTCGCTGGCATTAGGTGGGGCGCTCGGCATTATCGCCGTGTTGGTAAGACAGGAGCTGGTGCTGTTTATTATGGGTGGGGTTTTTGTGATGGAAACCGTGTCGGTGATCTTACAGGTCGGTTCGTACAAGTTACGTGGTCAGCGCGTGTTTCGTATGGCGCCCATTCACCACCATTATGAATTAAAAGGCTGGCCGGAGCCGCGAGTGATCGTGCGTTTTTGGATCCTGTCGTTGATTTTTGTATTGATTGGCTTGGCAACGCTTAAGATCCGCTAAGGCAAAACAGGTATTTGAAAGACTAAATTGATGAGTTACTTAGACACAATCGCACAAAAGAAAATCGGCATTTTGGGACTTGGGGTCTCAGGGCTGGCCTGCGTGTCGTTTTTGACTAAGTTTCGCATCAGGCCGTTTGTAATGGAAGCCAATGAGCAATCCAGCGGTCTCAAGGCTGTTAAAAGCGGCTGGCCTGAAATTAAGCGACTAGATGAGCTGCCACTGGATGCCGATTTGTTGATTGTCAGCCCTGGTATGCCTAATGACAACCCGTGGCTGGTAGCAGCGCGGGCCAGTAATATCGAAGTGATTGGTGATGTAGAACTGTTTGCGCGGATCAATCAAAAGCCAGTGATTGCCATTACAGGTTCAAACGGCAAATCAACGGTCACCAAGTTGGTCAGTGAGATGCTGCAAAATGCTGGTATTCACGGCGTGATGGGGGGCAATATCGGGGTGCCGGTGCTTAACCTGTTGGCCAGTCCGTTTGATGTCGCGGTTTTGGAGCTGTCCAGTTTTCAGTTGGAGACTACCGCATCACTCAAAGCCAGTAGTGCCTGTATTTTGAATGTGGTTGAAGATCATATGGACCGTTACCAGCAGTTTGATGATTATGTCGCTGCGAAACAGCGCATTTACCAAGGCGCCGAGCGCTTGGTATTTAACCGTCATGACGCGCTGACATTTGCTTTGGGTAGTGACACAACCCGTTGTTCGTTTGGTATGGATAAGCCGCAAGGTAACGATATTGGTATTGACGGCGAATATATTGTGATGAACCAAGCGGTGGTGTGCCGTTTGTCTGATCTGGCATTGTTTGGTCGCCATAATTTGCTCAATGCCATGGCGGCTATTGCCTTAGTGGCGCCATTTGACGTGCCGGTTGACGCCATTGTGAAAACGTTGGCCAACTTTAAACCATTGCCGCACCGCTGTGAGCTATTGGCCAATACCGGCGATATTCGTTGGGTAGACGACTCCAAAGCCACCAATGTCGGTGCCACAGTCGCAGCATTAAACGGTGTTGCGCCTATGTGCGCCGGTAAATTGATTTTGATTGCCGGTGGGGTTGGTAAAGGACAAGATTTTGCACCGCTAAAACCGGCGCTTGAAGCCCATGCGGCCCATGTGATCACCTTTGGTCAAGACGGCCATGAGATTGCCGCGCTGTGTGATGATGCGATTGCAGTGGCCAGTCTTGATGAGGCGGTAGCAACCGCTGCGAGATTGGCACAAGCGGGCGATTGCGTATTGCTCTCACCGGCATGCGCCAGTCAGGATATGTTTCGAAATTTTGAGCATCGTGGCGAAGTGTTTGCCCAGTTGGTCGCGGAGGTCAGTTATGTCCACTGAGACCTTAACTACTGAGCCGCTAAATGAGATGAGCGCTGATGTGCCTGAGCAAAGCACAGAGAAAAAGCCGAACAAACGTGCGCTGAAAAAGGCCAAAGCGAAGGGCACGGATTTACAAGGTGATAGCCATAAGCAAATGGGCTTTAACTTCGCTGAGTTCTTAACCGACACCTTGGGTTGGCGTCCGCAGCCGCAAGGTCTATTTGACCGTGGTTTGTTGCTCACGGTGATGCTGTTGGTGTCGTTAGGGCTGGTGATGGTCGCTTCGGCCTCAATGCCTGCAGCAGAGCGAATTTATGCAAATAGCTATCACATTGTGATACGCCATTTGATTTTTATCGGCATCGCGACGATAGCGGCGACCGTAGTGCTGCAATTGCCGATGAATTTGTGGCAGCGTTACAACGGCTATTTACTGGCATCGAGCATTACGTTATTGGTGCTGGTGTTGTTGATAGGCAGAACGGTGAACGGTTCTACCCGTTGGATTGTACTTGGGCCAATCAATATTCAGGCGGCGGAGCCGGCAAAGTTATTTTTCTTTGCCTATTTATCGAGCTACCTAGTGCGTAAGCATGATGAAATAAAAGTCCATTTTAAAGGCTTTGTGAAGCCATTGGTGGTATTTTTCGTCGCCGCGATTTTGCTGCTCAATCAGCCGGATTTGGGCACTGTGGTGGTGATGTTTATTACTACTTTGAGTTTACTGTTTTTGGCGGGTGCCAAGTTATGGCAGTTCTTTGGTTTGATAGCCACCGGCGCCTTGGCGTTGGTGACCTTGATTTTAATCGAGCCTTATCGCATGGCACGGGTCACCTCGTTCCTTGACCCATGGCAGGACCCGTTTGGTAAAGGGTATCAGCTGACTCAATCGCTTATGGCCTATGGCCGTGGCGATTGGTTTGGTCAAGGGCTTGGTAACAGTGTGCAAAAGCTGGCGTACTTGCCTGAAGCCCATACCGACTTTGTTATTGCGGTGTTGGCCGAAGAACTTGGCTTAGTCGGCGTTTTGGCGGTATTGGTGTTGCAGCTGGTGATCATTTTCAAGGCGATGTTGATTGGTCAAAGAGTGCTGAAAGGCGGTAAAGCCTTTGAGGGTTACTTTGCTATGGCCATCGGCGTGTGGTTTAGTTTTCAAACCATGGTCAATGTCGGCGCCAGCGCCGGCATAATGCCGACCAAGGGCTTGACCTTTCCCTTGGTCAGCTATGGTGGCAGCAGCATTATTGTGATGTTTATGGCAGTCGCGGTGTTATTGCGTATCGACCATGAGTATCGCATGGCGAGCAAGCAAACCATGCGCCGAGGCGTGGTATGAACGGTAAGATTTTAGTAATGGCGGGCGGTACCGGCGGGCATATATTTCCCGGGTTGGCTGTCGCAGATGCTTTGGCAGAACAAGGTTGGCAGATTTGTTGGCTAGGCACCAAAGAGCGAATGGAAGCGACCTTGGTACCGGAGCATGGTTATCCTATCCATTTTATTGATGTGGTTGGGTTACGCGGCAAAGGGCTACTTAAGAAGTTGTTTGCCCCCTTTATGTTGCTACGTTCGATATTGCAGGCAATGGCTGTGATCCGCCAAGAAAAGCCCGAAGTGGTTTTAGGTTTGGGCGGTTATGCCAGTGGGCCGGGCGGTATTGCCGCATGGCTGCTCGGCAAGCCTTTGCTGTTACATGAGCAAAATGCCGTTGCGGGTATGACCAATCGCATTTTGGCACGCTTTAGTAAAAAGGTATTGGTGGCGTTTCCCAATACGTTTGAGGGTCGGGCCAATGCCGTTTTGGTCGGTAACCCAATCCGTAAAGACATTGCCGCGCTGGCCAAAATGCCACGGGATTTAACCGCCAGTGATGAGCCGTTAAAGGTATTGATTTTAGGCGGCAGTTTAGGGGCTTTGGCTCTGAATGAGAATGTGCCGCAAATTTTGGCTGCGGCCAAAGCAAAAAATACTATCGCGGTGTGGCATCAAACCGGCCGTGGCAATCAGGAAAAGGTTGCTGAGCGATATCAGACATTGCTCAAAGACAATGACAAGGTGAAAGTCACCGAGTTTATTACGGATATGGTCAGTGCTTATGCTTGGGCAGATTTAGTGATTTGCCGAGCGGGAGCGCTGACGGTGGCTGAGGTTGCTGCCGCAGGTGTTGGTGCGATATTTGTGCCATACCCATACGCGGTGGATGACCATCAAACCACCAACGCCGGATGGCTGGCCGATAATGGCGCGGCAATTATCATCCAGCAACAGGATTTGATGACACCAGAGAATATCACTCGCATTGGCGAGTTGATAGAAGACAGGCAGGCGCTCAATAAAATGGCGCAACATGCAAAGAGAGTGGCAATTACCGATGCAACCGATAAGGTGGCCGGTTATTGCAAAGCATTGGCAGACCCATACGGTATAAGATGAGTAAGACAAGCTTGAAGTTACAAAAAGCAACGGTACCTGAGATGCGCAGAGTGAGCCAGATTCACTTTGTCGGCATCGGTGGTGCCGGTATGGGTGGTATCGCCGAAGTATTGCTAAATGAAGGTTACCGCATCACAGGCTCTGACATCGGTCAGGGTAATGTGGTCAACCGCTTACGCAGGTTAGGTGCACAGATCAATATTGGCCATGACGCCGAGAATATTGCCGGCGCCTCTGTGGTGGTGGTCTCAAGTGCGGTAAGTGAAGACAACATTGAATTACAGGCAGCCAAAGAACAGCGCGTTCCAATTGTTCAGCGTGCCGAGATGCTGGCCGAACTGATGCGTTTTCGTCATGGCATTGCCATTGCGGGCACTCATGGTAAAACGACGACCACCAGTTTGATCGCCACCATTTTTGCCCAAGCGCAATTGGACCCGACGTTTGTGATCGGTGGTTTGCTCAATAGCGCGGGCAGTAATGCAAGGTTAGGAAAAAGCCGTTACCTCATCGCTGAAGCCGATGAGTCCGACGCCTCGTTTTTGCATTTGCAGCCGATGATATCGGTGGTGACCAATATTGAAGCGGACCACATGGACACCTATCAGGGGGATTTTGAGAAGCTCAAATCCACCTATGTTGACTTTGTTCGCAATCTACCGTTTTACGGGGTTGCGGTGGTCTGTATTGACGACCCTGTGGTGAAAGACATTTCGAGCCGTGTCGGCCGTAAGCTCATCACCTATGGTCAGTCGGCAGAGGCCGATTATGTGCTGAGCGATTATCGACAAAAGGGCAATCGCAGCTATTTCAGCATTGAAGGTCCCGATGGCACCAAGCTCGATATCAAGCTTAATTTGCCGGGATTGCACAATGCGCTCAATGCCACAGCTGCTGCGGTAGTCGCATTGGATGAAGGGATTAGCGCTGAAGATATTATTACTGCCCTTGACCTGTTTGAAGGCATTGGCAGACGATTTGAGCAGTATGGTGAACTGCCGGTTGAAGGCGGCAGCGTGATGCTGGTGGATGACTATGGACACCACCCAAGTGAAGTGGCGGCAACGATAGCCGCAGCCAGAGCCGGTTGGCCTGATAGACGCTTGGTCATGGTGTATCAACCACATCGTTATACTCGGACCAGAGACTTGTATGAAGACTTTGTACGAGTGTTGTCTGAGGTTGATGTTTTACTGCTGCTTGAGGTTTATGCCGCTGGCGAGGAGCCGGTACCAGGTGCCGATAGCCGCAGCTTGTGCCGCAGTGTGCGTCAACGTGGCAAGCTCGACCCGATTCATGTTGAGCCGCCCAGTTCACTGTTTGGTATTTTGGCCGATGTGTTGGCGCCCGGCGATGTGCTGTTGACGCAAGGCGCCGGTGATATCGGCACCATGGTCAAAGCCATCAGCGAAACGGGCTTAGACAAACAAAAGTTGCTGGAGCAAGGGCAATCATGAGCGTGGATTTTGGCAAAGTTGCGGTGTTATACGGCGGCAGTGCGGCAGAGCGAGAAGTGTCGTTAAAATCTGGTGAGACGGTGCTCAACGGTTTGATTGCCGCAGGTGTTGATGCCATCGGGTTTGATCCCAAAGAACGGCCGCTGAGTGAGTTGAGCGCGCTGGGTATCGACCGGGTATTCAACGTGATCCACGGACGTGGTGGTGAAGACGGCACGATTCAGGGCGCACTGAGTTTTATGGGTATCCCCTGCACCGGCAGCGGTGTACTCGGTTCAGCTTTGGCCATGGACAAATCGCGCTCTAAGCAGTTGTTTAAAGCGAATCATTTGGCGACGCCGCCATTTGAACTGGTGCACAAGCACAGTTATCAAGCTGGCAATGAAGCGGATATTTTAGCGCGCTTAGGTGGCATTGTGTTTGTCAAACCGGCCAACGAAGGTTCGAGCATCGGCATGAATCGCGCCGAAACGCCAGCACAGTTGGCGCAGGCGCTGACTCTGGCATTTGACTACGACCAAACCATTATTGTTGAAGCTTTTATCGATGGTCCTGAATATACGGTGGCCATATTGAACAACAGGGCGTTGCCGGTGATTGAACTGCGAACGCCAAGAACGTTTTATGACTATACCGCCAAGTACCAAAGCAACAGCACTGAGTATTTGTGCCCATGTGAGCTTTCGCGTGCCGATGAGCAGCAGTTGCAGCAGTTGGCGTTGGCGGCGTTTAACGTGGTCGGTGCAAAAGGTTGGGGCCGAGTCGATGCGATGCGTGATAAAGACGGACAGTTTTATCTGCTGGAGGTGAACACCATCCCGGGAATGACTGCCAAGTCTTTGGTGCCGATGGCGGCTAAGGTCAGCGGTTTGTCGCTTGAGGCGTTGTTGTTGGAAATACTCGCCACGGCCGAAATTGAATAATACGGTGGCTCCAGCATGGCGCAAACGCTGAGGGATAAACTGGCCAAGGTTAATTGGCCGCAGGTGTCGGGAATGCTGTTTTTCCTGATGGTGCTGCTGAGCATGATGTGGGGATACAATCGCATCGTCGATTGGCTGATGGATGAAAAGCAGGTGCCTCTTAGGCATGTGGTGGTGAGCGGCGAGCTGAAATATGCCGATGCCCAAGAGATTGAAAAGACAGTGCTTGATAGCCGGGTTGGCAGCTTTTTTAATGTTGATGTCAATCAGGTGCAAAAACGGATTGAGTCGTTGCCCTGGGTTTATCGGGTGTCGGTGCGCAAAAAGTGGCCCGATATCTTAAATGTTCATGTGATTGAACAAGAGGTGGTGGCGCGATGGAACGGCGGTCATTTGGTCAATACCTATGGTGAGGTATTCGATGCGCCACTTGACGATGAGGTTGCGCTACCGCAGTTGGTCAGCGCCGAGGGGAGCGCCGCTGACGCTTTGCAAGGCTTCCGTGATTTTAACAGCCTGCTGAGCATCAATGGCTTTAACATTGAGAGTTTAAGTCTTTCTGCCAGACAGTCTTGGCAGTTAGAGCTGAAAAACGGTGTGCTGTTGAAACTCGGCACCGAACAAACTGTAGAGCGGATACAAAGGTTTATCGATATGTATGCGCTGATTGAAAAGCATAAGCCGCTGGCGGTGCAAACCATCGATTTGCGATATGACACCGGCATGGCAGTAAGTTGGAATACAACACCTGAGAATCAATAAGAGTTGATGATGGCTAAAGAAGTGGACAGAAATTTAATCGTGGCCTTGGACATTGGTACGTCGAAGATCGCCGCCGTTGTAGGCGAGATCACCGATGACGGCCAGCTCAGTGTCGTGGCCGTGGGAAATTGTCCGGCCAAAGGCATGGATAAGGGCGGCGTCAATGACTTAAACAAGGTCATTGGGTCGATACAAAAAGCGGTGGATGAGGCGGAAATGATGGCTGATTGCCGTATTTCGTCGGTTTATTTGGGGATCTCCGGTAAACACATCGCCTGCCAGAATGAAAGCGGCATGGTGGCCATCAATGATTCTGAGGTAGATCAGGATGATGTGGACAGCGTGATGCATGCTGCGAAGTCGGTGCCGATGTCGGCCGAAAGAAGAATGCTGCATGTGTTGCCGCAAGAATTCTCTGTCGATATGCAAGAGGGCATTAAAAGCCCGGTTGGCATGTCCGGCGTGCGTATGGAGGCCAAGGTGCATATTGTAACCTGTGCCAACGACATGGCGAAGAATATCGTTAAATGTGTCGAGCGCTGTGAATTACATGCCGATCAGCTGATTTTTACCGCGCTGGCGTCAAGCTATGCGGTGTTGACCGATGATGAGAAAGATCTCGGCGTGTGTGTGGTCGATATCGGTGGGGGCACCATTGATATTGTGATCTACACCAATGGCGCGGTGCGTTACTCGGCGGTTGTGCCGGTGGCAGGCAATCAGGTGACCAGTGATATCGCCAAGATATTCCGCACGCCTATCGGTTATGCCGAAGAAATTAAAGTGGAATATGCCTGCGCCATTCGCAATATGGCCAGCAGCGAAGAAAGTATTGAGGTGCCAAGCGTTGGCGGCCGTCCGGCCCGCTCAATGTCGCGGCACACTTTGGCCGAGGTGGTTGAGCCTCGGTATCGTGAATTGTTTGAAATGGTTCACGAGCGAATTAAGGCCAGTGGCCTAGAAAGCCAAATAGCGGCAGGGGTAGTGTTGACCGGTGGCACGGCAAAAATGGAAGGGGCAGTGGAGCTGGCCGAAGATATCTTCCAAATGCCGGTGCGACTGGGCAAACCCATCGGTGTCATCGGGTTATCGGAATATGTTGAAGATCCCTGTTATGCCACGGCGGTGGGGCTGTTGCTATATGGTAAAGAAATGAAAAACCATGCTATGAATGAATCGCATAATGTTGCCGGTGTTGGTAATATGTTGCGTCGCATTTCCAGTTGGTTTAAAGGCGAATTTTAAAAAGAACAGTCACGTGGTCAGGAGTTTAGCGGGTTTTGACCATAAGACATGAGCAAATGCGGAGAAAGCAAGATGTATGAACTGATGGAAAATCACAATGAAGACGCGGTAATTAAGGTTATCGGCGTCGGTGGTGGCGGTGGTAACGCCGTTGAGCACATGCTTGAGCAAACCATTGAAGGCGTTGATTTTATCACGGCCAACACGGATTCTCAGGCGCTGAGAAAATCTTCTGCGGGTATGACCATTCAATTGGGTGCCAATGTCACCAAAGGTTTGGGCGCAGGTGCCAACCCTGAAATTGGTCGTCAAGCGGCAGAAGAAGACCGTGAAATGTTGCGTCAAACCCTTGAAGGTGCCGATATGGTATTTATCGCTGCCGGTATGGGTGGCGGTACTGGTACCGGCGCTGCACCAATTGTTGCCGAAGTGGCCAAAGAATTGGGAGTATTGACGGTTGCGGTGGTAACCAAGCCTTTCCCTTTTGAAGGCAAAAAGCGTATGAATCACGCTGAGGAAGGTATCACTGAGCTGGCGAAAAACGTTGATTCGTTGATCACCATTCCTAATGACAAGTTGCTTAAAGTGTTGGGTAAAGGCACCAGCTTGTTAGATGCCTTTAAAGCGGCCAATAATGTGTTGTTAGGCGCTGTACAAGGCATTGCCGAGCTTATCACTCGTCCGGGCCTTATCAACGTTGACTTTGCCGACGTACGCACCGTGATGTCTGAAATGGGTACTGCGATGATGGGTACCGGTGTTGCATCTGGTCCTGACAGAGCAGAAGAAGCGTCAGAAGCGGCTATCTCAAGCCCACTGCTTGAAGATGTCGATTTGTCAGGTGCCAAAGGTATTTTGGTTAACATTACCGCTGGCCTTGATATTTCAATCGAGGAGTTTGAAACCGTCGGTAATGCCGTTAAGGCGTTTGCCTCTGAGAATGCGACAGTGGTTGTCGGTGCCGTTATCGATATGGATATGACCGATGAGCTACGCGTAACTGTGGTTGCTACTGGTATTGGCGAGAGCAAAAAAGCCGATATTTCTTTGGTGCAAAACAGCACGCCTAGCCGTGCGCCATTGACACCGAGCGGCGCTTCGACTTTAGGTTCTTCAGCGGCGATTGATACGCACGCGATCTCTAACCAGATGTTGGAAACCCAATCGGTGCAACATACTAAGAGCACGCCGGCGCCTGAAGCCGATAAAGAAAGCTATTTGGATATTCCGGCATTTTTGCGCAAGCAAGCTGACTAATTGCCGATGCGCAATTGGTTACATTTGTTTTTGCGCAAATTGCTCTGGCAGGTTGAACTTGTCACGCTAAAGGCGGTCTACTGAGGCGAACTTTATCATTTGTTTGATAAAGTCTGGTCAAAAGTGCCCCTTTGCTGGAGAATTTTGCGTTCAAATGTATAAAAAGTAGTATTTTTCAAACATTGTGGTAAAATTGCCCACCCTTTTTACGGGGATGGTTAATATTTAAACACTTTAATGATGGTAAATATGATTAAACAACGTACTATCAAACAAATTGTCAGCGCAACCGGTGTGGGTTTACACAAGGGTGATAAAGTCTCGATGACTTTACGTCCAGCCCCTGAAAACACCGGTATTATCTTCCGTCGCGTTGATTTGGATCCGATTGTCGAATTTAAGACGGATCCCTTTTTGGTTGGCGACACCATGATGTGTACATGTTTGATCGGCGAAAACGATGTTCGCCTATCTACCACTGAACACCTCGTGGCTGCCATTGCCGGTTTGGGTATAGACAACATGGTCATCGACGTCGATGCGCCTGAAATTCCGATTATGGACGGCAGTGCCATTTCGTTTGTCTACCTGATCCAAAAAGCCGGTATTGAAGAACAGTCGGTTGCCAAACGCTTTATTCGTATCAAGCAAACGGTACGGGTAGAGGAAGGCGACAAATGGGCGCAGTTTACCCCATTTGATCAGGGCTTTAGAGTCAATTTCGCGATTGACTTTGACCACCCGGCGATCTCTCAGTCACCACAGAGGCTGTCTATCGATATTTCACCAGCGGCGTTTATTAAAGACATCAGCCGTGCCAGAACCTTTGGTTTTATGAAAGATATCGAATATCTTCATGCCAATAACTTGGCCCTTGGTGGCTCGATGGAAAATGCCGTAGTGCTGGATGACTACAAGGTGCTCAATCGTGAGGGTCTGCGTTATAACGATGAATTCGTTAAGCATAAGATCTTAGACGCAGTGGGTGACTTGTTTATGGCTGGTCACAACATCGTTGGTGAGTTTACTGCCTTTAAATCGGGCCACGCGTTGAATAACAAACTGCTACAAGCACTGATCCAAAATCAAGAAGCTTGGGAATTTGTCACTTATGAGGAAGAATCCGCAGCCCCTCAAGGGTTTCTTAATCCCCAGCTGGCGTAATGCCAAACACCCCGCTTAATGAATAAAACCCGGCTTTCGCCGGGTTTTATGTATATGGACATACGGTATGCTG
>JBFHGJ010000067.1:0-29725 GCA_041583135.1 Alteromonadaceae bacterium | reverse complement strand
GTTTTGCACGCCCGGCAAATGTAAAGCGGCGTACAAACCGGAAAGTGTGATGTCATAGCCCAGCCGATGTTGTTGATTGACATAATCATCCAGTCGCTGGCGCACCTGTTCGACAATCAGCGTATGATCAGGCCCGCGAAAAAAGATAAGTTCAGCGTCAACCTGATATGGCTTGATCGTCGCCGCCTGCACAGACACTTTGTCAGTCAACGGCCGAATATCTTCATGATTCAAACGTTCAGCAACATCACTCAAGAGCGCCGCGTTAGGCGTACCATCGCCATCTAAGCCCAGTACAGTAACCATCACCTCTCCGGGAGAAGGACTGCCGACGGTTACGTCTTTTACCTGACTAGAGGCGTCATAAGCGTGAAAGGTATAAGCCCCAATCGGACCTGCCGTACTAAAACCTTCAAGCGATAATGGAATACGCTGGCGAAAACGCTCAATGTCTTCATAAGTCGGCGGAACAGGTGGATTGGCATCGGGGTCGCCCGGACTGAGCAACTGTCTCTCTACGCCGAACAAAGCCCCCAAATGCTCCAAGTCGCTGCCTTGAGCATAAGCCACCATCACTGAGCGAGCGGCTTCGTTTAGACGCTGACGCAGCAGCAACTCACGGTAGGCCGACACTTGCAATATTTTGTAGGCAGGGTCTGATTCAAGTATGCCATCATATTCCGGCGCCCGTTGACGCAACTCGCCAAGCATTTGCGCAAAGATGGTTTCGAAATCCAAGCTTTCAATCACATTGGGTGCAGGCAAACGGGATAAGTCGATTGCAGCCATGCAAAGCTCCTTATGGGTTAATTAAAATACGCTTCGCACGCCGAAAAGCGTACAAAGTACAGTTTGAATATTCAGTTGAAAAATGGTGTTGTGGAAATAGATACTCAGAGCGCAGAAGGTTGGAGATACAGATCAACTCTGAGAATAACAAAATGATAGCCGAGATAGGGGACTCCAAACAATCCCCCTACCCCTTCAGTTAACACTATCTGTGTAAGTAACAACCAAACCGGTTAGCGCCAGTATAGATAAAAACCTGATTTGCATATTTAACACCGATAAGGACATCGCCCGAATCAAACGGACACCACAAAATAAACATAACCAGCTGATAAATAATAAAAATGCTCAAAACCACCAGTCGTGTTAACGACACGACAAATCCGACCAGAAATACCGGGCTAACTACTTAAACTACAATACTAAATAGTTATTTTAACAGCCAAAATTCGCTGCTGGCCTCAGGCGTGACAAGGCCACAGCAAGCCTCTATACTGGCGCAATCATTGATGAAGCGATTTAGGAGATGTCATGTTCAGCGAGTTTAAAGCCACCATATCCGATGTTATGTGCCCACCGGGTAACGGTGTATTTACCGTCAACACAGGTAAAGAGCGCAAGCAGGTGTTGCATCAAGCCCTTTATGGCAGTGCCGATGCCGTTGAAAGCCAATGGCAACAAACCTTGGAAAAGCTGCCCGAAGCAAACAAAGCGGTGATCATGGGGATCTGCTCTGACTGCGGTGGCGGCATTTTACGTGGCGCCAACTGGGGGCCTTTATACCTTCGCACCAGCCTCATCGAACAATATCCTGAGTTAAAAGCATTTGATATGGGCGACATCCGCGTGATCCCACATATGCTTCACGACAAATATATGAATGACGTCACCATTGCCAGCTGCCGTAAAGCCCTGTATCAAGATGAAAACGCCGACTACTCCGTTGCGCCACTGGCCATCACCGAAGATGTCGCCCACCAGTTTTATCAGAACTTCCCAGACAAAGGTTTGTTCGGTATCGGCGGCGATCACTCTATCAGCTACCCACTGACCAAAGCTTGGCTCATGGCCAAACGTGACCAAGGTAAAAAAACCGCGATCATCCACTTCGACGCCCACACCGACCTACTGGTTGAGCGCTTAGGCATTGACTTGTGCTTTGGCTCTTGGTGCACCCACATATTGGAATATTTACCACAACCCAAAAACCTGGTGCAAATTGGCATTCGCTCTACCGGTAAATCAAAAGAACATTGGCAAAATACCTTTGGCGTCGTGCAACACTGGGCCAGTGATGTTAAAACCCAAGGTGCGCAAGCCATTGCCGATAATATCGTGGCACAGTTAAAGGCCGATGAAGTCGATGAGCTGTATGTCAGCTTCGATATTGATGCTATCGATTCCTCTTGGGTTGCAGCCACCGGCACACCAGAGCCAGACGGTATGACACCTGACGATGCGCTACTGATCATCAACACCATCGCCGCCCACTTCCCAATCACTGGCGCCGATATGATGGAGATAGCACCGTTTTTGAACACCTCTCAAGCACCAAGCGACGAGCCGAAGACCACTTTGAAAGTAGGCGCGGACATCTCAGCTGTGCTAATTAAAGCCATGCAGCGGTAACTTATGGAAAACATTAGTCTTCAAGGGCATAAGGTCAAACTTGTGCCCATGAGTGAACAAGACCGTGAGCTGTTTATCACTTTGGCCACCGACGCTGAAGTCATGCGCTTTGTCGGTGATCTCAAGACCAAAGAAGAAGCCATCGCCGATTTTGAAGCATTGCCCGCAAGCTTTGACCCAGATGGGGGCAATTGGTTTATGCTCAGCATTCGTGATAAAGAAAGTGAAGAGGTCTACGGCGATGTAGCGATAAAAATGGTGGATAAAGACGCCAAAAAGTGTGAAGTAGGCTATATGGTCAAGCCTAGCGCTCAAGGACAAGGCATCGGCACAGAAGCCCTCAACCTCATGCTTGAATACGCCTTTGGCACGTTAGCTATCAACAAAGTCGTGGCCTATTGTGAGGTGCCCAACACCGCTTCATGGCGTGGCCTTGAAAAGTGCGGGCTCAAACGTGAAGGCGAGCTAAAACAAAATGCCTTTATCGGCGGTAAACTGGTCGATGACTACATTTACGGCTTATGTTTTGACGACTACAACCTAAAGTCTTAACAGCGCCAAAGTTTCAGCACGATATCCATCTTCTGTCTGCTGATTTGGCGCACGCCTTTGGTTTTTCTTAGCTCCATCTCCTTGGTAATGGCTGGCATCATCGCCAAACATTCAAACTTAAGCACCGCGCCGTCAGCTTGCAACGCCGATACACTATAGCGCTGGGTGCCTTGATGGTTCTCTACATTGATAGCGATGGCATAGACCACCAACATGATCATCACCACAATCATGGTGCGAGTTGAATTCTTTGACAGCGCCATTATCTATTCCTTATTACCCAGTCCGTATTTTTGCCATAAAGGTTCGAGTGTTTCGTTCCTACGCATCGTCATCAACAGCTGATTGATATCACGAATACTGATGTCTTTTAAGCCGTTACGCAGCAAAATAGTATGGCGATAGGTTTGGTCGAGCTTATCTGAGATCAACAGCTGCTCTTGTTGTTTTGGGTGTTTCTTCAAATAATAGTTAAGATAGTCACGGGACAGCACGGCGATTTCGCCTCGGCGTTTAAACAGCGCTTCTAGTGATTTCGGCTGGCTTTGCGTCAGTACAATATCAAAGTTCTTCTCTAAATAATCCCGCTCGGCATGAAAACGGGCAAAACCATAATGAAAGCCCAATACCCCAATCATCCCCTTGTTTTTGAAATCGGAGAAAAAGCGTTGGTCGCGCCCCGGCTGTTGCAACGCAACATAGACTTCGGCACCCAGTAAAAATGCACGAGACACCGCCACCGGCGATTTGTTCCACCCCCAACTTTTACTCTCAAAGATCAGCATATCGAAACGCTTTTCGGCAAAGTCTTTATAGCGGCGCTCGGCGGTGGTCGGCACAACGACAAATTCATACTTTTGTTGCACGCCGTTCATCAACTCAATCATTTCAGCGGTGACACCAGTTACCTTCTCGCCAACAAAGGCATAGGGCAAAAACTCGTATACGCCCACTTTAACCTGCTGTTTCGCCGCCGCGGTGGCACTTAGCAACATCAGCAGTAGCCAAGCCCACCTCATTGACCGATATCCTCATACCAAAGCTGCGGACTGTTGCGCATAAACTCAGCCATCAGGTCCTTACATTCTTGGCTATCGACCAGTTCAAGACTGACGCCGCGAGATTGCAGCAGGGCTTCCTCACCCATAAAGCTGACATTTTCGCCAATCACAACCTTGGGAATACCATAGAGTAAAATAGCGCCGCTACACATAGAGCAAGGCGATAGCGTGGTATAAATCACCGATTCGCGATAGACACTGGCGGGCAATCGACCGGCATTTTCCAGTGCGTCCATTTCACCATGTAGCGTTGGTGAGCCAGTTTGTACACGTTTATTGTGGCCCCGGCCGATGATCTTACCGTCGTGAACCAACACCGAGCCGATAGGAATACCGCCCTCAGCCAAGCCGATTTTCGCCTCTTCAATGGCCGCTTGCATGAATTTGTCCATTTGCTTTTTGCCTTAAAAGTTCAGTGGTAAAGCCATTTTGACTGAATCAAAATAAAAATCGAAGGGAAAATTTCAATTTTTCCGTTAAAATGGCGCGATGAACTCGCAGACAAGCCCTATCCGGCAGGGTTTTTTACTCACTCGCCACAGCCGGGATCACCATAACCAAACCGAAATCATCCTCTGGTTGGCGACCGACGATGGTCCGGCAAAGCTCACCATTGCCGGTGAATTGCCGGTGTTTTTTATCGCCCAAGCAGATATCCAGGCAACAGAGCACACATTAGACAGCCATCATATGCACTACCGGCTCAAACCATTGGGGCTTAAAACCTTTGAGCAACAGCCGGTTGCCGGATTGTATTTTGATTCAATGCACAGTTTTTATAACGCCAAAGAACTGTTGCAGGCCCATCACATCACCATGTATGAGAACGACTTTCGTCTGCAAGAACGTTTTTTGATGGAGCGCTTTGTCTACGGCAGCGTGGAGTTTATCGGCAATGCCAAATACCTGCCAAAGCACACCGAATACACCCACGTCAAAATACGCCCTTGCGACTATCGTCCGGCGCTGTCGGTACTGTCGTTAGATATTGAGTGTTCGATTCGTGGCGAGCTGTATTCCATCGGTCTATACGGTAAAGTACGTGGCCTGCCTTTCGAACAAGTGATCATGATAGGCGAAACTGAGCAAGACGCCCCGGATTGGATAGAGTGGGTCAGCAATGAGGCGGCGTTACTCAATGCCCTAGAACATACCATTCGCGCCACCGACCCGGATATCATCATCGGCTGGAACGTCATCAACTTTGACTTTAAATTATTACTTGAGCGCGCCACACTCCACCATATGAAGCTCAACCTTGGCCGCGCAGGAGCCGTGACCCATTGGCGTGATAGCCGAGGTGAAACCAACCAAGGCTTTGTCACCATACCCGGCCGTGTCGTGATAGACGGCATCGATGCCCTTAAAACCGCCACCTACAATTTTCCCAGTTTCAGCTTGGAGAATGTCAGCCAAACCCTACTCGGTCGCGGTAAAAAAACCGATGATGTCGATAATCGCGTCGAAACCATCAGCGATGACTTTCATCACAACAAGCAAAAGCTGGCGGCCTATAATCTAGAAGATTGTGTACTGGTTTGGGATATTTTCGAACACACCAAAGTGCTCGACTTTATGGTACTGCGTAGCCAATTGACCGGACTGGAATTAGACCGTATCGGCGGCTCGGTAGCAGCCTTTACCAACCTTTATTTACCAAAGCTTCATCGCGCCGGGTACGTCGCGCCAAATTTACCGCACGGCGGCGGCTTAGCCAGCCCCGGCGGTTACGTGATGAACTCCAAGCCCGGGTTGTACGATAATGTGCTGGTGCTGGATTTTAAGAGTCTGTATCCCTCAATCATTCGCACCTTTAAAATCGACCCGATGGGTTTGGTCGAAGGTCTGCTTGAGCCCAACAGCGCCATCCCCGGCTTTAAAGAGGCTTATTTCAGCCGCGATAAACATTTTTTGCCGCAGATCATCACCGAATTGTGGCACCAGCGCGATGAAGCCAAAAAGCTCAAAGACGCCGCTCGCTCGCAAGCGATTAAGATCCTCATGAACTCCTTTTACGGTATTTTAGGCTCCGGTGGCTGCCGCTTTTACGATACCCGCCTTGCCAGTTCCATCACTTTGCGCGGCCATGAGATCATGCAACAGACGGCAAAATGGATAGAAGCGGCGGGCTACGAGGTGATTTATGGCGACACCGACTCAACATTTATCTGGCTTAATGGTCAATACTCTCCAGAGCAAGCAAACGACATCGGCAAAGCTCTAGCCCAAGACATCAACCAAAAATGGCAGCAAAGACTTGAACAACACTTTGAGTTGGAGTGTCACCTTGAACTTGAATTTGAAACCCACTTTAGCCGTTTTTTGATGCCTACCATTCGCGGATCGGAAGTGGGCAGTAAAAAGCGCTATGCCGGGCTTATCAAAGGCAAAGACGGCGACAAACTGGTGTTTAAGGGGCTAGAGACCGTACGCACCGACTGGACCGAGTTGGCCAAATCGTTTCAAACCGAATTGTTCGAATGTGTTTTTCACGACCGCGACCCTTCCGAGTACATCAAAACCATCGTCACACAAACCAGAAACGGCGAAAAAGACCACTTACTGGTCTATCGCAAGCGCTTAAGACGCAAACTTGGTGATTACATTAAAAATGTGCCGCCTCATGTCAGAGCAGCTCGCATTGCCGATGAGCACAACAAACGCGAAGGAAAGCCGTTGCAGTATCAACACAAAGGTTGGATCTCCTACGTCATGACCGTCGCAGGCCCCGAGCCCGTTGAATACAGACAAAACCCGTTAGATTATGAACACTATATCGAAAAACAGCTCCAGCCCGTTGCCGATGCCATATTGCCTTTTGTTGGATTGTCGTTTGAGCAGCTGATTAATGCGCAAATGGGGTTATTTTAACTCAACCTAGTGCTTGATTTGCTTTATTTTACCATTGGTTAAAACAAGGCGATGTCCTTTATCAATATCAAACACCTTCTCATCACCAAGCCATAACTTTTTAACCCGTTCACCAGTCTCTAAGTCAATAATATCGTAGAGGTTATTCTTATCGCTGTGGATGATTAAATCATCACCTTTAAAGCTAAAGTGAAAACCGCTCTTCTTATCTTTTAAATACTCAAGGCCATTGAAGTCTTTGCTATCAAACACCAACTTGCCATCATGAGTAAATACCACAAACTCACGGCGCTGTAGGTCTTTAAGTCCTATATATTTACCACTTTGAGGCGTTCTAACCTCATCAACCATAAAACGTCTGCCTAGTGGTGGGAACTCCCATAGCTTCTTATGCCCTTTAAAAGCCAATAGCTTGTCGTTAACATGAAAAGTACTTACACCACCAGCAAGCTGATTAACCACAAAAATCGGCAAGCCGCCAAAGTTCCACTCTAAAAACTGTTCATAATTCTCGCCAGAATATACCTTTTCAGTTGCCGAGGAAGATATATCACGACCGGGCGAGCTGAGTGATAACCGCGCGCCATTTGGCGAAAGAGACAAATACAAATGATCATCAAAGTTAGGCGAAAACATTTTGGCATTAATCGACTGTAGTTTGTCATCAAAAACCACTAGCTCATGCAGTTTATCTTTGTCTTTGATAAGGTAAAAAGCGCCAGTGTCAGAAATTAACTCAAAATCGATGACTCCTTTAAAGGCCTTAACAAGGCCCGTGTCATCAAACACCAGCAACTCATCGGTGCCTTGATGCCCATTACGCTTTAAGTGGCCAACTAAATTTATTCCACTATTATTTGCAACACTTTGATGAGTAGGCTGCCAAGGCAACCGATGCTTAAATTTCAAATGGCCGGCTTGGTCGTAAACCTCATAGCGATAATCATTATTTTCTTTGACTAAAGCCCAATGACCAACCCCTTTGATCAACTTTGAATACATCACTCCATCATCAAACTCATGCCGAAGGCTATTAGAGAGGACGTTAAATGACATTAATAGCGTTAGCAATAATAGCTTGGTGCTCAATTTAATCGTACTTAACCTAATTTTTAATGTTGTTTTTGACATGATTCATCCCCCAAAATTGACAATGGGTCTATTGGATTTGCTGTATATGTGGGTTGAGTGGGCTTATCGCCGGGCATAGTAGGTTCACTGGGCTGCGCTATAAACTCATAAATTTGTAAATGGAGATGATTTCCCGTACTACTCCCTGTACTGTTGACTTGACCTATAGCTTGTCCAGGAACGACCAGATCACCAACATCAACAACAATGGAATTCTCTTTCATGTGGATCATTACTGCCTGATAACGAATACCACCTCTAGTAAAGTTCACCCTAACAAATGCACCATTAGCTCCCCCTAGACTTTCCAATTGCACAGCCTCTTCAACAATACCGTATGCAGGCGAATATATTACCGTCCCATGAGTGGCAGCGATATCTATTCCATTATGCGGTTTAGTCACGCCATTTAAGGTTCTAGGGCCAAAATCATCTCTTTCATCCAACACATAGTCCCCAGTTTCTGTTGTATCCTTCCAACAATCAATGGCATTATCGCCATCTTGGTCTGTAGGCGTGCCGGAATAATCCCCACTACCACCAGAGCCACCGCCATCAGGATAGGATGAACCACCGCCACCAGAGCCAGTTTCAGTATATTCCTCCCAGCAGTTACTGCCAGACCATGAGTAACCATCACTTGAGGTAATGGTATAGCTCTTACAAACGATTGTAACCTGCCTGATACTATGCGATTGGAAAGCAAGGAGTAAAGAAATCATCCCCGCCAAAACAACGGCGATGGGCTTAATTGAGCCATAACGAGACATGTATGAATTTCTTTTGTTTTTATTCGAAGCGGCGATAGTATCGGTTTAAAAAACAAAAGGCAATCCGCTTATTGGTAATTTTGCTGTCTTTTATCCTTAGGCAGCGCCATCAACAGCACACAACCGCCGATAGCCCCTAAAAGCAAATAACAAAATGCCATTGGCGTACCATCATGTAGCACAGCCAAGATAGGTCCTGCGACTGCGCCACTACCAAAACGCAATACGCCGATAACCCCCGTCGCAGTGCCGGTTTGTTCTTTAAAGTGCAGTACAATCAGCGCATCGTTATTGCTGCTAAAAATCACAATCGACGCCAAAAAGCAGCTCAACAACCCCACAGTCCAATACAAATGCCATTGCCATAGGTTAACCAAAAACAAAGCCAAACCAAAGCAGATGATCAGCACCAACCCAACCTTGACCAAGGCTGCCGAGCCGTGGCGCGGCACTAACCTGGTATTACTAAAACTGCCAATAAGAAAACCACAAATATTGACGGCAAACAAAATACCAAACATCTGTTCGCTAACGCCATAATATTCCAAATAAATAAACGACACCGTGGTGAGATAGCCAAAAAACGGCAAGGTGGCCAAGCCGACAATAAAAATATTGCGCCGTACAGCCTTTTCCCCGAGTACCACCTTGTATGAGTGAAATAAGGTATACAACAGGCTATGTTCTAACGGCTTAGCCGGTACTTTCGGTAGCTTGATGAAGGCCAGCAAAAACACCACCAGCGCATAGCCGCACATGGCGTAAAAGATAAAATGCCAATGTCCGAGCCCCATTAACAACACGCCGACTGTCGGCGCAATCATTGGCGCTGCCATCAAAATCATACTGACATAGGACATGCCCTTTGCCATGTTGTCGCCATAAATCGACTTAACGTATCCAGCCACTGGCACCGTTGCCGCAGCGCCGATGACAGCTTGCAATAGCCGTAGCAATAAAAAACTGAATATAGATTCACTATAGGCCAATCCCAAGGAACACAAGCCATAACCGGCCAATCCAAAGAGCATAACTGGTCGTCGCCCAATGGCATCGGCTAACGCGCCAAACAGCAAAAGTCCTAAGGCATAGCCGCCCAAAAACAGACTGACCGATAGCTGCATCGCGCTCATATCGGTATTGAGATAGTCGGCAATTTGTTTCATTGCCGGTAGGTAGGTATCAATTGCAAAAGGCGTAATCGCAATGATAGCCGAGAGCAGCGGCAGGAAAAAACGCACGTTGGACTCAGAAGATAGGGTCGAACTTTGCTGACTCACCAAACAAGACTCCTTCAAAACGGCTCTGTATTATCCCGTCTAAGGCCGCTTTTACCAAGAGAAATGTTTGTAATTGCGCTGTCTCGTTTCGCAAAGCGTCAAGAAAATCGCCTGTCAGCCGTTTTGCAACTGCTGGCTTTGGCCGGTTTACAATTGACAACCTCTGCGACAGACTTTATCGTTGGCTGGTTCAACAAAGTTGTTGAACCATCTGACTCCCTAAGGTAAGCATGGCGAACATCGACACCTCTGATCAAATACACCGACAATCGACTACGCGCGAGCAAAGCGCCCAGCAGCCAGACGATTGCCTGCATCAAAATGCCTACGATGAGATCTTATTTCAACTGAAGGCAAACCAGCTTCAGCCTTTGCTAATTGAAGGTGCTCGCGGTTGCGGCAAAAGCTACCTGATAAAAATGATACACCAACACAGACATTGGAGCATTTTTATCGATGGTCAAAGCAGCAATATCCTCTGTCTTGCGGATTTGCTGTTGGAAGTGCTGTTACAATGCAGCCGTCGCCATTGCGCGCAAGCCAGCCCGCTCGCCGAAACGCTCAAAGCCACCTTGCAAACACTCCAACATGAGCTAGACGATGCGCGGATAATTGAACAAGTCATTGACTTATTGTCACAGTTAAATACCTCACAGCAACCTTTGTTACTGTGTATCGACAACTTGCCTGAGCTGTTAAAAGATGGCGGAAGCGAGTTTATTGCTTCGCTCGATGAACAATTAAAAAGCGGTCAATTTAGTCTACTTGCCAGCGCGAGGACACCACTGGCGAAGCTGATACCAACCACAAGAAAGCACCTTGAACAATACCAGTCAATCGTTTTAGAGAGCTTAAGCTCGAAGCAATGCGAACACTTGCTGCGTTGTCATCTGCCCCATATCGACCATGCGTTGATTCGACCTTTGCAGATCTTGACCCATCATTCGCCCAAAGCGCTTTTTGCGATGGCACAATCACCAATGAACACCATTGAACAGCCATTTAAAAAGATGGTTGATGGGTTTAACGATAGCTACCAGTTAAAGCTTAAAGCCATCGCGCCAAAAGAACGCAAAGTTTACCTCGCGCTTGCCGAGCTATGGCAGCCAAGCACAACCAAACAGATCACCGACAAAGCGAGAATGGACATGCGCGCCGCCTCCGCTTTGCTTGGTCGGCTGGTTTCTAAAGGTTTAGTTGTCGAACAACAAGGCGGTCAAACTGGCAAAGGAAAAATCTATAGCCTCGCCGACCCATTACTATCGCTATGGTATTTAAGTTCAGCAGACAAGGAAAAGACACCGGCACTGATGTCCTTACTTCAATTTATGGGCATTTTTTACAGACATAAGGATTGGGCAGCGCAAAGGCAGGCCATATTAAACGAACCAGACCAGGCGTGCGCTTTGGCCGGCCAATCCCTAAGCAATGCATGGCCACAACAGACACTTTGTCAGGCATTGCTGGAGGCGATTGACACCAACAAGCTGGCAATGGCTATTGGCGACAAGGAAACCTATGAGCAATGGCTCGAGGACTACGTTCAGCCGATAGAAATGGCAAGACAAAGCGGCAACATGGCCGCGCTTTTATCCAGTGCCACCAAGCTCTTTGAGCAACCTGTCGTCAACCAATTTGAGCTGCTGCGCTGCATCGCCAAAGCATTCATTGCCATCGCCTTGGAGACCGATGATAACCCGATTAAGGCACTCAATAGTTACCAAGAATTGTGCGAAGACTTTGGCCAAGCAAGCGACCCGCTGGTGCAAATGATGGTTGCGCAGAGCTTAGTCAATATGGGATTGTGCTTTGAACGGTTACAGCAATATGAGGCGGCTTCAAAGTGCTACTCCGACGCAATTGCCAAAGCCACAGCTGGACATCATTCCCACATGCAGCGGATAAGAGCCAATGCGCTTTATCTTAAGGGGCAAAGTTATCAAGTGCTTGAAAAACCGGCATCAGCAGTCAACGTACTGGCAAAATTAAGCAATGAGTTTGCCGAACACTTAGATAGCAAGATCCAAGCTGTCGTGGCCCGCTCTTATGTCAAGCAAGGGCAAATTTGGCTTGCGCTCGAACAACACTCTCATGCATTAAAGAGCTTAAACAAGCTGATAGAAAGTATGCGCCAAAACACACAACCTCAGGTGCAGCTGTGTGTTGCAAAAGCCCACTTGATGCAAAGCTATTTATTTGAAAAGCAAAATAAAATATCCCAAGCATTGGCACATTTGGATAACCTGCTCGGATTGTGGCAAGATAAAAAGGCGCCATCTAGCCGGTTACGGCAATACCTTGCTGAAAGCTGGTTACAGCGCGCCATCTTGCTATTTAAAAGCGGTAATGCCGCCGAAGCCATGAGCAGTTTACGCCGCGTCTTTGCTAATTCAGCCAAACACGCCACCCCCAGCTTTTCCGCGCTGGCCTTGGTAACCTACCTAGCAGCCGACAAACAGAAACTCCCGCAACTGCTTGAACTGTTCGAGCAAAACCCGGCATTGCAACAAAACAGCCTACCGCTTTGGATAGCATTAAAACAAGAGATGAATGAGCCGGTAATGGCTGCAAAGGAAGTCTTGGCTGTCGCCGCAGATATCAGACAAAGCATCGCGCAAAACCGCGCGACACTACAAGCCCAATAACGACTAAGGTGTCAGACACCAAAAGATTTATCTATTTGATTACAAAGGATAAAATAAATTTGGTGTCAGACACTTTTTTATTAGGTACAGCTGAGGTTAGCTGAACACACGGTTTTCTTGTTCGGCAACGCGAATGAAGGTGGTGCGTTTAGACAGCTCTTTGAGCTGGGCAGCGCCGACATAGGTGCAGGTTGAGCGCACCCCGCCGAGAATATCAAGCACGGTAGCTTCTACCGGGCCTCGATAGGGGATCTCAACAGTTTTGCCCTCGGAGGCGCGATATTCCGCAACGCCACCGGCATGTTTGTCCATGGCGGTTTTTGAACTCATGCCGTAAAACAGCTTAAGTTTCTCGCCATCGCGTTCAATCAGCTCACCTGCACTTTCATCATGACCTGCCAACATGCCGCCGATCATCACAAAATCAGCGCCGCCGCCAAACGCTTTGGCAACATCGCCGGGGGTAGAACAGCCGCCATCAGAAATAATCAGCCCACCTAAGCCATGGGCAGCATCGGCGCACTCCATCACGGCCGACAACTGTGGATAGCCCACCCCGGTCTTAACCCGTGTGGTACATACCGACCCCGGACCAATACCGACTTTGACGATATCGGCACCCGATAAAATCAGTTCTTCAACCATTTCGCCAGTCACGACGTTGCCTGCGACGATGGCTTTGTCAGGGAAGTGTTGGCGCACTTTGCGAACATAATCAATAAAATGCTCTGAATAACCATTGGCGACATCAATACAGATAAACCTAAGGCTGTCGCTCAAGGCCATAACCTGTTTGAGTTTGTCGAAGTCATCATTAGAGGTGCCGGAGCTGACCATAATGTAGCTCAGCAGGTCGGCGTTTTCAGTCACAAAATCTTGCCACTGACTCAAGCTGTAGTGCTTGTGTACTGCGGTCAGTAACTCTTGTGCTGCCAACACTTTGGCCATATCGAAAGTGCCGACGGTATCCATATTGGCGGCAATGACAGGAACGCCTGTCCAAGTGAAGTTTGAGTGTTTAAGTTTAAACGACCTTTGCAGACAAACTTGGGCACGACTTTTCAATGTCGAACGCTTGGGTCTGATTAAGACGTCTTTGAAACCCAATTTAAGATCAGTTTCTACGCGCATAATCAACCTAATTTTTTGAAATCAATTTCGAAGTCAGATTGCAGGGGCATTAAGGCGGGCATAAGCCGACTTGCCACAACAACCATAGTGATAGTGTATGCACAAGCCATTTGCTTATGCCGGAGGATTGTCCAAGTTTTTACGGAAAATGTCAAAGGCTAATATTCAACCAGCAAGGCTATCATCCATGACCGCCAAAAGCCGAATGGATTTTACGCCTGCAAAGCCTGATAAAGCGCTTTTAGCGCCGCCAGTTTTTGCTGGTGTTGTGGATGCTTACCGCCAAACACCACCTGTTTACCACCAACATAAACGTTTTTCACCAACTCGCGGCCACCGGCAAACACCATTTCGTCCCACATGGTGGCGGGATCTTGGCGCAACATCGCCGGATGCGCGTCATCTATTTCAATAAAGTCGGCATTATAACCATCACGCAACAAGCCATTGTTGAGCTTTAGTGACTGTAACCCCCCTTGGTAGCACGCCGCCGCCAAGTTCAGTCCCGGTGAAACGTTGTCTTTGTCAGTCAAACACGCACGACCCAACAGCTGGTAACGCTGAGAATACTCAATCAAGCGCAGCTCCTCGAACGGATCGATGCGAATATGCGAATCCGAACCAATGGCAATGGCGCCGTTTTTGCCCATAAATGATTTCATCGGGAAAATACCATCGCCGAGGTTGGCCTCGGTCAGCGGACATATCCCAACAACGGCATTAACATCAGCCATTGCCTGCACTTCCGCTTCGGTCACATGGGTGGCATGAACCAGCGTCCAGTTTTGGTTGATACCGACCTCATCAATCAAAAATTCCACCGGCCTTTTGCCGTAAAATGCTTGTGAATCGGCCACTTCGGCAGGCTGTTCGGCGATATGAATATGTATCGGCACATGCTTATCGTTATAAGCTTTGGCGAATGCCTGCAAAGTCTCTTTGTCTACCCCACGAATCGAGTGAGCACAAACCCCAAGTTGATGTCCTTCGGGCACAAATGGCTGCAATTGTTGCTGATAGCTGTCGTACTCGGCCAAATCAGCCATACCAAACGGTTGTTGGTGTACTTCTAGGGGTTTGCCCATACCGCCATTTTTGTATAGCACTGGCAACATGCACACGCGAATACCGGTTTCAACGCCAGATTGATACAGCTTTTTCGCCAGCTCGGTTTGGTCGTCATAGCGACTGCCATCGGGTTTGTTATGGAGATAATGAAACTCGCCTACGGCAGTATATCCGGCCTCTAGCATTTCCAAATACAACCAATCGGCAATGGTTTTAAACGATGCGGGATCAAGCTTTTGCACTAGGTGATACATCTGCGCACGCCAGCTCCAAAAGCTGTCGTTACCCGGCTCAGTTGAAATACGCTCACCCAGCCCGGCCATACCGCGCTGAAAACTATGGGAGTGGCAGTTGATGAAACCCGGCACCACCACACCAAGCTCGGTGACACCATTCAATCCTGCGACACTGGGCAGCGCGCGAAAGCACCCCTTGTCATCGACTTCAAACGCTTGCTCGGCCAGCCACTGTTGGCCGTCAAACAACCACTTTGCATTAAAATACGCCATCAGGCACCTGCCTCCTCGTTCAGTTGTAACATCATCTCGCTAAAGCTTTCGATGATTTCGCGTAAAATCGTTACCGTTTGCGACCAGTTCGGTTCATATTTTTTCACATTCACCTCATCCATGTAGATCCGCTGGCTGATCTCCATTTGAAAACTCAACACCTGTTTTTCGGCATTATGGAAGCTGCGGGTGATATTGCCCCCTTGAAACGGCCCATTCGACACACAGGTTTTGCCGTGTTTTTTGATGATGGCTTCGGCCTTCTCGATAAAGCGGTTTGGACAGGTCAACCCGGAACGGTTGGCAGGCATGTAATCGACAAACGGCTCTGGTTGAATCGACGGCACGTGGCCAATAATACTGTGACCATCGTACAACATCACCATCGGAAACTGCGTTTGCATTTGTGCCAGCACATCGTCGATGGCTTGGTAATAAGGTTTGTGAATGTGCTCAATGCGGTGATTTATTTGCGCTTCACTCGGTTCTTTGCCCGCTTGGTAAATCGGTTCACCACGAAACGTTTTCAGCGGCACCAAACCGGTCACTCTCGACTGGTTGGCATAAAGGCTTTGTTCACCGGGCAATTGACGATTTAAGTCGATGATATAGCGGGAATAAACAGCATGGATCAGCGGAATATCCAACGCTTTGGCGAAGTCATATAGCTCATGCACAAACCAGTCGGTATCTGGTACTTTAAGGATCAGGTCCGAGGCCGCATTTTGGCGAAAATTATCGGTCAACTCGGTGCCGCAGTGAGGCACACTGATCATTAAAGGTACCCGAAACCTAGGTGGTATATACAACTGAAATGGGCTGTGAGGAAAGGCTTCATCGACTGAATTCATGGTTAACCTCTAGAAATGGCGTTAGTGGGTAGGCGGTGATGGCACTAAGGTGCGAAAGTCGGGCATTATTTCACCACGGTCATCAGCTGTTTTTTGTGTCTTTCGATGATCTGACACAACTGTTTTAGGTGGTCGCCGTAAATCACCGGATTGAAATCACCATTGACGCAATAGTCTTGTCTGAATTTAAGCACTTTTTGATTGTCTTTGGTGAGGGTATCGATCATCTCAATCTCGCCTTGCGAGTAGGATGAAAAATGCTGAGAAATGTCGCGATATACCTTGGCGCCGCCAGGGTTTTTGGTCGTTTTAAGCCCCTCTCTGGCGAACATTTTGAATTCACCTAGGGTGTTGTCGTAAAACTCATTGATCTTAGGATGGTCAATGGCAACGATGATCGCCAGTATCACCAAAAAGTAAAAGAGTTTTTTAATCATGTTCAGCTACCGCAACGTTTGCTTAGCGCTATTGTAAACAATGATCTCAATAAGCGAAAGTCGCAGCCTTCAAGAAATCACTCGCTTTGGCGCCCTCCCCTTGACCAAAGAGACGACATCACGCACACTGAGCGGCCCCACAACCAGCGTGCAAGTGACCGTCATGAGTGAATTTTCATTTAGTAACTTAAACCCCGATGCCATCTTAGATGCCATTGAAAGTGTCGGTATCTACGCCGAATCCGGCCTATTGCCACTTAACAGCTTCGAAAATCGCGTCTACCAGTTTGTCGCCGAAGACAAACAGCGGTATGTGGTTAAGTTTTACCGTCCTAATCGCTGGACTGATGAGCAGATTTTAGAAGAACATCAATTTGCGCTGGAATTGGCCGCTGAAGAAGTACCTATGGTTGCCCCGCTTATTTTGGACGGTAAAACCTTATTGAGTCACCAAGGCTACCGCTTTACGCTGTTTCCAAGTAAAGGCGGACGCATTTTTGAGGTAGACAATCTCGATCATCTAGAATGGATGGGCCGCTTTATCGGCCGCATTCACGTGGTCGGTCAGTCCAAGCCATTTGCCCATCGACCAACCATCAGCGCCGAAGAATATCTCCATCAGGCCCGCAGCACCATCAAAGCGTCGGGCTTTGTGCCAATGCACCTTGAAACGGCTTTTTATTCCATTTTAGATTTTGTCATCGACAAAGCCGCCGAGCAGTATCGCCCTACGACGCAAATTCGGCTGCATGGCGACTGTCATCCGGGCAATATCTTGTGGACCGATGCCGGTCCTCATTTTGTCGATTTGGACGATGCCCGAATGGGACCTGCCATTCAAGACATTTGGATGATGTTATCGGGTGATAGAAACAACCGCCTGGTACAGCTCGATACGCTGATCGGCGGCTATGAGGAATTTTGTGAATTTGACAACAGCGAGTTTGCGCTGATTGAGCCATTGCGAGCAATGCGCATGGTGCATTACATGGCATGGCTCGCCAAACGCTGGGAAGACCCGGCGTTTCCGCGCAACTTTAGCTGGTTTGCCGAAGATAAGTATTGGGAAAATCAAATTCTTTCGCTCAAAGAGCAATTTGCCGCGATGGATGAGGCTGTGCTGAAGTTAAATTGAGCGGCAAACCGAGCTAAGCCTTGGTAGACGCTTAATTCTCGTTCATCCAAGGTTAATTTTGACCTCGCTACATTATTCATCAAGCTTCGGCTGTGCTAGACTGCCCGGCGATGTTCGACAATAAAGTTTACAATTTGTCCCTTAGCGCAAATGTAAGCGACAGCGAGCTTATGGTAGTCTAACCATCCGACAACCGGGTTTTTGTCAGAAAATACTGATCGCTACGCGCAAATTTGGTATAACGGCGAAAACCTACTCATAACGAAAATAAGACGGAATTCAAAATGAAAAAATTTGCGTTTTTAATGTTGACCTTTTTGTTCAGCTCAGTCGCTTTGGCTCAGCCTATGCGTTTTGAACAGGGCAAACACTACGAAGTCATCAGCCAAACCGCCGACAGCAAGCCCAATGTCACCGAATACTTCTCTTTTTACTGCCCACATTGTTATAAGTTCGAGTTTATCGCCAAAGAGCTAGAAAAGAACATTCCAGCAGGCGCTAAATTCGTCAAAAGCCACGTTGATTTCTTGCGTGCAGCTAAGCCTGAGATCCAACACATGTTGACTCGCGCCATGGTCGTTGCTGATAAAATGGGCATTAAAGAACAGGTGGTGAGTGCCATCTTCAATCAAATTCACCAAGAGCGTAAACCGTTTCTTGATGAAGCGGGTGTATTGGCCATTTTTGACAAAGTTGGCGGCGACAAAGGCAAAGCCGAAAAAATGATGGACAGCTTTGCCATCAAAGGCGAAGCCAACAGAATGAAAAAAGCCCAAGACGACCTGAGCCGTGCCCGCGTATTGAACAGCGTGCCGATGATCATCGTAAACGGCAAATACAAGATCAACAGCAAAGAATTACGCTCTATGGACGACTATCAGTCACTGGTAGAGTTTTTATTGCAGTTGAAATAGTCCCCGTGGCCTGTGAGGCTTGCCTCACAGGCTTTGCCTGCCAAGCGTTACACATCCCATGCATAAAATCTTAATCAGCCGCTGCCTACTAGGCGAAAAAGTTCGCTATGACGGTGGTGACAACCTGTTAGACAATCCCATTCTACGCACTTGGCAACAACAAAGCCGCTTGGTGCCTATCTGCCCTGAAGTGGCAGGTACTTTACCAACCCCGAGACCACCAGCCGAGCGAATTTTCGATGTGGCTGGCAACAAAGTGATCACCATTTCAGGTGATGATGTTACCGAGCAATTCAATCTCGGCGCACAAGCGGCATTGTCTCTATGTCAACGCCATCAAATCAAACTCGCCATTTTGAAGCAGTCCAGCCCATCTTGTGGTAGTGAACAAATCTATGACGGCCGCTTTGTCGGACAAAAAATCCCCGGACAGGGAGTCACTACAGAGCTGCTGAGGCAGCATGGTATTGCCGTTTTTGGCGAAGATGCGCTAGCCGATGCCGAGCAATTTCTGATGACCCTTGAGCAACAGAGCACGCAACGATAACACGCCAATATTGACTGTCTTTTTCGCCATCAAGACTGGCTAGTTTTCATCCGGAAATTGCAGGAGCAATATTTCTGTCAACAGGTTGAAATGGCGGTAAATCCATTTACCGCACAGCGAGTGCCCAGCAACACCTATTTCCGGACGGGCACTAGCTAAAGACACTCGAATTTAAGTATACTGAGCAACCCGCTGTTTTGTGGGCGGCACACCTTTTTATGTCATTGAGCGCAACCCCGGCCTTTTTAACTGCGCCGGCTTTAGTTTTTTAGGAAAACCATTTATTGAACAGTGCAGTCAACAAGCAAGAAGCTCGGCAATTGCTGGCTTTAGGCATTCCCAGTATTATTGCCCAAGTAGCACAATCTGGCCTTGGTGTGATAGATACCATCATGGCAGGTCAATACAGCTCAAAGGCGCTGGCTGCTATCGCGATCGGCAATAACCTCTATTATCCGCCGTTGATTTTGGTTATCGGCATGATGTTGGTACTCAATCCAACAATCGCTACGCTAAACGGCAAACAAGACCTTGCCGGTATTCGTCAAACCTTTCACAACGGCATTTATCTGGCATTGTTTGTTGCTCTGCCCGGCATGGTTCTGTTGAACAACTTTCTTCCAATCATGCAAATGATGGACATTGAGCCGCAACTGAGTGTGTTGGCCGACGCCTATTTGAGTGCTATTGCTTGGGGTTTCCCCGGTTTGGCACTGTTTTTTGTAATGCGTTTTACTAACGAAGGTTTATTTGCCAATCAAGTCGTAATGAAAGTTGCCCTCTCGGCCCTTCCGCTTAATGTGCTGTGCAATTACTGGTATATGTATGGAGGTTTTGGGCTTGAAGCGATGGGCGCCGAAGGCGTCGGCTGGGCAACGACCACCGTGTATTACTACATGTTTGCAGTATTGCTCATCTATACCCTAACGGCGCGCCGCTATCGCGACATTCGTTTTTTGGCCGATTGGCGTGGGCCGAACATCAACAAACTGAAAGAAATGCTGGCTTTGGGGATCCCAATGTCACTATCCATCGGACTTGAGATCACCTTATTTGCCGTCATCGGCTTGCTGATCGCGGTTTATGGCGTAACGGAGATGGCCAGCCATCAAATTGCCGTCAGCATTTCGTCGCTAACCTATATGATGCCACTGGGGCTGTCGATGGCGATGACCGCGCGAGTTGGATATCACATGGGCAAAGGCAACCCAGAGCTTTCACGCAGAGCCGGATACATCGGGCTTGCGATGGCGCTCGCAATTATGCTAGTCAGTGCCACAACGTTGATTGCCATCCCCAGTGTGTTGGTGTCTCTGTACACCGATGACAGCGCCGTGCTGTTGTTGGCAACTCAGCTACTATTGTTTGCCGCCCTATTTCAACTCTCAGATGGCATTCAAGTGGCCAGTATCGGCGCATTGAGAGGACTTAAAGATACCAAATCGCCGATGTACATCACCGCATTTTCCTACTGGGTAATAGGTTTTCCTGCCGGGTATCTCTTTGCCGAGACTTTGGGATGGGGCATCGAAGGATATTGGGTTGCGATGATAACATCACTGAGCATTGCCGCGTTGTTGCTGACCCTGCGCTTTATCAAATTGATCAATCAAAAAGTGGCGCAGGCGGATATCACGACACAAACGCCAAAGGAAATAACCCCATAATAAAACTATGGAAATAATAATAGAGCGGCGTTAAAAAAGGATTATAATCTAGCACCAAACAGCTTCGACAAGCAAAGAGGTGGATGTGACAAAACAGCTATTGGTGGTAGAAGATTCAAAACACGTCGCTCAGGTAATTGCCCATATCGGCAAATCCCTTGGCTATGAGCCTGTCATTGCCGCCACTTTGGCTGAGGTTAATGCCCTGCTCGATAAACCTCACGACTTTTTCCTCGCCACCATCGACTATCGTATCCCCGATGCGCTAGATGGTGAGGCTATCCCGCTGGTGCTCAAACACGGTATTCCCAGTATCGTGGTCACAGGGCGAATGGATGACAAAACCCGCAAGAAGATCTTGAATTTTCCGGTAGTCGATTACATCACCAAAGAGAATGCCCAAGCCTATCACTATTTGTTGCGAGTAATGAAATATCAGCAAACCAACCGCAATATCGGGGTACTGGTCGTCGATGATTCGCTGACTTCAAGAAACCAAGTTTTGCAGCTACTCAAAAGACGCAACTTCAAGACCTATGGCGTGCCAGACGGTTCAAAAGCGCTGCAGGCTTTGCAACAGTACAAAGACATCAAAATGGTCATCACCGACCATGAAATGCCCGGAATGGACGGCATTGAGCTGGTACAGCGCATTCGCAAGGAACATGGCAAAGAAGAATTGATCGTCATTGGTGTTTCCGGTGCCGACCGCAGCTTTCAATCGGCAAGATTTATAAAGAACGGCGCCGACGATTTTCTCAATAAGCCATTTTGCCCAGAAGAATTTTACTGTCGTATCATGCACAATATTGAAAAGTTACAGCATATGGAAGAAATGCACAAAGCAGCCAATACCGATACCCTGACCGGACTTTACAATCGACGCTATTTCTTCGAGCAGGGGAAAAAGAAGCTGAAAAAGTCGTTAAAGAACGACAAACGCTATCTTCTGGTGATGTTTGACTTAGACAAGTTCAAAGCCATTAACGACACCTATGGTCATGATGTCGGCGATGAGGTGTTAATCTGTTTTGCCAATTTAATGCCGCAGTATTTTGCCGATGATTTGGTGGCCCGCCTAGGGGGTGAAGAATTTGTGCTGTTGGCACATTGTGATGATATAGCATTGATGCAGGGGCAAATTGAAGCGTTCCGTGAAGCGGTTGCGCAAACGGTCGTCACCTCAGGTTCGGCGCAGCTCAACTTTACCACCAGTATCGGCGCGGCAATGGCCGATGGCAAAGGCGATATCAAAGAACAGCTCAGTCAAGTGGATAAACTGCTTTATCAGGCCAAGAAAAATGGCCGCAACTGCTTGGTATTGCAAGCGTAACAAATGTGCGAGAAAGACATCGCCAAGCGTTGCCTTTCTCACATCGGATTGCCGCCGAGTTAGACCCGTTCAAACACGGTAGCAATACCCTGACCTAAACCAATACACATCGTTGCCAGACCAAACTGCGCGTCTTTGGCTTCCATGAGATTGATCAAAGTCGTCGAGATACGAGCGCCTGAACAGCCAAGAGGGTGACCTAAGGCAATGGCACCGCCGTTGAGGTTGACTTTTTCTTCAACCACACCGCTCAGACCAAGGTCTTTAACCACCGGCAACGACTGAGCCGCAAAGGCTTCATTAAGTTCAACCACACCCATATCTTCAATGCTAAGGCCAGCGGCTTTAAGCGCACGCTTAGATGCTGGAACCGGGCCGTAACCCATGATAGACGGATCGCAACCGGCTACTGCCATCGCTTTAACGCGAGCGCGGATAGGTAAGCCTAACTCTTTGGCTTTGTCTTCCGACATCACCAACATTGCAGCGGCGCCGTCAGACAAAGCAGACGACGTACCGGCAGT
Source organism: Alteromonadaceae bacterium (assembly GCA_041583135.1). Taxonomy (GTDB): domain Bacteria; phylum Pseudomonadota; class Gammaproteobacteria; order Enterobacterales; family Alteromonadaceae; genus JABSOG01. The sequence continues at coordinate 6,881 of JBFHGJ010000067.1, read as the reverse complement.
CACAGTTCCATTGACCGGGTCGAACACCGGACGCAAGCCAGCAAGGGCTTCAACGGTAGTTTCAGGACGGATAACTTCATCGACATCAATCGAACGCAAAATACCGTCGGCATCATGACCTTCGGTAGCCACGATTTCGTTTTTGAAACGACCTTCAACGGTTGCCGCATAGGCCAATCGATGCGAACGCTCACCGAAGGCATCTTGCGCTTGGCGGTCGATACCGTGCATTTTAGCCAACAACTCGGCAGTCATACCCATCATACCGGCGGCTTTGGCCACAGATTTAGCCAAGCCCGGATGAAAATCGTTACCATGGCTCATCGGCACATGACCCATGTGCTCAACACCACCGATTAAATAGATATCGCCTTGACCACACATGATGCTTTTAGCCGCATCATGAAGCGCCTGCATCGACGAGCCACACAAACGGTTAACCGTGACCGCAGGCACAGAATGAGGAATGCCAGCCAACAGTGCAGCATTGCGGCCAATGTTAAAGCCCTGTTCCAAAGTCTGCTGCACACAGCCCCAGATAATGTCGTCGATTTGCGTCGCATCAACGGCACTGTTGCGCTTCAGAATTTGACTCATCAAGTGAGCCGATAAGCCCTCGGCACGTACATGACGGAAAATACCACCTTTTGAACGGCCCATAGGTGTACGAATACAATCGACAATGACAGCGTTTTTCATCGCTTTATTCTCCCTCATTATGCCTTAAAGAATGACTCGCCACTGGCGGCCATTGCACGGGTTTTATCAGTCACCTGGTACATCTCGCCTAGGTGGGCAAATTTGTCAGCCAGCTCAACAAAGTTGGCCAAGCCAATGGTTTCAATGTAGCGGAATACACCACCTCTAAATGGAGGGAAGCCCAATCCGTAAATCAACCCCATATCTGCTTCTTCGGCAGAACCGATGATGCCTTCTTCAAGACAACGAATGGTTTCGTTGATCATAGGGATCATACAACGGGCAATGATGTCTTCTTTGCTGAATTCTTGCTGCGCTTTACAAACGCCGCTGAGCAACTCATAGGCTTTTGGATCGGCATCTTTTTTCGGCTTGCCTTTCTTATCGACCGAGTAGGCAAAGAACCCAACACCGTTTTTCTGACCGTAGCGCTCGTTGTTGTACATCAAAGCAATCGGGTCGTTGTCGATTTTTGCCATACGGGTTGGGAAGCCTGCGCTCATCACATCAATACAGTGATAGCAGGTATCGATACCGACCACGTCAATCAAGTAGGCAGGACCCATCGGCCAGCCGAACTCTCTGGTCATCACTTTATCAACTGCGGTGAAATCTGCACCATCGGTGATCAACATGCTGAAACCAGCCAGGTATGGGAAAAGCACACGGTTAACGAAAAAGCCCGGACAGTCACCAACTACGATAGGCGATTTGCCCATTTTGGCGGCATAAGCCACAACCGCATTGATGGTATCTTCTGAGGTTTTTTCGCCACGAATCACTTCAACTAACGGCATTCTGTGTACCGGGTTGAAAAAGTGCATACCACAGAAGCGCTCAGGCTTTTCTAAAGATTCAGCCAAAGAGCTGATAGAAATGGTCGAAGTGTTAGACGCGATAATGGCATCATCGCTAAGATGTTGCTCGGTTTCTTTAAGCACCATGGCTTTGACTTTAGGGTTTTCAACCACGGCCTCAACCACAACATCGACATCTTTAATCGAGTCATAACTCAAAGTCGGGGTGATATTGTTCAATACCGCAGCCATTTTGTGACCATTTAAACGGCCACGCTCCATTTGCTTGTTCAATAACTTGGCCGCTTCATTGAGACCTAAGTCAAGGGCCTTATCGTTGATGTCTTTCATCACGATTGGCGTACCTTTTGAAGCAGACTGGTAGGCAATACCGCCACCCATAATACCAGCGCCCAAAACAGCGGCTTTATTTACCGCTTTGGTCGCAGATTTAGCAGCTTTTTTAGCTTTGCCTTTAACCACTTGGTCACCAAGGAAAATACCAATTTGCGCGGTAGCAGCGTCAGTTTTGGCCAGTTTGGCAAAAGCGACATTTTCCATCGCAACAGCCTCAGCACGACCAACGTTGGCTTGTTTTTCCATGGTTTGAATCGCCAATACCGGCGCAGGGTAATGTTTGCCCGCTTTGGCGCCGACCATCGCCTTGGCGACGTTAAAGCTCATGGCCTGCTCTGTGGCGTTGAGTTTAATCGGGTCGAGCTTGTACTGACGTTTGGTGCGCCAATCCAGCTTGCCGGCAGCGGCATCTTTAACCATGGCAATGGCGGCATCGCGCAATTTCTCAGGTGCAACAACCGCATCAACAGCGCCGACTTTAAGCGCGTCTTCGGCTTTGTGGTCTTTACCTGTGCTGATCCACTCCATCGCGTTATCGACACCGATAACTCGTGGCAAACGCACTGTGCCACCAAAACCAGGCATCAAGCCCAGTTTCACCTCAGGCAAACCGATACGGGTTGTGGTGTCGGCAACACGATAGTCGGTGGCCAAAGTCCACTCACAACCACCACCAACGGCATAACCGGTAATGGCCGCAACGGTTGGACAAGGCAAGTCTTCGCAGCTGTCGAACACATCGGAGGCTTTTTTGATCCATGGCACCAATTCTGCTTCGGGCGCCTTAAACACCTCTAAGAATTCAGTAATGTCGGCACCGACGATAAATGTGCTCTTGGCACTGGTAAAGATCACCCCTTGGAGGTTACTTTCCGCTTTAAGAATATTAAGCGCTTCTTGGCAATCTTTTAGGGTTTGCTGATCAAACTTGTTGACCGACCCTTTGGCATCAAACTTAAACTCGACGATACCATCGTCGATGTATTGCACCGCAATACTGTTGCTTTGATAAATCATTACTGGTATCTCCCCCTTGAGATTCATCATCAGAAGTAATCTGGTTGGATTTGATCTGCACTAAAATTGTGCATTTCTAATTTTAGTTGCACCAGTGTGATAAAGGTTTATAGAAATATCAACCAAAAATTTAAACGACCGTTTAAATTTGTTGAAATTTTCGCAAAATGCGAAGCAAAAAACCGAACTTCTCACCAGTAAATCCGCGACATCGGACGACAAACACAAAAATTCACACTTTTCCTGCCAAGGGCAATGATTATTTCGTTGCCGTTTGTTATCTTTTATAAGACCAGCAGGTCAAAAATCTCTTTTAGTGATCCATGTATAGCTACCGATTGATGCGATTGTTTTTGTTGTTTGCCCTTTTCTGTGCCACCCAATCGGCACAAGCCAGTGCGGTGGATAGTCAAACCGAACTCAAACAGCAACGCGAAGTGTTCTTAAAAGCCGAATACGCAGCCAAACGTCGCCATTCCAGCGAGTACCAGCAGCTGTACCGTCAACTCGACGGCTATCCGTTACAACCCTACATCGAGCTGACCTACTTAAGCCATCACACCAACCTCAAAAACAAAAGCAAGATACGTGACTTCCTTGCCCGTTTCGAACAAACCCCTTTAGAATGGCCATTACGCAAAAAGTGGCTGTTTTACCTGGCTAAAAGAGATAAGCAGGCATTATTTTTACAAGACTTTAGACCATCGAGCGACACTGAACTGTTGTGCTATCAGTTGCGCTTTGCGTTAAATGCCGGTGCACCCAAAGAAGACATATTTTCACAGGTAGACCATTTGTGGATAGCAAAGAAATCTCAGCCCAAAGCATGCGATCCGCTATTTAGCCAATGGCAAAAAGCCGGGCACCGCAGTGAAGACAAGGTGTGGCAACGCTTAGTTCTCGCGGCATCAAAGGGCGACCACACCCTCATCCCCTATTTAAAAAGGCTCACGCCCGAAAATGAAAAATACCTCGCCGACCTGTGGTATAAGGCCAGACGCAACCCTCACACCGTCAGCCGACTAAAATACTTCCCCAAATCGAGCGATAAAGAAAAAGCCATTTTGTTATATGGCATCAAACGCCTTATCTGGCGCGACAGCCAATTGGCCTTACGTAGCTGGGCTGAAATGCAAAAACAATATCGATTTACCGAAGACGAAAAACACGATGTCGCCAAGGTATTTGCGGTCCGCTTAGCCAAAGCCGGTGATGACAAGGCGAACTTGTGGCTTGATAAAGTACCGCCAGCCGAAATGACCGATCAGGTAGTGCAATGGCGCATTGCCGACAGTCTGCGCCGCAGCGACTGGCAAGATGCTTTGTCTGTGTTACAGGCGCTGCCACCACGTTTAGCCGAAGAAGAAGCCTGGTCTTACTGGCTCGCCAGAGCGCTGGAGCAAACCGGCAATCATGCCGATGCCAGACGCTTTTTTGTTAAAGTGGCCAAAGAGCGCCATTATTACGGCTTTTTAGCGGCCACCTTAATCGGACAACCCCCAAATCTTGCCGATACCCCTTTGGTATTTAGCGATGACGAATTGCTTAAAATCGACCAGATGGCCGCAGCCAAACGGGCACTGGAATTTAGAAACCTCGGGCGTTTTCGCGAAGCCAGACGAGAGTGGAACTATCTTGATCGCAAACTCGATCGCCGCGAAAAGCTGGCCGCCGCCAAATGGGCCAATCAAAATGGTTGGTATGACCGCGCCATCTTTACCCTCGCCCAACAAAAGTACTGGGATGATGTCAATTTGCGCTTTCCTTTGGCCTATAAGGACACCCTGTCTTATCACTCCAACCGCAACCAGCTAGAACCGTCTTTTATTTTTGCCATTGCGCGGCGCGAAAGCTCATTTATGACCGATGCCTATTCACCGGCTGGCGCCTATGGCCTAATGCAGATGCTGCCGAGTACGGCTAAGTTTATCGCCAAAAAGAAAGTCAAACGCACCAAGCTATTCGACTCTGATACCAATGTGCAATATGCCACCGACTACGTAAAATACCTGTTAGAGAGTGTACAGGGTAATGAAGTCATCGCTGCTGCCGCCTATAACGCTGGGATAAACCGTGTCAAAGTCTGGCTCAAAACGCCACAGCCAATGCCTGCGGATATATGGATAGAGACCATCCCCTACAAAGAAACCCGCGAATATGTAAAAAGCGTCATGGCCTATCGCCAAATTTATTCTGAGCTGCTTGGTAGCAGCGAAAACAAGTTCAAAGCCTTAGCCAACATGCAGATAGGGCTATAGCACACAATCGCTAACAATTGTTTACACTGCTGTAAGCCTTTGTCGCCGGGCACTCAAGGGCAAATTGACGCACTGGCGTATAAAGCGGCAATAGGGGTCATCAATTCATTGGTTTGTGCCAGCAATATTCGTTAAACTATCGCCAACACTCAGCAAAATAGAGAAGCCGTTAATGGATAATTTAGTGTCGTCTTATCAGCAACATATCATGGTCAATCAAGCCAGAGTCCGCGACGTCTTGACGCGTGAAAACCTCGACGGATTGGTGATCCACTCCGGCCAAAACAAACGCCTGTTTCTTGACGATAACAACTATCCGTTCAAAGTGAACCCATTATTTAAAGCCTGGTTGCCGGTGACCGATAACCCCAACTGTTGGTTGTTGGTCAATGGCGAAGACAAACCGAAGCTTATCTTTTATCTGCCGAAGGATTTCTGGCATAAAGTGCCAGATGCACCAAGCGATTATTGGGCTGAATCTTTCGATATCGAGCTGCTCGAATCACCAGAGCAAGTCGAGCATATGTTACCGCAAGACAAATCTCGTTTGGCCTATATGGGCGAGCATATTGAAGTGGCCAATGCTTTGGGTTTCAACGAAATCAATCCAGAGGGCGTGCTCAATTACCTGCATTTTCATCGCGCCTATAAAACTGACTACGAGCATTACTGTTTGCGCGAAGCCAATAAGCTGGCCGTTGCTGGCCACACTGCCGCCAAAGAAACCTTCTTTGCCGGTGGTTCGGAATTTGACATTTTGCTGGCCTATATCAAAGCCAGTGGCCAAGGTGAGAATGACGCGCCTTATGCCAACATCATTGCGTTGAATCAAAATGCGGCCATTTTGCACTACACCCATTTTGACAAGCAGGCACCAGAGCCGGCCGATCGTCACTCGTTTTTGATCGATGCCGGTGCTAGCTTTAACGGCTATGCGGCCGACATTACCCGCACCTATTCCTACCGCGACGACGAGTTTGCAGAACTGATTAACGCGGTAAAAGAAAAGCAAATCGCCCTCGCCCAAGCGCTCAAACCCGGAGACAACTACGCCGATCTGCATGTGCAGTGTCATCAGATGTTGGCGCAAGTGCTTCATGACTTTAACTTCGTCAATCTCTCGAGCGACGAAATTTATGAACAAGGCATCGTCGCCCCTTTCTTCCCTCACGGTTTAGGCCATCATTTGGGTTTGCAGGTACATGATGTTGGCGGCTTTATGGCCGATGAACGTGGCACCCACATCAAACCACCGGCAGCTCACCCGTTCTTGCGCAGCACCCGTGATATCGAAGCGAGCATGGTGTTTACCATTGAACCCGGCTTGTATTTTATCGACAGCCTGCTTAAAGATGTCAAAGATACCCCGCAAGGCAAACACGTCAACTGGGAAAAAATTGAGCGTTTTAGAAAATACGGTGGTATTCGTATCGAAGACAATGTCATCGTCCACCGCGAGCGCAACGAAAATATGACTCGCGAACTTAATCTCGACTAAGACACTGTAGCGGCTCACCACCGCCAAACTGCGGCTACTTCTTCAGTGCCGCAGTTATTTTTTTAAGCGATAGGCTTGTACCAACACATCGGTTGGTATTCCCAACCCCTGATTTAGCTTGCGGATCATCGCCAAAGTTAGGCTGCGCTTGTAGTTTAAGATCTCTGAAACCCTGCCTGAATGGCCGATATAAGGCACTAGATCTTGATTGCTCAAGCCCTGACGCGCCATGCAAGCCTCAATAGCGGCGATCGG
>JBFHGJ010000066.1:0-30797 GCA_041583135.1 Alteromonadaceae bacterium | reverse complement strand
GAGCAAATCTACCCAAAACGCCATAAAGCCTTGGCTGAACAAATTGCCGCAACGGGCGCTTTGGTTTCAGAGTTCTGGCCCGAACAAGGCCCAAGGGCTGAACACTTTCCCAAGCGCAACCGCATAATTTCCGGCTTAAGTCTCGGCACTTTGGTGGTAGAGGCGTTTATAAAGAGCGGTTCGTTGATCACCGCTCGCTATGCCATGGAACAAGGCAGAGAGGTCTTTGCCATTCCCGGCTCTATCTATAACCCAATGAGTGAAGGCTGCCATTGGCTCATCAAACAAGGAGCCAAGCTGGTAGAAAACACCAACGACATCATCGAAGAACTCAGTGCACTCCAGCACCACTTGGTCAAAACGCATATTGATAATTGCCCCGAACGCCCCAATAACTATGATGATCAGGCACCGCTGCTAGCGTGTATCGGTTACGAAATCACCTCTGTAGATTGTATAGCCGAACGCAGCCAATTACCGGTTCATCAAGTATTGGCACAGTTGTTGGACTTGGAAATGGCAGGCAAAGTGGTCGCGGTGGCTGGCGGTTATACCCGAAGTTGAACATTTTGAACACTTTTTGTACTTTGATGTCTAATTTGCATTGACGCTGATATAAATATGGTTAAGTATTGGAGTTATAGACCGATAAATTAAGAAGACGCTGGTAGTTTGATGCGTTTGTCGCGTTTGTTGGTTAAACATCCCAAAAGAGGACCCATCGACAACACATACATCACTTACATATAGCCGTTACACCTTTTTAAGCTTGAATTGACGTCAAGTTAACGACCGCCACAGGATATCGTGATACCATGGACTCGGAAACACCAAAAGGACTGATGTAGAACGGTGGTGATTTACATTCAAAGGAGATAATTATGTTTGATATTTTGATGTACATGTTTGAGAACTACATCCATTCTGAGTCAGAGATTTTTGTCGATCACAAAGAGCTGACGGAAGAATTGTGTCGTGCCGGCTTTCATGAAATCGAGATCTACAAAGCACTCAGTTGGCTGGAAAAGTTAGCAAACCTGCAAAAAAGCGATAATCGTCCCTTTGCCAATGCTGGTAGCAACACCGCCACCCGTGTTTTCACAACCGAAGAAATGGCCCGTCTTGATGTCGAATGCCGCGGCTTTTTGATGTTTCTAGAACAAATCAACGTGCTCAATTTCGAGTCTCGTGAAATGGTAATAGACCGCGTGATGGAGTTAGATGAGCCATTAATGTGCCTAGAAGACCTGAAGTGGGTGATTCTAATGGTATTAGTCAATATTCCAGGTCACGAACAAGCATATGCCCAGATGGAAGATCTGGTGTTTGAACAGGCGGATGGTCCGCTGCACTAACTTATCCTTAAATAGCGGCTAACGATTAGCCGCTATTTGCAACCACAATTTCACACAACCATGAGCAAAACCGAACACGATCTGTTTGACCAGCACGAACACGCGCTGGAAAAAGAATATGAGGTCTGTCCCAAGTGCGGCAGCGAACTTATTATCCGCAATTCCAAGTCAGGCCCATTTATCGGTTGTGGCAATTATCCCAGTTGCACCTTTACCCGCAATTTAGGCGATCACCACCAGCTCCATACCGTGAAACTGCTAGACAACCCGCCCTGTCCTCAATGCAATGGACAGCTGGCAGTAAAAAATGGCCGTTACGGCATGTTTATCGGCTGCACCAACTTTCCTGAATGCAAGTATGTGGCACATTTAGATGAACAGGAGGACACCGGCGTTGCTTGTCCTTCGTGCAAAAAGGGCGAGCTGTTACAGCGTAACAACCGCTATGGTAAAACCTTCTACGCTTGCGATGCTTACCCCAAGTGCAAGTATGCCGTTAATCAAAAACCGGTTAACACGCCCTGTCCTGAGTGTCATTGGGGCATTTTGGTTGAGAAGCAAACCGCCAAGGGGTTGACTCACCAATGTCCGCAAAAAAATTGTCAATACAAAGTCTTAGTAGAGCCAAACTAAGCACAAAGCGCCTTACAGCGCTTTGTGCAAACCTTGGTGCTAGTTGCCAAGGTTACTCACTTCCTCTGTGCTTAGAGCACGGTTAAATATCATCACATCATCAATCAAGCCGCTATATTCAAATCCAGTTGAGCTATTGCTGCCGTTACGCCTAGCACCAATCAAAATATCCATACCGTTAGCTGGCATATCTGCGCTTGTTTTATTGCCAACCAACTGACCATCTAAATAGAGATAAAACTTATTAACGCTGGCATCATTAACCAATGTCGCCCTATGCCATTGGCCGTCATTGACCGCTACCGAGGTTTTGACGCTACTGGAACTACCGGCACGGGCGTAAAGCAAGCTATTGGAACTGACAAACAAATAAAACTGCACTTGTTCGGTTGATTTGACCACTTTGGAGATCAGCGCACCATAATGACTGGTTTTGAACTGTACTGAAACGCTAAAACTGTCCTGAAGCGGATTGAAATCAAGTGCATCAGGCTGGCCAAGATTAACGGCGTCATTACCATCAAAAAGCAATGCGCCATTATTTGCGTTTAGCACCGTCCATTGTGGATCGCCGCTTAACAGGCCATCATGACCGATAAGGCTCCCTGAGTTATGGGCCGTACTCCCGCTTTGCTCATTGAATTCCAGCACCACCAAGTCAGACTGATTTGGGTCAACCGCAAAGTGAACTGTAATTTGGTGAGCACTTTTGACGTTCTCAAAGGTGTAGCTACTAAGCGCCCCCACTTCGACTCCATCAATCAACACACTGGCGACTTTATACAACGGATCTGGCGTAAAACGAAATGTCTGACTGTTACCGTTGGCAACCGTAATATCTCCCGCAGGAGAAATGTTACCATTGGCACTACTGGTTGCACTAAGGGCAAAACTATCAGCATCAAAGGTTGCTTGAACCTCTTTGTGCCCTGTAATAGTGCATTGAACGCCGCTTTCACCGTCACAGCCAACCCAACCGACAAAATGACTATTATTACCCGCCTGAGCTGTAAGTGTGACAGCCTCGGTATCATCAAAACTATAGGCGCAGGTATTACCGCAACTAATGCCAGTTGGAGAACTGATGACAGAACCCTCACCGCTGCCATTAACGGCTACACTTAAAGAAGTAAATTCATAGGCGCCAATATCAAAGCCTGCCTGTAACGCCCTTTGCGTATGAATAAGGTCAAAGCCAACCAACTCAGCACTTAAACCAAACTGACTCAGGTCGGTGCCTATGTCAATCACACTCAACGCAGTCGGCGCCAAACGATAATCGCCGTTGGCAAAATCGCTAAACATGGTGTTTATTGCGCTCACATTATTCTCGTTAGTGGTAACATTGGCATTTGTAACCACTGCGCCATCGACCAAATTGTTGGCAATAACATGAGACATAATCGCTAGCTTAAACTCAATGGCCGCTTCTACCGGCTGTACAATCGTATTATTGAGCAAATAATATCGATGACCGGCATAGATGTCCGTCCAAGGGATGATATTGTCGTTTTCATCGACCATAAAATGATGGCTTTGATCTGTGTTCATCGCCACCAAAATCCCCGACTCTCGACCTGAGCTGCGATCCATATTGCCATCACCGTCACAATCGCAATAACCGTTACCAACGTTTTCAATCAGGTTATTTGCAATAACTCCTCCCAATCCGGGAGAGTGAATACCAACACCATTGCCGTTGCGGATCTCATTGCGATAGATATCACAATCAGTGTTGATTTGAACATCAATGGCGTTGATTTGGTCGCGATTGTAATTGGCGGTGGCGAAGTCGGTGATCTGGTTATCAAAAATTTGGCAATCCGTTGCGCTGGATTTGACGTTTATGGCATCCCAGCCGATATCATGCATGATGGTGTTATAGATCTTAACCCCAATCAACTGGCCGCTGATAGGCTCGTTATAATCACCATTGGCAATTTGATTTTGCTGTTGAGGGTCTTTGTAATATTGGCAGATCCGACGCTCATTGCCACCCATCGCTGAGCCCGGGCTAGAGAAAGGATCGGGGTCTTGGGTGACCTTATAGAGCCTAAAACCGGCATTTGAGCCAATATACATGCCTTCAGTGCCGGTGTGGTGAATATAGTTGTCATGGTAGTTAGCATTGCTAAACTGCATGTCGGTCTTGCTGCTGGCATCCAAGGCATCAACCACACCATCATTGTTGTAGTCATGCATAAAATTCTGACGATAATCGACAGGATCATCGACCAACACCAATTCACGACCAAAGGCATCAAAATAAGGCCCACTGTCACCCTCATAGTAAGGGCCATTTTCACCGGCCTTACGGTATCTGGCAGGTACCGAGCCGTCGGAGCAATTACTGAATGTCGTCAAGCCCATCGCCGATGAGGTCACATGACCCACTTCAAAATGATCTAGCTCAATATCGCTTGAGCGCTTATAAAAGCCAATACCTTTGCGTATTTGGCCTAAACTACCATCAATTTTAAAGCCGTAAAAATGATGACTGTCACCACTGCCTGTGATGCGTAAATGACGAGCGTTGTGAACAATCAACGCCATATCGGTATAACCTTGGTAATTGAATACCACCTGAGTACCAGCGTTGATAATCGTGATTGGCGCCTGCTCGGTGCCTGAGAGGTTTTGTATTCTTAAAGAATGATTAGTACCACTGGGATGACTGGCGATACAAATGGTATCACCCGGTTGCCAATTGCCACTGCGGCCGTCAATGGTGGTTTTGCTATCATCATCGAGTACCACGGTGTTGGCTGAAGTACAAACACTTTGCGCCAAACAAGGCAAGGCGCCGGTGGCCAATATAGTTAAAACACAAATTCGAGAGATTACTTTCATTGCTATGTCCTTTTGCTCTAAATGGATGACCTTCGCAACTGAGTTGTTGCGACAAGACAAGTTCATTTTGACAGCGAAAAAACGCTTGAGTGGGACATTCTCTTGCCTATTTGAGACATGACCTATATGGGTTAAAAATTGTCCTCATTGTGCTCAAATCCCTATCTGATAAGTTTTAGACGCGGAGCTTTGATTCTGTGTCACGTTTATCAACAGTAGCAATGATAGTCTACCCAGAGAAAAGGCGATTAGCCTTACCTTCTATAAGGCTAAAAAAGCACAATTCAATGAACAAAAATCAACCGTCCACGCTAGACGCTAATCGCCCAAGTCCGTATAATGCGCCCTCGTTTTATATCTTTAAACCAACCTTAAATGGGCTTTAAACGTTATGAGTAAACCTTTTGTTGCTATCTTGATGGGTTCGGATTCAGATTTGCCGGTAATGCGTGCAACTTTGGATGTGCTGAAAAAATTCGACATCACTTTTGAAGTGAAAGTAACCTCAGCTCACCGTACACCTGCGGCGACTCACGCTTATGTCACCGATGCAGAAGCTCGTGGTTGTAAAGTATTTATCTGTGCTGCTGGCCTTGCTGCCCACTTAGCAGGCGCAGTTGCCGGGATCACCACCTTGCCAGTAATTGGGGTGCCAATCGACGGCGGTCCACTCAAAGGTCACGATGCCTTGTTGTCTACCGTAATGATGCCTGGCGGCGTGCCAGTAGCTACCGTTGCCATCGGTAGTGCCGGTGCCAAAAACGCTGGTTACTTGGCGGCGCAGATCCTGTCTGTTGGCGACGAAGATATGCGTGAGCGTGTGAAAAAAGAACGCCAAGCCAATGCCGAGCAGGTCATGGCGAAAGACGCCAAGTTGCAAGAAGAGTTGAAGAACCTATAACTTCAATGAGCAACCGCGTAATTATCGACCCTGCGGTCATTAACGACCTTAAGCAGGGTAAAGTTATCGCCTACCCAACCGAGGCCGTATTTGGCCTCGGTTGCGATCCTGACAATCAAGCTGCGGTCGAACACATTCTCCAGATCAAGCAACGCCCCATGTCTAAGGGCTTGATCCTCATCGCAGGCGATATCAATCAACTTAAGCCTTATATCGACTTATCTCAACTTGAGCAAACCCAGCTAGCACAAATAGCGCAGCATTGGCCCGGTCCCTACACTTATGTGATGCCCGCCAGTAAGAAAACGGCCAAATGGATCACCGGTGATTTTGATACCGTCGCCGTTAGAGTCACGGCTCATCCTGTGGTCATCGCACTTTGCCGCCAATTTGCGAAACCCCTGGTTTCAACCAGTGCCAATTTAAGCGGCGAACCGGCAATTAACGACCTTGCCGAGTTGACCGCCAAGCTCAGTGATAAAGTGGCTCATATTGTCGCCGGTGAAGTCGATGTAAACAGGCAACCTTCAACTATTATCGACGCCCGTAGCGGCGCTATCTATCGGAGCTAACTCCTATGCAGAGAGTAGACATTGAAGCGGTAAAATCCTTCTTTTTGGCATTACAAGACAACATCTGCCAAGGCTTAGAGCAATCCGACGGCAGTGGCCGCTTTGTTGAAGATTTATGGCAACGAGATGCCGGAGGTGGCGGACGCACACGCGTTTTGACCGATGGTGCAGTCATAGAGCAAGGCGGCGTAAACTACTCTTATGTCTTTGGAGAAAACATGCCCGCCTCTGCCACAGCCCATAGACCAGAACTGGAAGGTAGAAGTTTTCAAGCCTGTGGTGTTTCTTTGGTGATCCACCCGAAAAACCCCAACATTCCCACCAGCCACGCCAATGTGCGCTTTTTTATTGCCGAAAAAGAAGGCCACGAGCCGATTTGGTGGTTTGGCGGTGGCTTTGACCTAACGCCATTTTATCCTAACCGCGAAGACGTCATTCATTGGCATCAAGTTGCCAAAGCCTTGTGTGAGCCCTTTGGTCAAGAGGTTTACCCCAAATACAAAAAGTGGTGCGATGATTACTTCTACTTAAAGCATCGCGACGAAACTCGAGGTGTTGGCGGCTTGTTTTTCGACGACTTAAACGAATGGGGCTTTGATAAGAGCTTCGCCTTTATGAAAGCCGTTGGCGAAGGCTACTTGGACGCCTACTTGCCGGTTATCGAACGCAACAAAAACCGCGCATACACCGAACAACAAAGACAATTCCAACTCTATCGTCGCGGTCGCTACGTTGAATTTAACCTAGTTTATGACAGAGGCACCTTGTTTGGCCTACAAACCGGCGGTCGTACAGAGTCAATCTTAATGTCAATGCCACCATTGGTCCGCTGGGAATACAACTACCAGCCCGAGCCGGGTAGTAAAGAGGCCGACCTCTACGACAACTACCTCAAGCCGCAAGACTGGCTATAACATAGTGTCAGACACCAATTTTATCGGAACGCCCAAGTGTATCCATCGGTGTCTGACACCAAATTTATAGGAACGGGTTATGGGTAGCTACGCCGAATGTAGTCATCCTATTAACCATTCGCGTGTGCCCTTTATTCATCAACGCTTCGCCGCGTAAACTGTAACCAATGGTGTCTGACACCAAATTTATAGGAACAAGTTATGGACAGCTACGCCGTATTTGGTCACCCTATTAACCATTCGCGTTCGCCTTTTATTCATCAACGGTTTGCCGCACAAACCGAGCAAGCGCTAAAATACCGTGCGATTGAAGCGCCTTTAGACGATTTCGCGAAGACGGTTGAGGCTTTTTTTCAAGGTGATGGCAAAGGGGCGAATGTGACAGTGCCCTTTAAAGAGCAAGCCTTTGCCCTGTGCACTGAGGTCAGCGAAAGAGCCAGTAGAGCAGGTGCAGTCAACACTTTGGTTAAAACGGCTAACGGCGAGATCCACGGCGACAATACCGATGGCATAGGTTTGGTCACCGATTTGCTCAATAAACAAGTGACGTTAAGCAACAGCCGAATTTTGCTGCTTGGCGCTGGTGGTGCTGCTCGAGGTGTGATCTTGCCATTGTTGGCGCAGCAGCCTGCCAGTATTGTGATCAGTAATCGCACGGTCTCAAAGGCGCAAGCCTTGGTCGAGCTGTTTGACCACAGTGCACTGAGCGCATCCGATTTAACACAATTGGACAACTATCAATTTGATTTGATCATCAATGCCACATCGGCAGGGCTTTCAGGCAATATGCCTTCGCTTAGCTCTAAGTGTCTTCACGACGACACGGTTTGCTATGATATGGTCTATATGAAAGGTCAGACACCATTTAACCAATGGGCCAGTCAAAATGGTGTGAAGCAGTGTTTTGACGGCTTGGGTATGTTGGTCGAGCAGGCCGCTGAGAGCTTTTTTATTTGGCGTGGGGTAAAGCCTAACACGCAAATGATACTGAGCGAACTTAGAACGATGCTTTAACCGCGACTCGCTGTGCTTAGGGCGTTCACAGCCCTAAGCTCAACGGCAATTAAAGCTTGGCGATGCCCAGTTTGGCTAGGTTGGCCGCCATATCTTCGGCTGAAGTCGCCGGATTGACATCATCATCGACCTTGATGATATTACCTTGTTTATCTATATAAAAGGTCACGCGGCTGGCCACTCTAAAAATATTCAGCACATCGTATTTTTTCGCCACTTCTTTTGTCGGATCGCTCAACAATGGAAAGTCGGCTTTGTATTTTTCTGCAAACCCTTTGTTGTCATCCAATGGATCGACACTGGCCATAAAATAGGTGACATCAAATTCTTTAATCAAATGACCCTTTTCTACCAAAGATTTACATTCAATGGTACAGCCTCTGGTATAGGCTTTTGGAAACCAAGCAATAACCACCGCCTGTTTGCCTTTAAAGTCTGACAGTGAGTAGGTTTTGCCATCGCTGGCTTTTAAGTTGAAGTCCGGTGCACTATCACCGGCTTTGAGTCGAGTCGCCTGTGCACTGCTGGTAAACACTACCATTACCAACAACATCAGCGTATAGATCGCTTTCATGGTTGCCTCTTTTTGTCGTTTTAAAGCAGTTTATGCGGCACTCATTCGTTATGAGCGCTGCCTAGTCTTTAGCAGTATACGCATTTTTTCTATGGAGAGATCAACTATTTTTTGTCGCTTCCCAAGCCAACGGCAGTCATCCACTGTTCAAAATCAAGTAGGTTGCCCGGCAATACGACCTTGGTTTTGGTTTTACTCAATCCTTTGATTTGTTTCAGATAAAGCTCACCAAGTTGCACTCTCACCGCAGCATTACCACCCGGCGCGCTCAAC
Organism: Alteromonadaceae bacterium; assembly: GCA_041583135.1. Taxonomy (GTDB): domain Bacteria; phylum Pseudomonadota; class Gammaproteobacteria; order Enterobacterales; family Alteromonadaceae; genus JABSOG01. The sequence continues at coordinate 21,711 of JBFHGJ010000066.1, read as the reverse complement.
GCTTGTGCCACTTTATTGATGGAGTCGGCATTGGCTTTGGCAATGGCTAAAATCTCCTCAGCCTTACCTTCGGCAACGTTGATACGCCGTTGCATTTCACCTTCTGATATGTTGATCATTTCCGCTTTTATCCCTTCAGAACGGCTCACTCTGCTCTGCTTGTCACCTTCGCTCTTGGCCAATAGCGCACGGCGATTACGCTCGGCATTGACCTGCATTTCCATGGCATTTTTGACGGTTTCCGGCGGCGTAAGGTTTTTGATCTCATAACGATGTACTCTGATCCCCCAAAGTTCGCCTGCTTTATCAAGCACCTCCACGACCTTGGCACTGATGGCGTCACGTTCTTCAAAGGTGCGATCTAAATCCAGCGTACCTATCACCGAACGGGTGGTCGTTTGCGCCAACTGCATGGCGGCAAAACGGTAATCGGTAACACCATAACTGGCCCTTACCGGATCTGTCACCGAAATATAGATCACCCCATCGACAATGATGTTCACTTCATCTTTGGAAAAACACTCCTGTGGCGGCACGTCTATGGTTTCTTCACGCAGATCATGAATGTAGGAAACCTTGTCGAAAAAAGGGATCAGCGCGTGAAAACCCGGCTCCAAAGTCCCATGATACTTGCCCAGTCGCTCGACGATATGAGCCTGTTTCGTTGAGACTAAGCGAATCGACTGAAACAGTTTGACGATAACAATAAAGAACAACAGCCCCCAAATGGCCATCACCACGATATCCTGATCTTGAGCTGATAAAATACTCTCTAACATTAGCGCGCTCCTTTTATGGTATCAGTCACTTGATTTATGCCTTCAAAAAAGCCTTCCATCTTTGCCATTTCGCTCGGTACTACCGACACTTCCGATTGCTCCAGCACATCACCTATCTGTTCGATAAACTGCTCTTTGAGCAACATATTCATCGCTTCGTTGCCGCCGGCACTGCCAATGGCCTCAGACACCATGGCCATCCCTTCGGCCTTGGCATTGGCGATAATGGTGATCTCTTGCGCCTTACCCTTAGCTTCGTTGATCTTTTTCTGCTTTTCACCTTCTGAGATATTGATGGCCTCAATTTTATCCCCTTGAGAGAGGTTGATTTTGGCCTCTTTCTCTGCCGTTGCTAGGGTGATCTCCGCCCGCTTGGTGCGCTCGGCTTCCATTTGTTTTTCTAAGGTATGGATCACATGGTCCGAGGGCGTAATATTTTTCAACTCATAACGGAGCACTTTGATACCCCAAGGGTTTGAGGCTTCGTCAATTTCCTTGACGATAGAGTCATTAAGCGAATCACGTTCAGAGAACGTCTGGCTCAAATCGAGCTTACCGATCTCAGAGCGCATCGTCGTCTGCGCCAAATTAACCGCCGCTAAGCGGTAATTCTCTATGCCATAGCTGGCCTTTTTCCCGTCCATCACTTTGAGATATACATAACCGTCCACCTCAACTTGAATGTTGTCACGGGTAATGCAGCTTTGCGACGGTACATCGAGCACTTGCTCACGCGTATCATGAACGTAGGCGACACGGTCGAAAAATGGCACTAGAAAATGAAAACCGGGGTGAAGTACGGCGCGAAACTTGCCAAGGCGTTCAACCACATTGACCTCGCGCATCGGCACCACCAGCATCAGCTTGTATAAAATCACCAAAATGATTAGAAACACGATAGTAAATACCAGCATTTTGCTTCCTCTTAGTTGTTATTGGCAGCGCAATCGCGCAGCCTCCATCGATTGAAGGGATGTGACTAAGCTTGCTGGGTTTAAGCTTAGTCGATATTGGTAGGATTGTGTCTTTCGACTAATAAAGAAATGTTGTCATGACAAATGATCTTCACCTTTTCACCCGGTTCTATCACGGTACCGTCGGCTAGGGCTTGCCATGTTGAGCTTTGAAATTCAATGCGTCCGGGCTTCTTCCCGGGTCCGATGGTCTCAGTCACCACCGCCACTTTGCCATAAATGTCCATATCTTCATCGGTATTGGCCACAGAAGTCTCGCCACCGGCAACCTTTTGAATGACTTGTCTGAATGAAAACAACAGCACCAAGGATGAAATAAACCATAACGTCAGCGCTTGTGGCCAAGTATCAACAAGGGCGAAAGTCCATGCCCCCGACACCACCAGACATCCAGCGCCTAAAAACATCACTATGCCGCCGGGGATCACTGCTTCGGCCACAATCAATAGTAAGCCGGCAACCAACCATATAAGCGTGGGATTTTCAGCCATAGTCTTATTCCTTTTATATTAGAACCTGGACTCGGGATAACGCTGGGCCGTAGAACTTGCCCTTTTCCTCTCTGTCTGCCCCCAATTTATTTGCTGTAGAATGACTAAAGCGGCATAAATTTGGGTTGCCATAGACGAAAATGCCTGCGTTCTCCCAATGTTCGGGGTTAGGTGTTGGCGTGTAGTCAGCTGACCCTCCTTATCCCGAGTCCAGGTTAGATATGCAAGCAGCATAGGCCAGATGACATAGTATGTCAATAATTGATTGGGGGCGACTTAGCGCGCAGATATCAACTTTCGCTTATCTGCCATAACCATTGTTTCTCAAAATACTGCGCTTTGGACAAATCGCCGCGAGAACGCACTTTTTCAACCAACTGCTTGACTGCAATGGCTTTTTTCTTAAAACAAACGATGATTTGAGTTTCGGTGCGAGTGGCGAGTGTCGAGCCGGACGACTCTTCACGTTTGGTGTGACGGCTACCTCGATAAACCGAATAGTTGATGTATTCTTCCGCCTGACCTTCAAAACCGAGAATGGCAATTTCGCGACCATTGATCGTCACTCGCGCATCGCTTTTGGCATCGCCTAGACGAATAATGGAGTCACCAAAGTCGCGAACATCACCTTCATAGAACTTTAAATTGTATTTGGAGCAGGGTTTACTTTTGATCTTCTTTGGCTGCATCACCTCTTTGAGGTTCTTCTTGGCAGGATATTTATCCGGTTCGTCACTTTCAGAACACCCCACCACCACAATACAGCTCAATGCCAACAATACTGCTTTTGGCCAATTCAAAATATCACCCCGCATTAATACCTGTTACTTGACAAAAGTATGGTAGAAATTGGGGCAAATTGCCAACTACAGATGTAACTTTTGATAAACGGTGACGGCGCTGTGGCTGTCGCCAACTTGCTCGTAGGCTTTGGCCAGCAGCTCTAAATCACGACTGTCGGCATCGCTGCCTATCGCTTTGGCCAGCCCCTTGGCCGCCAGTGCCCAATCACCACGACCAGCGGCAATATAGGCCAAACCGCGCAATAAGTCGGCGTTATTTTCGTCTTTTTGCAAGGCCGATTGTAGATATTTGTTGAGTTCCACCACATTATCGAAACCAACACGTCGTAACAGCGGCAAAAAAGGTGTTATTGAGTGCTTTTTCATCCCTTTGAGTAAAGCCGTTTGTGCCAATTCAGAGCGCCCAGATGTCAACAATAGTTCAACATAACCACTGACGGCATAGGCTTGCCTTTTCAATTTATTCGGCAGCTGTTCATATTGTTGCTCGGCCGCTTCAAAAGTGGTGCGTTCAGCAGTATCGAGCAGCGCATGTCTAATCACCTCTGCAGCCAACTGTTCAAACTGCTCGGCACTATAGCTATTGCGCTTGTCTATTTGCGGCAGCAACTTCAACAGCGCCTGCCAATTGTGCAATCCTTTTAGAATATCGACATAAAGACGAAACAGCCCATCGTCTTTAGGCTTACTTTGCTGTAGCGGTTCAATTAAGTCATGAGCCATCCCCCACTGTCCGCGGTTACACAGTAGCTTGGCTTTGAGTAGTGCGGTATCGATATCATCGGCATCAAGTGCATTCAGATGCATCAACACCTTGCCTTCATCGCCATTAGCATCAGCCGCCGCTGCGGCAAACATGTGCTTCGGCTCTGTCAGCCCTGAATGTTTACCAGCGCTAGAGAGTAATTTTTCAGCCCTAATGTAGTCACCCAATAGATAGGCGCTAAGCCCTTGCTTGAGCGCCGCTTGGGCCTTCTTTTCTGACTTGTTGAAAAAATAAAAGCGCGTTTGGCTGCTGAGCCTAAGCAGCCGGCTGATCACATACACCACCACTTTCATCACCAGCCAAATGGCCAGTAACCAAAGCAACAGAGCGAGTAGGGTCATTTCGACATAGCCCTTACCCACACTTATCATCACATACCCGGGGTTGCCATAAACATAGGGAAATACGACAATGGCACCTAAGGCCACAAGGCCAATGGCCATGATGGTTAAAAACGCTCTCATTGCTGCGCTCCTTCGCTATCTGGCAGCAGCACTGCTTGTTCACCAAGGCGTTTGTCCATAAATTCCTTTAGCAATAAACGACTCTCAAAACGCTCGGGATATTCACTATCGACCGGCTCGCTCAACATCTTTTGAATAGCAATGGTGGCCGATATGACGTTTCTGTCTTTTGCGTCAAATTGCGCCAACTGTAACAATGCCTTCTCTAGAGCTTGCTTAAATATCGCGGATTTACGTTGCATGATTGCGCTTTGCGCCTGCATCAACGCCAACCTTAAGTTAGCCCTTAAATACCATTGCTCTTGCGCGTTAAACTGATGCTTTAACTCATTATCAACCGCGCCATAGTCAAAATAGAACATTTTCTTAAGCGCACCGGTCACTTTGTTGATAAAGTTTTGCTGCCATCCCGCCTGCTGCTCGGTTTGTGGCTGAACAGGCGCGGTTTTGTCGCTTTGTAGCATCGGATAGTCGATACCACTGTTGATGCGCATCAGGTCGATTTTGGCAATTTCGCCGGAAAGCTGAAGATAAAAATCATCGATACGAGGATAGTTGAGCGCATCAATGCGGGCAATGTCGAATGAAATCGCAGTCATCACTGGTTCAAGACTATTGTCTTGCAAGCTGGCCACCTGACGAAGCGCCGTTGACAGCAACATTTTGGCGCTGTCTTTGTCGTGCTCTAGGTGCAGTTTACGCTCGGCAATTTTGATCAAATAATTGGCCTCTGCCAAAATCCAATCATTGGGCTGATAACCGTTTAACTCGGCCATTTTAGCGTCAACGGATTTGAGTTTCTCGGCAACACTGTCATTGAGCGTAGCGCTGATATTGCGCTGTTGTTCGGCAAGTCGCTCTTGGCGTTGTGCCAATTGTTCGGCAAGCTCAAGCGACTGGGCATTTTGCCCCTCAAGTTGCGCGGTCAATTGTTGTTGCAAGTTTTGCAATTTGGCGTTTTGTTCATTGAGCAGGTTTTGTTGACGTTGCGCCTCATCAACGCGTATCTGCTGTAGTTGCTGCCAATACCAGTAGCCCGCACCTAATGCCGCAACACAGCTCAAAGACAAAATGAAGCCCAACCATGCGACGCCATTGGCAGGCTTTTTCGTGGCAGGTGGCGTTGTCGTTTTGGTCTTAGCTTGAGAGGGTTTAGCCGTTGCAGTTTCAGCGCTGATGTCCTCAGCAGCTGTCTGTTGTGGCGCAGATTCTTTGTTGTCACTGGCGGATTCGCTTTGCAGCTTGGCGGTTTCGTCACTGTGCTGCACATCTTGCTGAGCGTGTTGTATTTCTGCCATATCAGGCCTCAATGATTCGTTGAACTGCGGCTATGATAGCCTCATCCGTTGCCCCTTGGGCGTCGGTTATATTTGCTAACGGTATACCTAAGTGCTGTGCGCTATCGGCAATTCGGGCGCTGGCCACAACATAGCGGCGCGATATCAGCCAAGGCTTGGCCTGCGCGGGCAGCTGGGCAAAAATAGCGGCCAAAATAGCGACACTGGTAACGATAATACATTCAATTTGCTTGCCTTTCCACAGGTCATACCAGTTTTCATCCTGCCCGGCAACAACCAAACGCTGATACAGCTGCCAATAAGTGACCTCTGCCTGCCTTGATTTTAACTGTTCAAACAACAATTCGCGACCATCAACACCCCGTGCAATGGCAATTTTTTTGCCCGCCACCGCACTAGGCGACAACTTTGGCAAGGCCAGTAGACCCTCTGAGGTTTCAAGCGTTGGGCTGAGCACCGGCATTGCAGCCCATTGCTCAAGTCGCTTGGCCGTTGCCTTACCCACGGCAAACAGGGCGACATCAGCCTGTTGCAACAGTTGTGGCTCGCCCAACGCCTGAATAAAATAATCAACGGCAAAGGTACTGACAAAAATCAGCAAATCGACCTCCGCCGCTTTTAGCGCCGCAACAGGCAATGCCAGATCAGGCCCTGGGCACATCTGTACAATCGGCTGATAATATACTTGATGGCCCGCCTGAGCCAAAGCGGCGACCAGCGAGCGCTCTTTACCTTTGGGGCGAGTAACCAGAATTCTCATTGGGCTTTAGGCGTTACCGTATACGTCGGCCAAGATCTTATCGGCACCTTGGGCCAATAGGCGCTCAGCCAATTGCTCGCCAAGCTGCTGAAAATCGCTCTTGTTGCCGCTGATCTCATCACGCAGTATCTCGCTGCCGTCAATGGCACCGACCAAACCACGTAAATGCAGGTTTTCGCCACTGACGATGGCGTAAGCGCCAATAGGTACCTGACAACCGCCTTCAAGGCGTCTGTTCATTGCCCGCTCCGCCAATACGCGATAACGGGTTTCGCTATGCTCCAAGCTTTGTAAAAGTGCCTTAACTTCGCTGTCGTCACTGCGACATTCAATACCGACCGCGCCTTGACCATTGGCCGGTAAAGAAACTTCAGGCTCAATGTAGGCTGCGATACGCTCAGGCATTTCCAGTCGCAACAAACCGGCGGCGGCTAAAATAATCGCGTCATATTCGCCATTGTCCAGCTTGGCCAAGCGGGTATTGACGTTACCGCGCAGGTCTTTGATGACCAGGTCAGGGCGCATTTGGCGGATTTGACACTGACGTCTGAGACTCGATGTTCCAACTACAGCATTGGCCGGTAATTCATCTAGGCTTTTATAGCGCTTTGAAACAAATGCATCCCTCGGGTCTTCGCGTTCACAAATGGTATGCAGTTCCAGTCCTTGCGGAAATTCAACCGGTACGTCTTTCATCGAATGCACGGCAATATCGGCGCGCCCTTCCAACATCGCGGTTTCAAGCTCTTTGACAAACAAACCTTTACCACCAACCTTCGCCAGTGGCGTATCAAGTATTCTGTCGCCTTTGGTAGACATGGGCACCAATTCGACATTTACATCGGGGTGAAAATGATTGAGGCGCGCTTTGACATATTCCGCTTGCCACAGGGCAAGGGCACTTTTACGGGTCGCGATGCGAATGGTTTTGGCAGTCATGGCTTTCCTTAAGCTAAGGGCTAGTGGCGTAAGCGGCAGATAATAGCAAAGTTACCAAGCTTGGCAAGACAGGATCGAAAAGGGAAAGTAGCGCTTGGCTGTAAGGCTTAGCGTAGCTGACCCGATAAACCCGAGTTCAGATTAGCGAAAGAAGAAATGGCGCGTCTGGTAGGATTCGAACCTACGACCAACGGCTTCGAAGGCCGTTGCTCTATCCAGCTGAGCTACAGACGCGCAGCAAGTGTGTATTTATACTCGCAAAATTAACGCTTGTACATTGCTTTTGGCAAAAAAAGCCACCGATATTAATCGAATGATTATTTAACCGTCAGATTAAACCGACTTGGGGTTAAACACCTCGGCCAGCATACACCGCATACTGCCACCGCCAATGGTTTCTATGGTTTCGATGTCACTGACACAAGGCTGCATACGGGCGCTGAAAAAGGCTCTTTGCGGGTCGGAAAAACCTTCCCATGCGCTTTTCGACAGCGCCAAAATGCGCTCGCCTTCTCGATTTTTGAGCTCTAAGATATTACCGCAAAACGCTTGTTCCATTTGTTCCATCGTGATGTCGATGAGCTTCTTGTTGGAACGCTGCACCGCTTCGATGAAACGCTGACGATCAGCTTCAACAATTGCTGCCGTACAGGCCACCACAAAGTCACGACCGACACTCATGATGACATTGGTATGATAGATAGCCTTACCGTTCGATGAGTGGGAGCGAAAGCTCATTGGCTGATAATCGATTTGCTGGCAATATTGATTCAATAGCGGCTCATGGCAACGGTCTGATAAGGCCGCGTAGGCCAATCGCAACTTGTGATCAAACACGATAGCGCCGGTCCCTTCCAAGATCTGGTCATCGTCCATGCCCACTTCGATGATATTGGCCACTTTCAAATGATGACTAAGCAGTAGCGCTTTGGCCGCCTCAGGTCTGACTTCCTTACGACGGTTCTCCGTTCTCATGGGAAACAGATAGAGGTTGCCCTTCGAATCGGTGGCGATCCAGTTGTTGGGGAAGACCGCATCCGGGGTTTGTTCGGCATCCGGTGCTTTTTCCAACACCATAACTTCAACGCCGCAGCTTTCGAGGTTTTCAACGGCCGCGGCAAACTCCGCTAAAGCACGTTTGGTGATCTCTTCACTGGATAACGGCAACTGATGCTGAAATTCATTGTCAACGCCGGTTTGGCTGTTAAACGCAAAATCGACAGGACGAACCATTAAAACTTTATCGGCAAACACAAAGAAACTCCAACCAAAGGGTTATCAAACGTAGCTTTAGGTACTAGCAGCAACTAAGTCGTACAGCATGCACACGCGACAACCACAGCAATCGCACATAAATGTGCAAGCTACTATAGAATTGGCTTGAATATAACGTGTTTGCTGGCGATTTGCATCTATAGACACCACTAACAAGTATAAATGTTGGAGATTTTGGCTTGACGTGATGACAAAGACTGTCTAATTTTTTTCTTATGGAGAGTTGAAGACGTCCACCTCTCCTGTTTGCTTGGTTTGTCATGGTACAAAGCCAAGCCCTGTGCGGCGAGGGCCAAAGTAGGCTGTTTTACAACCACTGCTGCCAAAGTTAAGTTGAACGTATACCGGCTTAGCGGCCCATATTCAAATATCAGCCTAATGGCTACACTCAAAAAAAAGCCCTCAAGCACTTTTGCTGCTTGAGGGCTATCTTTCAATGTGTTGTCTTTGACGCTTAAGACGCTTCTTTTACGTCAGTGCTTTCAAAGATCTTATCGGCAGAGCCGGCGATAAAGCCGTCAAACAATTCGCCATCAAGCTTGTGACGCAAAGCAAACTCATAGAAACAGCTTGGAATGTTAACGGAAAAATCGCTGAACTGGACTTCCGTTTTGTTGGCCAAGGTTGAAGACTGCTCAAGACCGACACATGGCGTGCCTTTGACCTTGCCGTTGACGGCATTGAGTTTAAAACCGTTGTCTTCTAAGAACTGATTGACCTGTTCGATGTTGTCAAAACTGTTCAGGTGATTAATCGATACGGTAAAGTGATTTGGACGATAACCAAATGCCGCAACCCAAGCCGCATACTCACTCTCTGCCAACAATTTCTGGTAAGTCGCGTAGCTGACGTTCCATGGTCTACCCGAGAACATGAAGTTGTCTTGGTCGGTCATTTGCTCAGTCACATGTGACACCAATTCACCAATGATGCTTTGTAGTTCCTCTGAGAACTGCTCGACCAACAATTCACTGATAAATACTTTCGGCATTTGCGGATCAGGGTGCTTATAATGACGTGCGGTCAGCTTCTTTTTCTCGAACTGATAACGGCCCGCTTCGACATAGCCACCTTCAAGCAATGGACGGGCGATTTTTTCAATACCCACTTCCGGCAAATTGAAGGTTCTCAAGGCAATATGATCGTTCACAACTGTGTCGCGGGCACTAAAAAGTTCAAAAATCTTACGTGCATCGGGATTCAACTCAAGATAGTTCTGCCACATATCTTCAAACAGTTGCACTAGCTTGGGATCAGCCATGGTTTCGGTCCTCAATTAAAATATTCACAAACGAAGCGATTGGTACAAAGCGTATTTTACTGGACCGAGGTGTCGGAATGAAGCTGTAAAAATAACATATTAACAGCTATTATTAGTTAAAATGTATAGTACCTTGGTGATTTTAACTAATGGATAGTATTAACAAACAATTGCTCAACCTACTGAGCGAAAACGCCCGAGAGTCAACTTCGTCCCTTGCCCGCAAGCTCAATCTGTCTCGCACCGCCGTACAGGAACGCATTGCCAAACTTGAGCGTCAAGGCGTTATCGCCGGCTATACCGTTAAGCTCAACCCTGAGTATGAAAAGCATCTGATCAAAGTGTGGGTAACCATTAAGACTCGTCAGCGCCTTACCCTAAAGGTAGTAGACGCTCTTAGTCATATCGACGAAATTAAATCGCTGCGCACCATCAGTGGTCATTATGACTTAATCGCCACCATCTGGGCCGAAAGCACCGATGAGCTGGATAAATTGCTCGATGAGATCGGTGCCATCGAAGGGATAGAGCAAACCGTTTCCTCTATCGAGCTGTCGATTCGCTTTGAGCGTTAGCCTGCTGCACCCGCCATAGCTCGGCATAACTGCCACCGCTAGCGAGTAGCGCCTCATGAGTGCCCTGCTCTACCACCTGCCCGGCTTCGAGCACGATAATTTTATCGGCATCAACGATAGTAGACAGCCGATGAGCGATCACCAACGAGGTATGGCCTTTTTCGATCTCTTTAAATGCCGAAAGAATGGCGCGCTCGGAGTGAGAATCAAGGGATGAGGTTGCCTCATCAAACACCAAAATAGGCGTGCGCTTCAAGATGGTTCTGGCGATCGCCACACGCTGTTTTTCACCGCCGGAAAGCTTCAGACCTCGTTCGCCAACCTTGGTGTCACCCTTATCCGGTAACGACTCGACAAATGCCGCCAAATGCGCCAGCTCAATGGCCCTTTGTACTTCTTCATCGCTGGCATCGGGCCTACCGTAGCGCACATTTTCAAAAATGCTGTCATTAAACAACACAGTGTCTTGAGGCACGATACCAATGGCATGTCGAATCGACTGCTGGGTGCATTTGGCCAGCGGCTGCCCGTCGATATAAATCTGTCCTGAACTGGCATCATAAAAACGAAACAACAACTTAACGATGGTTGATTTTCCGGCGCCGCTAGGACCAACTACGGCCACCTTTTGCCCCGGCTCAATAGTAAAACTGACGTCTTTAAGGATTGTTCTCGCCGGATTGTATGCAAAGCCGACATGCTCAAAACGCACTTCTCCTTTGCTGATGTTCAGCTCAAGAGCGTCAGGGGCATCGGCGATTTTCGGTGTCACCTTTAATAAGTCGAATAGGCGTTCGATGTTGGCCAAAGAGCCTTTGATTTCACGATAGACAAAGCCCAAAAAGTTCAGCGGAATGAAGATCTGCATCATAAAGGCGTTAATCAAAACAAAATCACCGATGGTCATTTCCCCTTGAGTAACGCTTCTGGCGGCCAACAACATCATGACGGTGATAGCCATGGCAATGATCAACGCCTGTCCGCTATTGAGCGTCATCAACGACAAGCGGTTTTTACGCTTTGCCGCCTCAAGGTTAAGCAACTCTTTGTCATAACGTTCGGCTTCAAAACGCTCGTTGTTAAAGTATTTGACCGTTTCAAAGTTAATCAAACTGTCGATAGCCAAGGTGCTGCTGGCCGAATCGGCCTTATTGGCAGCACGAACAAAGCCGGTGCGCCACTCGGTTGCGACCACTGAAAAAGCAATATATAGCGCCACTGAAATAAGCACTGTAATCGCGAAATCCCAGCCATAGTTAAACAACAAAATACCGCTCACCATCAACAGCTCAATTAGCGTCGGCACAATATTGAATATCATAAAGCGCATGAGAAAGCCGATACCATGAGTGCCTCTTTCTATATCTCGGGCGAGGCCGCCGGTTTTTCTATCGAGGTGAAACGCTAAATCAAGTCGGTGCAGGTGGGTAAAAACATTCAGCGCAATACGCCTGATCATCCGTTCGGTAACCCGACCAAACAGGCTGTCGCGGATCTCGCCGAAAAATACCATGGCAAAACGTAATGCACCGTAGGCGAGTAACAGGGCAATCGGCACCACCAAGATCTTGCCGGTATCGGACAATTGCGGCGATAGATCATCCACCGCATATTTAAGCACAAAAGGTAACCCGACACTGGCGACTTTGGCTAGCACCAAAAACATCAAAGCGGCGGCAACACGGCCTTTATGTTCGAACAAATAGGGCAAAAAGAGCTTAATGACTGCCAGATTAAAACCGGCAGAGTCATCGATATCGGAGCTGGAATGTCGTCGCATGGCATTATCGTCTGATCAGGTTTTGCTGTAGCATACAAGCTCATGGGACAAAGACAAGCGATTGTTCATCCAGCACCTTTTTCAACTCGGTCACCATTTGCGTAAAATAAGGGTTAAAAGTCAATCTTGCATGGTGCCTGCCCTTTTCCACATGACCCCAAGCGGAATACCAGATCTCACCGCCATCAAGGCACTGGCGGTAAAGCCGGTTGTCAGACTGACCATTGTCACAAATACGCTCACTACCTTGAAAACCGTAATAGGGGTTGTCCGGTCGAAACAAAATGCCCATATGAGAGAAGTTACTGATGTGATATTGCGGCACCTTAGCGGCAAACACTTTCACTCTTGTATCATTCGTTTCGGGGCGCTCGCCGAACCACAACAGGCGACTGTTTGGGTTGCTGATGCGCTTGGAAAACAGCGATAGCACCCTGTTGACATCAATCACGCTATCGGCTTGACTTAGGGCAATGAACACCGGCTTATTGTAGCGCCTTTGTTTAAAGCGAAACATCACCTCGGCGCTGGTATCATAAAACTGCGCAAAGCCATTTGAGGGGGTCACCATGTATCTGACATAATTGGTTTCGCCTTCAAGCCTAGGCGCATACAGCCAGTCGGTAAACATTGGCACCATAGGCGCAAATTTATCCACCCCAATCCCCGCTTTAAAGCCCGGAGAAAACAACATCAACCCGGCGATATCATCATCTCCCATGGCATAGGAGCTAACGAGATTTGCACCGGTTGAAAAACCGCCAAGGTACAAGGTATCGACATCTTGTTTAAATAGTGCAACATGATGGGCAACCAAATCGCGCCAATCATCGGCATCAGCATTGATCAGATCAGCCGGACGCGAGCCATGACCTTGCAACAAAATCGTGCGCACCACAAATCCCATATTGGTCAGCACCGGCGCGATATCGACAAAACTATAAGGAGAGTCAGCCAGTCCATGCACCAGCAAAATGCCTTTGCGCGTTGAAGACTTTGCGCTTGTCGGCGGCAGCATTTCAAAAGGAGAATTGGCCTGAACTTCTAACATACGGTTATCGGTCATAAACTGACGGTTGTGCAGCAGCCACTGATGGGTTTGCTCGACATACTCGGCAAAACTGCTTTGCCCGACAGGCAAACTGGAACCGGACGGTTGATAATAAGGCTCGGAAGGGGCACTGACGCAGCCATAAATGGCGATACTCAACGAAATAATGACAACCCAAGACCAACGACGCAAGATCTTATACTCCATGATTATGATTGAAAATGGCAGTGGCGGAAAATTTTAGCCGTTGTTGGCGTGGTTGAATAGGGATAATGCGGCCGTTAAGCCTAAAAACGGGTTATAAGGCCCAAAATGTTTAGCGATGTTTTTTAGGATAAAGCCAACTCTTGCGCCATTAAGTCTGCGCTCACCGGATAACTGAACAAATACCCCTGTGCCTGCTCACAGTGAAGTGCAATCAGCAACTCACGTTGCTGCTCGGTCTCTACTCCTTCGGCAACGACCTTAAGCCCTAAAGATTTGGCCAGAGCGATTACTGCCCGAGCAATCTCGGCATCGTTGTCGGAGCCGGTAACATTGCTGATAAACGAATGGTCGATTTTGAGCTTGCTGATAGGCAGTTCTTTGAGTTTTTTAAGCGACGAATAACCCGTGCCAAAGTCATCAATAACTAAACCAACCCCCAGCGCCTTAAGGCCATCAAGCATACGGTGAGCCTGTTGATGATTGCCGATAAAGCCACTTTCGGTGATCTCAATTTCTAACCATTGCGGCTCGCAACCTGTGCTATCGAGAATATTGGACACCACATCGATGAGGTTTTTGCGATTGAGCTCAACCGATGAGAGATTGACAGAAAGTCGAATATCACCCAATCCTTGCGCTTTCCACTGCACCATTTGCAGGCAGGCTTTTTCCAGCACCCACTCATCAATCGACTGGATCAACCCAACATCTTCGGCCAATGGGATAAACTGCTCAGGCATCACTGTCCCTAGCTGAGGACTCGACCAACGGCTTAAAGCTTCGATGCCAATCATTTGCCCATTGCTCAGCTCATAAGTGGCCTGATAGCAAATTTTGAGCTCATTGTTTTGCAGCGCCTGCCTGAGGTGATCTTCCATCAAGGCGCGCTCAAATGCCTCATCAGAGAGGTTTTCGCTATAAAACTGCATCCCATCGCGGCTTTCCTGCTTGACCAAATACATCGCCTCGTCGGCATGTTTCATCAACGCCTCAATAGAATCGCCGTTATCAGGATATAGCGCGATGCCGATACTGGTAGTGACGGTAAAACTTCGGCCGTCGATCACAATAGGCGGACGCATCGAATCGACAATTTTTTGTGCAATGATAGTGGCGCTTTGAACCTGCCGGATGTTTTCCAATATCACAGTAAACTCATCACCGCCGAGTCGTGCAACCGAATCCATCTCTCTAACACTACATTTGATGCGATTGGCGGCCTGCTGTAGCACTCTATCGCCGATGTCGTGACCATAAGTGTCATTGATGGTTTTAAAATGATCCAAATCGACAAAGAACAAGGCCAAAAGTTCGCGATTTCTTTTCGCTTTGGCCATCGCTTGAGACAAACGGTCATGAAACAATACCCGGTTAGGTAGACAAGTTAACGCATCATAATGGGCATTGTATTCAAAGGCGTTTTTTTGCAGCTCCAGTTGATGTTGCAGCTTCAGATGATTGGTAATATCGCGGCCTATTTCAATGGCCGCTATCACATGACCTTCTTCGTCAAGCAGCGGCGATATCATCAGTTCGATATGACGAATGATGCCATCCCCCGAGGTATGGTTGTGGATCACCGTTTTGTTCACCCTTTGCTCCAACACTTCACACAAAGGACAAGGTAACAGTTGTCCTTCCATATCACGCTGACCTTTGCGTAAGCGCGGCTCAACCATTATGCCTTGGTCAATATAGCGTTTGGCGGTTTTGTTGATCAGCTGCACTTCCAAGGCATGATTGACCACGATGATCGACTCGTTGATGTGGTCGATGATCGATTGTAAGAACCGCGCTTGGGTTTTCAGGTTCTTTTCAAAATGCCAGCTGTCGGTGGCATCGGAGCATACTCCGACAACCCCGGCAATTTCTCCCGACTGGTTGTAATAGGGGGTTTTGGTGGTATCAAGCAATACACGGTTGCCGTCACAATAGCTGGTCCACAGTTGATAGCGTTCAATGGCACCTTGGCTGATAACATTGTTGTCGCCCTGCTCAAATTGCTTAGCTCTGGCCCCCTCGAAGATGGCAAAATCGCTTTGTCCTATCAATTCGTGTTCATCAAAGCCGGTGAGTTTTTCAAATGCCTTGTTGCAGCCGAGGTAGTGCCCCTGGCTATCTTTAAAAAAGATCAGATCTCGGGTGGCGTCGATCACCGAGCGCAGCAATACGGCCTGATCATTGAGCTTTTGCTGCGCCTGCTTTTTGGCACTGATATCTAGAACCACCGCCACAATCATCGCTGGCCCCCCTTTGTCCATCATCTGTAAGTGCACTTCCACCGGATAGGTGCTGCCGTCCTTACGTGCATGAACACATTCAAAAATAGCCAACTCCTGCTGCCGCTTCACCACAGGCGCCATCATTTCAATGACCTGCACCTTAGGTAATACCGGACATAAATCAAATGGCGTCAGTTGCGTCAGCTCTTGCTGAGTATAGCCCAAATTGCGACATGCCCCTTCACTGGCAAAGGTAAAGCGATAGCTTTGACAATCGATAATATAGATCTCGTTGATGGAGGTATTGACCAGCCGAAAAAACATTTCTTGCTTTAGCTGCGCTTCAATCCGCTCTGTCACATCATGTATGGTTCCTATCATACGATGAGGACGACCTGCTTCGTCAAATAAGGTGTTACCTCGACTTTCAATGTGCCTGACGTTGCCATCGGGCAATATCAGTCGATGATGGTGTTCAAATACTTGGTGGGTTTTAATACAGCCGATAACGGCGTTGTAAAGAGAGGTGCGATCTTCTTCACCAAGCAATGCGAGGTAGGCAGCTAAACTCGGTTCAGTCTCTTTCGGATCAAGTTGTACAATATCGAAAAACACCGCAGACCAGCACACTTCGTTATTTTTGATGTTCCAGTCCCAGGTGCCCATGCGTGCAATTTTTTCCGCCTCATCGAGTAAAATCGACTTGCGTTTTGCCACTGACAGCGCATTTTCGCCATCTTGCTCACAGGCTTTTTGACCCGGTCTTTTCATGCAAAATCCCCGCGTTCGCTCCTTAATTAATAGTCCAATTTTGTTCAATTCGCAATTTGTAAACCCGGCTCAGCGCGGCGTTTTGAACTTTTTCCAACCTAGGCAGTCTTAGCCTTCATCTAAAACTTTGGGAAAAGTTGTTATTAATCTTAAACTTGGACGGGCGATTGGGTTATCCATAATCCTTCACCTGACTTTCTTGTCGGGATTATTTATTTGGCATTCCAGCACACCTAAGACGCCGAGCCAATCGGCGCCTAGAGCGGTGATCGCTGCCAAGCTGCTTTTTTTACCCAAACCCAAGCCGGTTGCCCCCAGCAAACCACCACAACAGCCAAAGGCCGAAACAAAGGCGCAGCCTGATCCTGAGCCAAAAAACGTAGCGCAACCTGCTCAGTCAAAACAACAGGCGCCTCAACACAATGAAAAGAAGCCAACAACGGCTGACACAAAATCTAAGGGCACAACAGCCACGCCAATCAACGCCAAGCCGTCAATACCTCCGTCAAGCCAAGCCACCGTTGTTTTTAGTCCCAGCAAGTCAATCAGCAACCTAATCGAATCTAAACAACAAGATTTTATGGCAGGAGTATCAATGCCCGAGTCTCCATTGCCGGATATTAAATCCAGCAATTCGTTGGACGACCCGGCAATCAAACCTTTGTATGAGACAGCCCATCAAATCAGCCCGACAACCCGGGTCATCAATTACAACGGCAGGTGTGTACAGATAGAGCGTAAACTCGATCACAATGGTTTTAGCTATTTTAGCTGGAGTGGTTATTCCGGCGGCTGCGGCAAAGGCAATGCCACGGCAAAACTGCTTAAGGAAAGCTTAGATAAGTATATAAAGCCGAAAAACATCTTTGAAAAACAAGAGGAAAACAATTAATACGTTACAATTGCCGTACATTTAAAAACAAGCACGACAATTATAACGTATTTTAAACTAAGCGATTACGATGACTTTTTAAGCCAAATGGCGGCTTGCTTGGCAAAATAGGTCAAGATGCCATCAGCCCCGGCGCGCTTAAAGCAAAGCAAGGATTCCATGACGCAAGATTTCGCGTCCAACCAACCATTGTCAATCGCAGCCATGTGCATTGAATACTCACCACTGACCTGATAAGCATAGGTTGGCACGCCAAACTCATCTTTAACCCGACGGACCACATCCAAATAAGGCATACCGGGTTTAACCATCACCATATCTGCACCTTCTTCCAGATCGAGCATGATCTCTCTGAGGGCTTCATCACTGTTGGCCGGGTCCATTTGATAACTCTTTTTGTTGCCGCCTTTGAGGTTACCTGATGAGCCGACCGCATCACGAAACGGGCCATAGTAGCTCGACGCATATTTTGCCGAGTAGGCCAAAATACGTGTGGTATCAAAACCGTTTTCCTCTAGGGCTTCTCGAATAGCACCAATTCGACCGTCCATCATATCCGACGGCGCAACCACATCGGCACCTGCTTCGGCATGCGATAATGCCTGTTTGACCAAGGTATCAACGGTAATGTCGTTGAGCACATAGCCTTGTTCATCGATAATGCCGTCTTGACCATGTACAGTGAATGGATCAAGAGCCACATCAGTGATCACCCCAAGCTCAGGGAAGCTGGCTTTTAGCGCTCTGACGGCGCGCTGCGCAAGTCCTTGCGGGTTATAGGCTTCTTCGCCTAAAAGCGACTTTTTCTCCGCCGGGGTCACCGGAAACAGCGCAATCGCTGGCACACCAAGTTCAACCAACTCTTTTGCTTCTTCGAGCAGCAAATCAATAGACACTCGCTCAACACCTGGCATTGAAGCGACCGCTTCACGCTGTTGCTCACCTTCGAGAATGAACATCGGATAAATAAGATCATTCACCGTCAGCGTTGTTTCAGCCATCAGGCGGCGGGAAAAATCATCTTTGCGCATACGGCGCATACGGCTATAGGGAAAGGTCATGACTGACTCCTAAATTGGCTTAACGTATTGTGCTCATTTAGACTTAGCCAGCTTAGGCTTAGCTGGCATTTGATTATAATGTACCACTCGGTTGCGCCCGGTTTGCTTGGCGCAATATAGCGCTTGGTCGGCAAATTCAACATGGGCATTTTGTGCCATTTCCAGCTCGGCGACATTGGTATAGACACCACAGCTCACTGTAATTTGAATCATACCCGCATCTGTGGTGATATGCGTTTGTTCAATCCGTTCATTGATTTTTTGTGCCAACTGCAATGCCCCTTGGGTATCGGTATTGGGCAGTATGAGGGCAAATTCTTCCCCGCCATATCGACAACCGGCATCGGAGGGTCTTTTCAACATATCGCCGATGATGCGACCGACGCAGCGAATGACCTCATCTCCAGCCAAATGGCCGTAGTTGTCATTGACCTTTTTAAAGTGATCGATGTCGAGCATAACAATGCTCAGTTCGCTGCGTTCCCGCCTTGAACGGCGAAACTCGGCTAGGTATTTCTTGTCGAAAAAACGGCGATTTTTCAGTCCGGTCAACGCGTCTTGGGTGTTCTTTTCTTCCAATTCACGATTGGCTTCTTGCAGTTCCCGTAGGGCAATTTCAAGCTCGAAAGTGCGCTCTTGAATTTTTGCCTCAAGGGCTTCTTGGGCTTGCTCTTGGACTTGCAGCAGCTTGCTTCGCATTTTTTCATTGGCCTTTAACTCGGCCAGCGCCTTATGCTGCTCGGCCAACACCCTGCTGCGTTCACGCAAATATTGCTTGCTCAGAGCAATAAACCAAAATGCCACGCCAGCAACGCTGATCCCTAGCATCACCACATAGCTACCACTTTCATGGTTCGGTCTGAAGCCGGTAAACACACTGATAGCAAAACAACAGGCAGAAAAAATCGCCAGCCAACCGCCAGTGATCCACAGGGCAATGTCAACCTTGAGCCGCCACTTAGACCACATGGCGATGCCAGCTAAGCCCAGCGCTTGCAATGCATAGAGCGAAACGACCCACATCTCAGCGACATCAAATACCAAGTACAACAGCAGCGTCGTAAATACCAATGCGCTTAGGGTCGCAAACACTTTTTTAAGCTTAGGCTGGTGCCGGTGCAGATTGAGACTGGTAGCTGAAAAATACTGTCCAACCAAAAGAGCCGGCGCCATCAACCATAGCCAATAATCTGTTAAGGCTACACTTGGCAGGTGCCAAATATTCAAAGCGCTATCAAGTAAAGCGGAATAGGCCAACGTAAGCAAAAACACATACATAGCCAGCGGTATAAAGCGGCGATGACGAGAAAACAGATAAAGCAATACCAAGGCAAAGTTTATTGCCACCAAGGCGCCGATAAGTCCACTGGAGGCGATCAACATAGCGATGGTATCAAGACGTTTCATATCATCACTCTTTCACGGAGAAAAAGTCACAGCTGTTGTGATAGCTGGCCTCAAAGACCTGCTTTGCCTCAAGCCCCAAGATCTGCGCGATCTCCATTGCGATATGCGACAAATAAGCCGGCTCGTTGCGTCGTGATTTTGGCTTGGGTGTTAGATTACGCGGCAGTAAAAAAGGCGCGTCGGTTTCAATCATCAACCTGTCTAAAGGAATATAGCGCAGTAACTCTCTAAGCTCTGTGCCTCGGCGTTCATCACACACCCAACCGGTGATACCAACGTATAAACCCATATCAAGATAGCGATGCAAGGTAGATTTATCACCGGTAAAGCAATGGATCACAGCCTTGGGGATACTATCGGCAAAAGGTGCAAAAATGTCGCAAAAACGTTTAGCGGCATCACGTTCATGCAAATACGCCGGTTTTTGTAGTTCATCAGCAAGATTAAGCTGCTGTTCAAACACCCGCTCTTGCACCGGACGTGGCGAAAAATCACGATTAAAATCCAATCCGCATTCACCGACGGCGACCACACGCGGGTCTTGATGCAGCATCTTTAGGGTATCGATATAACTGTCATCGACCGATTTGGCATCGTGAGGATGCACGCCGGCAGTGCAAAAAAGATGACCTCCGCTGGGATCTTTGTCGCATAATGCCAACACTTCGGCGCTCTCTTGCAGATCCGTGCCAACCATCAACCATTTATCGACACCGGCAGTCAAAGAACGACTCAGCAGCGCATCAAAGTGTTCAATGAGCTGCTTATTACTGGCGTTAACGGCAATATCAAAAAGTTTCATAGATTAGTTGTGACTGTGCTGCTCTTGGTCTTCGTCTTGCGCTTCATCAGACTTTGGCTTTGGCGTATAAAAGTGGGCAAACAGCAACCCAACCTCAAACAACAGCCACATCGGCACCGCCAACAAGGTTTGAGAGATCACATCAGGCGGCGTCAAAAACATCCCGATCACAAAAGCGGCCAAAATGATGTAGGGGCGTTTTTGTCGCATCGCATCGGCTGTGGTAATTCCGGTCCAGATCAGTAGCAGCAGTACCACTGGGATCTCAAAAGCAAGGCCAAAGGCAAAAAACAACATCAAAACAAAGTCGAGATAACTGGTGATATCCGGCGTGTAAGAGACAATGGCAGGCGCCACTCCGGCAAAAAAACTAAAAACGATGTTAAACAGCACAAAGTAACAAAACGCCACCCCGGCATAAAACAGCAAGGTGCTGGAGATCAATAGCGGCGCCACTAAGCGCTTTTCATGCTTATACAAACCCGGAGCGATAAAAGACCAAATTTGGTAAAGAATGTAGGGCATTGATAGGTAAATCGACAACATAAAGGTCAATTTAAAAGGGGCAAGCAATGGTGAAGCGATGTCCTTGGCTATCATGGTCGCACCGCTTGGCAACGCATCGGTCAACGGCTTAGACACCCAAATATAGATATCATTGGCAAAATAGGCACTGGCGATAAAAATGATCATCACCGCCAAAACAATGCGCAAAAGACGCGAGCGCAGTTCGACCAGATGCCCTATCAGGGTATGACTTTGTTCTGTATTACTCATCGGTTTTGGCTTTTGTCTTGGCTGGGTTGGTTATTGCGGGATTTTGCGCCTGTTCAGACTCAAGCTCTGGCTCAGGCTCAGGCTCTTTAACAGTGTGGCTGTCATTAACGTATCCGTTGACCGAAGCCGCAGCGTCCTTAAGCTCCTGCACCGAACGGCTAAGCTCAGGAGAAAGATTTTCCATCCCTTGCTGCTCAGCCTTTTTTAGGTTCTGGTGCAATTCATGCACTTTGAGTTCATGACTCATTTCGGCGCTGACCGAATTGGCCATTTGCTTGATGGTACGATACCAACCAGACACGGTGCGTATGGCTACCGGCAAACGCTCGGGTCCCAATACCAATAGACCGATAACG
>JBFHGJ010000065.1:0-31202 GCA_041583135.1 Alteromonadaceae bacterium | reverse complement strand
TAGCTTGCGGATCATCGCCAAAGTTAGGCTGCGCTTGTAGTTTAAGATCTCTGAAACCCTGCCTGAATGGCCGATATAAGGCACTAGATCTTGATTGCTCAAGCCCTGACGCGCCATGCAAGCCTCAATAGCGGCGATCGGGTCATCTACAGGTTGCCTGCTTTGTTGGCTATCCCAAGACTGCGCCAGTACAATCAAGACATCCAGCTCGTCTTGTTGTTCTTGAGTAAGCTTGATATCGGCAAGTTGACCGATACGCGCCAAAGTTTGCTCATAATCATGCTCGTTTCTAATCGGCTTAATGGCCATTTTAACTCCTGTTGCAATGGTTGCGTTGTCTGTTCCTATCCCATTATGGGAGGAAACAGGGCTTTGTCAACATCGGAGTTTGCCCCAAATCTCAGATTTGAGGCAGATCATCTTTTGTTTATCAAGCATTGTAAATACTGAGCAGAAACAGAAATTTCGGTCTAAGCTGAAAGTATCGGCAAAAGCGCTAAAGGTGCCTTTTGCCACCTCAGATTAGCCATAGGAGAAGCCTGATGGAATCTATCAAAGTGTCAGATTATATGAATAAAAGGCCGGTGACTTTTAAAGAGGAAATGTCCCTTGCAGAAGCCGTAGAAAGATTCTTAAACTCACACCAAATGGGCGGTCCGGTCGTCAACACCGCGCGCAAGGTGGTCGGCTTTTTGTCGGAGCAAGACTGCTTGGAGAAAATGCTCAAGTCCACCTATTTCGGCGAATCGCACCTCAAAGTCAAGGACCTGATGCATCCCGAGCCTCTCACTGTGGCGATGGATCATTCGGTGTTGGAACTGGCCCAGAATATGAACACCAACAAGCCGAAAATCTACCCGGTGGTCGATGGCGACGGCACCTTGGTAGGCACAATAGGCCGCTCCGATGTGCTTAAAGCGCTCGATGTCCACTTGTTGTCGATGTATGAAAAAGGCCATCCGCGTATCGTTTAGCCGCTAACTGCCCATAGCTGCACCCACATTTACAGAAGCGGTGCAGCAAAATCCCGCTATTTCAGGCACATTCGTGCAAACCCGTCTATACTGCGAGCAATAAAAACCTCAAGGAGTATAGACAATGAAACATCCACTGTTGCGCTCACTGTGCTGCCTCAGCACACTCGTTGTCGCAATGCCCAGTCTTGCCGATACCGCCAGCATCAACAATCAATACGCCAGCTTTGTCGTGCTCGGGCAAAGCCCTAGCGGTAGCAATGTTGCCATCGCCCGCACCGTTATCGATCCACAACTCGACTGTCCGACGATAAGCGAAGTCGGTGGCAGCCAAACCAGCAACATGGTCACCCGCGACAACAGCTTTCATTTTCCAGTGATGGTGTGTGAAGGACTTGTTGCATTCGATAAAAGCTACCAGCTCAATTTCAGTGACGGCACAGTAGTATTACCAAGCGCCAAATCCAATCCTAGCCACATTCAGGTATTCGGCGATACCGGCTGCAAATCGAAAGATTGCCCTAGCGGCAGCGCTGCCCAACCATTTCAAGCGCTGGCAGATAGCGGCGCACTGGCAAAACCCGACTTGGTCTTGCACATGGGTGACTTCAACTATCGCGGTACCGGTGGCCAAGTTGGTTTTAGCGCTAAAGACAGCTCAGGCCAATTACAACAGCAAAATCAATGGACTTACGACGCTGGCGATGATCTCGGTTCGGCTGATCATTGTGGACAAAGCAAAGGTCAAACCTACTATAGTCAAAACGCCGCCAACGCCAATCGCCCTGATAGCTGGAACTACTGGCTCAATGATCTGTTTATGAGCGCCAAATCCTTGATGTTGGCCGCCCCATGGATAGTCGCCAGAGGCAATCACGAATTATGCAGCCGTGCAGGACCCGGCTACTTTTATTTTCTAGACCCTCACTCCAACTTGGTAAAAGGACAACAGCAACTGAGCTGCCCGATGCAAAATGCCGATAAGTCGGCACTGGCCAACACAGTGCAGATCCCCAACTACACAGTCAGCTTCAAAACCTTAGACATCGCCGTCATCGATTCGGCCAACGCGTGCGACAGCTACAGCAATTCGCCTTTTACCAAGATCTATCAGCAAGTCTTCAAAAGGCTCAACCATAGCGCAAAACAAAGCGGCAACAACACCTGGGTGATGACACACCGTCCTATTTGGGGCGTGCAAGAATATGACAGCAGTACAGGCACGCCTTGTACTGCGAATAAACAATATGGCTGCGTGAATCAAATGATGCAAAAAGCCATCGCCATGTTGCCGGGTAAACGACTGGTCAAGAACATCTCATTGGTGCTCAGCGGTCATATGCATAAGTTTGAAAGTATCAGCTTTGCCGCCAAAAACCATCCTCCGGCACTAATTATCGGATCAAGCGGCGTCAAGCTTGCCGGCTCACAGCCTCAAGGCGCCGGTAAGACACAAATAAACGGCATTGGGGCAAGCGTGCTTACAACCAACACCTCGGTTCATTATAAAGGCAGCCCTTATGCGGCTTTTGGATTTCTTAAGATGCAGTTGGCGCAAGATGGCAGCTGGCAAGGACAATTGGTCAATCCAAGCAGCAATCTGCTGCTGGCCAATTGCACCAGCGAGCAGAATTTGGCCCAAGGCGTGTGTGAGCTAGGGCCGGACATTTCGGTCAGTAGTTCGCAGTGATCAAGACTCGGTCTTGATCATCTGCATCAAACGCTTCTCTGCACTGTGCCAAGTAATGGCATGGTGCAAGATCAGCCAGTTGATCAACAACACCATAGTGCCCAAGGTAAACAATCCGCCGAGATCTTGCAGATCGGTGAGTAAATATTGATTGACCAAAATCGACAGCACCGACACAACCAGCATATCGACAGCACCGAGCATCGAATTGGCCGTTTCGCTTTTAAACTTAAAACGCGAAATAATGAGCTTTAAACAGGTTGGGTAATAGGCACCGCTGACAATCATAAACAGACCAAAGGCCCCCATGACATTCACTGCCGATACCGGCGCGAACAGCAAAATGGCACTACAGCCGAGCAGCAACGGCCAAAATACCGCTAAGGTTGCCCGTGGTGACAAATAGCGTTGCAACACCCCCGATAAGATCCCGCCGAACATTTTGCCGCAAAACGGCAGCATCATCATCAAACCATATTGTTCCTGGGATAGACCAAATCGCTGCTGCATAACAAAGGGTAAGTAGGTGATCGCTGTAAAAAACAACAAGGTAGGCACCCATTTGAAAACGCCGATACATAAAAAATCGCGGTCACATAGAAGACGAAGATAGTCGCTGGCAATACTGCGAAACGGCATGTGAGACTTATGTTTGATAGCGATAGGCAAAAACATCGAGCCACAAGCCATCACCATCAAAAGATAAAGTCCAAGCAGGAGGAAAGACATCTGCCAACCAAACATCGCACTACTCCAGCCACCCAACACAGGGGCAATCACTAGGGCGGTAGCCGAAGCAATAGACAAACCATTGATGGCTTTATTGAGCTGTTGGGCATTTTGTGCATCTTTGATCAGCGCGCGCGAGAGGACCATCGGGCTGCCAGCGCCAAGCCCTTGCAACAAACGGCCAACCGCCAACATATCCGGGCTGTCAATGAAATAACACAGCACACAACCGATGGTGAAAAGCGACATGCCGCAAAAAAACACCATGCGCTCACCGACAGATTCGAGCCAAGGACCATAAAATAAAAAAGACACACCAAAACCGATGAAATACAACATCATGATCTGTACGGTCTCAATCTCACTCAAACCATAAACCGATGCCAGCTTAGGCATGGCCGGTAAGAATAGATGGGCGCCGAAATGGACACTGGTCACTAACAAAATGGCTAGCAATAATCGCAAAAGAGGTCTCCTGTTACGAAGGAGGCCCCACAGTTACCGAATTGGTTATTCTTGTGTATTTAACTGGGGAAACCTTAAAACTACAACAGCGGGTGAATTTAACTTCTATCGACAACAGTACAAAAAACAACACCCCCTAAATTAAGGATCAATCAGAAATTGAACAAGTAACATTCTATTATTAATCAAATGGAATTAAAACTGTTTTTTTACGTTTCATTATTATCTGGTAGGCACAAATAACATATTTACCGATTAAATATTAAACTTATGCCGATGTCCCTCTGCTTTGACATAAGCTTTCGCTTTGGCGCGCGGTTTTGCGTTTAGATTTGAGTAAGAGCCAACTGAGCGCCATGATCACAGAGCACAATAAGAACAATGCCCCCAAATCCATCAGATCTTTTACCCAATAACGATTAACCAATGCCGCCAGCACAGAGAATATGAACATATCAATGCTCCCAAGCAGAGCCGACGCCGTACCGGCCTTTTCGTTAAATGGCTCCATCGCCAATTGCACACTAGCGCCATAGTAGGTCGCGCTTTGCACCATAAACAATGTCAAAGCCAACATCGTGGCGTAAATGCCAGCCGGATAAAACAACAAAATCATCGCAGCCAGCAACGTCAGTGGCCAAAACAAGATAATAATGGTTTCACTGCGAAAATAACGGATGAGCATTCGAGCTAAAGTGCTGCCAACCAACAAGCCAAAAACCGGCACCATCATAAATGAACCATATAGCTCAGCATCCATACCAAAGCGGCGCTTCATCTCAAACGGTAAAAACGTGCTCAGACTCAAAAACATTAATGTCGGCAGCCACTTAAACAGCGCAGCGGTAAAAAAACGGCTGTCTCCAAGCAATACGGCGTAATCGCGCACCACAGACTGAACCGATATTCGCCTTTTGTTCGGCGGATCACGTTCCAGCAAGTAAGCACCGGCGGCAAGTGACACCAGCAAATGAATAATGAATAACATAAATATCGACTGCCAACCAAAGTTGGTCGTCAGCAGCCCACCGAGAAACGGCGCTGCAATGGCAGAAACGCTCGCGGCAATAGCCAAACTGGCGAGGGCCTTTTGCAACAAAGAGCCACTTAAGCTACTGCTTAAAATCACCCGGGATAAAATGAACGGGCAACCTGCTCCTATGCCCTGTAATATACGGCCGATGGCAAGTAGCTCAACCGAAGCAGCGACATAGCACAATACCGAACCAAGCAAAAAGATGCTCAACCCGATGAAGAATATCCGGCGCTTACCCAACGCATCCACCCATGGACCATAAAACAGCTGTGATAAGCCAAAGCTGATAAAATACAACATGATCACCTGCTGGGCATCGGCATCTGACAAGGCAAAGCTCGCAGCAATATCCGGCAGTGCAGGTAAAATCATCTGAGTGGCAAGCTGACAACTGCTCAGCAGCAGTATCGCTAAAAACAAACGCATAAAAATTCTCCATGAAAGCTGCTGCGGCCGACAGCAATACCAATGTCCGTTAATGCATTAACATAAAGACTTCAAAAAACCACTCTAGTGAGTCCTAGAGTATGCGGTTAAATTCAAAGTGAGGTTCAATCGCTGGCTATTTTATTATTAAACAATCAGAATAAAAATGCTTTAATAGGCAGAACTCTTTTTCCTACCAGGCAATAATAATGGACTGGATAAACACCACCCGCAGTTTTTGTCACGTCGCCCAAAGCCGCAGCTTCACCGAAGCGGCCAAAGCAGAGGCGGTTTCACCATCGGCCATCAGCAAACGCATCGAATGGCTTGAGAAAAATCTCGGCGCGACGTTGTTCATTCGCACCACAAGGCACATTCATCTAACCGAAGCTGGCGAAGCCTTTTTGCAACGCGCCAACTGCTTTATCAAACAGTTCGATACCATGGTCAGCGAAACCCGAGATGGCGCCAACAGCCCCTCTGGGCTACTGCGTATCGCGGCCCCCTTATCCACAGGCAGTTCGGTGTTAATGCCCCACATCGAAGATTTTCTATCTCGCTATGGCAAAATGAAGGTACAGCTTGATGTCCAAGCGTTTGGCACCAATCCCGACCTCGACCATGATCTGGTGATCTGCCGCAAACGGGAAGATTTCAACTCTGCCGCCCATAAAGGAGTTAAGCTCAAAAGCTATCGCATGAGCATTTTCGCCGCCCCAAGCTTTTTGGAGCGCATCGGCGAGATCAACGACCTTAGAGACATAGAACGTTACAACATCATCGTCGCGGGCTTTCAGGCCCGCCTTGGGATAATAGAAATGGACAATGGCGAGGAGTTATCCGTAGCCAACCACAACTTTATCTCTGAAAATCTAGATGCCATGCTCTATGCCGCTTGCCGTGGCATGGGCTTTATCTTAGCCACGCCCGATTACATTCGTCGCGAAACGGATACAGGGCAACTGGTGAAGGTACTGCCGCAATACCAAAGTGCCGAACGAGAATTGTGGGCGTTCTATCCTAAATCGGACCATATGCCGTTAAAAAGCCGTCTGTTTCTCGACCTGTTAAAATCGAAAATCTAGCGTCCTTGTCAGCGAAGTTGACATCTCGTACAGATGAGCGGCCATAACGCACCAAAATAAGTACGATAAATTTGACAGCTGTTTAATCTGTTATACGCTAAGTTTAACGTAAGTCACCGTTAGACCAACGATAGCAGGCTTTACCATGGATAGAAAAACCAATATTGGGATCTACAATCCACAGCTTTCAAGCCTCGAGACACTCGAATCGACGCTCGTCAAATACGACGGACAGCTACGACATTGGCAACATCAAATCACCCAATCGGCACTACATTTAATGCTCATTGGCCCATCTGGCAGCGGCAAAACCCACCTGCTTCGGCTGCTTGAGCAGCGCATTGACCACGCAAGTGAGCCTATTCGAGCGCTAAAGCTCGACTTACCTCTCGGTGCCATGAGCTGCTATTTTGACTTTTTAGCCGCAATACTCACCGCTCTGTCACAACCGATTGATACGCTGCTGACATTACCAGCCAATCGCGCTCACCAAGAGGCCGAGCGCAGTATTGCACAGCTTGTTGAAGCAACTGCTCTACTATTGCTGGTGGAAGATTTTGACAAGCATCTCAAACTACTCTGTGCCCCAGACAAAAAGCAGCTCGGCAAGCTGTTAAAAGACAACCCCAAGCTCCACATCGCAGCGACCGCCTCACAGCAGCCGGATCAATCATGTTCACTGACGACATACTTTACCCAGCAATATCTTGAGCCATTGTCACTTGACCAAGCACAACAACTCATGTGCAAGGTGGCCAAAGCACAAGACAAAGCCGACTTGCTAAGCGCCTTAGGCTCGCCCAAAGGCCGCGCCTGCCTATCGGCCTTTCATCTGTTTGCCCAAGGTATCGCACGCTATTACGTACAGTTTTGTCACTACCTGCTATGCTCGCCGTTAGAGGAGTTCTTTGACGCGATCATCTGCTTGCTCGATAGCCAAACTCAGCGATACGAGCTAGAAGTGACGATGCTACCACCACAGCAGCAAAAACTGTTGGCCTTTATTGCCAAACAGGTCGGCACCGTGACCGTGACAGACATCGCCAAATACAATCGCTTGAGCCATCAAACCACTTCAGGGCAACTTAAAAAAATGCGCGACAATGGTCTACTGGTCGCCACCGCCGTTGGCCGCACTTCACATTATGAACTGGCACAACCGCTGATGCGCATGGGACTTGCCGTGAGAACCTCGGCCATAAAGCAACTGATGGCAAGTATTGAGTTTGTTCGCTATTGGTATGCCAGCGCCAGTGAAGGTTATCTTGCCCAAGATGGTCAGTGCTTTATCTTTGCACCGAGCTATCTACGCAGCCATTATCTAGCCAAGGTCAAAATAGACGACCATCCGGGTGCTGCACAGCTGTCTGCATTCCTTGCCGCGCCCAATAGCGAGACCTTTGCCCCAGCTTATGAACACCTGCTGCTACAGGCACAAAGCGTTGCCCTAGAACAACAGGCAAGATTGCAATACATGGCGATCCTCAACAGTCTCACCAGCCATGCCCTCGCTGCGCAACAACTCGACATCACCGAGCAGCTGCTATGCCTGTTATTTACCTTTTGTGAGAAAACCAACGATCCTGCCATATGGAAACGGCTCGCCAAACATGCCATCGGCTTTAGCGCATGGTTTGCTCATCTTAGCGCTGCCGAGCGCTTTCTGCCGTGGCTTGAAAAGCTTGAAAGGCAAGAGCCTAAGCTCGCCAGTCAGGCGTTTTCACTGTCGATTTCTCACTGCTTGGTCAACAAAGCCAAGGGCTATTCACTGGCTGGTGAGATCAGTAAAACGCAACAGGCGTTGGAGCAATTGCGTATCAGGGCAGAAAAGCGAAATAATATTCACATTGCAGGGGCATTTTGTCATGCGGTTAAAGAAACCATGGATGCGATTGCCAAAGAAGATGAGCCGCGCGCAGCCAAACTGTACCGTCAAGTGCAAGATATGAGCTTTAAGTATCCGTTGGACGATCTGGCTTTTGCCTGCGCCATCAGACTGTGGGCCAATTGCCCAGCACAAATGCCATTAAATCGCATTCTCAAAGCGCTACCGGATGTCATCAAAAGTGACGGCTTTAATTACGAGGTTTATTTGATGCTTTACACTCTGGCGATGCGCCCTCTACAGGATCAGATAGCCGGCTATGACACTATATGGCAAACCCTTAAGCCACTTGAACAATACAATGCCTTTGCCAGCGGTCTCAACCGTGTCAGCGTCAGCTTGGTCAAACACGCACCAAAACGTTTTGAACTTTGGCTCTACGGCTGTGAAACCTTACTCAACCAAGAGCCGACACTAAGCTACAGTAAGCGCCTACTCGGCGCAATGCAGCAATACTTGCAATCAGGACAGGACGACAACTGCTTTTTACAGCTGCCGCAACAAGAGCGGCAATTGATACTGACAGCTTTGGCACACTAAGTATCAGCACTGGCCGATTCAGCTAAGGCAACATCAAAAGTTGAGTTCAACAGCTCCGTCGCCTGCTCGAAAGGCACCGGTGGACTATAAAGATAACCTTGAATAAGCGCGCAGTTGCGCTCACTCAAATAGGCCAACTGAGCTTCGGTTTCGACCCCTTCGGCAACACAGTATTTGCCCAAGCTTTCCGCCATCGCCAAAATCGAGTCAATGATCGCCTCGTCGTTTTTATCGATGCCGATGTCTTTGACAAAACCACGGTCAATTTTAATGATCTCTATCGGGAATTCTTTTAAGTATTTCAGTGACGAATAACCAGTACCAAAATCATCAAGGGCCAGCACGCAACCTAAGCGGGTAAGCTTGTTCATGGTTTCAATGGCTTTGCTGATATCTATCATCAAAGCACTTTCGGTGATCTCAAAGCGCAGGCTCGATGCCGGTAGACCACTGGCCTTAATTGCAGCTTCCACTTCACTGGCTAGGCATTCCTGTTCGAGATCTTTAATCGATAGATTCACCGACAAATAAGGCGCAAAACCCAGCGCCTGCCAGCGCTGTAGGTCGGCCAATCCACGTTTAAGTGCCGCCTGCGTCATTTTGACAATAAGCCCAATGTCTTCAGCCACCGGAATAAACCGATAAGGAGGAATAAGCCCGTCACTGCTTTGCCAGCGCAACAACAATTCAAAGCCCTTAATGCAATTATCACTCGCATCGACAATCGGCTGATAGAAGTTGATAAACTCGTCATTGATAAAAGCTTGTTTTATCGAGTTTTCTTCTTCTAGTTTCACTCTGGCACGTTCATTCATTTCTACGGTAAAGAACTGGAAGTTATTGCGTCCAGCCTCTTTGGCGTGGTACATCGCCACATCGGCATTTTTCAACAGATCATTATGCTCGGTGGCATCATCCGGGTATAGCGCAATCCCGATACTGGGCGATACGCTCACCACATGTTTGCCAAGGGAGATTGGCTGGTCAATTTCGTCAATCACCTTTTGCGCCACATGACTGACATCTTCAATGGTACGGAACGATTCCAGCAAGATCACAAACTCGTCGCCGCCAAGCCTTGCAACCGTATCGCCTTCGCGCAAGACTGCAGTCAGGCGCTGGGCAACATCAATCAACAGCTTATCGCCGACATCGTGACCCAAAGAGTCATTCACCTGCTTAAAGCGGTCTAAATCGATAAAGAATAACGCCATATGAAAATCATAACGGCGCGCATGTTCTATCGCGTGTTTGATCCTATCGAGCAGCAAGGCGCGATTGGGTAATCCAGTCAAACTATCGTAGTTGGCCAACTGGCGCAGATCATTCTCCGCAGCCTTTTGCGCAGTAATGTCCGTCAATACCAACACGTAAAACGCCACTTCATCGGCTTTACCGGCTACCGCATTGATACTCAAAATAACCGGATAGGCTTGACCGTGATGGTTGACGACCATTTCTTCCCCCTGCCAGTGTGAACCGGCATCGAGGGCATTTAAGATCTCGGCATATTTCACCTGCTGTTTACGGTCAATACCCACAATTTCACCGGCACTGCTGGGCAGCGGCTGATTGGCCTCCAAACCAAAGGTCTCACGGAACGACTGGTTGGCAGCAATCGGCTCTTGATAGACATCTAAAATCACCACCCAGTCACGGGTTTGCTTAAACGCTTCACCAAACAACCGCGCCTGCTCCTCATTGGCTTTGGTTTCGGTGATATTGGTATAGGTACCTGTAACACGGGTCGGCTTACCGAAATCGTTACGCTCGGCCACCATGCCAAGGTCGCGGAACCAAAACCAATTGCCTTGAGCATCCTTCATTCGATAGGTGCATTCAAAGTTACTGTCGGTATTGGCAATAAACATCGCCCACGCCGACTCAAACTCACACTGATCGTTGGGATGAATCAAATCGATATGCTGTACAAAGGACAAATATTTCGGCAACTGACTGTGACATAGCAGCTCTCCGACTCGTGGTTCAAACATCACGTTTTTATCTGCCTGCCAGTCCCATACGCCACTTCCTGAACCTCTTAGGGCCAAACGTAGACGCTCCTCGCTGGCCACCACATTTTTATGGGCCTTAAGCAACCTCGCCTGCTGACGCTGACGACGACGATACCAATAATACATTAAGGCAATCATCAACAAGGCATAAACACTGTAGGCAGCAGGTGATGCATACCAGGCATAGGCAACGGCAATATATACAGATTTTTGCTGACTCTGTTTGCCGGTTTGAGGATCGATAGCAATGACGTTAAAGGTATAATCGCCCGGTTGCAGCTGCGGAAATAAAATCGAGTGCTGCGTAGATTCAGGATACTTGATGGTCTTTTTGCCGGTCAACTCATAGCGGTAACGGGTTTTGCTTTTGCCTTTGTAATCCAACGTCGAGAAGTTGATCCTAAGCCCGATATCGTCATAGTTCAGTGCCAAATGCATGCCGCTCAAGTCTTTAATCGGCATCAGCAGCTCTCTCGAGAGCAAACTCAACGACGTGATTTTAACGTCATCGACATCACGCTCATCGCGCACCAGATTCTCGGGGTTAAATAACGTCACCCCTTGCATCGAACCATAGGCCAGTTCACCGTTGCTGAGTGTGGCGTGAGAGTTGATACCACTGCCGCCGTTAAACTCGTTGGTAGCCAAACCATCTTTAATGGTGAAATGCTCAAGGTGATGACTCTCGCCATCGATACGAAAGATCCCTTGATGCGAGCTGAGCCAGATGTCTCCATTGTTATCCAGTTGTGCACCATAAATACTGTTGTTGGGCAACTTGTTGGTCTGGTCATATACATGTTTGACTTCAAAGGTATCGGCATCTAGTCCCACCAGCCCAAATTGTGAGATCACCAGCCATAAGGTATTGGTTCTGTCGATGACCCAACTCTCGGGCGCCAGATAGTCCTGCGGTTGAAACCCCGGAATATCGTAAATTTTACGAGCTTGATTGCGCTCAATGTCATATAACCACAGCTGACCGAAGACCGACACCATAATAGAGTCAGGATGATTAGGTAAAATCCCCAAAAAACCGGCGCTCATAGCGGGCTTCAATACGGCTTTAAGGCCAGTCAATTCACTGACCGTGCCTTTATTGATGTCATAGCGGTAAAAGCTGTCTTCTGTGATAAACCAGATATTGTCCTGATCGTCCAAGTAATGCCCAAAACTGGGTCTGCTCATGACCTCTTGGGCTTGCTTGTTGGCGAACAAAATCGCCTTACGTTGGTTGTTTTTTGGATCAAAGGCAACCAATCTATCTTCAAAATCGCCGGTCAATAACCACAATAGACCGCTAGAGTCTTCCATGATGTTATAAATCGTACCGACAGTAGAAACTGCCTTTTTATCATCTGAAACCATATAGGATTGAACAGCACCGTTTTGCAGATTGATCCGATTTAAACCGTTTTGCGAACCTGCCCAAAGCGTGCCGTCCTGCCCCTGCTTCACCGACCAGATTAAATTGTCACTGAGCTGATTGACGCCAAACTTCTTGCGATAAATGGCACGAAAGGCCGACGTCTTGGGATTCCAATAAAAAGCGCCATCCATTCTCGATGCCAACCAGAAGTTACCATGGCGGTCGATGGTCATATCACGAACATTATTGTCGGTGATCTCAAACTTTCTATCATTGGCAAACTCAAACAACTTATCAGGAATGTCGAGATTGTAGTCGTAGGTGTAAAGCCCCTCGTCAGTGGCCACATAAAACAGCCCATCGAGCTGCAACAACCGCCAAATATTGCGATAGGGAATGCGTTCTACCGGTGTGGCCTGTGACTCGACGCCATCAATTACGGCTTGAATGTTACTGACATCAACCGAATAAAGCCCTTCGACCGTACCGACAAACAAACGCTTGCCGAGCATATACAATTCTTTGCTGTTGAGCTGTTCTTCACGAGGTTTGTCAAAGGGAGTATGGTGAATGAATTTATACTGTCTGGTATTGATGTTGAGCACATAAAGGCCGGAAACCGCAGCGATGTAAAGATGCTCGCCATCAAGCAACAAACGACGAATGGCATCAAGCTCCATCCCCAACTCGCTGATGGAAAACACCATTTCAATCCGCCCTGTCGCGCGGTTGTACAATCGAAGGTTTTGCGTCGATGCAAGCCACAAGTTGCCGTTGTCCTGTTCCACGATATGATCGACCTGAACCACTTCTTGCGGCTCGGCCATCAATTTTTCTTCGAGAATACGGGTGTACTTGCGGGTTGCCAGATCCAAGGTATACAACCCGGTGTTGGCGTGGCTTATCCACATCAGGCCGGTAGAGTCTTGAAACAGATAAGGAATACGTGAGCCGCTAAAAACACCATCAGGCCCTTTAATCTCTGTGACTTCATAGCCGTCGTAGCGATTTAGGCCACCTTCGGTCGCCAACCACAAAAAGCCATCGGCGTCGATCAACACATTGTTGACATAGCCCTCGGACAATCCCTCATCTGGTGACAGACGGCTCAGACGCAAAAAATCAACCTCTGCCGCCGCGACAGTGGTAAAGAGGCTTAAAAACAGCCAAAACAACATTTTTACCATGGCGTTCTTGTCACGGAAATTAAGGATTTTTTGTTGCGTTATCATATCTTTGTATCGGATTTACTCAACAGCTGACAGGAGATGTCATTGTTTAATAAATATATGCCAAACCAGCCACTTTAGAAAGTTTTCCAACCAATTAAAATTTGATTAACATAATATTTTACGACCAAACAAGGACAACTGGCGCTCCTGTCCTCAAAACCTGATTTTGTCCTAGGGATTTTGCCCACGATTGCAACAGCCGAGCGGAGAAATGGCGACCAGTGATTTATTTATGGATAAAAACTTACTACACTTATTTTCATTGAAATCAACCTGAGATACTTTTTTGGCCAAAACCGACAGATGGGGCATTGATGCCTGGGTAGATTATATTAGTAACAAGGAACTACCGGCTTTAGCGTCAACCGTTCGCTTACTTGAAACCGTCGCCAAAGACGACACCATGTCGCTGGCTAAAGTTGGCCAGTCGGTGTTGCATGACTACGCCCTGACCTCAACCATTTTAAAAGTGGCCAACAGTGGCGCCTACATGGGACGTTCCAAGGTCACCACCGTCAGTCGTGCGGCGGTGATGCTCGGCTTTGATACCATCAAGAAAATCTGTTTAACCGCCAAACTGCTTGGCAGCCTGCTAAAGCACAACAACTTAAGTGAAGGGGTTTATACCCGATTACTGCAACAAATGGCCCAGTCCTTTCACGCCGGTATGCTCACCCAAATGATGATGCCGCAGTACGATGAGACCACCAAAGAAGAAACCTTCATTTGTGCGCTACTGCGCCACATTGGCGAAAGCGCATTTTGGAGCAGCGGTGCGGTAGCCACCGAAGAACTCGATGCCATCTTGGCCAAAGTACCACCAGAACAAATCGATAAAGAAGTGCTCAAGCTGCTAGGCACCACCTTTGATAAAATGACCATAGGCTTAGCGAAATCCTGGAACCTAAGCGACCACATCATTCGCGCCATGGAAGAACCAGACCTACGCACACCAGAGATCCAAATCGTTACCTTGGCCGACAAACTCAGTAAACTCATTGCCAACCCAAGACAAAGCCGCGAGAAGCTCCCCAAATTGTTAAAAGAAGTAGGTGACTTGACCGGGCTTAAAGAAGAAAAATTGGTAGAGCGCATTGAACAATGTACGCAAGATACTGAAAAGCTGCTGCAATCCTACGGTGCCGAAGTGCTTATTCAATACCTTCACCCCGGTGCTGGTACGCCACTCAACAACCCAGAAATTGAAGAAGAGATCTCCGATGAAGCGCTGCAATTGCAAATGCTCAGAGAGCTGACCTTTTTGACCATGGACAGAGGTGACTTCAATGTGGTGATCCAAACCGCCCTTGAAGGCATCTACCGTGGTATTCATATGGATAGAGTGATGGTACTGCTCAAAAGTGCCGATAAAAAATCGCTAGAGCCGCGTTTTGTCAGCGCGCCGGAGGCCGAGCAGGTAAAAGAGCGCTTTAAGGTCAATATCAGAACCATGGCAACGGTATTTTCTCACTCGTTTCATCATCAACAACCACTGTGGGTTGAGAGCTTTGACGATGAGCGCTACGCCAAACTGCTCAGTAAGCCTATCCGCAACATCACCAGCCCCGATGGCTTTTTTATTGCCCCGGTAATGTGGGACAACCGTACTATTGGTCTGTTTTATGCCGATAGAGTGATCAAAAAAGATCATGAACGCGGCAAGCTCACGCAACAGGATTTTATGGCCTTTAATCACTTCACCCAACAAACCAACTTGTGTTTGTCGATGATCTTGAAAAAATCCGGCGGCTAGCGGTTGAGCTTAACCCAATGCCGGATCTGCTGATATACCTGCTCACAGTGCGCCATTTTGACATGATTGATGGTTTCAAATTCCTTTTGGTTTTCAGGTAAAAACGGCAAGTGATGAGGGCTGGACGGGTCGCCGCCGGTAGCAGAGTGCCTGCGTACCAGAGCATCACCAAAAAACTCATTGAGTACCTTCTGGTTATCCTTAAACACAGTGCCGGTGATGACATAATGGTCGGCACCGGCTAACAGCGGCACTGTTTGCTTATTATTGCCTAGCGGCTGGTTTTGATCTTGATCTTGCCAATCTTCATCCCGCACGTAGCCATAACGCAGATCCTTAATACCGGCACTACGCATGTTAAATACCTCCGCCAGAAAGCTGGTATAAGGAAGTGGCGCACTTTTGAGCACAGCAGCAACCACTGATCCAAACTTTTCCAACTCCGCGCCGAGGTGAGGGGAACCGAGAAAATACAGTTGCCTGACTTTGTCCGTCCAAGGTTTTTTCTGCGTCTGTTCCGAACCATAAAAACAGGCGCTGCGGGTCACCAGCCCTCCCATGCTGTGGGTAATAAATATGATCTCTTTCACCTCAACAGGGTAGGCGACAAGCAACGAATCAATCAAATTACTGAGCATTTTGCCGTTGTGAGAGATATGTAATCCGGTGTTGTAGCGAATGTACATGGGTGTATAACCGAACTCCTCACCTAGCAAGCTGGCGTAAGTTTTATTCTCCTGCCCTGGCATCTCCCAAATGCCTTCGGTACAGTTTAGACCATGTACCATGATACAAAGTTTATCAGTCGGCTTGTGGTAAGCCTTTGCTATCCCGGATGCACTTAATTCAAGGGGTTCCTGATGGTAGTAAAAGGACATTTGCACCGCAATCGGCAGTCCCTTTTCCAGCAAAAAGTCACCAACCATACCATTGAGCACCGACAGACTGCGGTCGGACCCTCTTTTGACTTTTTTGCTAAGCTGCGCCCAGCGCGCCCGCCACTGGGCTTCTGTGTGTTCGACTTTCTGTTTGATCTGTTGCAGCTTAGTGTTGATCACCGGAAACCTCCGCTAGAGTGTCTGCTTTGAGTAGCAAAAAGCGCGCCTCAAAGTAATCGGGAAAGGTCTTGTAAAACTGACGATAATGTTGCCAATTTCTAAAGTAGCCGCCAAGGTAGTCCAGCTGATATTGATTGTCTTCAAACGCCCCACCGGTATCGGCCAATATGGTTAGGCGATGTTCATTATTGTGAGTCAATAAAATCAGTTTACCGAGACCGAGATGGGCAATATCTCCGGCGACAGTCACATAGGGCGATACTGGGATCTTATAATCGGCATCTTTACCATAGCCGAGGGGTCCCGGCGTTTCTTTAAAATACCAGTAACGTTTTTGCTGCTCTTTCTTAAGCCCTCTTTCATAGCCGATACCATTATTGCGATGAACATTGAAATAACGACTACCGCCGGCAATATCGACTTTCACCGTCCCTTGCATCAGCGTATCTTCAAGGTCTGCCCTTGAAAGCCAGAGCAATGGATTGGCCCAATGGTTTTCATCCAACACGCCATCGAGTACCTGATGCTTGGTAAAGCGATAACGAATAAGCTCTGCACGCTTGGCCTCGGCCTGAGCGAAACTCAAGTCCTGCTCATCGACCGGCAACGAGTATAGCGCATGAGGCGTTTGACTCGATTGCCGCTCACTGCCTTTGGCCAATTTGATGTAATACTTAGTCAATAAAATCTTATCATCGGGAATATTCTTCAACAGCGGCTTGCCTGCCTCAAACTTCGCCGACTGGCTTTTGTCGGGCAACCAACGCACCATAGTAAAATGTCGATTGATAAATTCAGGATCGGCCAAACGATTGGCGCCAGTGGCCTTATCTTGCCGAGAGATTTCACAGATAAACTCAAGGGTTTGTCGGGTTTTGGCCAAATCTCCACCCCATTGCGCCAACACGCCATCACGAATCGCAACAGGGTCATAACTTGCTCCTTTGTTTAAATAATTCAACGTTCCTTTGGCCACATGACACAGGTCATCACCCGATTGCGATGCCATTTTCCCACTAA
The DNA here is from genome assembly GCA_041583135.1 of Alteromonadaceae bacterium. Classification (GTDB taxonomy): domain Bacteria; phylum Pseudomonadota; class Gammaproteobacteria; order Enterobacterales; family Alteromonadaceae; genus JABSOG01. The sequence goes on along the minus strand of JBFHGJ010000065.1, from coordinate 13,925 downwards.
GCAATTGATTTTCAATCTGATAAAGTGGTTTTGCTGCAACAGAAAACGCCACAGTGTTCACCAGTAGGCAGGCGGGAAGTAACCGATATAAACTCACAGCGCGGATTATTTTTAGCACAAAAGGAAATCTCAAAGCGTTTTACCCTGTCTATAATTGTATCCATTTAACCACAGCGACATCTGAATGTATCGTCCGTACGTATGGTATAGCGGAATTGAACTGAGGTTTATAAGCAGTATAAGGCGAAGGGGGCGTTGATGAAAATCAATATCACAAAAAAGTCGCAAGCAAAGGCGCAGGAAGTAACCGACGAGAATCTCTATCGCGAACGCCGGACACTATTGAAGCAGATGGGGTTTATCGGCGCCTCGGCGTTACTGGCAGCGCCGGCTAGGGCTGACCTATTCGGCCTTTTCGATGACGAGCCTCAGGCCAGCTTTAAAACCCAAGAATTGAATTTTACCAAAGACAAACAAAACGCTGCCAAAGCGGTGCTTACGCCTGAAACTAAAGTGATTAGCCACAACAACTTTTATGAGTTTGGCACCAACAAATCCGATCCACAAAGGAACGCCCAAGGCTTTGTGGTCGATCCTTGGACGTTGCAAGTAAGCGGCGCCGTACAAAAGCCACTAACCCTCGATTACGATCAGCTGTATAAGCGCTTTCCGTTAGAAGAACGAATTTACCGGCTACGCTGTGTCGAAGCTTGGTCAATGGTCATCCCGTGGATCGGCTTTCCGCTCTCAAGCTTACTGAAACAAGCGGGATTAACCAGCAAAGCCAAGTTTGTCAAATTCACCACCTTACATGACCCAAAACAGATGCCCGGTCAAAACAGCCGCATGATTGGCGGTGGTATCGATTATCCTTATGTCGAAGGACTGCGAATCGACGAAGCCATGCACCCGCTCACCCTTTTGGCCGTCGGCCTGTACGGCAAGACGCTGCCACCACAAAACGGCGCCCCTATCCGCTTGGTGGTGCCATGGAAATATGGTTTCAAGAGCATAAAATCCACCGTCAACATCGAGCTGACCGATACACAACCGGTCAATACTTGGCAACAGCTGATCCCGAGCGAATATGGCTTTTACGCCAACGTTAACCCCCAAGTCGCCCATCCAAGATGGAGTCAGGCCAGCGAACGACGCATCACCAAAGGTGGATTATTGGCGCGCAACCGTATCCCGACGGAAATGTTTAACGGTTACGGTGAAGACGTCGCGGCACTTTATAAAGGTATGGATTTAAGGAAAAACTATTGAAGTCAACATTGTCGCCCAAACTCAAAATTAGACTGTTAAAATTCTTCATTCACCTGATAAGTCTCGGTTATATCAGCATTTTGTACTATCGCGCCATACACGACCTAAGTATTTCAGATCCGGTAAAAATGGTGATCCATTCAAGCGGTATCGGCGCTTTAAACCTATTGCTGTTAACACTTTTAGTCTCACCGCTGGCCAAGGTACTTAAAGCTGGATGGCTGATGCAAAACAGGCGCCTTTTGGGACTATACAGTGGCTTTTACGCCCTCGCCCACTTTGCAAGTTTTATACTCTTTGAGCTGCAACTGGATTTGAGTTTACTGATTGAAGAAATCATCAAAAGGCCCTACATCACCGTCGGCATGGTCGCTCTGATGATTTTGAGTGCACTGGCGCTCACCTCACCCGATAAGGTCAAAAGACAACTTGGCCCACGGTGGCAAAAGCTCCACAACTGGGTGTATCTCGCCGTGGTTTTAGTGGTGATTCACTTTTACTGGTCAGTCAAATCAGATATCACCGAACCGGTCATATACGGCGCAATCACCCTCATTGTATTAAGCTTTCGAAAACAACGATTGCTCAAAAGATTACGTTTTATTGGAAAATAGTATCAAACACAGTCGCGACAAAAAGCTTTATAAGCTACTACAACTGCTGTCACAACAACTCAACGCTATGGGCTTAAGCAATTACATCGCGCTACAATTTGCTCGTTCTGTGCTCAATTATTTATTGAACACATCAGACACCACCAACATTCAGGCACTAGCACAGCACAGCGCCTGTTTGACACAACCGCTCAGAGGTGAACTAATGACTGTTGCCGAAAAACTTCAAGCTTATGGTGAAAAAAAAGGGGCTTTCGCCCCTAAAAGTGAGGGGTGTAACCCCCTCCGTACTACAAGAGAACCTGTTACGGGTTAGCTTGAACGTTCAAGGTCACACCTGAAGAGTATGCGTAGCCGTACAAACCAATGTTGTAGCGACCCGCTGCTGGCGCGTTGAAAGTACAGCTTTCATTATTGCCGTTAAGATAAGGACGACAATCATAGCTGTAGGTAGAAGGTGTCGCATCACGCTTAATATACATATCAACATCACCAGTACCGCCAGAGATAGAAATGGTCAAGCTAGAATAACCGGCGACCAAATCTTGGTAGTACTGTGCCCATTGGCCTTGACCAACAGTCAAGTTGCTCAATGAATCATTGATTGGAGGCAAGCCTGTGCCGCCTTCGTTATAACTACCGCTAAGCGTTACACCAGAGAAGGCAGAGTAGCCCTTGACGACAACATAGTAAGTACCGCCGCTTTGACTCAAGTTACAACTCTCGGCGTTGCCATTTTGATATGGACGGCAGTCATAGCTGCTGTCGGTAGGCGCAGAACCAAATTTGACATACAAATCAGCATCGCCGCTACCACCTGACATTGCAACACTCACATCACTGGCACCAGCTGGAACGTCAAAGGTATAAGACAACGACTCACCTTGAGCACCGCTTAAATTGCTCACAGGTACGCCATTTTGCAATGCGCCACCTGGCGGATCGGTCGGGTCGGTAGGGTCTGTCGGATCGGTTGAAGGACATGAGCCGACACCTACAGCACACCACGCAGTCTCTACGGCAGTTTTTTCAGATGCGCCATAAAGATCTTGAGCGGCTTGCGCCGTAGCACTACGGGCACCAGCGAAATTAGTGCTTTGACCCATATAGGTGCTCAAGGCACGATAGAAGATCTGCTCCGCTTTTGCCATACCGATGCCTGGTACCTGAGCGCTTGACTTGCCGCGTGGATGGCTACCGCCATCAACCAACAATACATAGGCTAAGTTGGCAATACCTGAGTTACCGTGGACACCACCAAAGTCATTTTGGTTGTTTGGGTTACTTGAGTATGCGATACGCTCAGGCCACCAGTCTTTTGAGTAGTTGTCTTGGGTTGGGTTATTCATATAACGGAAAGCTTTACCCGCTTGAGTATAGAGTCCGTCACCTAGCAACCAAGAAGAGCTGGTTGTGCCGTTACGATAGGCTTCAGCCGATACACCTAAGATATCAGACCAAGCTTCATTCAAAGCACCAGAGGCATTTTGATAACGCAAGTTGGCAGTATGCTGAGTCACACCATGAGTCAATTCATGGCCGATGATATCAAAGTCACTGGTGAAATCGTTCATACCGTTCATCGCCTGACCATAGATCATTTGAGAGCCGGTCCAGTAAGCATTCGCCTCACCCATATCGACACTGGAGATCATCGTCATGTCGTTGTTGTCGAGGCTTTTACGGTTAAAGCGCGCCGAGTAATAATCATATACTTTCGATGCACCATCGTGTGCACGTTGCGCAGCAGCATTGCTACCACAGCTTTGAGTGTTGGTACATAACAGCGTGCCCGGAGCAGACTGAGAAGAACCACCGTTTAGGGTGTAGGTTTTCCAGTTCTTAGCGCTGTGAACATTGGCATAACGGGTCAGCTCTTGTTTGCTTTGCGCGTCGAAAAATACAGTATCGCGACCAAAATCGCCCGGGCCGTGGTCCCAGCTGATCTCAGTTACCCAAGCCAGGCGAGTTTCATCTGTTAGTGGCAGGTATACATAGGCCAATTCGGCAGGTTTGGTCACCTCACCTTGCTGCGCAGCCAATTTTTCAATCTGTTTGGCTTGCATAGAGTGCTTGTTGATCAAGCCCATACGAGGCAACTGTTCACTGTTAACAGCCAAGGTACCAGAAACGGCATAGATGCTGTTGCCGCCATCGGCATGAACAATCATATCGGTACCATAAACGGTCAAACCATTAAGGGTTTGAGTCAAACGCGTATGGGTTTTACCCAGTGCGTCAGTCCACTGTTGTTTGACGCTAAAGTCTTCGTTACCGTTAGATTGAAACGCCGCTTGTTGAGCAATCAGGTTTTTGACGGCTTTAACTGCGTTTTGGCCTTCGACTTGACCAAGCTCGCCGACAATAAATGACGGCACACCTTTGGCCGAAACGTTTTTGACGTCAAAACTGTTTGTCGCCAGCGCTTGGGTGCTACCGCAAGCAAGAACGACTGCAATAGATGCTGCTAAGGGTCTTAGTGCTTTCATCGTATCTGTTATCCTCTGATGTTAGATTTTTTGGTGTCGTGTTATTGTTTTATGTTTCACGTTTAAGAGATTGCTCTCTCGCTGCGATGTAAAAACAGTACCAAGCCAAATTTTCATTTACAACAAAGTAACATTTGTACAATTATTGAACCAAAAAGTTTACAAACGCTGCGAAATTCGTAAACATTGAAATACACTTGTAAATTCAAGCAGTTCTCGTTCCAATGAATAAATAAGCATTAACAAAGGAAAAATCAGAATAAAATTTCAAACCAGACTAAAATACGACACGCCTGATGCAGCCTGTCGCAAGGCAGTAAAATCAAGGGGAGGGAGAAAAAAACAAGTCTCAAGGCATTGATAAAAAGCGCCTAAAGCGATGGCAAGCACCACATACTCAGTAGCACAGAAAAATGACAGTACGCTGAAAACAACATGACAGTTTATGCATATAAATGAATAAAGAGAACTCGTAAATAATTGCCTACAACCGAATTAGAGCAAAAAACAAACCAGATCAAAGACAAAATGCCCCAAACTTTTGTACACAATGGCAATTTATACGTAATTTCAAGCAATTAGCACCAAAAGCATCTAGAAAAATATCTGAGATATACCTGGGGATAATTTTTAATAACCAATAGAAATATCATATGCCAATTTCCTATTGAGGTATATTCGCCTAAATAATTGATGCCAATGCAATAACCAAGGTGTAACTGCAATCATTATCTGGAATTAACCAAGGTTTTGTTGATATTTTTTGACAAAATCGTGACGTTATACTGGGCAAAACTGCGACATTATCACGCCAGCTGACCGGTTACCGGCAAGCGCTTGGTAAAAAGGCGTCATTTGCTCTATTTGAGATACCCCTAGTATTCAAGCAATGCCAAAAAACAAACTTAAAGAGACAAAACAAAGACTCATCACATCAAAGTTAGACACAATATAAATTCACCGGCGTTTCGACTTGGGCGTTAATTTCGCCGCGGCAAAAGCGCAGAGCAAATAAGGTACCTTTGTCTGCCCATTCAAAATGCGCATACTTGGCAATAGCAGAGCGCGGCGCACGCTCGTAGTATTCAGAAAACTCCAACATCTCAAAAGAGTGCGCCAACAGAGCATAATTGGGTTGTAACCAAATAAATGAGTCAACAAACCACAAGTCGCGATTAAGTACCGAACACAAAGCCTCTCGATTGGGAAAGTCGCCCAGCACAGTTAATGACTGACCATCTTGCGCAATTTTGAAATCTTGTTCGGCATCGATACCCAAGGCGCCGCAGTATCGCTGTAATCGCGAATACAGCTCTTGGGTTTCGAGTAACATGTAGTGATCAACCTTTTGTAATTGTTGCTGCTTTTTTGACTTGTGATCACAAAGTTGCGGTAACAGGAGCGGTAAAACATCCTCACCGCCCTTTTGACAATCCTCATGAAAAGCCGGTTGCAGCTGCAAGGCCAAGTCGCTATCTAGCACAATGTGGTGGCAGGTATCTGGTTTGGTCATAGTACATCCCATTGACGGTCTTAGCATTTAAGACACTACAGCAGGATCTGAGCCAACTCTAAAAAGCCCTTTAATATCAATTAATTAAACTTTTAAACTGACTAGGTGACGGGTTCCTGACACTGCGCATATAGGTTAGGCACATGCTTTTGCATCAACACTTGCGGCTCACTCACTGCGGTGAAGCCAAATTGACGATATAGACCATGGGCGTCACGGGTAGCAAGCATCATGCGCCTTAACCCCTGCAAACTTGGGTGAGATAAAATACAACTCATCAACCGCTTACTCAGCCCCCGACCCCGCCATTGTTCCAAGACAAAAACATCGGCCAAGTAGCCAAAGGTGGCACCATCGGTGATAACCCGGGCAAAGCCAATTTGCTCTGTGCAATGATAAAGACCGAAGCACAAGGAGCCATCAATGGCATTTTTAAGGGTTTGCTTTGGCATATTTGCAGCCCAATAGGAAGTACTGATAAAACGATGGATCACCTCAAAATCAAGCATCGCCTTATCCGTCGAGATCAAAAACTCATCTTGTTGCCATAGTGTCATACCAATTCCTCACTGTGGATAATCCAGTCCTAAACGTTCAATTACCGCGATAAACCGCGGCGCTTTTTTAAGTGTATTCAACCTTGGGTCACTCATTGCCCACAACAGTTGATATTGCTTCTCGGCATAAGCCTGTTCGATATAATCGAGTGCCAATTCAGGCTGATCGGATACCGCCAAATAATAAGCAAATGACAAAGGAGGGGTAAACGAACCGATATCCGCCTCCAGCTTTCTCTCAAGAGCAAGATAACGGCCAACGGCGCCAAATCCATCGCGTTGATAATGGTTCAATAGCGCATCAGTATCGCTAACATCAAGCTTCGACAGCTTGAATATATTCAAATAATTGGCAAAAGCTTGTTGCACATTGCCTTGGCTTTGGTAAAGCTGCGCAGCAACAGCATAATAGTCGCCATCCACAGGCGATACTGGCGTTATCTTATCCAATTCCCGCTGTGCCAAATCAAACGCTGACATCATGGTATATAACCACGCCACTTTAAGTACCGGGTAAGCCACGGGATTCAGCCTTTTGGCGGCATAAATTTGCGCGTTTGCATCGAAATAACGGCTATTAGCCATGAGAAAAGCAGCATATTCCAAGCGAAGGTCGGCATCGCTCGGGCGGGCATGTATTCCTTGTTGATAAAACAGTTCGGCAACAGGCATATTGTGACGAAACTTAAAGGCAATATCCGCTTTGACGGCATAAGCGAGGCCCTGGCCGGCGTCGTGTTTTAGCACCACATTCATTCTATCGTTATAGCGCTCATAGTTCTGATAAATCGTTCCGTCTTGCCACGCCCTTTGATATTCAAGCCACACCAGCAACGCTTGGGCTTTTGCATATTTCGCATCTACTGCCAGAGCTTGACGCAACAGTAACTCGGCGATCAGACTATCACTGCTTTGCGCCGTTGCCAGTAGTTTATGAGCTTGATAGAACAACATGACCGCCGCAGCTTCTGGTGGCTTTTTGTGTTGCCTGCGCCCTTGCTCTATCATTCGCTTCACTTTCGGAAAAATACGTTCATCAAGCTGGCGATAAACGGCCGCAATGACTTCCAGCAAAAACGCCTCTCTGTCTTGCCATAGTGCCGCATAAGATTTGGCCCACACCGACTCTCTACTATCTGAACGATATAAATGCAAGGTCACCACCACCTGCTCATCCAATCGCATCACGCCACCGTCAAGCAAATAGTCGGCCTGCACCGTATCAAATAGACCTTGGTTTGTCGCACCGGCATTGACTAAACGCTGAGTCGAACGTGAGTCGATAAGTCGAATGGCCGGATGCTGAGATAATCGCTGCGACAACCCAAGACTAAGGGTCTGCCCCCACTCCTTCGCCAAATCATCAAAATGAAAGTTTTCAATTTCACGAATAAGCAAAAACTGATTGTTGCGGGTTAGGTAGCCGGGTTTACGCGCTAATGTGATGGCATAATGATCAACAACAAGATAAGCAATATACAGGCACAATAATACGAACGCGACAATAGTGCCGAAAAATATCGACTGACGAATATGGCGAGGATAGCGGCGCCTCAATCCACTGCCCATTTATCTGCCGATATCCAGTCGAGGCTTGATCATAGGCTATATCACAACTCGATGATGGTGCCTTCTTTGGCCAAATGAAACTCGACGCCTTGAGGCAAATTGTCTTTGGCCATCAGCTCGGCGAAAATCGCTTCAAGCTGAGCATCGGTACGGGTCGGATCATGGTGGGTAAAATAAAACTGTTTGGCATTGACCTTTCTGGCAAGTTCAACATTACCTTCAAAGGTGCCATGCCCCCAGCCTTTCTTTGTCGGGTATTCGGCTTGGGTATATTGAGAGTCGGCCACCATCACATCAACACCTTGCACAAAATCAATCAGCGCTTGTTGCTGCTCATCGACCAACTGTTGATAACCGGCGTATTCCTCGTCTTCTTCATCATAAATATTGATGGGCGGCTCATAGTCACCGGTAAAGAAAAAACACTTGCCGTTGTCTTCGACTTTATAACCGTAATTGAGCACCGGATGGTTGGTCAAGATAGGCGTAACGGTCGCCGAGCCGACCTGCACCTTTTGCCCTTCACGAATATTGTGATAATTCACCTCAGCCGCCAGCTCGCATTCTCGCACCGGAAAATAACAATATTCCATCTGCTGCGATAAAATGCTACGCAAGTCTTTCATATAGACAGGATCAAAAGAGCCGTAAATATCAATGGTATTACCCGGAACGAATATCGGAATAAAAAAAGGCAATCCCTGAATATGATCCCAATGAGTGTGGGTGATAAAAATCGCGCATTGTACCGGCAGATTAGCCATCAGTTCATTGCCCAGCTGACGGATGCCGCTGCCGCCGTCTAAAATAATAATGTCGCCGCTGGACGTGCGGATCTCATGACAGGTGGTATTGCCACCATAAATGACCGTATCCGGTCCTGGCACGGGGATAGACCCTCTCACGCCACGCATGGTAATTTTCATAATGCGCTCTTTGTCTTCACTGTCTATTCATCAATTAAGGCAAAGCTTATGTCACAGTGACAAAAGCCTGAGCCTTCTCGACTTCATTTTCCAAATTTACTAAAGCGTCCGCGACATCGATTAGCGGTGCGCCAAGATAATCTTCCACTTGTTTCGGCAACTGACGCACCACGCCTCGGGTACCGTTGATATAATGATTAAGTTGGTGGGCTGCGATAATTGCCACCAGCAACTTATTCTCACCATAGTCTTTAACCATAGTATGGTGTGAACGAATGCACATACGCAAGTTCTCTGGCAGTTTCCACGCCTTGGCCAATAGTGAACCGAGCTGACAGTGATCTAATCCCATCAGTTCTTTTTCGACCTTATGCAGCGGCAACCCCTTCTCTTGGCTGAGGGTCAACACCTTCTTATAGTCGTCCGGGAAGTAATGGGCAAAAATTACCTTGCCAATATTGTGCAACAGCCCTGCGACAAAATAGTCGGCACTTTCATTCGGCGGTACACGGTTTTTTTCAGCCAGTAACTTGGCGATAACGCCCACGGCCAGGGAATCTTTCCAAAACGCCTGCATATCTAAACCGGCATCGTTTTCAGCAGGTAACACCCCGGCCATTGCGACACTGATGGCCACATTCTTAATGGTATTAAGGCCGACATAGACCACCGAGTGCTGCACCGAAATCACTTCTTTGGACAAACCGAAAAATGCCGAATTGACCAGCTTCAGGACTTTCATGGTTAAAATAGGGTCGCGCTCTATGACCTGCACCAGTTTTTTCGGCGGACAATTGGCATTGGACGTCATGGCAATGACTTGATTGACACTTTGGGGAAATGCTGGAATAGACTCCACCATCTCAATGAGTTGTTTTCTGTTAAGTGCCATCGAAGTTTAACGGTTGTCCTGATTATCGTTTTAAATGTTTCTGCCACTTAATTACCCCTCAAGCAGAAACACTACAGTCAATTTTATACATTATAGATGAAAGCGCCTCAAAGTCGCCAAGCAAGGCAAAGAAAATTTCAGCTTTATTGCCTTAAATTCAGATATTTGCCAAAAAAAATCCCTAAGCTTTAGATTATCGTTAGCAACGCACCGCCAAAAAACGCCTCAGCCTCCCCATTGCCGTTGGTCGCATTTATCAGTGTCCCATTGAACTTTTTTGAGATCTCCTGTTCAAAGCATATACCCATACACATTTTGTAGTGAGATTGACCGGATATGAAAAGCTATAACATTCTGACGTTTTTGTTATCTGTTATTAAACACCACGGTTTCAGCGGTGAGAAAAATCTGCAAGATTTCGTCAATGTCTCAACCGAGGAGCTACGCAGATTGGTCGAACAATTGGTGCGATTAGGTTCATTGGATAAAAACCTGGTGGAATATGCCAGAAAAACTGGCCGTACGGTACAACCAATACTGGCCTAACATCAGGTGCTATCGTCCATTTATCGGCGCAAAGGACCTAGCACGACATCAATGAGTAACAAAAAGCGTCACCACTTACTTATCCCGCTGTCGCTGTGCTATACGCGGCAGCTTTGATGTTCTGTCTCTCCACCGCCATTCACAAGACCTAACTTAACCTCAACTTGTGTTAACTTATTGTATTTATTGACCTTGATTTAGATAAAGCGCAAAATGGTGCGGTCAAATTCAAAGAGTTCGATCGCCATAATGAAAAAACGTATCCAGTTACCTGCATTGCTCGCTATCACATTGATGGGCTTAACCCTAGGTGGTTGCAGCGGCCATCAAGATCAAAACAACACCCCCTCGTCTGCAACAAAACCGCAGTACCACACCGGTGCTATTGATAAAGCCGAACTACTTAGCCAGTATCCTGTTTTTGCCGATAACAAAGCAAACGAAGCTGCCAACTACAGCACGAAACAAGCCGTCGCCTTGGCCAAACATCTTGATGGCCGAAAAATTGTTGCCGTGTTTGGCACTTGGTGTCCTGACAGTCAAAGGGAGGTGCCTAGGCTGCTGACACTGCTTGAGGTCGCAAAAACCGCAATGCCTGAGCTGGAATTTGAATTGTCGCTTATTGCCGTAGCGCCAAGTGGCAGTAGAGACCAAGCACTGGTTGAACGCTATCGGCTTACAGCGGTACCGACCATCTTGTTGTACCACCAAGATAAAGAGCTTGGTCGCATTATAGAACGCCCCAACGATAGCCTGTTAAGCGATCTTATCAACATGCAATAGGCGAAAAAGATGTCGCGTGCTCTCCTGTTAAGGCTGAGTACGCCCTAGCTGCTCTGGGCCAATTTTTTATCGGCCCTAGCGAGCAGATCAGGCACCATTTTTTCAGAAAAACCCGCCAAAAAACACCAGAAGATCAGCATTGCATGCGCCTTATTGCGGTCCCACTGCGTATCATTGACCACATAGCTGCCATACATATCAAAAGACAAGGTAGGAAACATCGAGCCTTGCATAAATCCCCCTTCAAAGGCATACAGCACCAGCATACCGCTGACGATCCCTATCAAAGAGCGTGAAATGAGATTATCCAACCGATTGATGGCTGTCAGCTCAGACAAAGACTGCAAGCGCAAATCACCTTTCATTCTAAGCAACATGCTAAAACACGACCCCATCCAACCGGCCGACAACGCCGCGATAATAAATTCCGTTTTATCGCTCGGTACCACAGGGAAGCCTTCCCCCGAGTGCATCATCTTAGCGAAAGTGTCGAGCACCTGCATGTTGTCAAATAAAAAGAAGATCATAATCGAGATAAAAAACGCCACCGAGGTAGAAAAACGAATGGACGAGAGTAGATATTTCTTTTGTTCTTCAAGGTCATAACTCATTTGCAGCTTTTTATACAAGTTACTCAACAAATTCAATTTACCGGCGAGCTTATCCTCGTGGGTTGTGGCCTCTTGCAAATAGGCGTATTCATCGGCAAAAAACTGTGCCTCCTCTACAGTCAATCGCCTGTCGGCTTCAACCATGGATAAGCGGATCTCAATATCCAACTCCACCTCACCATATAAAGGTGCGAGCAACTGCTCAATCGCGCTGGCATTATCCCAGTTATGTTCATTCTCAAACACCGCAGCTATCTTGTCTAAGTGCTCGGCATATTGCTCGGCAATGGCGGGCTTGAGTTTGAGTCGGTCAAAAGTGGTCGCCAAATCAATGTACTTTTGTTCCAGCAGATCATTGAGCACCTTGCGTCGCTGGCCCTTGTTGACGGTCAATAAAGAGAGGAGTTTTCCGTTCATCGGCATCAGTGTCCTTATCCTGTTTTTTGTTGCCAAACTATAGCCGTGTTGGCCACAGCTGGCAATCTAGGATAGAACTATTTGACACAGAAAGTGGGAAATTTGCGCGCCAAGAGCAAGGCGCGCAACAATCAGCTTGATATGGTTCAGGCTGACTTAAAGCGTCGTAGCAAAGCCAATGGCGCCAAACACAACAACATCAATAGCGGCACACTACCACCACCTGATTTTTGACCGCTACTGCTGGCCTTCTGTTTGACTGTCACATTAACCGTCGCGGTGCGCTGTTCACCGGCATTGTCTTTGGCGGTATAGGTAAAGCTGTCTTGACCGCTGAAATCTGCCGCCGGTGTATAGCTTACCTTATTGCCTGAAATACTCACGCTGCCATTGCCGCCTTCGGCAGAGACCAACGTCAGACTATCGCCGCTATCGACTTCAATATCGTTGCTCAGCACATCCAACAGATTGTTGCTGGAACCTTTATCGACACTAAAACTGTCATCCACCAACACTGGCGCATCATTAACTGGCGTCACCACTAGGTTAAATGATTTTGCCTCACTGCTTAGCTCACCGTCTGACACCTTCACCTGAACGCTTAGAGTGCCGCTGAAGTTAGTTGCAGGCTTCACCACATTGCTGCCTTCAACGCTATAATTGCTACCCGGGGAGACAGTCACACTAAAATCCGCAGGATCTGAGTTATCGACATCTTTTACGCTCAGCCCATCAAGCGTTACGGTATAACTGGTGTCTTCGGCAACTTCTGCGTCGGCAATAGATTCAATCACAGGAGCGTCGTTGACATTGTTGACTGTCACGCTCAGGTTGTACACACCGCTATCGACAGTATCGCTAAACACCCTAACCGCCACACTCAACTCACCGCTAAAGTCAGTCACCGGCGTGATCATATTACCGTTGACCGCATACTTATCTCCCGGCAATACCGTAAGCGTATAACCTGTAGGATAATTCTCATCGGTAACGGTCAAATCGGCTAATTTGATCTCCAACGTGGCTTCTTCATCCATGACCAAAGGTGCTTGTCCTTCGATGATACTGCCACCTTTATAGGTTGCGACCAGCTTGGCATTGCTGAATCCTTCGTAGGCATACACTGCGGCAAAGTATGTGCCCGCCTCAACATCGCCTTCGAATGCACAAGACTCATCGCTGGTATTGGACTCCGACGCACAAAGTACCGTACCGCCACTTTCAGGGCGCAGATCTTTGGCAACGTAAAGGTCGGCATCGCCATTTTCAGCGCTGAGTGTAAAGCTTAAGTCACTGGCGCCCTCAGGTACATCGATATAAAAGCTCGCCAGTTGCTCGGTCTCTAAGCCAAAAGCATCAGAGGCAACACTCTTAGTCAATGCCGTAGAGCCATCCTTCTCATTTTTGGTGGTAAACTTAGCCACCTCAGAACCATTTTCACCACAACTGTTAAGAGCCTTCACACGCCAGTAGTAGGTAGTCGATTGAGCCAACGGTTGTGATGGTCGATAACTGTTACCGCCTGTCACTTCAGCCGTTGCAACCAGGTTGCTAAAGCTTTCATCGCTGGCAATTTCAATCAAATAACTGGCCGCGCGATTGTCGTTGCTCCAACTTAACGTCGGCTGCAATGAAACCTGCTCGGCGTTGTTGGCCGGGCTTTGTGGTGCCACCTCAGAAACCTTATCCATGATTTTAAGCTTTGCAACAATGGTGCGTTCTCTTGCGCCGTCACTGAG
>JBFHGJ010000064.1:0-31249 GCA_041583135.1 Alteromonadaceae bacterium | reverse complement strand
TGTCGAGGTCGAACAGCAGGCAGATCAAATTGACCAACAATTTGGGGTGCTGCTGACGTATTCCGAGCGAACAAATCTAAAGATTGGGTTAATTGTCGCGCGGTTAAAAGCTAAAAAAGCGGCGCAGCCAGAAAAGACGGTTGCAACCTTGGTAGATGAAGCGATTGCTACTTATGAGATAACCGACCCAATTGAGCAGCGGCAGCTTTTGATTGAAACCCAGTCTAACGTCGCTGGGGGAAGTGGCGGCAAACCGCCTTGCTGCAGCTAAGAATATGCTAATTAAGATAGAAGAAAAATGACATATGGATGCGCTTAGTGTTGTATTAGGTCAAATCAACAAAGCACTTTGGTTGGCTGATTTGCCTACATTTGCCATATTGTTTTATATTTGCCAATGCAAAAAGAAAGTCAATAGTAGCATGCTAACTATGCTAGTAGTCTTAGTCGCAGGCTTCTTCATGATTACTTATGAAGCAGCTCTCACCGCATATATTGAAGCTAATCCTGGCCCTAATTCAATAGTCACTTTCTTGTGGTATAACGGCTTAGCTTGCTTTTATGCTGCAACACTTTACTACTTGAGAAAAGTTCACCAACTTAAAAATACCACAATAGGAACTATGGGAGGATATATCAGTAAAGCCTATACAGTAATAGCCCTGATTTATGTCGCCCAATATACTGAAATATTGCTATTAAAAACAGACCAGAATCTTGACCTTTTGTTCAGTTTTGGTATTCCCGCTATAAATATTGCATCTACAGGTTTTTTCTTTTCCTTTGCAATCTATTCGCTTTATCACACTATTCATAAAACAGATACGGAGTCTCTAAGGTGGAATATATAATTCTATTATTTGAGTTGGCTTTAGTCGTTTTTGTTGTATGGCAAGGTCATCTAAATCATCTCAACATATCTTTAGTTTTTGATGAAACCGAGCCTAGTGAACTAGAGCTAGCAGCAAGAGAATATTACCGTTTAGAGTTGGCGCTGGCAGCAACCAATAACGCAGAAGATCAGCGCGTTGCGTTTAAAGCCTTTACCAAGGCGCATTTTCAGATGCTGGCGTTGGTCACAGGCGAATCGACAGAAAAGGTTAAACAGCAAAAGCCTGAGCCTGATATCCGGCGGTTTAGGTTTTCTATACTTGATTTTGCTGCCGACGATCCCAGCGTGATCTTACCGGGCGATGATGTTAGTGGCATTGAAGATAATGACGAGGATGAGCCTGTGCTGCACTAATTTGGTGGCGTTAGCTGCCGCCTATTTCTTTCGCCACCATTGCTCATCCAAATTATGGCGTGTTTCGCCAAATTCCTGATAAAAAGCGGTTATTTCATCTGATAATCCGTCAGCCAGCGTTGCGATGCCATTGTCATTCACTTCGCAAATCTGCTTGGTTTTTTGACTCATTTGCAAAAAACTGTTCAGCCGCTCCTGCAATAAAGACTTGGCTGAGGCCGTTAGCATCACCTCTGGTTGGCCACCATAATATAACCAATCCAATGACTTGCCGGTTTTATTGCTGCACAGGAAAATAGCGCTCCATGGAATGGTTCCATTTTGTATCCAACTGCTAGGGCCTTTTGCATTTAAGGATAAGGCATCAGCCAACTGTTTTTTGTTCTTAAAACCCCAAGCCTGCATCATTCGAGCTACGATGGCTTTGATCCAAACGCGTCGTTCATCTTTGTCCATATCGGAGATAGCAACTTCTGGCCGTCTAGTAATATCTCTGGCTTTGTCTGTTGGTGTCATGGCTCATCCTGAAGGTTATTTGCCAAAACATTCTACGTAAATAGACACATATTACTATCACTGGCCGAAACCATATGAAAAATGACCTAGGTAAAAATACTATAGGGAAAATCTAAGAGTTTTAGGTCGTTATATCAACTACCAAATGTTAAGTGAACGCACTTTCAAATGCTTAAAATAAGTGAGGTAGGTATGGTACTTGATTATGCCGTCAGTCTGCATTGCCACGAGTATCATTGCGGTGGCAAATCATGACCAACCTCACCATATTTCAATAAAAACGCTTTAATATCATCAGATAAGCCATCTGCCAATGTGGCTAATCCGTTGATGTTAGCCTCTTTTATCTGTTTAGCTTTACAGCTAAGCTGTAGAAACGCCTCAATTCGCTGTTTTAACAGCTCGTGTGTCTTCTCACTTAATTGTAAAACGGGTTCATTTCCATAATACAACCAGTCAAGAGACTTGCCAGTTTGAGCACTACAAACAACAATCGCACTCCATGGTATCGAGGCGTTTTGGATCCAGTTACTTGGGGCCTTTGCGTTCAATGACAGTGCGTCGGCAAGCTGCTTTTTATTTTTAAAACCCCATGCCCGCATCAATCTATCAACAATGCTTTTAACCCAAAGCCTTTGGCCTTCTAAATTCATATCTGTAAAGCCTGCTTGCTCTCCTTGGGGGGTGGCTTTAGCTACATTAGGATCTATCATTGTCTGCTCCTATCTTAACAGTATGTTCATTCTACGTAATATCCCCACCAATACCACCTTTACCTTCGACAACCCCAAAAAGCCATAAAAATAATAACCAAAGTCAAACAATAAACTTTACAAGGTAATTATATCTGTTACCATTTATCCGAAATGTGGTCATAAAAACAAATAAGTAATAATGTAAGTTGCATAATACCTAATAGGAGTTCAATAATGTCAGAATTTTCAGACAAAGCGAAAGTCATTCATAAGCAAATGTCGGTACACCTTAGAAAGGAACGTAAAGTGCAGGACTTTACGATGCGGGCATTATCTGAAAGGTTAGGGACGCCTCATTCTTTTATCGGCAAGGTTGAGAACCAAGGTCGCCGTTTAGATATCGCCGAATTTGTATTGTATTGCGAAGGCTTGGGGCGAGATCCTATTGAGGTTTTTACTGCCATGTTGGCTCAAAAGTAAGACATTTTGCCAATTCAAGTCGTCGCAACGAGTATTTAAACAATGGGTCAAATATACCGGCTAGATGACGAAGCCTTATGTGCTTTGATTGATATCGCTCGTTTTGGCAAGGTTGATGTGGTTGCACCTTGTCTACAAGGTGTGCTTTTACAAAAGCTAGCAGCAGCGGCGGCGAAAGCGCTTTTCGGTGAACATTGTCAGCTCAGTGATATTGAAAATGAAGAAGGAGAAGTCATTGGCCTAGAGGATATTGAATTGGCCGTCCATTTTTCTCGGCTAAATCATCTGCCTAAGCCGCTAACAATCCAGCATCTCTCAGAAAAAGAAAAATAATGACAAACATTAAGCACACTACAACTGTAAAAAAAGCTTTATGCTTCAGTATCCTAGCCTTATTCCTGTTAGGGTTAGGTTCCGCTTGGCAACCATTGACTAAAAAGCCACTGATTGACGAAGATGATCCTAAGTGGCTTGTTGACTATATCAGGGCAATTCAACGCCACGAGCCAAAAACGACTGAGCAATACACCGAGTTTGCCAACGTTCTGAACGCTGCTGTCACTGGAATTGACGTTGATTCGTTGTCGGTATACCAGCAACTGCATGTTTTGTTTGCTCGTGGCTTCACCTTTTCCGTTTGCGCCAGCAAGCGAAAATCAATAGCCTGTATGCACCGGGCTAGAGCAACCGTGGCCCAAATTTACATTCTATTGCAATCTCCTAGATTAGATGAATCAGACCGTGAACGACTACGGCAAATTCGCTTTGATAGGAGTTTTAATGCGCTTTATAGCGGCCTAAACAACATTCAACTGCGTTGGAGTGAAGATAACCCTGATTTACTTAAGCGTTTAGGCGCTCACACTACCAGCACAAATTCAACACATACCATGTGAACAGCTCAGGCTCTGGTTATGTTTCGGTAGTGAAGTACTGAAGTAGTGAAGGAAACCTCTTAACGAGGCTTAAAGAGCATCCTTGCTCTTTAGATATTTGAAATGCGCTTAGCCCATCAAACCAATTTCACGTAAACGCTCATTTAAGTATTCGTTGGCGGTGATGGCCTCAGGATAACGGTTAGGGTTGTCATCGCTGATACAGGTTGCCAAGGTATCGATTAAAAACTCAGGGTTGGGGTGTAAGAAGAACGGCATTGAGTAGCGCGAGCTCTGTTGTCCTTCTTGGCACTGAGGGTTAACGACACGATGGGTAGTCGATGGCAACACATGGTTGGTCAAACGCTGCATCATATCGCCGATATTGATCACAATTGCGCCCGGCACCATAGTGACCGGTAACCACTTACCTTCGCGGGTCAAAATTTCTAACCCGGCTTCGTGCGAACCAACCAACAAGGTAATAAGGTTGATGTCTTCATGCTGACCTGCACGAATCGATTGGGTTGAGTTGTCTTCGATTGGCGGGTAGTGCAACAAGCGCAATACTGAGTTGCCGTGGTCGGTTTTATCGGCAAAGTAATCTTCTTGCTGACCGATGACCAAAGCCAATGCGCGCAACACTTTGTTGCCCAAGTTCTCTAGCGCTTCATAAAGGTCAAGAGTGGCTTGTTTGAACTCGGCAATCTCAGCGGGCCATACGTTGGGATAAAGAGATTCGTGAGGCGCATCACCTGCCACTTCACGGCCAATATGCCAAAACTCTTTTAAATCGACATGCTCTGCGTCTTTGGCGATTTCAACACCTTTGGCGGTATAACCACGGGCGCCGCCCTGATTGGGGATCAAATACTGCTTTTTGGTTTGCTCATCTAAGGCAAAGAAGGCTCTGGTGAGCGCAAACGCTTTCTCAACCAGTTCATCGCTAACCCCGTGATTAGAAAAGCCACAAAAGCCGAATTGCTTATAGGCTTCGCCGACTTTGGCGACAAAAGCCGCTTTGTCCGAGTCAAACAATGAGACATCTATAGTTGGGATATGGGTCAGAGACATGGTGTTACCTGTTTTAAGAGTTAAGTTAATGAGATAAAGAAACCGGCAATGGCGGCGCTCATAAAGTTGGCCAGCGAGGCCGCCAACATGGCTTTAAGCCCCATACGAGCAATGTCTTTGCGTCTGTTTGGTGCCATGCCGCCGATACCGCCAAGCAAGATGGCGATAGACGAGAAGTTGGCAAAACCGCAAAGGGCAAAGGTCACGATGGCCTGGGTTTGAGCGCTGAGCTGCTCTTTATGGGTGACAAAATCCGAATAGGCGACAAACTCGTTGATCACCATTTTTTGGCCGATAAAGCTGCCAGCCAGCTGTGATTCGTTCCATGGGACGCCCAAGACATAGGCCAGCGGTTGAAAGACGTGACCGAGCATGGTCTGAATGGTCATATCCGGGTAACCAAACCAGCCGCCTACCCAGCCGAACATGGCGTTGACCATGGCAATTAAGGCAACAAAGGCCAGCAACATGGCGCCGACGTTCAATGCCAACTGCATCCCGCTAGAGGCGCCAGAGGCCGCTGCATCGATAACATTGGCCGGTTGGTCGTGCTCTGCTTCAATCTCATCGAGATCGGTGCGCACATGTTCGGTCTCAGGCACTATCATTTTAGCCATCAACAAACCGCCCGGCGCCGCCATAAAGCTTGCGGCAATCAGGTATTTAAGCTCTACACCGATACCGGCATAACCGGCCAAAATCGAACCGGCGACCGAGGCCAAGCCGCCGACCATAATGGCAAACAGCTCCGATTGGGTCATGGTTGGAATATAAGGTTTAACCACTAAAGGCGCTTCGGTTTGACCGACGAAGATGTTGGCGGTGGCCGACATCGATTCGGTGCGGCTGGTGCCCAGTAGCTTTTGCAGTAGGCCACCGATGAGTTTAATCACCCAGGTCATCACACCGATATAATAAAGAACGGCGATCAGCGCTGAGAAAAACACAATCACCGGTAAAACATGGACCACAAAAACAAAGCCGAGCTTAAACCTGCCGATGTCGCCGAACAAAAATTCGATACCGGCTGTGGCATGACTGATGATGCCGGAAACAAAGTCGGAAACGGCCATCAATGCATCTTTACCAGTCGGGATATACAGCACAAATGCGCCCAACGCCAATTGCAAAGCAAAGGCGCCGCCGACGGTACGCCAGTTGATATTCTTACGGTGATTTGACAAGGCAAAGGCAAGGCCAAGCAATACCACCATCCCGACTAAACTTATCCAAGAAATTGAACTCATGGTTTACCTGCTTATTGTAATTAATTCTTGTGGTTTAATTTGAACGTGCCAACAAGTGGCGAATTTTGGCTTTGATCACTTCGATGGCCGCGCGGTTTTTGCCACCTTTGGTGACGACCAAATCGGCAAATTGGCGACATCTTTCAATGTATTCGAAATACATGGGGCGCACGGTACGCTCATATTGACTGATGATCGACTCAAACGAGCGACCGCGCTCTTGCATATCACGGCTGATGCGGCGAATAAGGCAAATGTCCAAAGGCGTATCCATAAACACCGAAATATCGAACATGGCGCGCAGCTGTGGGTCAGAGAGCAATAATATGCCTTCAACCAAGACGATTTGTGACGGTTGAATCGGCACAGTATCGCTGGTACGGGTATGCTCGGTATAAGAATAGACCGGCAACTCGATGACTTGATTGTTTTTTAGGGCGTTTAGGTGCTGGATCAGCAACTGGTGTTCGAATGCGTCGGGGTGATCGTAGTTGATTTTAACGCGTTCTGCCAAGGTAAGGTGGGACTGATCACGGTAGTAAGCATCCTCTGAGATAAAGGCAATGTCTTGATCTGTCAAAGCATTTTCTCTGATTAATTCTTTATATATCGTCTTTGCAAAAAGCGTTTTGCCTGAGGCAGACGCTCCGGCAACGGCGATAACCGTTGTATTTCTTTGACCCACAATCGCACCAGCTGGAAATTAAAAGTGGGGTATTATGATCAATTTTGCTGTCAAATGCTATGGATATTGCGCAACAAATGTACACGTTAATATAACTTAAAGGTCCTGTTCTGAGCTTGATGGAAAAATTTACATATATAAATCAGTTGGTTGAGCAAAAACCTTGAAACTGTAAGTGTTTGTCCAAATGGTCAGGAAAAGCAATCAATCGCTAAAAAAATCGACAAATTTCGCAAAAACAATTGTTTTTAAGCTGTTTTAGTCTATCATTCGCGACAAATTTGCTTGTCATCAGCCTGTAATATTGTTGTTGATAATACGCAGCTGACCAAATGGTTAATAAGGAAGACTATGGCTCTACAAGCTTTTGTAGTGCCGCTAAGACAAGTCTGTCACCTGTGTGCTGGAAGCAAATTAGAGCAACTGCTTTATTTTGTATGAAAAATACCAGTTAGGTGCGACATTTTTATACAATTTTATCGGTTTGGGTCTAGACTTACCCTGACCAGCTGTAATTGCGCTGACAACAAGATGCAGCGCCGTTAGTGCTCAGACATCCTGCTGTTGTGTAGCGCTAACGATAAAAACTAAAACTGTTACCAGTCTACGGTGTTGGCACATCAGTATTGGCACCTTAGGCGAAAATGAAACTACGACACTAGGGAAACTTACAAATGAAAACGCTTCGACTGTCACTTGTCGCCTCGGCATTGGCACTTAGTCTTGGTTTGGCCGGTCCTGCCGCTGCCAACTCCACGTCTTCATCGATTAAAGGTTACGTTACTGGCCCGGCCAAAGGTCCTGCTGCCGGTACTGTCGTAACCATTACTCACGTTCCATCAGGTACTTCAAAACAAGCGACGGTAAATGCCTCTGGCGTGTTTTCTGCGCAAGGTCTGCGTGTTGGTGGTCCATACACCATCACTGTAGACTCAAACAGCTTTGAAGATCAAACCATCAACAACGTCTACCTGTCTTTGGGTGAAACTTACCAGTTGGAAGTTAGCCTTAAGTCTCAGGCAAATGTTGAACGCATCGAAGTGTCTGGCCAAGTGGTTTCAAGCAACTTCGGCAGCACTAGCCCCGCCACTCACTTTAACTTGTCTGACTTAGAAGCTGCACCTTCTGTTAACCGTGACATCAAAGACACTGTACGTGTCGATCCACGTGTTTATGTTAACGAATCAGGCGGCTCAGACAGTATTCAGTGTGCCGGTAACAACCCACGTTACAACAGCTTGACTGTTGACGGCGTGCGCATGAATGACAACTTCGGTCTTAACTCAAATGGTTATCCGACCGAGCGTATGCCTTTCTCTTACGATGCTATCGATCAGGTTGCTGTTGAGCTGGCGCCTTTTGATGTGACTTACGGTGGTTTTACTGCCTGTAACATCAATGCGGTAACTAAGTCGGGCACCAACGAATTTAGCGGTAGCGCATTTTTCGATTACACCAACGACTCAATGAGCGGTGATGAAGTCGAAGGCAAAAAAGTTGAGTTGGGTAACTACAATGTGAAGCGCTACGGCTTCAACATGGGTATGCCAATCATCGAAGACAAGTTGTTCTTCTTTGTTGCCTACGAAGAATTAGAAGGCTCTGCCAACTTCCAATACGACGCTTTGGATAACCAAACCGGCGTATCTCAGGCAACCATCGACCGCATCGTTCAGATCGCTCGTGACAAATACAACTACGACCCAGGTTCATTGGTACCGTCTATGCCGGTATTCGATGAGAAGTTGTTGATGAAATTAGACTGGAACATCTCTGATGAGCATCGTGCCAGCTTCGTTTACAACTACAACGACGGCAACACCATTTCGCCTTCTGACGCCGGTTCTAACCGTTTGTCACTGTCTAACCACTTCTATGAGCGTGGCGCTGAATTAAACTCTTTTGTTGGTTCATTGTACTCAGACTGGAGTGACAACTGGACCACCGAGTTGCGTCTTGGCTATTCTGAGCTGGACAACCGTCAGGTATCTATCGACCAAGCCAGCGGCTTCGGTGAAATGCAAATCCGCGCTGAGAACGGCGTCACGGTTTACATCGGTCCTGACGATTCTCGTCAAGCCAACAAGTTGAAGTATGACAACTGGTCATTCAAATTTGCCAATACTTTGTACTTGGGCGATCACACTTTGACCTTCGGTTACGAGCGTGAAACTTTAGACGTGTTCAATATGTTCGTTCAGCACGTTGAAACCGAAACCCGTTTCAGCTCAGTCGATGATTTTGAAAACGGCGCAGCCAACCGTATCTACTACGGTAATGCCAGCTCTCACAACCCAGAAGATGCTGCCGGTCAATTCGAATACGCCATCAACACTGTGTACTTGCAAGACGAGTATGAGTTCTTGGACTTGGATTTGACCGTGACTTACGGTTTGCGTTATGAGCGTTATGAAAGTGATGACTTACCGACTCACAACCCATTGTTTGAAACCCGTCACGGTTTCTCAAACAGCCAAAACTTAGACGGTAAAGATTTGCTTCAGCCGCGTTTAGGTTTCAACTGGTCTGTTGACGATGCCTTGGAAGTTCGCGGTGGCGTTGGCTTGTACTCAGGCGGTAACCCTAATGTTTGGGTATCTAACAGCTACTCTAACGACGGTATCCGTAACATTCAGATCCGCACCGGTTCAGTTCAAGTGTTAGGTCCTGATGCCATTGAATTTGTTGGCGGCACTGCGGGCTATGGCGTACCAGCAAGCTTGTACGACCAAGTTGGTACTTCAACGGCTAACTCTGACACCAACGTAACCGATCCTAACTTTGAAATTCCTTCAGAGTGGAAATGGTCTTTGGGCGCTACCTACACCACTGAGAGCGATTATGTCTTTACTGCCGATATCCTTTACTCTGATAAGCAAGATTCAGCGGTTATCTACGACTTGGCCAAAGTGAAAACCGGTGAAGCGCCTGACGGTCGTCCTTTGTATGGCAATGCCGATTGGAGTGGTACCGACACTGCCGGTTTCCGTGGTGCAGACTTTGTCTTGACCAATGTTGGTGGCGACTACGTTAAAGGTGCCGATGCACGCTCTACCGTATTGTCATTCTCTGTGGCCAAAGCATTCGAAAACGGCTTTAAGTTCAGCGCTTCATATGCCTACACCGATGCTAAAGACGTTCACCCAATGACCAGCTCTGTCGCATTCTCTAACTACCACTATATTGCGGTATCTGATCCTCAACGTCCTGAACTTGCCCGTTCAAACTATGAGATCCCACATCGCTTTACGTTGAACATGAGCTATGTTCAAGAGTTTGTTGAAGGTTATGAAACCAAAGTTAGCTTGTTCGGTCAGGCCAACGAAGGTCACCCTTACACCTATTCATTTACCGACCGCTCTGGTGGCTTCGGTTACAATGATGCCGACCGTCAGTTGTTGTACATCCCAACTGAAAACGATTCAAAAGTGGTTTACGCCGATGGTTTCGACTTGGCGGCATTCAACGCTTGGATCAAATCTGAAGGCTTAGAAGGCTACCGCGGTCAGATCTTAGATCGCAACGTGCTTGATAGCGACTGGTGGGTTAAGTTCGATTTCCGTATCGAACAGCAATTGCCTGGTTTCTACAAAGATCACAAAGCCAGCGCCTACTTCGTACTTGAGAACGTTGGTAACTTCTTGAATGACGACTGGGGTGTATTGAAGCAAGGCAACTTGCTCCAAGGTGCGGTTGAAGCCGATATCGTTGACGGTCATTATGAGTTCCAAGAATTCACTAACCCGCAACGTCAAAGCACTTCAAACTCAGCCTCTTTGTGGCAAATCCGTTTGGGTGTTAAATACAAGTTCTAATCGTTGACTTGTAACCCTTAAATTAAGGCGGCTTCGGCCGCCTTAATTGTGTTTAGCGAGGTAAAAATGAGATCCGTAATCATCACATTGCTTCTAAGCGTCGTGTCCTTAACAGGCTGCCAATCTCGTCAGATGACAGAGAATGTGGCTGTATCGACAGTTAAAGTGGCAACTTTCAATGTCAGTATGGATGTGACCAACTATATCGACAGAGGGCAGAGTATTACCTCAGAACAAGCCTCAACTTTACTTAAAACGCGCTTAAAAGACGGTACCAATGTGCAAATTCGCCACATTGCCGAGATCATACAGCGTGTTAGACCGGATATTTTGCTGTTAAATGAATTCGATTACATTGACGATCCGACTCAAGGGGTTGAAGCCTTCATCAAAAATTATTTGAATCAATCGCAAAACGGCGCTGAAGCGATTGATTATCCTTATTACTACTACGCACCGACCAATACAGGTGTGCCAACCGAGTTTGACCTCAATAATGACGGCAAGTTTGAACGCTATCGCTCTGATGCATTGGGTTTTGGCTATTTCCCCGGTCACTTCGCCATGGTGCTATTGTCGAAGTATCCCATCGACCAAGACAGGATCAGAACATTTAGAAATTTCCGTTGGGCCGATATGCCCGGCGCCTTAAAACCGTTTTATCCTGATTCGGGCGAGAGCTGGTATAGCGAGGAAGAATGGGCGCAAATGCGTTTGTCGTCAAAATCACACTGGGATGTGCCTATCAACATTGGCGGCAAAACCATTCATTTTCTTGCCAGCCACCCGACACCACCGGTATTTGATGGCCCGGAGGACAGCTACGGCAAACGTAATCACGATGAGATCCGTTTTTGGACAGACTATATCGGCAAAGACAAAGGCCGCTATATTTACGACGACAATGGCCAATTTGGGACGCTCGGGGCTGATGCATCGTTTATTGTGATAGGCGATTTAAATGCAGCTTTGCATAACTCCGACGCCAGAGTCGATGGCATCGCTAGCTTGCTTAATCTGCCAAGGGTCAACGACAGCTTTGTGCCGCAAAGTGAAGGGGGCGCGCAAAATCGCCCAGACCCACATGCCAACATTCATACTGCTGCTTGGGGCGCAAGGGCCGATTATGTCTTGCCTTCAACGGATCTTAAAGTGCTTGAAGGCGAAGTCTTTTGGCCGACTAAGAACAGCCCTTACTATTATTTGGTGGCCGACAGAAAAACCTCAACCGACCACCGTATGGTATGGCTTAAGATAAAGCTCGATTAGTTTTGAGCTGGACTGTCTTCTATGGCTTGGCTATGTCGTTTGCTTAAGGCAAATGACGCCAGCCATAGTCCAACGCAGCTAAGTGCCGCAATGGCGACCAAATAGAAAATATTGGTAAACGCCACATACTCAGAGACCTGTTTTGGTGCGCTGGCCAGTTGCTCAAGCCAATAGCGGCTTGGCTCTTGTTGTGAACTGCCGAGGTCGGTGCTCAGGGTATAAAACGCCTGTGAGATCATCGCCTGATATTTTGTAAAAGACGCTTGCAGATGATGGGTATCGACCAGCAATTGATGGTGCTGGGCATATTCGGCAAACTTACTGCTAAAGAGCATCACCCCAACCGACCCGCCGAGCTGACGGGCAAAATTCATTAAGCTTGAACCGTATTCGGTATACTGGCCATTTAAATGCCTTAGGGTGCTGGCATACAGGCTGGGCAGCAAAAACGATAGGCCGATACGGCTTAGTAGCGCACCGACTACGATATAACCGATAGTGGCATCAAGCTCGATACAGCTTAAAAACCAGCCTGAGGAAGCAAACACCAATAGGCTTGGCACTATCACTTTGGCCGGGCTAAATCTATCAGCCATTTTGCCGGCAATCGGCGCGCTTACCGCCATTACTATCCCAGCTGGCAGCAGCGCCATGCCCGCTTCGCCCGGGCTATAGCCTAAGGTTTCAATCAGGTAAAACGGGATCAGCAAAATAGAGCTGAACATGCCCGCACCGAGCATAAAAATGATGACGAGATTGAGACTAAATGGCGTGATGGCAAAAATAGTCAAATCGACCAGTGGATTCTTTGCTTTGCCTTCATTGTGAATAAACAACCATAGTGCGAGTACCGCGCCGCCTAGAGCCAGCTGAAAACTGATGGCACCAACCCCTGCGTCGCGATATTGGTTCATTGCGGCGAACAGACTACAGATAAACCCGGCGATCAAAGCCAGTCCCGGCCAGTCGTAGCGGCCCTGAGCGGAGATCTCGCCCTTAGGCAATGCGGCGCGTCCGGCAAGCAATGAAAATAATGCCAGCGGCAATTGAAAGTAAAATAGAATACGCCAGTTGGACAAGTCTATCAGCAGCCCACCGACGACAGGCCCGAGCGCGGGGGCCAGCAACATGACCGAGCCGAATATGCCCATGGCAAAACCAATCCGCTCTTTAGGGAAAGACTTGGTGACCACAATCGCGGCGAGGGGCGTTTGCAGGCCAGCCCCTAACCCTTGTAACAGCCGTCCGGCAAAAAGCGCTTCGATGCTCTCGGCGCTGCCGCCCAAATAACAACCGGTAATAAAAAAGGCAAAACTTACCGTTGAGGTTGCCTTGATGCCGATACGCTTGACCAAATCGGCGGCCAACAACATGGCAATGGTCATGATTATCATATACAGGGTGATGGTCCACTGAGCGGTGGTCATCGACATCGAGAAATAGTGCATCAAAGGCGAAAAGGCGACGTCGATGGTGGTACTCGACAACAGTGAAGAAAAACTGCCTATCGATACCGCAATGACCGCAAACCAGCGCTCAAATGGGGTTTGTAAATGTTGTTGCGCTGGCATTAGGCAAACTCGGTGTCGCGCATTTTCTCAAGCATTGCGGTTAAGCGCTCTGCCGCCTGTGGGTCTTTAACATGCTGTAATGCAAGCTGGCAAAATGGCGCAAAATAGTGGCTTTGAGCGTTAATATAGATATTGAGCCACTTTTCAAACAGTGGGTAGGTGTTAATGTCATTGTCGAGCCTAGATTGTAAGAGGGTTTGTGTCCGCTCGGTTGGCCGATAGCCTCTTGCCATAAACTGCAAAATACGGATACAGATGCGCTGGTCTACCGCTATTTTTCTCTCGCCCATAATGACTCTAAGGCGTTTTTGCTGTAAGTCGTCAAATGCTTGCTCTATTGGGTTGAGCACCTGTGCATTGGCACAATCGTAATAGAAACAATTGATGGAAAAGTCGCGAAATAGGTAGTCTCTATCAATGATTTGGCGTGGTTTAAACACCGATTGTTCTAATGATTCACCAATGTCGTCAATATCTCGGATGATAGATATATCGACGCTGGCACTGGGACCTTGTACCTTAACTAACCCAAAGTCGTGTAGTACGGTGAGCTGCTCTGGTTCGAACAAGTTAAGACAAACTTCTGCTGCCTGTTCAACAGAGCCTGACATCGATAAGTCGATATCGTTGGCATTTTGGCCGATTAGCCAGTCTCTGACGGCGCCGCCTGACACGTAAACCTTTAAGTCATTTTGCAACAGGGCCTCAATCAAATGGTTGATCGTCAGCGATTTATCTGCGTCAAAGCGCTGTGCGAGATCTTGGCTTACTTTCCCTAAGTGAATGGATTGTTGCAGCACGGTGAGATTCCTTGTGGAGTATTAAAGCGTTTTGCACAGATTGTACCTTTGTCCTTAATATTATCAAGGGTCATCAGTGGTAAATGTAAATTAGTTAAATGAGGTAAACTTAGATTTGTATCCGTTTTGTTTTTCTTGATTTAAATCATTTTTATAAAAATTTATCGTTATTTTACAATAGGCTTTGCTGATCAGACTGATGTAAAAATGCACACTTTAATCGCTATTTTTTCCCAAAAAGATATCTAAAATCCTACTTTCTTAGCTTTTTTTTGTCATATTTTAGCAATTTATTACAATTGCCTTACAAAAGTTATGGAAATATGTCTTGTTCCTGTTGTTCTTGCTATGGTACTTTTTCGGCGACTTTGGAAACATTGTTATAAACCCTATGGCGGAACATTTGGCCTTTGGATGGGTTTGAGTTTTTCAATTCTATTTTATACAGCAGGAGCTAACATGGGCGCAGATAGAAATAATAAAGCCGAATACAAAAACGATTTTCATACCGACATGCAAAGGAGCATTGAAGAAGGCGCAATACCGCCTTTTGTTTACTGTTATCCGCCTCGTTCATCTTACCGCGAGTTGCCGGAAGACTGGACCATTGAAAAGATCTGGGAAGAGGACAAGAAAAACTCCCCAAGCAATGGCTTGAACCTCTATATCCACGTACCATTTTGTCGCTATCAATGTGGTTTCTGTAATCTTTACACCGTGATCTCAAAAGATCAGGCACTTTATGATCAGTACATTGATGCTTTGTGTAACGAACTGCGTGGCTATGCCAAAATTATCCAAGAGCGCAACTTAAGAACGGTTTACATCGGGGGTGGAACACCTGCCTTGTTAAGTCGTGAAAACTTTAAGCAACTGTTTGATACCAT
This sequence comes from Alteromonadaceae bacterium, assembly GCA_041583135.1. Taxonomy (GTDB): domain Bacteria; phylum Pseudomonadota; class Gammaproteobacteria; order Enterobacterales; family Alteromonadaceae; genus JABSOG01. The sequence goes on along the minus strand of JBFHGJ010000064.1, from coordinate 16,089 downwards.
TACTGAAATCTATCCTAATTGGAAAACAGTGGTTGAAGAGGTTTGTATTGAAGCGACCCCTGACTCAATAGTCGATGACCCGGAACGAGTGCCATTTTTGATGTCTTTGGGACTGACCCGAATGAATATGGGTATTCAATCGCTACAAAAAATTGAACTCAAAGAAGCGGGCCGTACAGCGGCAGATGAAACCAATGTGCGTAAAGCCATTGAGATCTGCAAACAATACAATCTGCCAAACCTCAGCACTGACCTCATCATGGGCTTCAAAGGTCAAAATGACTATACGTGGCGAGATTCGGTTGATGAGTTAGCGGCGTTACGCCCCGACACCATCAGCACTTACTTCTTAACCATTCGTCCTGATGCCGTATTCCACAAAACCGGAAAATATGAGTATGAGCGCGAGCCGCAGCTGTATGAGCGTTACGAATATGCCCGTAAGGTATTCTCCGAAGCAGGATACGTACAAGAATCAAATGTGCGTTATAAGCTGCCGGGGACTGGCGGTTATCAGCAAAAAGTATTGCAGTTCAGAGGTATTCCATACCTTGGCGTTGGCGCCGGTGCGCGCACCTACACCAACACTGTCGATTACTTGATTGGCGGTAGCGATAAGTCGAGCAAATCGCAGATCCAAGACTACATCGAGCAGGCGCTAAACAATACGCTAAAACCTGAGGTTGGTTTTATCTACAACGAAGAAGAACGCATTCGTAAGCGCTTGGCATTAGATACCTTTGATTTGAATATTCGTGACCTGTCAATTTACAACATCGACAAATACTGGCACAAGTTTGAGCCGATTTTTGCCGAGGCTGAGCGATTGGGACTGTATGAAAAGCTTGGTGAAGGTAAATACCATTTAACCGACAAAGGCTTTAAATACCGTGATATTCTCTCTTGGAACATGTTCTCTGATCTGGTGGTTGAACGCGATCGCGAGTTTTATCAGAAACTGCAAGACAAACAGGTTAAAAAGGTAGCTTAATGTTAGACCCCAAGTCCCGCGCAGCCGTCAAGTACATCAGCTTTGACTTGTATGGTACGCTGTTTCTATATGACAATTTGACGAACAGCTGGCGCGATTGGGCAGAGGTGTTTTACAACCGCTTCAGGGCATTGGGGCTTGATGCCCCTTTCCCTGAGTTTCACGACAGCTGCCAGCAGTTTTTTTCAAAGCCGGTGGAGCAGCTTGACGCCCATACCGTATTTGCCAGTCGCATCGTGCAATTTGGCCACACACTCGAACTCAATATCGATGCCGATACTGCCCATGATATTGCCGATGATTGCTGTGAAGCTTGGCAGCAACACATCAGTATTCACCCGCAAGCCAAGACTTTGCTCGAACAATTAGAGCCGCATTATGAGCTGTTTTTGATCTCTAATTTCGATCACCCGCCGTTTGTTCGTAAGCTGCTTGAAGACAATGGCATTGCCATGCACTTTGAACATATCGTGATCTCAGGCGAGGTCGGTTCAAAGAAACCAGAAACCGCCATTTTAGCCCCGCTCAAAACACGCTTTGAACTCAACTATGATAACTGTCTACACATAGGCGATTCGATGGATGATTATCATTTTTCAATCAACAACGACCTAAAGCCGGTGATGATTGGAGAGCAGGGCAAAGTCAACGGTGCTATAGATTTTCACTTAAATGAAACCGCAGCACTTAATGACGTATTGATAGTTGAAGATCTTGGGCATCTTATCGATGTGCTTAAAGTCACAAAAACCAAGGAGGATTAAATGAGCGAAACTCGCCATCAAAAATATATACAGCACTGCTATGAATTGGGCCAGCAGCAAATGGAAAAAGGCAATGTGCCGTTTGTGTCAATCATTGTGCTTGAAGATGAAATTGTCGCCGAGGGCATCAATACCATCGCCAGCGACAACAACCTACTAGGTCATTCAGAACTCAATGTGGTGTTAAAAGCACGTAACATGCTTGATGCCGAACAGCTCAAAAGAGCGGTGCTTTATAGTATTGCCGAGCCTTGTGCAATGTGTTCCGGCGCAATTTTTAACGCCGGTATTCGCAATGTGGTCTATGGTCTATCGACACCGCCGTTGTTGAAATACTATCCCGACGGGCTAACCACACCTTGCCGTGAGATCTTAGACAATGCCGGCGATTATGTCGAAGTCGTTGGTCCAATGATGGAACAGCCCATCTTAGCCTTATTTGAACAGCACTGGGGACACTAGCGATGGCCAATGGCGTTCGCTATATTAGTCTCAGCCACAGTTTGACAGACAACATGGCTGTCTATCCCGGCAGCGATAAGCCAGTGATTGAGAAAAGAGCCTCCGTGGCGACGGATGGTTATGAGTTGTCGGTGATCACCAGTGATTTTCATGTCGGCACGCATATCGATGCGCCACTTCATATGGTCGAAGGGGGGCTTTGTATCGATCAGCTGCCTATCGAGCAGTTTTTCGGTCTAGCGCAAGTGCTGGATATTGCGGGAAAGAGTGTTGTCGAAGTGGCCGATTTAGCGCCTTTGAACTTTGTTCAATGCGATATCTTGCTGTTTCATACCGGCATGGATAAATATTTTGGCGAGCCTTGCTACTTTGACCAACATCCGGTGTTATCCGAACAGGCAGCCCAATTTTTAGCTCATAGCCCGGTAAAAATCGTCGGTTTTGACTGCCCATCGCCAGATAGAAAACCCTTTAATGTTCATCGTATTTTGCTAGGGGCTAAGGTATTGATCATCGAAAACCTCACCGGCCTTAGCCAGTTGATTGGCCATGTGCCTTTTGAGTTTATCGCGTTACCTCCGAAGGTTCATACCGAAGCCGCCTTTATTCACGCCGTTGCCAAACTGCCTGCAAACACCTAATTTCAGGATTTAACCACCATGACAACCGAATCTTTAAACTCTGCTATAAAACACTATATTCAAAATCCCGCTTTTCGCGCGCCACAGTCACTGCATCAGAGTAACCCTTGGCATCGCCCTTTGGTGTTTGATGAGCAGACTATCAATGGCCTCAAGGCAATTGATAGTTATGACGAAATAACAACAGCCAACGGCTATCTGCTCAATAAAGTGCTGTTTAGTATTTATGAGCAGCGCACCATTTTCTTAGCCAATAACAAGTTAAATGAGCAGCAACGAACCGACTTTGAACAGTTTTATCGACGCGACAGCCAAGCGCAAGGAATGCAGATGATGTTTGCGCTTGAAAACAAGGTGTTCGATTTTTTGTTTAACGACATCGAAAAACGTGACTGGCAACAAGAAGACTTAGTGCAAGTGCTGGTTGATTCGGTCAAACATGAAGACCAATGTGAACTGGGGCTTGATAAAGTGCTTAATGACATCGAGCACAAGCACCTGAGCACTCAAATGTATCTGCTCCATAAAGCGTCAGATTTTCTCACCGAAGGCTCTGCTATGCCGAAAAGCCTGTGTGGTAGTGCCGGTGAAATACACATGTCCTTGATGAAAATATTTATGGATGAATATGGTAGTGGTGATATGACCCGTAAGCACTCTCAGTTGTTTAAGCGGGCTATGTGCTCGGCGGGATTAAGCGACCAGCCGCACACTTATCATGAAGACTATTTGCCCGCCTCTTTGATGATGACCAATTATTTTCATTATGTGTGTGATACACCCGAGCACTTTTTCCGTTATCTTGGCGCGTTGTATTTTGCCGAAGCGACCACCGTTGAGTTCTTTACCAAACTCAGAGATAACTTCAAATCTAACGACCCTGAGGGCCAGCTCGATTTGGAATATTTTGAAGAACATATTGTGGTTGATCAGAAGCATCGCGATATTGCTCTACAAGAGCTGGTTGTTGCTTCACTTGAGCGATACGGCAATGACGTCGCCCAACAGATTTATGAGGGGTTTGAAACCTTCAGAAGGTTGGCCATTAGTGCGTCGATTGCGTTAAACCAGCAGATTTACTTTGCCGACAGTGTCCTTAGCGCGGTTAAAACCGACCGTAGTGAAGCGCTGAACAATGCGAAAACCCTGACGCTTGAGGGTCAAAACAAAGCGTTTGCTGCACAAATTGCGCAGCAGGAAATGACACTGTTGGTAAGCGCTGGACAGCTTGAGGTGAGTGCCGGTAATGGTGCTGCGACTGTATTGTCTACCGGTAACTACTTGACCATACCGGCGGGAAGATTGTACCGTATGCGCGCTGCCAATCAGCAAAACTGTACAATACAAATAACACGATAGCACTGCGGGGTCGCGGCGCTGGTAAAAGGTCTAAATCATGAAAATCATTGCATTTGCTGCAAGCAATAGCACGCAGTCGATCAACAAGCAATTGGTCGGTTACGCCGCGTCTTTAGTTGAAGGGGCGCAAACTGAACTGTTGGACTTAAACGACTACGAACTGCCGATGTTCGGTGTCGATCTTGAAGCAAAGGACGGCATCCCCGAGGCGGCCAAAGCGTTTCATCAAAAACTCGCACAAGGGGATGCAATCATGATCTCTTTAGCCGAGCACAATGGCAACTTTGCTGCCGCGTTCAAAAATTTGTTGGATTGGTGTAGTCGAATCGACCGCAAGGTCTTTCATGACAAACCAATGGTGTTGTTGGCGACGTCGCCGGGTCAAGGTGGCGGGAAAAGCGTATTGTCGCTGGCTATCCAGTCTATGCCGCGCTTTGGCGGTGATGTCAAAGGCAGCTTATCTATTCCAAGCTTTAACGACAACTTTGATATGCAAAATGGCAAACTCACCAATCCTGAGCTCAATCAGCAATTGCTTGAGACGGTGCAGCGCCTTATCTATGGTGAATAGTTTAACAGCCTTGCCAAGCGGCCATAGCCGTGTTGCTCACAGATGTTGAGCAGCTCGGTGATCAGTTGTTTCGGTAAGGTGCTTTTGCGCGCTTCAAAGGTTTGGCTGGCGGCGTGGGACTGACCTAAGCCGCTGCCGATATACTTGCTGACTTTATCTAAGTTGTAGGCAAGGGTTTCCATCAACGCAGGCGGCAGGCGTTTGAGGCCAAGTACGCTGAGAATGTCTAAGATCACGGTAAGGTTTTGGTTGTAGGCATCAAAGGCGTAGCGCGGTCTGGCGCGCACCCAGGTTTGGTCTAATACCTTGTTGATAAAGGATTCGAAACTGGCGATGGTAGAGGATTCGAATTCCGCTAAGTCTTTGAGGGTGTCCTCTCTGAGTTTGGGGTTATCAATAAATTCATCGATCAGTTCATCTGCCGGTGCTTGCAGTTTTAAGGTTAGCGCCTCTATGGCTTTGTCTTTGATGTGTTTTTGCTTGAGGTAGTGCTGGTGGTGTTCGGCAAACTCGGTGAAAAAGTGCTCCAACTCGTCGGTTTCTACAATCACGATACCATTGCGATCGCGGTAGGGCGTGCTTAAGGGATTGGCTTTGCGCACCACTTGGATGACCTCATGGGGATAGTGATGGTCATCGGTAGAAAACACGTTCTTTGACCAATCCAAAGCCGTCAGTACATTGACATCACCTAGCCCGTAACCCAGTAGCAAAACCGTCGATTCCTTTAGTGTCAGCGCCAGTTTGATTTGGCGGTATTCGTTGGGGCGGAACAGGCTGACATAATCTTCTTGGGCGATGATCAGGCCATCTGGGTTGGAGCGAATGCCGTGCAGGTGATAGATAGGCGTCATACCTTTTGGCGCGTGCATCGATTCGGTGGGGCCGAGGGGAATGCATTTGCCGGTCAATAGGCTCTCTAATACGAGGTCGTAATTGGTGGTGATGATCCAGCTAGGTGCCAAGGTGGCAATATAGTTGGAATATTGGTCGCGACGGGTTTTTTCCGGATACCAACCGGTCAGTTGTGCGAATTTACGTTTAAGTTTGGTCAGCGCGCGCTCGTAACTTAGGCCATTTTGCTCGGCGTAATGCTCACACATTCGAGTCGCGACCTCAGGGTAACCCATGCCGATTTTATTGATGGAGGCATAATCAATATCTAACTCTTGAGCACCTTTGGCTAAAAGTTCACCCCAGTTTAGCGCGATGGTCTTGTCATCGCTATTAAGCACGGCTTTAGAAAACCCCGCGCCGACAAACAAGCCCAAATTACCATACTGATTGGCTTGAGAGAGAAAACTCAGTACCTGCTTTTTGCTTGGTTTGGCTTTGAGTGTGGCCATTTTGCGGGTCTCTATCGTTGTCGCTGTTTGTCATTATAAACCAAGATATGGTTCTTAATGGTGACAGAGCAATGAAGAAAAGCGCAAATACCGAATATTTACTATTAAGTTTGATGTTAATTCAGAAGTGACTGATATCGAGCGGCGGGCATATATGCTTTGACGACAATGATGTCGTTGGGGGATTTATGCCCGCCCTGTATCGTAGCGGGCATAAATTGAGCTGATGGTAAGAGACTTACTCTTTACCTTCGAGTGGGTCTACATACTTCATTTGTAGGTCCCAAGGTAGGTGGATCCAAGTGTCTTGATTGATGTCGGTAACATACATATCAACCAAAGGTCTACCTTGTGGTTTGGCGTAAACGGTCACAAACTTGGCCTTAGGGAACTTTTCGCGGATCACTTTGGCGGTGTTGCCGGTATCGACCAAATCATCGACGATCAACACATCATCACCGTCGTGCAAGACGTCTTTGATGATAGCCAACTCGCCTTGCTGGTCATGGTTATAGCTTGAGATACAGATGGTATCGACCAAGCGAATGTTCAATTCACGGGCCAAAATGGCACCTGGTACTAAACCGCCACGGCTAACGGCAAGAATGCTGTTGTACTTGCGGCCTTCTTCGAGCAGCATTTTCGCCAAGTGGCGAGTGGTACGGTGCATGTCTTCCCAAGACACGTAAAATTCTTTGTGATCCAGTGGTTGCATTGATTAAAAACCTTTCATTTTGAGCTTGATTAAAAAGTGTAGACTAAATTGCGCGCTTGGCTTCGAAAAAGTGCTTGCGGCAGACTGAGACATAACGAGAATCGCCGCCTATCTCAATTTGCGCCCCTTCGTTGACCGGGTTGCCTTCGCCATCGACTCTCAGCACCATGTTGGCCTTACGACCGCAGTGGCACACGGCCTTGATCTCGGAAAGCTTGTCGGCCAACACCAACAGATAGGTACTGCCTTCAAAGGGTTCGCCGAGGTAGTCTGAGCGTAGGCCGTAACACAGTACCGGCACATCGAGTTCGTCGGTCACTCTGGCCAGTTGCAGCACTTGCGCTTTAGACAAGAACTGCGCTTCGTCGATAAAGATACAGTTAACCGGGCTTTCTAGGGTGACGCAGTGCAATTCTTGCCAGAAGTTGGTTTGCGGCGTGTAGGTGGCCGCTTCTTCCGACAGACCGATGCGTGAGCTGATCTTGCCCACACCAAAGCGGTCGTCGATAGCGGCGGTATACAATTTGGTATGCATACCCCGCTCACGATAGTTGTACGACGATTGCAGCAAGCTGGTGGACTTGCCTGCATTCATCGCCGAGTAGTAAAAATACAACTGGGCCATGGCTTAAACCATTTCCAGCGCGATTTTTACCATGTCGTTGAAAGTGGTTTGTCTATCTTCTGCCGGTAGTGACTCGCCGGTGATCACGTGATCAGAGACAGTACAAATGGCTAAGGCTTTGCAGCCGTGCTCGGCGGCAACACCATACAGGCCAGCCGCTTCCATTTCACAGGCTAAAATACCGTGCTTGTCCAAGTTGGCATAGATGCTCTCGTCCCATTGATAGAAGATATCAGTGGTGAACACATTACCGACCTTGGCTTCGATACCTTGTTGGCGGGCGCTATTAACCGCTTTTTCCAACAATTCATAGTTGGCGATAGCGCTATAGTGTAAGCCGTTCAAACGGTTTTGATTAACTGGCGAGTCGGTAGTAGCGCCCATGGCGATAACCACGTCGCGCAGTTTTACGTCAGATTTGATACCACCACAAGTGCCGATGCGAATGATGTTCTTCACACCCAAAAACTTCACCAATTCAGTGGCATAGATTGAGATAGAAGGAATGCCCATACCAGAACCCATCACACTGACAGGCTTGCCGTTGTAGGTGCCGGTATAGCCGAACATATTACGCACTGCGGTAATTTGTTTGGCATCGGTCAAAAAGTTTTCGGCAATGTACTGTGCCCGTAGTGGGTCGCCCGGCATTAAAACCGTTTCGGCAAAATCACCTAACTCTGCGTTAATGTGTGGAGTAGCCATAATTGTTCTCTTGATGAATAAAATTTTCTAAATAGCTGTTCCAAATGGTGGATCATTTTACCGCCATTTGTCACTGACGTTATTTAACCTGTAGGCCGCGGATTTATCCGTGTGCAACTACATTAAGCGCAATCCGTTCATGTGTAGCATGATTAGGATCACTTATTTAGTGTTTAAGTTGTTGATAAAACGAGGTGCCATAGTCCATTTTCGACAGTCCCATGGCTTCGGCAATCGACTGACCGATGTCGGCAAAGCTTTCACGCTCACCGAGGCTCACGGCTTGATGGCGCTTAGAGTACCACAATACCGGGATATATTCGCGGGTGTGGTCGCTACCCGGCCAAGTCGGATCACAACCGTGGTCGGCGGTTAAGATCAAAATATCGTCGTCTTTGAGGTTGGCAATAATCGACTCAAGGCGCTGATCGAGATATTCAAGGGCCAAGGCATAACCGATAGGGTCGCGGCGGTGGCCATATTGCGAGTCAAAATCGACTAAGTTGGTAAAGGTCATACTGCCATCGGGCGCCTCAGCCAACATACGCTCTGTGGTATCGAGCAGTTCTTCAAGGCCGGTGGCTTTGAACTTTTGGCTGATACCTTGTTGGGCAAAAATATCGGCGATTTTGCCAATACTTATTACTTGCTGGCCCTTGTCGGTGAGCTTTTCAAGCACGGTTTTACTCGGTGGTAAAACCGAGTAATCGCGGCGGTTACCGGTGCGGACAAAGTTCTCAGGGCTGTCGCCGACAAACGGTCTGGCGATCACTCGGCCGATGTTGTAAGGGTCTACCAGCTCTCTGGCCAGCTCACACAATTTAAGTAGTCGCTCCAGTCCGAAATGTTCTTCGTGGGCGGCAATTTGAAAGACGCTGTCGCTTGAGGTGTAAATGATAGGTTTGCCGGTCTCAATGTGTTCCAAGCCAAATTGTTTGAGTACCTCGGTGCCAGAGGCATGACTGTTACATAATGAACCGGTTAGGCCACCTTGGTGATATAAGTCGTCAAGCAGCGCCTGTGGAAAACAGTTGGCGGTATCGCCGAAATAGCCCCAGTCGAATAAGACCGGAACGCCCATCATTTCCCAATGACCAGATGGCGTATCTTTGCCAGTGCTCAACTCTTTGGCATAGCCATAGGCGCCAATGGGCTGGGGCAGGGCATTATCTAATACCTGCTTGCAGGTCAGGTCTTTACCGGTCGAACCTTTGTAGGCATGGACCATGCCGAGGCGACTGAGGTTGGGAATGTCCATTGGACGGCCTTTTTCGGCTGCAAACGCAGCGGCCAAATGGCCTAAAGTATCGGCGCCAATATCGTTAAATTTGTCGGCATCAGGGGCTTCGCCTAAGCCTAAACTGTCAACCACTAAGGCAAAAATTCGAGTCATAACACAAATTCGTATCAAACGTTGTATGAGATGTAGGCAGGATAATCTCTAATCAGTTGTTTCGCAATAGAAGCAGCGCCTACAAACCAAAAAAAACACCAAAACTGACCATTTGGTCAGATTGGTGTTGGATAAGTTGCGTAAATTTGTCAACCACAAAGATTGACAACACAACCCAATAAGAAGATGAAAAGTGAACGTAACTAATGACGTCTGGCGGCAATTAGACACTTTAAATCCCCTAATTGCAAGGGGCGGGTGAAAAAAATAGCCTCAGTGTAGCGTTGTGTTTCAGAACAAAATTTGATGTTTTTTTAAGCTTTTTGAATGCCTTAAGCCTTGCCGCGTCGATTTCTTTACCTTATACTGACCAAATGGTCAGAATATTTAGGGATAGTTGTCAGACGCTTGCGGAACTCCGGGCCAAAAATTAAGTGAAATAAACCGATCACATCTGGTTGATCAAGGTCTATTATTCACCTGTGTTTATTGGTTTCAATACGTTCAAATTAAAGTGACATTATGCAGACAAAACAGAAGAGTCAGTCTAATAAGCAGGCGTCTGATTTGCACATTGGTGCCCCAGGCAAAGCGAACTTAAAGGCGGTTCAAGCGGTCTCTCACGAGAGAAACCCGGGGGTCGCCTTCAGTGCCGACAACATTCAAACTATCCGAGTCAACAAAAGTGCCGTCGAAAGACGCTGTAGTCAATACGGCAAACGTCGTACCGTCAAAAAAGATCACCAAGCCGCTTGGTTGTTAAAAGCCATTACTATGATCGATTTGACCACCTTGGCCGGTGACGACACTCCAAGTAACGTCAGTCGCCTGTGTGCCAAGGCAAAGCAGCCGGTACTACCAGCGCTGCTCGATAAGCTGGGGGTGAGCGACTTAAACATCACCACCGGCGCTGTATGTGTTTATCACAACCTTATCGACCAAGCGCAACAAGCGCTTGCAGGCACCAACATTCCAATCGCCGCCGTATCGACCGGCTTTCCTGCCGGGCAAATCCCCCTAGAGTTTAAGCTAAACGAAATTCGTGCCTCGGTTGCCGCTGGTGCCAGCGAAATCGATATTGTGATCTCAAGGGCTTTAGTATTAACCGGGCAATGGCAGGCACTTTATGATGAAGTTAAAGCTTGCCGCGAAGCGTGTGGCGAGGCGCACCTTAAAGTGATTTTGGCCACTGGCGAGCTATCGACTCTGACCAATGTCGCTAAGGCGTCTATGGTCAGTATGATGGCTGGCGCCGACTTTATTAAAACCAGCACAGGTAAAGAGTCGGTTAACGCTACTTTAGAATTTAGCTTGGTGATGTGCCGCATGATCCGCGACTATTATCAACAAACCGGCTACCGTATCGGCTATAAACCAGCCGGTGGTATCCGTACGGCCAAACAGGCCATTGAATATCTCATCCTCATCAAGGAGGAGCTTGGCGATGCCTGGCTTACCCCTGATCTGTTTCGTTTTGGCGCCAGCGGCCTTTTGACCGACATCGAGCGTCAATTAGAGCACCATGTTAGCGGCGCCTACTCTGGCGCATTCCGTCATCCAATGTGTTAAGCAACGAGGCAAATTTACAATGAGTATCAGAGAGATTTTTCAAACCATGGAATACGGACCAGCACCAGAGAGTCGCGCCGAGGCCGACCAGTGGTTGAACGACCATAATCAACAATTTGACTTATTTATCAACGGTCAATGGCAAAAGCCCGGCAAAGGCAAATACTTTGCGTCAACCAATCCGGCCGACAATAAAGCGCTGGCGCAATTGGCTTGGGCCGACAGCGATGATGTCAATCTCGCGGTAAACGCCGCACAAGGCGCATTAAAAGATTGGGTTGCCTTAGGTGGACACGGTCGCGCCCGCTATTTATATGCCATTGCCAGACAAGTGCAAAAACATGCGCGCTTGTTTGCGGTGTTAGAGTCAATCGACAATGGCAAGCCTATTCGTGAGTCTCGCGATATCGATATTCCTTTGGTCGCCCGCCATTTTTATCACCATGCCGGCTGGGCGCAACTGATGGACAAAGAACTGCCCGGTTACAAAGAGATTGGTGTTATCGGCCAAATCATTCCTTGGAACTTCCCGTTATTGATGTTGGCATGGAAAATTGCCCCGGCATTGGCCATGGGTAATACCGTGGTGTTGAAACCGGCCGAGCTAACCTCACTCACCGCCATTTTGTTTATGCAGATCTGCCAATCGGTTGGTTTGCCTGATGGCGTGATAAACCTCGTAACTGGCCATGGCGATACCGGCGAGGCGATTGTTAAGCACCCTGATATTGCCAAAATCGCTTTTACCGGTTCGACCGAAGTGGGCAAGCTTATTCGCCGTGCTACTGCTGGTAGTGGTAAGAAGCTGTCACTTGAGCTGGGCGGTAAGTCGCCGTTTATCGTCTTTGACGATGCCGACATCGACAGTGTGATTGAAGGTGTTGTGGACGCCATTTGGTTTAACCAAGGTCAGGTTTGCTGCGCCGGTTCACGCATTTTGGTGCAAGAGAGCATTGCCGAGCGCTTTGAACAAAAACTGAAAGCCCGAATGATAACCCTAAGGGTTGGCCAGCCGCTGGATAAAACCATCGATATGGGCGCTATTATCGACCCTGAGCAGCTTAAAAAAGTGCGCTCTTTGGTTGAGCTGGGTCAGCAGCAAGGCGGTCAAATGTGGCAAGCCTACAGTTGTGATGAAATGGCCGGCTGTTTCTACCCGCCGACACTCTTCACTAACATGTCGCCATCAGACACCTTATGCCAAGAGGAAATTTTTGGGCCTGTGGTGGTCAGTATTCGTTTTAGAACTCATAGCGAAGCCATTGCCATTGCCAACAATTCTCGCTATGGACTGGCGGCCAGCATTTGGACTGAAAACGTCAACCTTGCTTTGGAAGTGGCGCCGAAAATCAAAGCCGGTGTGGTGTGGATCAACAGCACCAATATGTTTGATGCCGCTGCGGGCTTTGGCGGTTATAAAGAGTCTGGCTTTGGCCGCGAAGGCGGCAAAGAAGGACTGTATGAATATGTTAAAGCCAAAATCGAAGATGAGTTTAGTGCCAAACCGCTAGTCGTTAAAAAGGCCAAAGCGGATAAAGCCAAAGCCGAGAAATCACCACAACCGGCAATGCCGGCAATTGACCGCACCGCCAAACTTTACATCGGTGGCAAACAGGCAAGACCTGACAGTGGTTATAGCATCACGGTTAAAGCTGCCGACGGTTCGGTGATGGGTGAGGTGCCACAAGGCAGCCGTAAAGATATTCGTAATGCGGTAGAAGCTGCCCATAGCGCAGGTGGCTGGAGCGCGACGACTGCCCATAATCGTGCTCAGGTGTTGTATTATATCGCTGAGAATCTTGCCGCTCGTTTTGATGAGTTTGCTAAGCGTATCTCGGTTGCTACCGGCGTATCAAAGCAAGCAGCAGAAAGTGAAGTTGATCAATCCATAGCGCGTATTTACACCTACGCCGCCTACGCCGACAAATATGACGGTCAGGTTCATGCTACGCCATCACGTTGCGTGACGTTGGCGATGAATGAAGCCATTGGCGTGATGGGCGTCGTTTGTCCTAAAGAACAGCCGTTACTTGGCTTTATCTCCTTAGTGATGCCTGCCATTGCGATGGGTAATCGTGTGGTGGCAGTGCCTTCAAGTGACTATCCACTGGTGGTGACCGATTTTTATCAGGTATTAGAAACCTCAGATGTACCGGCAGGTGTGGTTAACATTGTGACCGGCGAGCACAACGCACTGGCCAAAACTTTGGCTGAGCACTACGATGTTCAGGCGCTCTGGTACTTTGGCGACGCCCAAGGTAGTGCCATGGTGGAGCTGGCCTCGGCAGATAGCATGAAACGCACATGGGTGAGCAACGGCTTGCATCGCGATTGGTCTAATCCGGCCCATGGCGAGGGTGAAGCGTTTTTACGCCACGCCACAGAAGTGAAAAACATTTGGCTGCCTTACGGCGAATAATCCCTAAGGCGAATAAACAAAGGTAAACATTATGGCTGTTCATGAAATAAAACATCCATTGGTACAACACAAACTGGGGCTGATGCGCGAAAAGAATATCAGCACTGCAAGCTTCCGTCAGTTGTGTTCTGAGATTGGCACTTTATTGACCTACGAAGCGACCCGCGACCTGCACACCGAAACCGCGACCATTGAAGGTTGGGCCGGTGATGTTGAAATCGAGAAGATCAAAGGAAAGAAGATCACCGTAGTGCCAATTCTAAGAGCTGGTATCGGTATGCTCGATGGCGTTTTGACTTTATTGCCCAGTGCGCGCATTAGCGTGGTGGGGCTGGCCCGTGATGAAGAAACATTAGAGCCGACCACCTACTACGAAAAGCTCACCAAAGGCATAGAAGAACGAACCGCGCTGATTTTAGATCCGATGTTGGCAACCGGCGGTACCTTGATAGCCACTATCGATATGTTGAAAAAATCTGGCTGTAAAAAGATCATGGGGTTGTTTTTAGTGGCCGCGCCAGAAGGGTTGGAAAAGGTCACCAGTGCACACCCTGACATTGACATTTATGTGGCTTCAGTTGATGAAAGACTCAATGAGGTTGGCTACATTTTGCCCGGTTTGGGCGATGCCGGGGATAAGATCTTCGGTACCAAATGACCTGTGTTATCACACACGTTCAAGTGGGCAGCAAAGCTGCCTGCTTTAGCAGCCTGACCTTCAAATTCAGGCTACAACCACAAGTTGGAGCAACTTATGGAAGAAAAACAATTACCACTAGCGCAGCGTCCATTGTTGGCCGCAGCAAAAGCAGCAGCCGACAACGCCTATGCCCCCTACAGCGAGTTTCGAGTGGGGGCGGCGATTGAATGTAGCGATGGCGAGGTCATTGCCGGCTGCAACATGGAAAACGCCTCTTACGGCCTAACCACTTGCGCCGAACGCAACGCTTTTGCCGGTGCTATCGCTAAAGGTCAACGTAAGTTCAATCACATACTTATCTACACACCCTTGACCACCTTAGTCGCGCCTTGTGGTGCCTGTAGACAAGTTATTGCCGAGTTTATGCCACCAGAGGGCACCATTACCTTGGCCAACGACCAAGGCAACAGCCAAACCTGGACTGTTGCGCAAATGCTCCCCGCCGCCTTTACCCCGGCGTCATTAAACGAGAAGTAATATGATCCTGCCGCAAAACATTATTCGTAAAAAACGTGATAAACAACCTTTGCTGGAAAGCGAAATTCAAGCCTTTGTCAACGGCCTGACCGATGGCAGCTTTACCGACGCGCAAGCCTCATCAATGGCGATGGCCATTTTCTTAAATGGTATGAGTACCGACGAGACCGTGGCGCTCACGACAGCAATGAAAAACTCCGGCACCGTACTGGATTGGCAAGGTGCGGTCGATGGTCCTGTCGTCGATAAGCACTCAACCGGTGGTGTGGGCGATAAGGTCACCATTATGTTGGCACCTTTGGTTGCTGCGTGTGGTGGTTACGTGCCGTCGATTACCGGCCGTGGTTTAGGCCATACCGGTGGTACGGTCGATAAGCTCGAATCGGTTAAAGGGCTGAATATGCAGCCTGATTTAAACCAGCTGAAAACCTTGGTCAGTGAACTGGGCACTGCGATTATTTCGCAAACCAATGAATTGGCTCCGGCCGATAGACGACTGTATGCCTTGCGCGATGTGACCTCTACCGTTGAATCTATTCCACTTATCACCGCCTCGATTTTGTCGAAGAAACTGGCCGAGGGTTTAGATGCCTTGGTAATGGACGTTAAAGTCGGCTCTGGCGCGATGATGAACAATATCGACGATGCTCGTAAGCTTGCTCGCAGTATTGTTGATGTTGGTAATGGCGCCGGTATGAAAACCGAAGCGCTGATAACCGATATGAACCAAGTGCTTGGCACCACTGCCGGTAATGCCCTTGAGATCATTGAAACCCTTGATTATTTGAGCGGCAAACAGCGCGAAGCGCGCCTACATGAAGTGGTGATGGCATTGGGTGGTCAAATGCTGTTGGTAACCGGTCTTGCCAAAGATGAAGCTGATGCGCAAAAGCAACTGCAAGCGGCTTTGGACAGTGGTCGTGCCGCTAAGATATTTGCCGAAATGGTGGTGAAAATGGGCGGCCCTGCCGACCTGTTTGAACACCCGGAGAAATACCTCGCCAAAGCCAAAAGCATTTTGCCTATCAAGGCGCCAAAAAGCGGTTATCTGTCGCAAATGGACGTGCGCGCCGTAGGTATGATGATCGTTGGTATAGGTGGCGGCCGGGTTGATCACCACTGCGCAGTAAACCCTGCGGTGGGCTTAAGTGATGTGTTGCCGCTGGGCAGCTATGTCGAACAAGGCCAGCCACTGGCGATGTTGCACATTGATGACGAATCAATGATTGAAGATGCCTGCGAGCAATTCATCAATGCCATCGAGATTGCCGATAGCCAACCTCAAGTCAGCCCTGTCGTAATTGAGCTAATCCAATAATCTAATAAACCGTAGGGTGTGCTATGCGCACCAC
>JBFHGJ010000063.1:0-31410 GCA_041583135.1 Alteromonadaceae bacterium | reverse complement strand
TGGTTGAGCGTGCGCTTCATGAACTAAGGTTGTTCTTCAGCCAGTTTTGATCATACTTTGAACCAAATTAGCGTCATTACTTTAGCCGAATTAACGTCATAACCGTGGTGTGGTCATTAGGTGGGCATCCCTGCCTTGAGAAGTTATACAAATGGCTGACTATCGTCCCATTGTGGTTGCTCATTGTCTGCTTTTTCTGGCTCCTGTGGGGGCTCAGATGTTATGACGGTTTTGGCCGGTGGGTGATAGCAGTAGGTAAACTGTAGTTCGTCTATCAGGGCTCCGAGCTTATTGATTATTTCGTTAACAACTTGTTGATACGGGGTTAGAATGATGCAGCGCTTGATGCTGGGATAGTTCTAACGACTATTGTCGTAGGCCCCGAACTGATTGTGGCAAAATATGGTAGCCAAATAGTTCATATCGCACGAAGCAGTAAGCTCGGAATGCAACTGCTAAGTAGAGGAGCGCGGTTTGCAGATGAAGCAAAACTTATTTCCCACTTTAAAAAGCATGGTAGAGAGTTCGGTGCTAAAAATGCTGATGAATATTTGCAAATAGCTAGAACCGTGATGGAAGAAGGCATTAAGTTTGAATACTCATATAAAGGGGAAACAAGGACTGGTTTCGCACAATTCATGGGGAACAATAAAAAAGGAACATCTAAATTTACACTTATAGGAACTAATGGCAAAGGCTTCATCACTACATTGCATACGAAATCTAGCAGAGACTTTTGGAGAACCTTAAATGGTAATGCCAAAGACAAAACTATCAGGGCAATAGAATGACAAAAAAGTACAAAGTTCAAATTAAATCTCTGAATAAAGATATAGAAGAAGAAGTCGTGTTAGAGCTGAACGGCGTCGAACTAACTTGTCACGCAAGCTATTGCCCATACAAGCTTGGCGTTAATGAATTCTATGAAGTTGAGTTCGAGGGAGTTGTTTTTGATGATTATTTAGTTGAAGAGTCCCGCACTCAAAAAACGGAGTTGCGTCAACATGGCGATTCATACCAATATTCAGCTTACGGAAAGTTGGTCCGCAATGTATTGCATTCAGTAATTGAAATTGAAGATGATGAGTTGCTTTCTGATTACGGCTACCTAGACGGTAAGTATGTACGAATGAATATTGACCGTCTTGATGTGTCATTTTGTGATTAGGAGCCTTGTTTACGAGCGAGGGATGACTTTACTTGGCAGTCATAAAAGTCCAAGATTTTTATGATACATGCCTGCATGTTGTCATCGTCAAAGCCTACCTGTAGGTTCCACTGGGTATGAGTTCTGCGCCTTTCCTGCCTGCCAAATACCTGTCCTTTGGTAAAACCGCTAGTTGGCTTCCCTAATACCTGACTTATCTCTTCCAACGTCAAAGCGTCAGACCGAACTCTTAGTGTTGCTTTGCACTCAAGCATACTGAACGACCTTTTTCATCTTAACAATCTCCAATTCTCTTGCCCCTAAATCGCCATAGCAGTGACCAAGCGATAGAAGCGGCTGCTACATAACAAAACCCAAAAACAACAACAGCGGCCTAAGCCGCTGTCATCTATAAACCATAGCTTTTAATGTTAGCCTTAGTCCACCCAAGTCAGCTCAGGTTTGCCCGCTTTCATTCGCAGCGTATGGTGACGGCTGGTTTTGACGTTATAGTCGGTGGAATGAATATTATCAACATAGTGCCAGTTGGCGGTGGCATCATTCGCGGTAAAGGTCATGGTCATATAGCCACGGTCAAGCACGTTGCAGTATTTAAGATCATCAACCAACAGGCGTAAAATAGACTCAAAACGTGATGCTAAATCGCTGTTTACACTCAAGTATTCACTCAAACCCGGAGAGCTGACAGAGGCGGTGGCAAACTCAACACCAACACTGTTGCCTTGCATGTCTTTTAGGTTGTTTGCCCAGCTGTTGTGGGTATCACCTGCAAGTACAACAAGGTTTTTACCGAGCTGGCGCGCAGTACCCATCACCACTTCACGCTCAACAAAGTAACCATCCCATGAGTCTAAATTGTATGGAGCCACAGTCAGTACGCGAGCACGGTCAATGTTGCTTACCGTTGGGTCATTCAGTTTAATGCGCTCTTTGATGCTGGCCAGTTCGTTGATTAAGGTCACTACCTGTGGACCTGGGTTTGCCAAGTGCGGCAACAGTTCAGCCGGTAACATCATGCGGCCCATCAATACTTGCTGGCCAAGCACCTGCCAAGTGCTGTTAGACATCGCCATTGAACCTTGAAGCCACTGAAGTTGCTGAGTGCCTAAAATGGTTCTTGCCGGGTTACCCAAGGCTTGTTGGAACGCCAAGGCGTCTAACTGACCGGTTTGCGGATCGATAAAGTTGGCATAATCGAGTGGTTCATCACGGCCAAAATAGCGGGTATCGAGCATGTAAAGGCTAACGAGGTTACCAAAGTCGAATTGACGGAAAATGGTTTCGTTATCGTCAACCGAAGCAGGTCTTACCGGCATCCATTCAAAGTAGGCTTTAAGACCGGCCATTTTGCGCTCGGCAAAGTCCCCTTCGCTGTCATCATGGTTTTGCGCGCCGTCGCGCCAGCCGTCGTTGGCCACTTCATGGTCATCCCATACGGCAATAAATGGGGTTTTGGCATGAAGCACTTGGGCGCCTTCATCGGTGCGATATAGCGCATAGCGCTTACGATAATCGGCCAAAGAAATAATCTCTGCAGCATTATCGCTTGGTAAAGCACGGCCAATGGCCTCGGCACTTTCTGTGGCGTAACCGCCCATGCCATATTCGTAAATGTAATCACCTAGGTGCAATACGGCATCAAGGTCGTCACGTTTGGCCGCTTCGGCATAAACATTGAAATAACCTGCCGGGTAGTTGGCACAAGACATCACGGCGAGGTTGACCGCTGAAATATCGCCTTGCGGCAAAGTTTTGGTCATACCGGTGGCAGACATCACCCCAGCAGCGGCAAAGCGGTAGTAATATACGCTACCGGCATCGAGTCCCTGCATATCAATTTTGACCGTAAAGTCGCTATCGGCAGTGGTGGTTGTCATCCCTTCACCAATCACATTGGCGAAGCTGGCATCGGTGGCCACTTCCCAAGCAACTTCCATCGACGTAGCACTGCTGTCGTTTGGCGTCACGCGGGTCCATAAAATCACTTTGTCAGCTGTGGGGTCACCACTGGCAACGCCGTGCAAAAAGCTAGCTGCGGGTTCTTGCTCAGTGACTTGAGAAGTCAGAGGTTTGCTCTCGTCGCCATGACAACCGGTTAAAGCGGTTGATACCACCAAAGTACCAAAGCTGGCTGCCGAAGCTTTTAAAAAGTCACGCCTTGAGAAATGAGACATGTTGATCACCTAGTAAATGAGTTGTTTTTATCAAGTTGGCACAAGCTTAGTGCATAAATCATTCATGGGCAACGGCAAAACACACGGCTGGCGAATAAATGGTCTGACCACAAATAACGGGCATTCATTCCGGTGTATTTTGCGCTGCAATTGCCTTTATTCGCTGCTGCCAATATTGCGCCAATGCGGCGTCTTTTTTCACGCCTTTACCTTGCTGATACATCGCGACCAGCGCTTTGGCCGCTTTTAAGTGGCCTTGCTCGGCGGCTTTAAAATACCATTTAGCCGCCTTCTTATTACTCGGTTTTACCCCCTCGCCATTTTGATACATCAAAGCGATATAATACTGCGCTTGCCTATCTCCAAGATTGGCCGCTTTGTGATACCACTGAAACGCCGAAGACAGGTCTTTTACCGTGCCCCACCCTAACTCAAAAAAACGGCCAAGCTGTAGTTGGCTGTTCACCACTCCTTGGTTGGCGGCTCTTTGATACCACCTAAAGGCTAAATCTTCACTGCGCTTAACCCCAAGCCCATACTGATAAATGTATCCCAAGGCATCTTGTGCCAAACCGTGCCCCAGCTCAGCCGCCGCCAAAGTCCACATATGCGCGTCTTTTGCATTTTTTGTCGTACCTTTCCCCTTGGCATAAGCCTGCCCAAGATGATATTGACTGTCCTTATGGCCTAAAAGGGCGGCTTTTTTGTAGTAGTCAAAGGCTCGATTGAATTCGTTTTGGTGTTGATGATGTTGTGCCAACCAAAATTGCGCTTGAGTATGATTATTATCTGCCGCTTGACGATACAGCGCTGTGGCGCGCTGTTGGTCTTTGTCTGTACCAAGACCCTTGTCGTAACATTGAGCCAACAAATACTGGGCAGAGGCTTCACCTAAATTGGCGGCACGTGTCAGCCAATAAACGGCTTGAGAATAGTTTTGAGTGAGAATTTTACCTTCGAAATAATAGACCCCAAGTTGAAGCTGCTCTTTGGCGCCGCCTTTGCGGGCTTCTATCACTAGGGTATCAAACTGTTGTTGCGTCACACCAAAGGCAGTCGCTGGCGCCAAAATAAGCGGACAGAGTAAACAAAAAAGGGAAATAAATTTAAGTTTCATGACCTTACATAAACTTCTGAGTACCTTCCTCGTTATTTAGTATCGCCAACAAGCACGCGTTTTGCAAAAATCACCAACTCGCAGGTTTATTTAGAAATCAACCAAATCTTTTGCTATAATCCCGCCGATTTTTTAACCCATTGACCTTTTGTACGATAAGGAAGACTGTAGTGAAGCATTTCATCAAGATAATCACCGTCTTGGCAATTGCCTTGACCTTGACCGCCTGTGCCAAAACCCATCAACTTTATAACGCCAATACCATCATTCCAACGGCTCAGCGCACCACACTGGAAAACACCGGTAAACAAATCGAAAAAGCTTTGCAATACAAGCGCTGGGAAATAAAATCGCACAAACCGGGTGTTATTGAAGCCGGTATCCACGTCAGACGCCACTCGGCAGCCATCAAGATTGAGTACAGTGAAAAGCGTTTTGCCATCAACTATGTTGATAGTGTCAACTTAAAGTACAATCAGGCCAGAGGTAAAATCCACCGTAACTACAACCGCTGGATCAATATGTTGGAATCAGAGATCCTGTATTATCTCAAAAACACCAACACCGAGTCTCATCAACCTCATTAGGCCCAATCCACTGTAATGCTGAAGATCCGTATTAAAAGCGTCAGCGGCATCGCGCCGGGACTGACTACCCAAGCCCATTGGCAGCAGTTCTCTGCCAATCCCGTGTTTGCTCAGACCGAGGTAGAAGTCCCCAAGCTAAGCTTTGTGCCCGCGATGCAAAGGCGCAGGCTGAGTCCCTTTGCACGGCTGTGTTGTTATAGTTTAAATCAGTTGACTGAGCGCAATGATATTGCCACGGTTTTTGCCACCCGTTGTGGCGACTTGGAAAAAACCGACCAGCTCATCGTCGATGCCTGTCAAAAGCAACCACTTTCACCGACCCAGTTTGGCCTGTCTGTACACAATGCAGTGGCCGGGCAATACAGTATTTTCACTGAGAATAAACAGCCATCAACCACCATTTCGGCCAGTCACGATACTTTTCACTTTGCCATCATCGATGCGCAAACGAGGCTCATGCAAAGTAGTGATGATGAAATTGCGGTGGTTTGCACCGATGTTGCGGTGCCTGAAAAATACACCAGCTATATGAAAGAGCAGCAGGTCAACTATTCGGTAGCGCTGTTACTGAGTAAGCGTGAAGGCCGCGAACTGAGTTTGCAACAAAACGCTGCAACACAAGAGTATCAACCGCCACAAAACACACTGCCGCTGCCTCAGGCGTTGCAGTTTATGGCA
Source organism: Alteromonadaceae bacterium (assembly GCA_041583135.1). Taxonomy (GTDB): domain Bacteria; phylum Pseudomonadota; class Gammaproteobacteria; order Enterobacterales; family Alteromonadaceae; genus JABSOG01. The sequence goes on along the minus strand of JBFHGJ010000063.1, from coordinate 25,686 downwards.
TGGTATTTCAACCAGCAAGCAGCGCTTAGTATTACCTCTGACACCCACCAATGGCTGTGGCGTCATGTTTAAGTTGCTCAACCGCTATTGGCGTATTGTCGCCACCGGATTTTGTTTCGCGCTGTTTGGTTTGGGCGGCATAGTACTGACATTGACGTTGTTTCCGCTACAACGGCTGTTTATTGGCGACGAGCAAAAACGTAATGCCGCTGCTAGGCTCACCGTGCACTATACCTTTCGCTTTTTTATTAAGGTGATGAGTGTTGTCGGGATCAGTCGCTGGCACATTCATGGCGCCGAACGCTTAAGCCAAATCAAAGGACAGGTGATCATCGCCAACCACCCTTCACTGATCGATGTGGTGGTGTTGATTGCCCATATCAAAAATGCCGATTGTGTGGTTAAAAGTCATCTGTTCAAAAATCCTTTTATGCGTGGCGTGATCCAAGCTTCAGGTTATATCAGCAACTCGGAGCCAGACAAGCTGATAGAAGACTGCGAGCGCTCGCTCAAAGCGGGCAACAATATCATTATTTTTCCAGAAGGGACCCGCACCACTATCGGTAAACCGATTAAATTACAGCGCGGTTTCGCCAACATGGCGATTCGGGCGAAAGCGGATCTGCTGTTTATTTTGATTAAGGTGACCCCCGCGACTTTAACAAAAGAGATTGCGTGGTATAATGTGCCCTCTCGTCGCTTCGACTTCGAATTGCAGGTCAAGCACACCATAAACATTTCCACCTACCTTGATCTTGCGCACGGCAACACAACCAAAGCCGTGCGGCAGTTGACCCGTGACGTGGAAACCCTGTTTAAACAAGAGTTAAGTATTTCATGACTGAATTGAAAAATGAGTTAAAGGCGTTGATTATCGACACCCTTGAACTGGAAGATATTGCAGTGGCAGACATCGAAAACGATGCCCCACTGTTTGTAGATGGACTGGGTTTGGACTCTATCGATGCGCTGGAATTAGGCCTGGCGGTCAAAAAGAAATACAATATCGTGCTAAATGCCAACGATGAAGCCACCAAAAAACACTTTTATTCCATCGACACCCTTGCCGAGTTTATCGCCGGTCAATAAGCCTTACGGAACAGCCCTATGAGTAATAAAGACGATATTTTTGCGATGTTGCAATCGGTTTTGGTGGAAGACTTTGAAATCGACGCCGATGACATCACCTTAGAAGCCAACCTCTACGAAGAACTCGACCTCGACAGCATCGACGCGGTTGATCTGGTGGTTAAACTACGCGAACAAACCGGCAAGAAAATCGACCCCGAGTCGTTTAAAAAAGTCCGCACCGTTGAAGATGTGGTACTCGCCTTAGAAGCCCTGTTGGCCGAGTAACAGCCTAAGTGATGAATGGCAAATGGTTGATGGTACTGCTTACAATAGTATCGATAGCCTACCCGGTTATCGTCTATTTTGGCCTTCAACATTTTTCTGCCAGCGCAGTATCGGCCCTGTTGTTGATATTGCTGCTGGCCAGACTCATACTCAACAAAAAGCCCGGCGCGCCTTGGTTTAAAACCGCCCTAATTGTTGCAAGCACCCTACTGCTGGCCTCAAGTATTTTTAACTCCCAGCGCCTGATGCAGTTCTACCCGGTTGTCATTAACCTTGCCATGCTCAGTGTATTTGCCTTATCGGTGCTAAGACCACCTACGGTGATAGAAACGCTAGCGAGAATACAAGAGCCAGACTTGCCGCCCAAAGCCGTCGCCTACACCACGACAGTCACCAAAGTATGGTGCGCCTTTTTCACAATAAACGGCAGCATTGCCGGCTACACCGCACTTTACAGCTCCATGGAAGTATGGACCTTATATAACGGCTTTATTTCCTATGTGCTGATTGGCCTCCTGTTCGGCATTGAATATTTGGTAAGACTCAAAGTGCGGGCAAAGCAAAAGCACGGGGCAAATTGATGACCATGGATTTAGCCAAGCAACTGTTGGCATTTGACACCCCGCTGTTCGCCCAAGACGCTTTGACCCGTACTGCATTTGTCAGTGAAGTCAAACAGCTATGCACCGCACTCCAGCACAACGACGCCCAGCGTTTTGTGCTCTTTAGTGACGATTTAACTCACTTTGCCAGCAACTTCTTGGCTTTATTGTGTGCAGGCAAACACATTATCTTACCGCCATCGGATAAACCGGCAATGCTTGAGCGCCTTGCGCCGCATACCGACATGACCATAGGCCAATGTCATATTGAAGGCATTGCACATTTCTCAAGAGTGCCTTCAACCACAAACGCTTCCAATACCGCCCTAACAATCGACAGCCAATCGACCCTGTGCTTTTTCACTTCAGGCTCTAGCGGCGAACCAAAGCAAATTACCAAACGCTGGGCGCAATTGTTAAGTGAAGTCAATGATTTAGAATCACTTTGGGGTCAACAGCTAGGCTCAGCAACCGTCTATAGTACGGTGTCTCATCAGCATATTTACGGGTTGTTGTTCAAACTGCTGTGGCCAATATTAAATGGTCGAACCATCAATGCCCAAACGATTGCCTACCCCGAGACCTTAGTGCAGCACCTAGCCCCGTTAGCGCCTAACACAATGGTCTTGGTTTCAAGCCCGGCATTTTTACAAAGAACCGCCGATGAGCCACTGTGGCAGCAACACGCCGAGCAATTCGCTCAGGTGTTTTCATCGGGCGGCCCTTTAGCGACGGCCTCTGCCCTTAGCATTGCTAAAGCCCTTTCTCGTGGTCCTGTCGAGGTGCTGGGCAGCACCGAAACCGGTGGTATCGCTTGGCGTACTCAGCCGGGGCTGTGGCAGCCTTTTACCAGTGTGAATGTTAAAGCCGGTGACGATAATCGCCTTGTCCTTAAATCGCCCTATGTCTATAAAGGCGACTGGTATCAAACAGAAGATGCTATTGCTCTGACACCCGAAGGACAATTTGAACTGCTTGGCAGACTCGATAGGATAGTCAAAATCGAACAAAAACGGCTGTCATTGGATGAGCTGGAAGCCGCCTTATCAAGGCATGAATTTGTCAAACACTGTCGCGCCGTGGTATTAAGCGGCAAACGTCAAACCATCGGCTGCGTCTGCACCTTGAGCGAACAAGGTGAAAACGCCCTTAACCATCAGGATAAACGTCACGTTAATCTGACGTTAAGAAACCACTTGGCACACTATTTCGACACTGTGCTGTTGCCACGTAAATGGCGATATTTGGATGCCTTGCCGGTCAACGCACAAGGCAAAATACCCGTTAACACCCTAGTAGAGCTATTTCAATCGTGAACAGTCAAACCACACCTGAGCTTATTGATTGCCAAACCATTGACCAAGGGGTCAAACTGACCTTTAGACTGTCTGAGCAGATCCATTACTTCAATGGTCATTTCCCCGGTACGCCGATTTTGGCAGGCGTGGTGCAGCTTAACTGGGCGGTAGAATATGCCAAGCGCTACCTCGATATCGCCCAAACCGATGTCAGCGCCGTCGAAGTGCTTAAGTTTCAACAGGTATTGACGCCCAATACCGAAGTGGTGCTGACCCTCACCCAAAAAGACCGCCACAAGTTTGTGTTCGACTACAGCTCCAGTGTCGGCAACCACGCCTCAGGGCGCATTAAGCTAGAGGAACCGGCGTGAATTTCTGTATTGTGATCCCCAACTACAACCACGGCGATAAATGTGAAGCGGTGGTGAGCTCGCTATTGTCTTTGAACTTACCTATCATCATGGTCGATGACGCGTCCAACGAGCACAACGAGGCATTGATCAAAGCTGTCGGCGAGCGCTATGAGCAGGTCGAGGTGGTCAGACACCAAGTCAACCAAGGCAAAGGCGGCGCGGTAATGACCGGAATGAAACGCGCCTATGAGCGCGGTTTTAGCCATATGCTGCAAGTCGATGCCGACGGCCAACACGACTGCGACAACTGCGAAAAACTATTGGCACTGGCCAAAGCCAATCCGCAAAAACTCATCAGCGGCCGTCCGGTTTATGATGAGTCCATCCCTTTTAGTCGCCGTTTTAGTCGTCATATCACCCATTTTTGGGTGTGGGTCGAGACCTTATCCTTTGCCATCAAAGATACCATGTGCGGCTTTCGCGTCTATCCGTTGGCCCCTTGTATCGAGCTGATGAAGGCGGTCAAGCTCGGCACCCGTATGGACTTTGATATCGAGATCATGGTCAGACTTTATTGGCGTGGCACCACCAGCATCTTTTTGCCGACCAAAGTCATCTATCCTGAAGATGGCGTGTCGCATTTTCAACCGCTAAACGACAACCTGCTGATCAGCTGGCTCCACACCCGCTTATTTTTCGGTATGTTGCCACGCATACCCAAGCTCATCTGGCGTCATATCAAGGGTTAGTATGAGTAAGCAACAACATTGGTCGATCATCGCCGAGCGCGGTTCATATCTTGGCATTTGGCTGTTGATGAAAATCAATCAGCTGACCGGCCGCTGGCTGATCCGCTTGGTACTATGGCCGGTGGTCTTTTACTTCTTTTTGACCGGTAAGCGAGCAAGAGCAGCGTCAAAACAATTTTTGACTCAAGTTTATGACTATTCCAACGGCACCGCCCTTAAAAAGCCGCCCAACTGGTTTGACAGCCTCAAGCACTTGGTTAATTTCGCCGAGTCAGCACTTGATAAGATTGAAGCTTGGTCGGGTAAAATGCCATCCGATACCCTCAGTCATGTCAATCGCCATATTTTCCAAGAGTTGACCGAGCAAAAACAAGGGGCCGTGTTTATCGGTTCTCATTTGGGCAACCTTGAAGTCTCAAGGGCGCTGTCAAAAAATGCCGATACCCGCTTTAATGTGATGGTGTTTACCCAGCACGCCGAGCAATTTAATCGTATACTGAAAAAGCTCGACCCCAATATGGACGTCAATTTGATCCAAGTCACCGAGGTCAGCGCCGAGTTGGCAATTATGCTCAAACAGCGCATCGACAATGGTGAACACTTGGTGATTGCCGCCGATAGAACCTCGACCAGCAGCTTTGGCCGGGTAACCGAAGTGCCGTTTCTCGGCAAGATGGCGCCAATATCCGAAGGCCCGTTCATTTTGGCGATGCTCATGGATTGCCCGGTTTATATGATGTTTTGTTTTAAGCAAAAAGCCGGTTTTGAAGTGATTTTAGAACCATTCGAGCGGCCCTTTAGCGCCTCGCGCAAAGGCCGAGCCGAGCTGTTAAAACAGCAGATCAGCAACTATGTTGCCCGACTGACCCATTACTGTCTGCTCTATCCATACCAATGGTACAACTTTTTTGACTTTTGGTTGTCAGACGACGAAGTACAAAGAGCAAAAGCGTTAACAAAGGAAAGCTAAACATTGTCTCAGCAAAAATCTCCAATCACATTTGGCGCCAATCGACTCAGCATTGAAGACATCACTGATATTGCCGAGGGTAAAGCCAACGTTCGCCTTAGCGATAATCCCGACTTTGTCGGTCAAATTACCGCAGGTGTAACGTTTTTAGACAAACTGCTTGAAGAAGACGGATTGATTTACGGCGTAACGACAGGTTATGGCGATTCTTGCACTGTCGATATTCCGCCCGAGCTGGTTCAGCAACTCCCTCTGCACCTGACGCGCTTTCACGGCTGTGGTTTGGGCGAGGTGTTCGATATCGAACAAGGCCGCGCCATTTTGGCCGCCCGTTTATGCTCACTGACCCAAGGCTACTCCGGGGTCAGTTTTGAACTGCTGGAGCAGTTAAAAGCCTTTATCAACCTCGATATCGTGCCGGTGATCCCACAAGAAGGCTCGGTCGGCGCCAGCGGCGATTTAACTCCGCTCTCTTATGTTGCCGCCACTTTGCTTGGCGAGCGCGAAGTGTTCTTTAACGGCGAAAAGATCTCAGCCAAAGACGCGCTGGCACAAAATAACCTAACACCAATAACATTAAGGCCAAAAGAAGGTCTTGCCATCATGAACGGTACCGCCGTCATGACCGGCCTTGCCTGTATTGCCTTTAAACGCGCCGAGTACCTCGCTAAGTTGTGTACGCGTATCACCGCCATGAACTCACTGGCGCTCAAAGGCAACAGCAATCACTTTGACGACATTCTGTTTAGCGTCAAGCCTCATCCGGGTCAACAATCGGTAGCCGCGCACATTCGCGCCGATTTAAACCATCATGAGCACCCACGTAACTCAAGCCGTCTGCAAGACCGCTATTCGATTCGCTGTGCGCCGCATATTATCGGCGTGGTTGAAGACACCTTGCCATGGCTTCGCTCCATGATAGAAAACGAACTCAACAGTGCCAACGACAACCCGATTATCGATGGTATCGGCGAGCATGTACTGCACGGTGGCCACTTCTATGGTGGTCATATCGCCATTGCTATGGACACTTTAAAAAATGCCGTGGCCAACTTGGCCGACCTGTTAGACAGACAAATGGCGCTGCTGATGGATCACAAGTTCAACAACGGGCTGCCCGCCAATCTCTCTGGCGCCAGTCAAGAAAGAGCCGCCATCAACCATGGCTTTAAGGCTGTGCAGATTGGGTGTTCGGCGTGGACCGCAGAGGCGCTAAAGCACACCATGCCTGCAAGCGTCTTTTCACGCTCAACCGAGTGTCACAATCAAGATAAAGTCAGCATGGGCACCATCGCGGCGCGCGATTGTATGCGGGTACTGCAGCTGACCGAACAGGTCGCTGCGGCCACCTTGCTTGCCGCCACCCAAGGCATGGATATTCGCCTTGAACGCCAAGAGCTAGATAAGGCCACCATGACCGCGCCTTTGGCTGCGATGTTCGATGACATAACCGGCTTCTTCCCACGGTTGACCGACGATAGAGCACTAGAGTCAGAACTAAGGGCGGTGATCACTTATATTCAGCAAAAAAGGTGGTCATTGTATGCCGGGTAAAGTACTGCGCAGTGTTACAACCACCATGGAAGTGCCATTTTTCGATGTCGATGCCATGCACATCGTCTGGCACGGTCACTATGTCAAATATCTTGAAGTGGCACGTTGTGAACTGCTGGACAGTTTTGACTACAATTACCTGCAAATGCAGCAATCGGGCTACATTTGGCCGGTAGTCGATATGCGCCTTAAGTATGTCGCACCGGCAAAGTTTTTCCGCAAAATTGAAATTCACGCCGAGCTGGTAGAGATCATCAACCGCATGAAAATCGAATATCGTATCATCGATGCCCAGACCAAAGAATTGCTCACCAAAGCCCATACGGTTCAAGTGGCGGTCTCAATCGAGTCTGAGCAAATGCAGTTCGAATCGCCACAAGTGGTGTTAGATAAACTGGGAATAAGCAAATGAACCGCCGGTTATTGCTCGTCCTATTGAGCTTACTGAGCTTGGGCCTGAGCGGTGTTGCACAAACAAGTGCCGCGTCATTGCCAGCAATGCCGCAGTGGGGTATCGAACGCTCGAAAAGCGACGTGCCAGGCGCGCCACAGTTACTCAAAGGCACTTTTATCCAGCAAAAGCAAACCCGCTTTATGCGCCGTCCCATCCGCTCAAGCGGCACTATCATTGTCAGCGCCAATCAAGGCATTATTTGGCGTACTGAAACCCCAGTGACTTCAACCCTAGTCATTAGTCAAAGCCACATTATCTCCATTGATTCGCAAAACAAGCGTCAACAGCTCGGCGGCGCCTCAGGGCTGAACATGGTGTTTTTAAATGCGCTCACCGGCAACTGGCAGGGGCTCACTGAGCATTTCAGCTTGAGTGTCGCGCAGCAAGCCAAGCAGGAGCCACAAGCAGAAGCTATCACTTGCGTTACCCTGATGCCAAAATCCGAGGTGACCCAAAGCGCACTGCAATCGATTGATGTCTGTGGTACAAAAGAAGACATCAGAGAAATGCATATCGTCGAGCCGGGCGGCGCCAAAAGTCTCATTCAGCTAAACCTAATGCCCTACAAGGCATTAAGCCAACAAGAGCAAAGCCTGCTGACGCCATGATGAAACCACGATTTGCAACCCTATGGGCTTTGATGCTATTGGCTTTGTTGGGATTTGCCGCCAATAAGGTATTACAAGGGCAAATAAGCGTGCGCTCCGACATGCTCTCCTTGCTCGGCCAAGACAGCACATTTGATCAAAAAATTGCCCACAGCAGCACCTTACAACAGCAAAAGCTGCTCTTGGTGATCAGCGGACAAGACCAGTCTAAAACCAATCAAACAGCCGCACGGATAGCTGAGCAGCTGCAACAGCTTGGGCTGGTCACACAAGCTTTACGCGCGCCAGATCAGCAAAGCCTGCTCACCCCATTGCTTGAGTTATATCGGCAATATCCATTTACCCTGTTAGACAACGACTATCTCAAAGCCCTTGGCAACGACAATCCCAGTGCCATTGAAAACAAGTTTCTACAAGGCTTGGTCGGCACCATCAACCCGTTTGTCAATCAAACCTTCGAGCAGGATCCGACATTGGCCTCGGCCTTCAGCCTTCAGTCGCTGCTCACCGAACAAAGCCAGTGGTCCTATGATGGCAATGCGCTCTACCAGCAACAAGCTGACAACTTTTACTATCCGATTTTTATCGATATCGATGCCAAAGCCCTCGGGGTCAATCAGTCGATTGTGTTGAACGGTCAAATCGAAGCCCTGATAGCCGACAACCTAACAGCCGAGCAGCAAGTTTATCGTAGCGGTTTGGTCTTTCATGTGGCCAGTGCCAGTCAAAGTGCCAAGTCGGAGATCAGCCTGTTTAGCACCATTTCAACCTTGCTGATTATCATCCTCGCCCTTGTGATCTTTCGCTCACTGATGCCTATTATCGCCATTTTGCTACTGATGGCCGTGGCCATCGGCTTTGGCGCAGCCGGTCTGATAGCCAGCGTCAATGAAGTTCATCTGTTGACCTTTATCTTTGCGGTCAGCCTGATTGGCATCAGTGTCGATTATGCCTTTCATACCTTGGCGGCCGCCTACAGCAGTGGTGAAAAGCCCATCGCCAATCTCACCCGTTACCTAGCGCCGGCCATGTTGATGGGCGCTATGACCACGGTGCTTGGCTATATGAGCATGTTGTTGATGCCGTTAAAGGCACTGCATCAAATCACCCTTTTTATGATCTTCGGGCTCATCGCCGCCTTAGCTACAGCACTGTTTTGGCTCAGCCCAATCTACCAGCGCAAACAACCGCTAAAACTGGCAACTCCGGTGTTAAATGCGGTCAAACGCATCAGTGATTTTTGCGCCCACCTGCGCTGCGTCAATCATATATTCATGGTGGTCGCGGCGTTCATTGCGCTGTTTGCCGTGGCCGATTTCAAACTGTCGTTTGACGATAACGTTGCCAGCCTCAACAGCGCCTCAACAGCGCTTATCGCCCAAGAAGCCAAAGTGCAAAAGCTGATGGGCTATGCCAGCTACCCAAGATACCTAGTCTTCAAAGGTGTTGATGACCAACAGGTGCTGGCCAAAATGCATCAAGCCAATGCGCTCTTAGGTGACGAGGTTAAATCCTTCTCTTTGGCCAAATGGGTGCCCACCAGGGCCATGCAGAGTCAAAGTAAAGGCCAAATGCGCCAGTACATCGCCGGCGACAAACTGCCACAAATGTCCGGCTATCTTGAACCTGAGCAAATGAACCAGCTAGATAGCCAACTGGACAATATTCTGTTGCCCGAACAATGGCCGCAAAGTCTTGAGTTGTTGGCTCAAAAACTGTGGCAAGCAGACGGCCTATCTTATGGCCTGGTGAGCTACTATGGCGAACTCTCAACCAGCACACAGGCCCGCCTGCAAGATACCTTTGGCGACATCGAATTTGTCGATCAACCCAAACGCTTAAGCGCCGCGCTATATGACGCTCGCGCCTCATTGATCACCTTTTTCATCTTGGCCATTTTGGCCTTTATGTTGGTGTTGGTGGTGCGTTACGGCCTTGCCCAAGGGCTGTTTTCACTGCTTACGCCGCTGTTTGCCGCCCTCGGCAGCTTGCTGCTCAGTCAACTGTTGCAACAGCAACTGAGCATCTTCAATCTTTTATCTTGTTTGTTGATTGGTGCACTGGCCATCGACTACATCGTGTTTTTCAACGAACAAGGGCACAAACCCCATGTGGTATTGGCCATCTTGCTCTCGGCGCTGTCATCGATGGCGGCCTTTGGCATGATGGCTTTAAGCCATACTCCAGCGGTGCAGCACTTTGGCCTTAGCACCGCCTTTGGCATTGTGCTTGCCGTACTGATGGCTTTTGTTACACCACTGAAGAATAAGGAACACCGATGAAATATCATTGTGACGTCGCCATCATTGGCGCAGGTCCCGCCGGAGCCTGTGCCGGCGCCATGCTGGCCAAAGCAGGAGTCAATGTCAAACTGTTTGAACGCGAACAGTTTCCCCGTTTTTCCATTGGCGAGAGTCTGTTGCCACAGTGTATGACCTTTTTGGCCGAAGCCGGACTGGTCGAGGCGGTAGATGACTGGGGGTTCCAACTCAAAGACGGCGCCAAGTTTTTGCAACACGGTCAGTTCAGTGAATTTGAATTTAAGCACAAGTGTAGCGAAGGCCCCCATCTAACCTATCAGGTTCAGCGCGATGTCTTTGACAAGCTGTTGGCCGATGGCGCCGAAAAAGCCGGTGCCGAGGTCTTCTATCGCCATCAGATTGAAGCGGTTTGCGGCAATACCCTAACCATCAAAGATTTGAGCGATGATAGCGTACACACCATTGAACCTAAGTTTATTTTAGATGCCAGCGGCTTTGGCCGGGTGCTGCCTAGACTGCTCGATTTGGAAAGCCCGTCGGACTTTCCGGTGCGTCAGTCGGTGTTTACTCACCTCAAAGACAATCTGCCGGCGCAATTTGACCGCAACAAAATTTTGATCACCGTCCATCCTGATCATCAGGATATCTGGTTTTGGCTTATTCCGTTTTCCAACGGCACCAGCAGCATCGGCGTGGTCGGCGAAACTCACTACTTTGACGCCCTTGAAGGCCAAACGCTCGAACAGCAGCTGTTTACCTTCATCGCACAAGTCCCAGAGCTTGCCGAATTGCTTAAAGACGCCAGTGTTATAAACGAACTACGTACCATCAAAGGCTATTCGGCCAATGTTAAAACCCTCTGTGGTGACAACTTTGCGCTGCTTGGCAATGCCGGTGAATTTCTCGACCCGGTGTTTTCCTCAGGCGTCACCATCGCGTTAAAATCCTCGTCTTTGGCGGTGCCATTAGTGCTTCGAACCTTGCAAGGAGAAGCCGTCGATTGGCAAATGGAGTACGCCCTACCGCTACGCAAAGGCATCAATGCCTTTAAGAGTTTCGTCCAAGGCTGGTATGATGGCGACTTAAGGCAAGTCATTTTCTACCCTGACCCAATGGAGAACGTCAAACAAATGGTTTGCTCGGTTTTGGCCGGCTACGCGTGGGATGACAAAAACAACCCATTGGTCACTCATTCAACTAGAAGATTAAAGGCATTGGCACAGACATGTTCAGGATCACAATAGCGACGTTGGCATTTGGCTTTGCATTATTGATGCAAGGCTGTGCCAGCGCACCGGAAAAACCTCAAGCGCCTGCACGCATTTCACAAGTTGAAATTGCCGATGGCATCGCACTGAATTTAACCTCGCCGCCAACAAAGCATCAAGGTCAAGGAATGCAGACCTTAATCAAAGGTCGCCATGGTCAAAGCCGTTATGAGATGTTGATGCAAATCGAGCTCAATCCCAACAACATCGCCATCAACGCCACCACCACCAGTGGTGTACAATTGTTTGAAATGTTGTGGTTTGAAAATGCCCCGCACAGACTCAGCCGCTCACCGCTGGCCAAAGACATTGAGGTGCAATATCTCTTGGCCGATTTTCAACTGGCCCATTGGCCCAAAGAGCAACTGCTCGCGGCATTAGATAGCGCCAAAATCAAAGTTACCATCGAAGATAAAGACCGTGCCAGAACGGTCTATCGCAATGGCGAACCGGTCATCCTGATTGAGTATCAAACCGACTTTATCGCCTTTGAACATCTCGAACGACGTTACCGATTAACCATTAAACCGTTGGAAAAATGGCAAAATTGAACCCTACCGTGTTAACAGATTTGGGCATTGTCTCAAGCCTCGGCCTAGGTAAAAACCAGACTTGGCAAAACCTCTTTGCCCAGCCCGACAGCCTGCTGAGCCGCTCGGATGACTTTTTGGTCGAACAAAGCGTTGTCGTAGGCGCCGTCACCGCCGAGCTGCCGGACATATCGGGCTGGCCCAAAGTATATCAAACCCGCTGCAATCAGATGGCGCTCGCTGCGCTGATGGAGATCAAAGCCTCTGTCGATAAAGCCGTCGCCAAATACGGCGCCGACAGAGTTGGGGTGATTGTTGGCACCAGTACCTCAGGCACCCAAGAGACTGAAAAAGCCTTTTTGCACCGCGAAGCGTGCGGCCACTTTGACCAGAACTACCATTATGAAATGCAGGAAATGGGGGCGGTCGCCAAGTTTATCGCCAAAGCCGCTGGCCTTAAGGGCATGGCCTTTAGCATTTCAACTGCCTGCTCCAGTGGCGCCAAAGCCATGGTCAGCGCCGCCAATATGGTTAAAAGCGGCTTGCTTGATGCGGTGATCTGTGGTGGTGCCGACAGCTTGTGTGAGCTGACGATCCATGGTTTTCATGCCTTGGAGTCACTGTCTTTTGACATCTGCAACCCCTTTAGCGCCAACCGTACCGGCATCAATATCGGCGAAGGCGCCGCCTTGTTCTTACTAGAGCGCGGCAACAGCGGCGTTTGCCTTGCCGGTTATGGCGAGTCATCCGACGCCCATCATATGTCGGCACCTCATCCACAAGGCGAAGGCGCCCTTAGCGCCATGCGCCAGGCACTTTTGATGGCGCAGCTAACGCCTCAGACCTTGGACTACATCAACCTGCATGGTACGGCGACCCCGAAAAACGATGAAATGGAAGCCTTTGCCATTGTTCAGTTGGGCGCCAAAAACGTGCCGGCCAGCTCCACCAAAGCTTTAACCGGACACACCTTAGCTGGCGCTGGTGCCATTGAGGCCGGTATTTGCTATCTTGTGATGAGCGAACTGAATATTAACCAGCGTTTGCCGCCCCATCGCTATGACGGCCAATACGATGAGCAGATTGCGCCGATAACCTTGGTCGATGATAACCATTGCGCCCCAGTGAGGGCTTGTCTTTCCAACTCTTTTGCCTTTGGTGGCAGTAACGTCAGTTTGGTGATAACTCGCTGTGATGAATAAATACCCGATAGAACAAGTTTTACCCCATGATCACCCGATGATCCTTATCGACGCCTTGCTGAGCTACGAACAGCAAAAAGGCGTCTGTGAAGTCACCATTAAGCCCACCAGTGCATTTTATGATGACGCCCGACAAGGCGTGCCAAGCTACATTGGCGTGGAATATATGGCCCAAGCCATTGCCGCTTTTGCAGGTGCCAACGCCTTAGATGAAGGCGGTAGCGTCGAGATAGGCTATTTGCTCGGCAGTCGTAAGTACCAGCCCAACACCGCTTGGTTTGAGCGAGGGGCTCGGCTGGAGATAAGTGTTGAGCGCTTATATGAAGAAGCCTCCGGGCTACGGGTCTTTCAATGTCAAATTCATCAGCAAGACAGCTTGCTGGTGGATGCCAAAATCAATGTATTTTTACCCAATCAGGCCAATCAAGGAAACCCATGATGACTAGAAGAGTATTGGTAACCGGCTCAAGCCGTGGTATCGGTAAGACCATTGCCGTCAAATTGGCCGAAGCAGGCTTTGATATCGCCGTGCATTACAGAGCCGATGAACAACAGGCGTTAGACACTTGTGAGAAGTGTATCGCCCATGGCGTCAACGCCAACGTATTGCAGTTTGATATTTCAGACCGCGCGCAAACCAAAGCGGTGCTAGAGCAAGACATCGCTGAGAACGGCGCCTATTATGGCGTGATCTGTAACGCAGGTATTGCCCGAGACACCGCCTTTCCGGCCATGACAGAACAAGAGTGGGATAGCGTGATCCAAACCAACCTAGATGGTTTTTACAACGTGCTGCAACCGATTGTCATGCCGATGGTGCAAGCCAGAAAAGGTGGCCGCATCATTACCATGTCTTCACTGTCTGGCGAAATTGGTAATCGGGGTCAGGTCAACTATTCCGCCGCCAAAGCCGGTCTTATCGGCGCCACCAAATCCTTGGCGCTCGAATTGGCTAAACGCAAAATTACCGTCAACTGCGTTGCCCCGGGTCTTATCGAAACCGATATGGCCGAGCAAACCAACGCCGACAACATCGTCAAGATGGTGCCCCTAAGACGCATGGGCAAGCCCATTGAAGTGGCTGCCACCGTCAACTTTTTAATGTCTGATGATGCCGCCTATATCACCAGACAGGTGATCTCAGTCAATGGAGGGCTTGCCTAGTGAAACGTGTTGTCGTGACCGGTATGTCCTGTATTACCGCCCTTGGTGATAATTGGGCAGACTTTAATGCCAACTTGAAAAAAGGCCAAAATGCGGTGGTGCGCATGGATGAATGGGATCGTTTCAGCGAACTCAACACCCGTCTTGCCGCGCCAGTGCAGGACTTTAAAAAGCCTAGCCATTATACCCGTAAGCAAACCCGCTCGATGGGCCGTATCTCACTGATGTCTACCGCAGCCACCGAAAAGGCGCTCATCGACGCCGGACTTATCGACCACCCGGCCTTGACCGATGGTTCAACCGGTATCGCCTATGGCTCGTCGGTCGGTTCGACGCCACCGTTTAAAGCCTTTGGCAAAATGCTCATCGACGGCGATATGACTCAGGTCAACGCCACCAGCTATATTCAGCTGATGGCCCATACTGCGCCGGTCAATGTGGGCTTGTTCTTTGGCTTAAAAGGCCGGGTATACACCACCAGCTCCGCCTGTACCTCAGGTTCGCAAGGTATCGGATACGCCTATGAAGCTATCAAACACGGCCAGCAAACCATCATGGTTGCTGGTGGCGCCGAAGAACTTTGCGCCACCGAAGCGGTGGTTTTCGATACCCTATATGCCACCAGTACCCACAACGACAGCCCCAAAGCCTACCCAAGGCCCTATGATAAAGACCGTGACGGTCTGGTCATCGGCGAAGGGGCCGGAACTCTGATCTTAGAAGAGCTGGAGCACGCCAAAGCCCGTGGCGCAACCATCTATGCCGAGCTGGTAGGCTTTGGTACCAACTCAGACGGCCAGCATGTAACCCAGCCGACCGCTGCGACAATGCAGGTCGCGATGGAACTGGCGCTTAAAGATGCCCAAATCGATGCTTCACAAATCAAATATGTCAACGGTCATGGTACAGCGACCCAAACCGGCGATTTGGCCGAGAGTCACGCTACATTTGCCACCTTTGGCCAAGACATCGCCTTGAGCTCACTTAAGAGCTACCTAGGTCATACTCTCGGTGCCTGTGGTGCAATTGAGGCGTGGGCCTGCATTGAAATGATGCGACAAAAGTGGTTCTGTCCAACCATCAATTTAGACAATATCGACCCACAGATGGCCTGTGTCGATTACTTGCGTGGCGAGGGTAAAGCCATCGATACCGAATATGTGATGAGCAACAACTTTGCCTTTGGTGGCATCAATACCTCGTTAATCTTTAAAAGGTGGTCCTAATGAAACTTCGCTTTTGTCTCAGTGTGCTGTTGCTGGCGGCCAATACCGCTCAGGCTGACAACCAAGCAGCCCAAACGCCCAGCGACAAAAAAGGTCAATGGACCTTTGGGGTTGGCGTTTTTGGCGCCAATCTGCCCCACTACTACGGCGCCGAGCAAAGCCAGAGTTTATTATTGCCTTTTCCATATATTCGCTACCAGAGCGAGAAGCTCACCATTGACCGCAACGGCATCAAACGCAAGCTGTGGGACTCTGAACATTTAGAGCTGACATTCTCCGGTAGCGGCGCCATTCGCGTCAACAGCGATGACAACCGCGCCCGGGCAGGTATGCCCAACTTAGGTTGGGTCGGTGCCATAGGGCCTGCCCTTAATTGGTATGTCAAAGACGACAAGTCATTGTATATGCAGCTCACCGCCCGCAAAGCTTGGGCAATCGATGGCGGTATCGAGAGTATCGGCTGGCAAAGCGAACTCTCTGTCAATTGGTCCTCTGACAAACGACCAATTGCGAACAACCATTTGTGGTATACCGTACTCAAAGCCAGAGTGAAATACGACAGTGCCGATTTTAATCAGTATTTTTACGGTGTGGATGATGCTTATATCACCGCCACCAGAGCGGGCTTTAAAGCCGATGACGGCTACGCCGGCGCTCAACTGCTCGGTGGTCTGAACTTCGAAGGTAAAGGCTATCGCGCCGGGGTATTCGCCCGCTACAACCATATCGGTGGTGCAACGTTCGAACACAGCCCTTTAGTAAAGCAAAAGGGCAACTTATCCTTTGGCTTTGCCTACGCTTGGCTGTTTTAAGCCAAGTCGGCCCACCCGAGGTCGGGTTGATGAGTTTTGTATTTTTGCCGTTTATCGTCTATTTTTGAAGTCAGTATCATAATTGCGTAATGTTTTAAGTTGAAAATACGCTATCGACTTTAAAAAACCGACAACAACAAAAACAATGATAAACCAGCATTTTCAGCAATTAATCAGCCACCATGCTGCAAAGCCTGTTGGCCAAGACAAACAGTTCGACTATAACTACCACGCATGCTCCGAATATCAGCAATGCGGTGACAATGTCACGGTATTTTTAAAAATAGAAAACAGTATCATCATCGATATTGGCTTTAGTGGCTGTGGCTGCGATATTTGCCGTGCTTCGGCTTCAATTATGTGCCGGGAAATGTCCGGCAAGCACATTGAATTTGCCGCACAAACCTTTGATGCGATACAAAACGCACTGTATTTAGAACAAGAAGATCTCGACGGGCCTTTCGCCCCTTTGCAGGCCGTAGCCAGATTTCCCACTCGGGTAGAATGTGCGCTGTTGCCATGGCACGCGCTCGATGAGATGTTGTTTAAACTGGAGGCGGCTTGAGAAACAGCCCTGATGAAACACCTAGGTGGCTGCAATGACCATGGCCATACTCATTGCCGCAGGCGGCAACTCCGCCAGACTCGGCAGGCCAAAACAGCTGGTCAGTGTCGCTGGCGACACGCTGCTTGGCCGCACTATCGCCCTGTGTGATTCACTTGGCCCAGACGTTTATTGTGTGCTGGGCGCCTATGCCAAATCGATTCGCGCACAAGTCTCCCATCCGAACTGTCGCTTTCTCTACCACCTCAGTTGGCGCGATGGCCTATCCAGTTCAATCGCTTTTGGTGTATCGCAATTGCCCGCCACCACCAGTGCCGTGATGATTGTCTTGGCCGACCAATGGGCCTTATCGGCAACTGAGCTTGAATATTTAATGGCACAATATTTTCAGCACAAACAATCGATTCATTGTGCCCGGACCAACGGCCGGATAGGCCCGCCCACCATATTTCCGCAGTATTGCTTCGATGCCCTTAAACAGCTGACGCCACACGGCAACGGCGCCAAGGCGGTGATCAAACAATACCGTGATAAAGTCAAGGCAATTGAGCTGCCAAGCGCCGAATTTGATTTAGATACGCCTTTGCAGTTGCAGCAGCTACAATCTCTGGAGCGAAACCATGATCTCTTTATCCATTAACGGCAACACTCAACAGTTTGATATCGACCCGGATATGCCACTGCTTTGGGTGTTGCGTGACGTTGCCAAACTCACCGGCACCAAATACGGCTGTGGCAAAGGCTTATGCGGCGCCTGCACCGTACACCTTGACGGTCAGCCCATTCGCGCCTGTCTCACCCCGGTTTCCGCTATCGGCAAAGGCCAGATCACCACCATTGAAGGTTTATCCAAAAATGGCGATCACCCGGTTCAGCAAGCCTGGCTTGAGCACAATGTGCCTCAGTGTGGTTATTGCCAATCAGGCCAAATCATGTCTGCCGCCGCGCTCGTGGCCAACAACCCATCCCCCAGTGATGAAGACATTGATCTTGCCATGTCGGGCAACCTATGTCGCTGCGGCACCTATGTCCGCATTCGTCAAGCCATTCACAGCGCCGCGCATCTGGCCAAGGAGGTCAAGTAATGAGCCATTCGATTGAAAATTTAAGTCGCAGACGATTTATTCAAGGCTTTGGCTCGGTCGGTAGCGCCTTGGTACTCGGTGTTCAGTTGCCGACTCACGCATTGGCGCAAGTAGCCAACAGCCAGAGTTTCGACCCCGATGTGTTTATTTCTATCGCCAACGACGGCCTAGTGTCTATCATCAGCCATCGCTCAGAGATGGGTCAAGGGATCCGCTCGACCCTCCCTTTATTGGTCGCCGATGAAATGGAGGCGGACTTCGATAGGGTCAACATCGTCCAAGCGGTAGCCGATGCTAAGTACGGCAGTCAAAACACCGATGGCTCTCGTTCGGTCCGTAAAAACTACCAAAGGCTCAGACAGGCAGGTGCCACAGCACGCTGGATGCTACAACAGGCAGCTGCGAAAAAGTGGCAAGTCGATGCTGATGAATGTGAAGTGTATAACCACAAAGTCAGTCATAAAACATCCGGCAAAAGCGCTGATTTTGCCGAGCTTGTCGAGACCGCCAAAGGCTTGACGCCTCCGACCCTTGAACAGCTGCAACTTAAGCGCAATGACCAATTACGTTATGTCGGTAAAGACGACCTGCCCCTTGCCGATGGCAAAGACTTTGTCAACGGCACAGCGGTTTACGGCTATGACGTCGAACTGCCGGGACAAAAGTATGCAGTCATAGCACGGCCTCCAGTGGTGTTTGGTCAGGTGAAGTCATTCGATGCCACTGCGACATTAAAAGTGCCCGGCGTACTGAAAGTCATCGAGATCCCCGCAGCCTCAGCGCCGGCCTTCTTTAAACCCCTTGGCGGCATTGCCGTAATCGCCGAGAACACTTGGGCGGCAATTAAAGGCCGTGACAAACTCAAGATCCAGTGGCACCACGGCGACAACGCCAATTACTCAACCCGTGAACATGAAAAAGCCTTTGCCAAAACCTTAGCGCAGCCCCCCATCACAGTGCGTAAAAAAGGCAATTGGCAAAAGGCCCTCTCTGCCAGTGCCAAGCAGCTTGAAGCTGAATATTATATTTCAGGCCTATCACATTCGATGATGGAGCCACCGGCAGCAGCAGCTCAGTTTAAAAACGGCCAAATGCAGGTGTGGGGCTGTACGCAAACGCCACAAAGCGCGCAACGGGTTATCGGCGACACGTTAGGGCTAAAACATGAGCAGGTCACCGTGCATGTGACTTACCTTGGCGGCGGCTTTGGCCGCAAATCCAAACCGGATTATATGGCCGAGGCGGCAATATTGGCCAAACAAAGCGGTTGGCCGGTGAAAATGGTGTGGACCCGAGAAGATGAAATACGTCACGGCTACTACCATAGCCCCAGCTTACAGCGCACCTATGCCGCCATCGACGATAAAGGTAAAACCATCGGCTGGCGCCATGCGATGGTGATGCATCCAATCAACTCAACCTTTAACCCTAACGCCAAGTCACCCACTTTCGAAAACGATCTCGGTCTGGGCGACGTGCCATTTGCCATCGACAACATCTTGATTGAAAACGGTGAAACCGCAACGTTTCAGCGCATCGGCTGGTTGCGCTCGGTGGCGAATATCTCCAATACCTTTGCCGTCGGCTCCTTTGTCGATGAAATCGCCCATGCCACCGGCACAGATGCCAAGAATCATCTACTACAACTTATCGGCCAAGACGCCAAGCTCGACTTTGCCAACCAAGGATACAACTACCGCAACTACAACGAGTCGCTGGACGACTATCCATTGGATACCAAAAGGCTGAAAAACGTCATTGAATTGGTGGCTAAAAAAGCCAACTGGGGGCGCAAGCTACCTCAAGGCCACGGCCTGGGTATAGCCGCCCACCGCAGCTTTTTGAGCTATGTCGCTACTGTGGTGGAGGTATCGATGAAAGACGGTAAAGTCAAAATCGAACGTATCGACAGCGCCATCGACTGTGGCAAGGTACTCAACCCCGATAGAGTCAAAGCGCAAATGGAAGGGGCAGCGGTCATGGCGGCAAGTTTCGCCCTTCGTGGCGAGATCACCTTAAAAGACGGCATCGTCGAACAAGGCAATTTTGACGACTATCCATTGGCACGGATAAACGATATTCCGCCAACCCACATATACCTCGTCGATAGTGATGAAAAACCGACCGGTGTCGGCGAACCCGGTGTTCCACCTTTCGCACCTGCCCTATGCAATGCCATTTTTGCCGCCTCAGGTAAGCGTTACCGTCGCCTCCCCCTGAGCCAATTTGGTATCGTTTAAGCCAATTTTTTGCCACGGACGGCATGGACAAAAGGCAAAAAGCAGCAAATTCAGGCTTTTGTCCGGTAAATTTCGCTTTTTTTTGCCAATTTTTAGCCGGATACGTTTAAATTTGCTGCCACTAATATATACTTACGCCAACCAATCAAGGAAACCACATTGCATTACCGATGACCAAAAATGAATTTGAATTGCTGCGTGTTTGCCGCTCGGCAGAACTAGCGTACTTCATGAGTGAACATACCCTCGAAAAACCCAAGTTTATTCAGAGCTGGTTTAAAAATAAAGTGAAAGCCGACCGCGATGAAATGAGCGACAATCAAATACAAACCATCTGCTCCGATTGGCAGCTCAAACAAAAAACTTTTTACAAAAAATATCGTGGCTTTATCGACCATTTCGAGAAGGTCATTCAAAATCTGCAATATTTAGAGAACAAGACCGATTTAGAACGTATCGATGCGTTGTTCGAACAGTTGAATGTTGTCGGCCTTGAAACCTGTAACGGTTTAAGTGACAGTGAATTTGACCGCGCCAATTTGCCGCCGTTGAATCACGCAGGGTTGTTTGTGATCGACAGCAACCAAAAAGACGCTATCGACGATAAAGGCAACATCAAAGATCAGCTGACCATGGAACTGGCCAGTATCGATGCCAAACGCTTTTATTACATCATCGATTTGATCCGCCTGTTCGGCTTTGACAGTACCGACCGCGAACGTTTTGTCGCCGGTGAACTGGTGCAGATCAATGTCACCTCGTCAGCGACCAATGAGTTCAACCACAAGTTGGTGGCTTATGAGCACGGTCGTGAGAAAGACTGGCGCGAAGAATTGGCGAGTACTCACAAGAAATAATAAACACAATGGGCGAGCAATCGCCCATTGTTGTTTTTGTCCTAATCACTGACGACTTCAATGCGTTGGGCGAGTTCACATTGCTCACCAGGAGCCAGCGCTTTGCCGTTGACCACTCCGGCTTCAATACACACCATATGACGATAACCGTCATCACTCATATCGGCCATTTGCTGAGATTTTCGCTGCCAAGGATTCCACACGATGGTGCTATCACTCCCCTGTTTGCAGATGCTAATGGTGCGGCCCAAGGCCCTGTCTTTGAGCGTACAATCGTTGGCACAATCAAGATAAACGCTATCCACTTCAGCTGCCACGCGAATCTCACCGCTTTGCGTGCAGGCTTGCCCGTCGGCGAGTTTATCAAGGTAGGTTGCACCGGCTAGGCCTGCTATTTGCACCTGCGCTATCTCCCCGACCTTAAAATAGCTATGGAGAGCGCCGCCAATGCTCACCGGCTGCTTATCGGTGTTAATATGTACCAGTGACACTTCAAGTTGCTCGGTAACCTTAATGGTGTATTCAAGGGTAAAGCGAAACGGCCAGATGCACCGAGTCTCAGCATTATCCGTTAGCGTTAAACATAACTCAGTCCCGCCGCAATCGAGGGCTTTGGCTTGTGTTAATCGCCATAAACTGACCCGGGCAAAACCATGGGCCGATTGATTTTTGTCTGTTGGATGGGCGCCAAACCAAGGCCAGCAGATGGGAATACCGCCGCGAATGGCTTTATCCCTAGCGAACACCGCCTTGGGGCTGAGCCACAACAGCCCTTGCGTGGCTGTTTTCGCTTTAAACTCGGTAATATGCGCGCCATGGAGATAGACTTCACAATAGGCCAACGGGTTATCGACAATCAGCTTTTCCATACCACTTGTGTCTTTTACAACACTAAGATGCGTACAGTCAAAATCAGTTATTGCAGAGGTCATAAGGCGGCTCAGTCCTAAGAGGTGGATATTTTCCGCCAAGCTTAGTGACAATAACGCTCAAATTCAAGCACCTAACCTATCCTCAGCGCAATACGTCTGCGGCCAAACTGGCCATGGGGACCGGCAAAGCGGCCGGCAATGGCATGGCCGCAAAAAACACACTGCCCTGTTGCGGTTAAGTGATAATTGCCAATTTGATACCAATCCCGTTCAATCACCGCTTTTTTACAGTTAGGGCAATAGGTTGCATCCGACGCGAGGTCGTGAACATTGCCGCAATAAACATAGTGGAGGCCGTAGCTTAGGGCTATCTCGCGGGCACGTTTGAGCGTCGCCAGCGGTGTTGGCGCTTTATCCATCATTTTGAAGTCGGGATGAAAAGCACTAAAGTGCAATGGCACCTCTGGCCCAAGGTTTTCCACCAACCATTGGCACATCTGGTGTAATTCACCGTCTGAGTCGTTTTCATCGGGGATCAATAAAGTGGTAATTTCAAACCACACATCGGTATGATGCTTTAAATACAATAGGGTATCGAGTACCGGCTGCAATTGACCATGACAAATTTTGCGATAAAAACGCTCGCTAAACGCCTTTAAGTCTATATTGGCGCCATCCATATACTGAAAAAACACCTCTCTGGGCTTATCGCACATATATCCGGCGCTCACCGCGACATTTTTGATCCCCTGCGCCCTCGCCGCTTTAGCAACATCGACAGCATATTCCAAAAAAATGATTGGGTCGTTGTAGGTATAGGCAAGCGCGTCGCAACCGTAACGTTTGGCCGTGTCAACCAAAGGCTCAGGCATGGCACTATCGCACAAGGTATCGACTTGGCGGGATTTGCTGATATCCCAGTTTTGACAGAATTGACAGGTCAGGTTACACCCGGCCGTGCCAAAGGATAAAATGCTGCTGCCGGGATAAAAATGATTGAGCGGTTTTTTCTCAATCGGGTCGATACAAAACCCAGAAGAACGGCCGTAACTGGTCAACACAATCTCACCGTCTTTGGCCATGCGAACAAAGCAGGTACCGCGTTTACCGTCGCGCAAATGACAGTGCCTTGGGCACACATCGCAATACACCAAGCCCTCATCATCGCGATGCCAAAACTCAGTCGCAAAATACTCAGGTGGTTGTGCCATTCAAAAACGCCCGTTTGCATCTATACTCAAATCATAGAACAAATCACGGAGTATGAAATGAAATATCGCATTCCCGCCGTCGCAGGAACCTTTTATCCCGATACCGCCGTGCAGGCCAGCGCTGCGCTCAATGGGCTATTCGCCGATTTAGACTTCCCGAGCAAACCGGCCAAAGCCCTCATCGTTCCCCACGCCGGCTGGATATACTCAGGTAAAGTGGCCGCCCAAGCCTACCGCGTCTTAAAGGCGAGAAAGGCACAAATTAAACGGGTGGTCCTACTTGGTCCAAGCCACCGTTGTCAGCTCAAAGGTTGCGCCGTGCCCTCAAACGATATTTTTCTCACCCCACTAGGCGAAATACCGGTCGATATGCAAAGCTGCGAACAACTACGGCGCTTGGGTTTGGCCGAACAATCCGATCTCCCTCACAACCAAGAACATGCGTTGGAAGTACAATTGCCGTTTTTGCAGTATTGTCTGGATCAATTTCAATTGGTGCCATTGAGTGTTGGACAGTGCCCGCCTGAGCAAATTGCCGATATTTTGGCACACTTTGCTCAGGCGAATGACACCTTGATCATCATCAGCACCGATCTCAGCCATTTTTTGCCCTACCAGCAAGCCTTTGATACCGATGCCAAAACCATTGAGCGCATTTTACATTGCGATGATCAATTGAGCCCACATGACGCCTGCGGCTGTCACGCCCTCAACGGTTTAATGCACTTTAGCAAACAACAAGGCTGGCAGCCTGAGTTGATGGCCAAAGCCAATTCGGGAGATATCAATCACAGTAAAGACGAGGTTGTCGGCTATGCCAGCTTCATCGTCAATTGATTCGCCCTTTGCCCAGCTTACAGCAGACGACCTGAGCGCCATCAAAGCATTGATTGAACAAGTGCTAACACAAGCGCTCGAAAGCGGTGACTTTGTCATGCCCGAAGCACCTGAAAACCCCATTTTGCACTTGAGCGGTGCCTGCTTTGTCTCTTACTACGTCGATGGCCAATTAAGAGGATGCACTGGTTCAATCGAGGCCCATAGCGCTTTATGGCAAGACATTGCCAAACGTGCCTATACCACACTCAAAGACCGTCGATTCGAGCCTATCAGACTCAGTGAACTAAAAGATATTCGCTTTGATATCAATATATTGACGCCGTTAATGGCAATGGAAAACCGCGGGCTTGAGGCGCTACTTGAGGATTTGTCCCCTCACCAAGATGGCCTACTGATTGTCGGGCGCAACCGTCAAGCGGTCTTTTTACCCACCGTTTGGGACGCACTGCCGACGCCTGAGGCATTCGTGCGTGCGCTGTTAAACAAAGGCGGTTGGCCGGAAGATTATTGGAGCGATAAACTCAGTCTCTATCGGTTTTACACCTTCGAGTATGCTCTCGTGTGAAGCCCCATTGGATAGACGGCGCCAATGGGCGCCGTCTATCCATCAACTCTAGGACTAACCGCCGATGTTTTCCGCCATTGTTTTGGCCGCATTGTAGTCGGCATCAACGGCATTGGGGTCAAGCAATATCGCTTCAATCGCCTGCATCGCTTCGATGTAAGTCATATCAACGACTCCATCACCGTCACTATCAACCCAATCGTTGTAGCCTATCGCACCATGAACAAAATTGAGCCACGCAGTTAAAGTGTGCTGCAAAGCCCGTTGATACTTAGAGGCCTTTTTCAGGTCAAGTACCGCTTTGGCATCGGCCTGTGAAGTCAAAGCCACCTGCTCGTCAAATACCTTAGAGATATGACGTACAAGGTTGAGGTAATAATCGAGGGTTTCATCACTGAGTTTTTTGGCACCACCTTTACCCGGGCGATATTGCTGCTTCCAAAACCCTAAGCCTTGAACATCGCCATAGGTTCCACTACCGACAACATAAATCACACGCTCATCAAAGCCAACCCCACCAAACGAGTCGGTAACCGTCAAACGTGCCGTATAAATGCCCGGCTCGGCATAGCTATATGCCGGTGCCAATTCGCCGCTTACACTGTTGCCATCACCCATATCCCAAACGATGGTATGAGTATCGAGCGGGTCGGCATCGCTAAAGCTACCGCTGAATGCGCCATCGCTATTAGGTGATAGCCAAATGTCGGCACCAGCATCAACCACAGGTGGTGAGTTGACTTCAAATGATTCACACTGAATGCTAAACACATTGCCAACCGAGTCACTGGCAACAATGGTAATGTCATATTGACCGCTAGGCGCATCCAAACCGACACAATACTCACCGGTAAAGGTCGTACCGGAGGCATCGCTTTGGGTTTGTACGACCGCCTGTTGACCATTGGGCAGGTCGATTAGCAAGGTCAAATCCGTTACCTCGGTGGTGGCATCTTGAGCGAAAATGGTCATTTGCACACACTCGTCGCGATTGGCCACCGGCATTTGCTCAAAATAGCGCGGCGCAGTGATTGGCAGATCAGG
>JBFHGJ010000062.1:0-32610 GCA_041583135.1 Alteromonadaceae bacterium | reverse complement strand
ACAAAAGGAAGTGGTAGTGTCAAATGTTGCTGACAAGGCTTTCTGAAGATGCATAAAAAAATCCGATGACCAGAGATCATCGGATTTTGATCCTATCCATCAGAAAAGCAAGTGTTTTTTGCTTAACTGATCGGCATTAGCCAATTGGCGCCCTTTTAGATAACGTGAAAGCCCGCTTATGCGTCTGCTTTAACTTGCGCTTCTTTGATGCTCAAACGGATGCGGCCCTGACGGTCCACTTCCAATACCTTAACATCAACTTCTTGACCTTCTTTTAGGTGGTCGGCGACGTTGTTAACACGTTCTTCAGAGATTTGAGAGATATGTACCAAGCCGTCTTTACCCGGAAGGATATTGACGAATGCACCAAAGTCTACGATTCGGATAACCTTACCGCGATAAATGGTGCCGACTTCAATCTCAGCAACCAAAGACTCGATACGTGCGATAGCGTCTTTGGCGCTAAAGCCGTCGATGGCGGCAATCTTAATGGTGCCGTCATCTTCGATTTCGATGGTAGTGTTGGTCTCTTCGGTCAATGCACGGATAGTGGCACCACCTTTACCGATAACATCGGCGATCTTCTTCGATGGGATCTTCATGGTGTAGATGCGCGGTGCAAAATCTGACAATTCTTCACGGTGAGAAGAAATCGCCTGCTCCATCACTTTCAAAATGTGCAAACGGGCGCCTTTGGCTTGCTTAAGTGCCTGCTGCATGATCTCACGATCGATACCTTCGATTTTGATATCCATTTGCAGTGCAGTGATACCAGCGTCGGTACCGGCAACTTTAAAGTCCATATCGCCTAAGTGATCTTCATCACCCAAAATGTCAGACAGAACCACAAAACCGTTGGCATCTTTAACAAGACCCATAGCAATACCAGCAACGGCGGCTTTAATAGGCACACCAGCATCCATCAATGCCAAAGAGGCACCACAAACTGAAGCCATTGAAGATGAACCGTTCGATTCGGTGATCTCTGAAACGATACGTACAGTGTACGGGAATTCGTCCTGAGCTGGCATAACCGCTTGAGTACCACGCTTAGCCAACTTACCATGGCCGATTTCACGACGCTTAGGAGAGCCGATAAAGCCGGTCTCGCCCACACAGTATGGAGGGAAGTTATAATGGAACAGGTAGTTGTCTTTGATTTCACCGGTGATGGCATCAACGATTTGCGCATCGCGCTGAGTACCCAATGTACAGGTAACCAAAGCCTGGGTTTCACCACGGGTGAACAATGAAGAACCGTGAGTACGTGGCAATACGCCAGTCATGATATCAAGGGCACGAACCATATCCGGTTCACGACCATCGATACGCGGCTCACCAGCCAAGATACGGCTGCGAACGATAGACTTTTCTACCGAACCAAGCATATCGCGAACGTCATCGACGTTGAGCGCGTCACCAAGCTCCTCGGTCAATTTGGCGATAACCTCATCTTTTACCACAGAAACGGCGTCTTTACGCTGCATCTTGTCGGTCATACGATAGGCATCACCAATGCCTTGCTCGGCCAAGGCGCGAACTTTGTCTTTAAGCTCGGTGTTTTCAACCGGCGCTTGCCAGTCCCAAGCGTCAACGCCAACCTCAGCGGCAAATTCGCTGATGGCATTGATGACAGTCTGCATTTGATCGTGACCGTACATGACGGCACCAAGCATCACATCTTCAGACAATACGTCGGCTTCAGATTCAACCATCAAAACGGCGTTTTTAGTACCGGCAACCATCAATTCCAAACGGCTGTCGGCCAATTCGCTGATTGAAGGGTTAAGTACGTATTGGTCATTGATGAAACCGATGCGGGCTGCGCCGACAGGGCCATTGAATGGCACACCAGAAATGGCCAACGCCGCAGAGGTGCCGATCATTGCCACCAAGTCAGGCTGGATGTCAGGGTTTACCGACATAACTGTACAGATCACCTGTACTTCATTTTTAAAGCCATCTGGGAACAATGGACGGATAGGACGGTCGATAAGACGGCTGGTTAATGTCTCGCCTTCGCTTGGACGACCTTCACGCTTGAAAAATCCACCAGGGATCTTACCTGCGGCATAAGTTCTTTCTTGATAATTTACTGTCAGCGGGAAGAAATCCTGGCCTTCGGCACATTCTTTCTTTGCGACGACGGAGACGAACACGCTGGTGTCTCCAATGCTTGCCATGACTGCTGCTGAAGCTTGACGGGCAATAACCCCGGTTTCTAAAGTAACGGTGTGCTGACCGTACTCAAATGTTTTGGTAATAGGGTTCAACTTTTTTGTCCTTTGACTATTTTCAAATATATTACGCTTTCAATTTTCGCGCCCAGTATACTAAAACAGCAGGACAAAAACAGTTTATTTGCAGGATTTATTTATTCTCTTGGCTCTATTTGTATTACAGCATTGGTCAGTTTATCACTGGCATGAATGCCCGAGGTACAGGTGGTATCGCTAAAATGGCTGTTCAGCTGGCATAAATGCCAGAGCTACAGCTGGCATTGCGAACATGACTGACTAGCCGGCATAAATGCCATAACGACGAATTCTGATGTTGAATAACTGGAGAGTGGCCATCAAAAAAGCCCCATAACGGGGCTTTTGAGTAGAACGGTGTTGCCAACCAAGTTGGCAAACTTGATTAGCGACGCAATTTCAAGCGAGCGATCAAGTCGGTGTAACGGTCGTTGTTTTTACGCTTGAGGTAGTCAAGCAAGCTACGACGACGGCTAACCATACGCAACAAACCACGACGTGAATGATGGTCATGGATGTGCTCTTTAAAGTGAGCTTGCAAGTGGTTGATTTGAGCAGTCAACAAGGCAACCTGTACTTCTGGAGAACCGGTATCGCCTTCACCTTGGGCATATTCTTTAACGATTTGCGCTTTTTGTTCAGTGCTTAGTGACATGATAAACTCCTAGTCATTTATCGAGTTTTAAATTCACCAATGGCCGATCACTAATTCAGCCACGGCAGTACATTCTTAACCAAAGATTAAGAGGCGCGTATTTTACGCAGCTTTGCTTTTAATTACAAGCACCATAGTTGACAACCCGCTTGGGCGCCAAACGATTCGGCGCTTCAATCACACCGACGCCTAAAAACAGGTCGTTGTCATCATAAACTCTGACCTGTCCTTGCGAGTCTGCATTTATCTTGGGATATAGCCCAAAGACCGGGTTACCATGGGCGAAAGCCACTGCGCCCTTTTGGTCGATCACGACCTTATCAAGCAACTCGGCGGCCGTATCCATAGGCAACAACAAGGCATCCAAGGCGGCAAAATCATCTTCCGACTGCTCACCTAAAGCTTGCAACGCTTCAACGGTGATCATTTTGGCTGCCGGATAATGGCCGACACCGAGTCTGCGCAAATGCTTAACATGAGCGCCGCAACCGAGTTTCTCACCCAAGTCATCGACGATGGTGCGAATGTAAGTGCCTTTGCTGCAATGAATGCGCATATCCGCTTCATCGTCTTCAAACCGCAGCAGATCGATGGCATAAACAGTGATCGGGCGAGATTTACGCGGCACCGTCTTCCCCTCTCTGGCGTACTTATACAAAGGTTGCCCTTCATATTTGAGCGCACTGTACATTGAGGGAACCTGCTCGGTCGTGCCTTTAAAGCTTTCCATCGCCGCCACAAATTGCGCCTTATCGATACTGACCGGCTTTTCGCTGACCACTTCGCCATCGGCATCACTGGTGGTCGTCCGCACGCCAAGCTTGGCGGTAACCACGTAGGTTTTGTCGGTGTCGAGTAGGAACTGAGAAAACTTGGTGGCCTCACCAAGGCAAATGGGCAACATGCCGGTTGCCAGTGGGTCGAGCGCGCCGGTGTGCCCCGCTTTGGCGGCACCAAAAGCGCGCTTAACCTGCTGCAAAACGCGGTTAGACGATTCACCGTGATGCTTGTCGATAAGGATCACGCCATTGACCTTGCGGCCTTTGTTACGTCTACCCACGATTACGCCTCGCCGTCCTTGTTCTGCTCGGCGCTATCTTCATCTTCGCTTTGCTGCTGTTTCTTGCGATCTTTGGCCATTACCTCATCCACTAAGTTGGAGATCTGCATACCGGAGATCAAAGAGGTGTCGAGCACAAATCTCAACTCCGGCACGACTCGGGCGCGAATACGCTTGCCGATAAGTGAACGGATAAAACCTGAAGCTTCGTTGAGGATCTCAACGGCTTTGTTCATTTGGACATCATCGCTGTTGTAAAATGTGATATAGACTCTGGCAAAAGACAGGTCTTTAGACACATCAACACTCGATACGGTTGCCATACCGACTCTCGGGTCTTTGATCTCCCGTTGCAAAATCACCGCAATTTCTTTTTGCATTTGCTGTGATACGCGGTCGGTGCGTGAATAGTCACGTCGCATTGTATTACCTTCAAAATTCAAAAAAGGGGCTCGACGCCCCTTTTTATAGACCAATTTTCTTAGGGCTTGGGTCTTACAAAGTTCGTTTAACCTCGACGACCTCAAATACCTCTATCATATCGCCAACGCGTACGTCGTTGTAGTTCTTAACGCCGATACCACATTCCATGTTGTTGCGCACTTCCATTACGTCATCTTTAAAGCGACGCAACGATTCAAGCTCACCTTCATAAATAACGATGTTATCGCGCAATACACGAATTGGGGCAGAACGTTTAACGATACCTTCAACCACCATACAGCCGGCAATAGCGCCGATTTTCGGTGATTTAAACACATCACGAACCTCAGCAAGACCAATGATCTCTTGCTTGAATTCAGGTGCCAACATACCTTCCATCGCCTGCTTCACTTCGTCAATCAGGTTATAGATGATGGAGTAGTAACGTAAGTCTACGTTAGCCACCTCAATGGCTTTACGGGCCAAGGCATCGGCACGGACGTTAAAGCCAATGATAATGGCGGTAGACGCTTCGGCCAAAGACACGTCGGTTTCTGTGATACCACCCACACCGGAGCCGATGATCTTCACTTTTACCTCGTCGGTAGAAAGCTTGAGCAAGGCATCGGTAATGGCTTCAAGTGAACCTTGTACGTCAGACTTAACCACGAGGTTAAGCTCAGACACTTCACCAGACTGAACGTTGGCAAACATGTTCTCAAGTTTGGCTTTTTGCTGACGGGCCAATTTAACTTCACGGAACTTACCTTGACGATGCAAAGCAACTTCACGGGCTTTACGCTCATCTTTAACCACGGTCACTTCATCACCGGCTTGCGGCACACCGGAAAGACCCAAGATCTCAACCGGAATTGCAGGACCCGCTTCGTCGGTTGGTTTACCGTCTTCGTCGTTCATCGCACGGACGCGGCCGTATTCAAAGCCACACAGTACGATATCGCCTTTACGTAAAGTACCTTCTTGAACCAACACGGAAGCCACAGGACCACGGCCTTTATCCAGTTTAGACTCAATAACCACACCTGAGGCCAAACCATCGCGCACAGCGGTCAATTCGAGCACCTCTGCCTGTAGCAAGACAGAGTCCAGCAGGTCATCGATGTGTAAACCTTGTTTGGCCGATACGTGAACAAACTGCGTATCTCCACCCCAGTCTTCCGGGATAACACCGTGCTGAGACAACTCGTTACGTACTCTGTCTGGGTCGGCTTCTGGCTTATCGATTTTGTTTACCGCAACAATCAATGGCACTTCAGCGGCCTTGGCATGCTGAATCGCCTCAATGGTTTGTGGCATTACGCCATCGTCTGCCGCAACGACCAAGATAACGATATCGGTTGCTTTAGCACCACGAGCACGCATTGAAGTAAACGCGGCATGGCCTGGAGTATCTAAGAAGGTGATCATGCCGTGACCGGTTTCTACGTGGTAAGCACCGATATGCTGGGTAATACCACCGGCCTCGCCTTCGGCGATCTTGGCTTTACGAATACTGTCAAGCAATGAAGTCTTACCATGGTCAACGTGACCCATTACGGTAACAACCGGCGCACGAGATTCTGCTTTACCCGTTTCGCCACGCTCACTCAACAACTGATCTTCCAACTCGTTCTCTTTACGCAACGAGTAGTTGATGTTCATTTCGTCACAAACCAAAGCAGCTGTTTCTTGGTCGATCACCTGATTGATGGTTGCCATGGCGCCCATCTTCATCATCGCCTTGATCACTTCAGCGGCTTTAACGGCCATTTTGTTGGCCAATTCAGCAACGGTAATGGTTTCACCAATAACAACATCACGCACAACCGCCTGGGTTGGTTTTTGGAAGCTCTGTTGAATTGAAGATGGCGCTCTTAAACGACCACCTTTGGCTCTACCCAACTTAGATGGACGCTCATCTTTTTGCTGAGTCTTCTTACGCTTCTTAGCCGCAGCGCCACGACGGTCGCGACGTTCTTCTTTGGTTTCTTCTTCATCTTCTGCTGCACGGGCGACAACAGAGGTATGCTTATGCAAATCTTGCTTGGCAAAAGCTTCTTGGCGAGCACGTTCTTCTTTTTCCCAGCGTTCGGCATTTTCTTCAGCCAAACGACGAGCCTTTTCAACATTGGCTTTAGCCTCGGCTTCTGCTTTTTCGGCAGCTGCCTTTTCTTTCTCCTGCTGAATGCGTAATGCCTCGGCGGCTTCGGCTTTCTCAGCTTCGGTTTTCGGCGCTTCAGGTTCTTCTGGTTCCTGCGTCTGGCTGGCTTTTTGCTCTTGCTGACGCTGGGCTTCTGCCGCTTTACGTTCGGCTTCTTCTTTAGCCTTACGCTCCGCTTCTAAACGCTCTTGCTCAGCTTTTTGTGCCGCCTGCTCTGCAAGACGGGCTTCTTCGGCCAAACGTTCTTCTTCTGCAACCTGAGCGTCACGCTCCGCCTGCTCTTTAAGCTCATTTACGCCTTTTTTGATGTAAGTGCGCTTTTTACGTACTTCCACTTTAACCGCTTTGCTCTTGCCCGAACCACCCGGCACGTTCAACGTACTCTTGGTGGTGCGCTTTAATGTCATTCGGGTCGGCTCGGTGCCGCTACCGCCATGCGCTTTATTCAAGTGTGCCAGCAATTTAGACTTTTCTTCCTCACTGACCAGACAACTGGGGGTCTTGTCGATTCCCGCCGCTGCCAATTGTTTGATCAAACGGTCAACATCGGTTCCTATGTCTTTAGCTAATTTATCTATCGTAATTTCAGCCATTGTCTATCTCCTGTGTTGACTACTGCTCATTTTGATCATCGCTAAACCAGCAAATGTTGCGGGCTGCCATGATCAGTTGTCCGGCGAGTTCTTCACCCATACCGTCAATCTCAGCGATATCGTCAACGCCCTGCTCTGCCAAGTCTTCAAGGGTACAGATACCGTTGCTTGCCAGGACGTATGCCATGTGATTTTCTAAACCTTCCAAGGCCAACAAATCCGCTTCAGGTTTTGCGTTTTCCAAAGACTCTTCTTTGGCGAGGGCTTGGGTGGTCAACGTGGCTTTGGCACGTTCGCGCAAGATGTTAACAGTCTCTTCGTCGAGACCTTCAATTTCTAATAGCTCAGACATCGGCACGTAGGCAATCTCTTCTAAAGAAGTGAAACCTTCGTCGATAAGCAGTTGGGCAAAATCTTCATCAATATCCAAACCGTCGGTAAACAGTGTGATGAACTTATCGCTTTCTGCCTGATGTTTGGCTTTCATATCTGCCACCGTCATGACATTCAATTCCCAACCGGTCAACTGACTGGCCAAGCGAATATTCTGACCGTTACGGCCGATAGCCATTGCTAGGTTGGCATCTTCAACGGCAACATCCATCGAATGTGAGTCTTCATCGACAACAATCGACTCAACCTCGGCCGGTGACATGGCGTTGATGATGTATTGCGCCGGGTTGTCGTCAAACAACACGATGTCGATACGCTCGCCACCAAGTTCTGTTGAAACCGCTTGAACTCGGGCGCCACGCATACCAACACAAGCGCCAATTGGGTCGATACGCTTGTCGTTAGACTTAACGGCGATTTTGGCACGTGAGCCTTTATCGCGAGCGGCACTTTTAATTTCAATCATCTCCTCGCCAATCTCTGGCACTTCGATGCGGAACAATTCGATCAGCATCTCAGGACGTGTACGAGAGACAAACAACTGCGCGCCACGCGCCTCTGGGCGAACTTCATATAACAAACCGCGGACACGATCGCCAGGTCTGAAAGATTCACGTGGGATCATCTCATCACGCAAAATCACCGCCTCGGCGTTGTTGCCCAAATCTAAAATAACGCTGTCTCGACCGGCACGTTTAACCACACCAGTAACCAGCTCACCCACTTGGCTTTCAAAAGCTTCAACCACCATGGCACGCTCGGCTTCACGTACTTTTTGCACGATAACCTGCTTGGCCGTTTGGGTGGTGATACGGTCGAACTCAATCGACGGGATTGGCTCTTCGACAAAATCGCCGACTTGGATCTCAGGTTCTTCTACTTGAGCAGCCGAAAGGCTGATCTCACGGTATGGGTTTTCCAAACCGGTGTCGCTGTCCTCTACTACCATCCAACGACGGAAAGTATCGTACTCGCCGGTTTTCTCATCGATGCATACTCGTACATCAATGTCGCCGGTATGCTTTTTCTTGGTGGCGGTCGCCAAGGCGATTTCAAGCGCTTCTACGATTTTTTCTCTAGGCACTGCCTTTTCATTTGAAACCGCTTCAATTACCAATAATATTTCTTTAGCCATGTTATTGCTCCCGGCTCCCCATTA
Source organism: Alteromonadaceae bacterium (assembly GCA_041583135.1). Taxonomy (GTDB): domain Bacteria; phylum Pseudomonadota; class Gammaproteobacteria; order Enterobacterales; family Alteromonadaceae; genus JABSOG01. The sequence continues at coordinate 23,911 of JBFHGJ010000062.1, read as the reverse complement.
AAATTCAAAATTAGGAACTATATTTGCTTTTTCGATATTCGACATCATTAACTGATGTTCCTGTCCATCCACTTCGATGCACAGCATATCGCCCTCAAGTGCTTTTAGTACGCCGGTAAACTTACGTCTGCCTTCAATCGGCGTATTGAGTTTGATGGCGACCTTCTCGCCAATAGAATTGAGATAATGCTGAGGCTTGAACAAACGTCTGTCGGCCCCAGGAGATGATACTTCAAGGAAATACTCGCTTGAGATCGGATCTTCCACATCCAAAATCGCGCCTACCTGATGACTGACTTCCGCGCAATCATCGACATTAATACCATTAGGGGAATCGATATACACCCTCAACGTCGAATGTTTACCGGCTCTGACAAATTCAACACCGGTCAACTCAAAGCCTTGAGCCTCTACAGTATCGTTTAGCATCTGTGTAATTTGCTGTTCAAGCCTGGTCAAGAAAACCTCCAAACCTATAAAAAAAGGGCTTATAGCCCTCTTAAAACAAAAACGCCCCGGACGAGCGGAGCATTTTCGTGAAAAATACGTATCCAAGTTACTACAGCATAAGAACTAACTTGAAAAATGGTTGCGGGAGCCGGATTTGAACCAACGACCTTCGGGTTATGAGCCCGACGAGCTACCAAACTGCTCCATCCCGCGTCAGAAAACGACAGTATTCTACTCCCATCAATAACTTAAAGCAACCGATAATTTGTAGCATGAGCCTTTAGGCTCGACCCCGGCAGGCAACGCCAATATTTGAATCGCACCAAAAGGTCCAGACTACATTGGTGAACTCGTCACTAATGACATGCGCCCGTAGCATGAGCCTTTAGGCTCGACCCCGGCAAGCAACACCAATATTTGAATCGCACCTAAAGGTGCAGGCTACAGGTGCCACACATCAAACATAGCGCTTTAAATTACAAACGATAAAAACAACAAAACCGGCATTAGCCGGTTCTGTTATAAGTGGTGCCGAGAGCGGGACTTGAACCCGCACGAGCTACGCTCACTACCCCCTCAAGATAGCGTGTCTACCAATTCCACCATCTCGGCAAGTCTGTGTTAAGGCTTATTTATCGCCTTGGTTGTCATCAGCTTTGTTGCTATCGGCTGGAATGTCGCTAGCCGGAGCATCTTCAACGCCATCTTGTGCTACTGGGATATCAGAAGCTGGCGCGTCACCTTGAGTTTGTTCAACGACAGCGCCGTCTGCGGTGCTCAAGTCGCTAAATTCATCAGTTTGCTTTACTTGGTTGGCTGTCAAGTTACCAAGAATAATGCTGATGACAAAAAATGCCGTTGCCAAGGCGGTAGTGGTCTTGGTCAAAAAGTTGCCTGAACCACTTGCACCAAACAAGGTGTTAGATGAACCGGCACCGAATGATGCGCCCATATCTGCACCTTTACCTTGCTGTATCAAGATCATAAAGATCAAGAACAGAGCAATCAGCAAGTAAACAATAAGTAAAATTTCATACATTTTACGTCAATTCCTAAAACCTTAGGCTGTTATTTAGAAGCTTTGGCAAATGGCCGCGAAGTCTTCTACTTTTAAGCTGGCGCCGCCTACTAGGCCGCCATCAATATCTGGCTGTGCAAACAACGCTTGGCTGTTTGAACTATTTACACTGCCGCCATACAAGATCGGCAGTTTTTGCGCTATTACTTCATCAAACTGTGCGACTAACGCACGAATAAATTGATGAACCTCTTGCGCCATTTCCGCTGTTGCGGTTTTGCCGGTGCCAATAGCCCAAACGGGTTCATAAGCAATCACGGCGTTATCAAAGGCTGCTACCCCATGGGTATCAATAACGGCTTTGACTTGAGCACTGACAACCGCTTCGGTGTCACCTGCTTCGCGCTGTTCAATGGTTTCACCAACACATAAAATTGGTGTTAACCCAGCACTGAGCGCTTTGGCAAACTTTTGTGCGACTAAAGAGTCGTCTTCGCCGTAAATCGCGCGTCGTTCAGAGTGGCCAATAATAACATATTCAATTTCAAGGCCAGTCAACATTTGAGCTGATACTTCGCCGGTAAAGGCGCCGCAATCTTGCTCTGACATGTTCTGAGCACCAACCTTGAAACCTTGAGCTTGACTTTTACATGCCGCTAAGAAAGGAAACGATGGACAAATGACGATTTGTGCTTTTGTCTCACCCAGCTTATTCAGCCTTGACGCCATGGCTTCTACCAGGCTCAAATCTCCGTTCATTTTCCAATTGGCTACAGCCAGAGGACGCCTTGCGGTCATATAAACACCCTGAATCGATTGAGGGCAGCATATTAATCATCCTTGAGTGAAGATGCAATGCTTTATTGCAAAAAAATTACGAAAACTTTTCCACCATTTCGGCGATGCGACGACATTGCGTATCGACCAATTCTTTGTCCTTGCCCTCAACCATGACGCGGATCACAGGCTCGGTTCCAGACTTTCGAATAAGAACTCGACCATCATCGCCGAGAAGTTGTTCAACCTGCTCAATTTCTGTCTGAACCTGACGGGCATTGAGTGGATCATTTTCTTTCTCATAACGCACATTGATCAGCTTTTGCGGGTACTTGGTCATGCCATTGCGCATCTCATACAGGTTCATGTTAGACAAACACATCGCTGTCAACACCTGAAGCCCAGCAATAATACCATCCCCTGTGGAGGCATGGGTCAAATTAAGCACATGACCTGAGTTTTCACCACCAATTTGCCAGCCCTTTTGTTTGAGCATCGACATCACGTAGCGGTCACCGACCTTAGCTCGGGCAAAAGGCACGCCCAACTCTTTAAGGGCAACCTCAAGGCCAAGGTTACTCATCAAAGTACCAACCACACCACCTTCAAGGCGACCGTTTTTCAGCGCTTCACGGGCAATGATATAAACGATTTCGTCACCATCGACCACATAACCAGTATGATCAACCATCATGATACGATCACCGTCACCATCTAATGCGATACCGAGGTCGGCTTTTAGGTCAAGCACCGCTTTGCGGACAAATTCGGTATTGGTGGCGCCACAGCCGTCGTTGATATTTAAACCATCGGGTTCACAGCCGATTTCAAATACCTCTGCGCCCAATTCTCTAAACACATTCGGCGCAATGTGATAAGTCGCGCCATTGGCACAATCAAGTACAATACGTAAGCCTTTCAATGACAAATGACTTGGAAAACGGCTCTTACAAAACTCAATATAGCGCCCTGCCGCATCGACAATACGAGTCGCCTTACCCAGCTCTGCCGATTCAACACAAGTCATCGGCATATCGATTTTCTTTTCAATCGCAAGCTCGACGGAATCATCGAGTTTTAGTCCTTCTGAGGAGAAAAACTTAATGCCGTTATCATAATATGGGTTGTGCGAGGCACTGATCACAATACCCGCTTCAGCGCGGAAGGTATTGGTCAGATAGGCAACGGCCGGAGTCGGCATCGGACCTAGCAAGTCAACATCGATACCTGCGGCAATCAAGCCCGATTCAAGAGCGGTTTCCAACATATAGCCGGAGATACGCGTGTCTTTGCCGATCATCACCTTCTTAGTGCCCACACGAGATAATACTCGGCCGGCAGCCCAACCCAATTTCAAGACAAATTCAGGGGTGATAGGATCATCACCAACCAAGCCTCGAATACCATCCGTTCCGAAATATTTACGTTCGATCACTCAATACTCTCCAAATCTTCTTGTTCACCATACATTTTGGTGGCACTCACTATTTTAATCGCTTCTACGGTGGGTTTGACATCATGCACTCGGATCACCCGAGCACCTTTCATCGCTGCTATAACGGCGCAGGCTACGCTACCGTTGACACGTTGTTCGGCAGGCAAATCCAAAACGTTGCCTATCATCGACTTACGTGACAGTCCAGCCAACAATGGCAAGTTCAGCGATTTAAACTCCCCTAACCGCTCAAGTAACTGATAATTCTGTTCTAAGGTTTTACCAAAACCAAAGCCCGGGTCTAAACAAATATTATTCGCTTTGATACCTGCGGCAAAACAAGCGGCCAAGCGCTCAACAAAATAGCGCTTTATGTCATTAACGACATCTTGATAGCTTGGATTATGCTGCATTGTACGAGGCTCGCCTTGCATGTGCATCAAACATACCGGTGTCTGATACTTGGCCACGACGTCAATACATCCCGGCTCACTGAGCGCTTTTACATCATTGATGATATCGGCACCGGCTTTAACAGCGGCTTCCATCACCTGCGCTTTGCTGGTATCGATAGAAATGAGGCAATCAAAGCGTGACTTTATCGCTTCAATCACTGGGATAACCCGGTCAAGCTCTTGTGTGACAGTGACCGCCTGTGCGCCGGGCCTAGTGCTCTCTCCGCCGATATCAATGATCTTTGCACCGGATGCCAACATGGCTTGCGCTTGAGTAAGCGCGTTATCTAGGAGGGTATATTGGCCGCCATCGGAAAACGAATCGGGCGTGACATTTAAGATGCCCATCACCACAGCGCACTGCTCGGTGCACAATCGGTTGAAAAAGTTGTCGCTCAATGAATAATGACCTGGTTCTTTGTGGGGTTGCTACAGCGCAAAAAACCCGAATGTTCGGGTTTTTTGCGTCGTGTTTTTAACGCGCTTTAGTGGGCAGAACCGTTAGAAGGTGCCGAACCTTCCGTGGGTTGAGCTTGTGGCTCTTTGTTTGATTCCGCTTCACCGGATGAACGCTTATCGTCATCATCACTCTTCCAATCTTTAGGTTCGCGCACCTGACGGCGAGCCATCAAATCATCCACCTGATCGGCATCAATGGTCTCATATTTCATCAAGGCATCTTTCATGGCGTGAAGAATATCGATGTTCTCGGTCAAAATTTTATTCGCGCGCTTGTAGTTGCGGTCAACAACATCTTTGATCTCAGCATCAATAAGCTTTGCGGTTTCATCTGACATATGAATCGATTTGCTGGCACTACGACCGAGGAATACTTCACCTTCTTCTTCGGCATAAAGCATCGGGCCAAGCTTTTCAGACAAGCCCCATTGCGTCACCATCTTACGGGCCAATTGCGTTGCACGCTCAATATCGTTAGATGCGCCGGTACTGACCATATCAGGGCCGCCAATCAATTCTTCGGCAATACGTCCGCCGTACAGACTAGAGATGCGACTCTCCAAGCTTTGTTTAGATGAGCTGTATTTATCCTGCTCCGGCAAATACATAGTTACACCTAAAGCACGTCCTCGCGGAATAATAGACACCTTGTAAACCGGATCATGCTCAGGCACTAAACGGCCAACGATGGCGTGACCCGCTTCGTGGTAGGCAGTCATTTCCTTTTCTTTCTCATCCATCACCATGGACTTGCGCTCGGCGCCCATGAGGATCTTGTCTTTGGCTTTATCGAACTCATCCATCGACACCACGCGCTTAGAAAAGCGCGCCGACATCAAGGCGGCTTCATTAACAAGGTTGGCAAGGTCAGCACCTGAGAAACCAGGCGTACCACGGGCAATCACCGACGCTTTTACATCTTCGCCTAAAGGCACTTTGCGCATATGAACTTTAAGGATCTGCTCACGACCACGAACATCCGGTAAACCGACGGTCACCTGACGGTCAAAACGGCCCGGTCTTAATAGCGCAGGGTCTAGTACGTCTGGGCGGTTGGTTGCCGCGATAACAATCACGCCTTCGTTACCGCCAAAGCCGTCCATTTCGACCAACATCTGGTTCAAGGTTTGTTCACGTTCATCATGACCGCCACCAAGACCTGCGCCACGTTGGCGACCGACCGCATCGATTTCATCAATAAAGATGATACAAGGGGCGGCTTTTTTCGCCTGCTCGAACATATCGCGCACCCTTGAGGCACCGACACCAACGAACATTTCAACAAAGTCAGAACCTGAGATGGCAAAAAACGGCACTTTGGCTTCACCGGCAATGGCTTTGGCCAATAAGGTTTTACCGGTGCCCGGAGGACCGACCAACAACACGCCTTTAGGAATTTTACCGCCGAGCTTTTGGAACTTAGACGGTTCTTTTAGATAATCAACCAGTTCTTCAACATCTTCTTTGGCTTCTTCACAGCCGGCCACATCGGCAAACGTGGTTTTGATTTGGTCTTCACTTAGCAGCTTGGCTTTGCTCTTACCAAAGGTCATGGCGCCTTTGCCGCCACTGCCTTGCATTTGGCGCATGAAGAAGATCCACACACCAATGAGCAAAATCATTGGGAACCAGGAGATCAAAATGCTCAACAGCATACTTTGTTCTTCTGGCGGCTCGCCAGTCAACTCGACATTGTTGTTGACCAAATCGTTGATCAGGTCTTTGTCATAGTTGCCGGGAATGGTTAATTGAAAGTGTTCGCCGTTACGACGATAACCGGAAAGCTGGCCACCTTGAGCAACCTTTACTTCACTAATGTTGCCCTGTTTGACTTCTTTGACGAACTGGGTGTAACTCATCTGGGTGTCGGTTTTTTCCGTCGGCGTAAAGTTCTGGAAAATCGACATTAACACCACAGCAATTACCAACCACAGTATCAAGTTCTTTGCCATATCACTCAAGGTCTTGACCTCTTTTATCTGTTTCTAATGCAAATTCACACGTCCGTTGGGACAGTTTACCGTATTATTGTGCAATAGCCTATAGCTTAAAGCCCGTTGCTACTATATAGACTTCTCGCGACCGGTCACGCGAAGAATCCGGTTTGCGCGTCTTGACGACTGTAAAGACCTCGCGAACCGATTGCATAAATGCGTCAAATCCTTCTCCTTGAAAGACTTTTACGGCGAAACTCCCTTTCGTTTTAAGCACTTGGTGGCACATATCGAGCGCCAACTCGACCAGATACATAGAACGGGCCTGATCGATACTTTCATTTCCTGCCATATTCGGTGCCATATCCGAGAGCACCACATCAACATTACGGCCATCAATACGCTCTAGCAACGCATTTAAGACCACTTCTTCGCGAAAATCGCCTTGTAAAAAATCCACCCCGGCGATGGCGTCCATCGGCAGAATGTCACAAGCAATCACAGTTCCGCGCTCACCGACCAACTCAGCCGCCAACTGCGACCAGCCACCCGGTGCGGCACCTAAGTCCACCACCGTCATGCCCGGTTTGATCAGTTTATCTTTACTTTGCAGTTCTTCGAGTTTGAATACTGCACGGGAGCGTAAACCCCGCTGTTGCGCCAGTTTGACATATTTATCGTCAAAATGTTCTTTGATCCACCTTGTGGAACTAGCGGATTTCTTCTTTTTTGTCATTAAACACCACAGACAATTAGTAATACGCTTAAGATGGCGGTAGAATAGCCGCAATTCAAGCCTTACCAAAGAATTAATTTGTAAACAGATGAATCTATCGAAAAAACAACTCCAGCACTTAAAAGGTCTGGCACATTCGTTGAAGCCAGTAGTGCTGTTAGGCGCCAATGGCCTTACCGAAGGCGTCGTCGCCGAGATCTCAAACGCCCTTGAACATCACGAACTGATCAAAGTTAAAGTACCTGCTGAAGATCGTGACGAGAAGAAGCTGATCATGGATGCCATCGTGCGCGAAACCGGCGCGGTAAAAGTCCATGTGATTGGTCATACCTTGATCTTGTTCAAGCAAAGCGACGCTAAGAAAATCGTTATTCCAAGAGACTAAACTTTTATCTTCGATAAAAATATTAAAAGGCCGCGTTGCGGCCTTTTTTGTATAAAGATACCGTCTATTATGCGCTGTTTTTGCAGATATCGAGATACTGGGCAATAACGCTATCCATGCCCTGCTCGATGCACTCAATGGTCAGCACATGACCGATAGAGACTTCCAAGATATCTTTAATGGTCAAAAAATCCGGCAAATTGGTTAAATCCAAGTCATGCCCGGCATTGACGCCAAGACCTAAAGCTTGTGCGCGCTCAGCAGTGGCACGATATCTCGCCAATACCGCTTCGGCCGCCTCAGTATTATGAGTGTGGGCAAATTCCTCAGTATAAAGCTCTACCCGGTCGGTGCCTGACTCGGCGGCGAAATCGGCCAAATCTACTTGAGGGTCCAAAAACAACGATGAGCGGATCCCCGCTTTTTTGAGGCGCTCACAGCACTGCGCGGCAAATGCCAGGGTATCGCTGTTGGCCAGATCCCAGCCGTGATCTGAGGTAAGCTGATCAGGGCTATCGGGCACCAAAGTGACCTGATCGGGTTTGACTTCTTCGACCAACAACAAAAAGTCTTCACTTGGGTAACCTTCGACGTTGAATTCTACATCGTCATACTGAGCACAGAGTTTGGCCAAGTCACGGGTATCCTGACGGGTAATATGACGCTCATCCTGACGCGGATGCACGGTGATCCCCTTAACCCCACGGTCGATATACTTTTGGGCAAACGCCAAAACACTCGGAAAGTCGCGGCCGCGCGAGTTACGCAGTAACGCAATTTTATTTAAATTTACACTCAGTTGGGTCATTTCAACACTCTTAATTGGGTTGGCCTGGTTAAGTTGTACGTATGCTAATTGAATCTCTTGTCAGCAGCAAGGTGATTGTCGGCTGAACTTAACCTTCGCCACTTACGTATTACTGTCTGATCCCCATCAAACTTTGCTATATTCATTAAAAACCAACCAAAGGGACCTTTATGAACACCTTATCTTTGCGTAGCAAACTCATTCTAGCCGCTATCGCCGTTTTACTCGCCATAGGTGCCGCATGGTACTTCTTAAGCTCACAACCCGCCCCCGAGCCGACACAGATGACGGTGCAGGAAAAAAAAGCACGCTTTAAGAAGTTGATAGTGCCGGTAGTCAATGAAGTCCATCAAGAACTGATGGCGCAATATCAAAAGGCCCAAGCTTTAGTGCAATCAGGTGAAGACACCGACACCTTGAACGAACTTATGCAAAAATACAAAGCACAAACCAACGAACAACTGCTAGCGGCTTTAAAGCCACATCCACGTAGTATCACCATTGCCCAAGCGGCCATGGAAAGCGCTTGGGCAACCTCAAGGTTTTTCAACGAAGCCAATAATATTTTCGGGGTCTGGTCGTTCGATGAAGATGAACCTCGTATTGCCGCCAGTCAAAAACGCGGTAACAAAACCATCTACGTGAAAAAATACTCGTCCTTGAAAAAATCGATTCAGGATTACTACCGCACCTTGGCTCGCAACGACGCCTACAAAGCGTTCAGAAGCTTGAAAATGCAAACCGATGACCCATTTCAGTTGGTGAAAAAGCTTGATAGATACTCAGAGAAAGGTGCCGAATACGGCAAAGAGCTCAGCGGTATTATCAAGTTTAACCGCTTTGACCAATATGATGCGCAGTAGCAGGGCAAAGCTCCCTGCAAGCCCTGCATTCCGTCCATCCGTGGACATCGCAGGGCAAAGCTCCCTGCAAGCCCTGCATTCCGTCCATCCGTGGACATCAAAAAAGGCGCTTTATCCGAGGGATAAAGCGCCTTTAGCTGGGTCTATTGTAAGCCGAAGGACTTAAATATAATCTACCTCTACGATTTCATACTCAACTTCACCGGCCGGCGTCTCGATACGAACGGTATCGTCGATGTTCTTACCGATAAGGCCACGGGCGATAGGTGAAGTAACAGAGATCAGATTGTTTTTGATGTCTGCTTCATCTTCACCGACAATTTTGTAGGTGGTTTCTTGATCGTTGTCACAATTTAAGATGGTCACCGTCGCACCAAAAATCACCCTGCCTTCATTGCTCATTTTGGTCACGTCAATCACTTGAACATTAGACAACTTAGCTTCAATGTCCTGAATACGACCTTCGCAAAAGCCTTGTTCCTCGCGCGCGGCGTGATATTCCGCATTTTCCTTCAGGTCGCCGTGTTCGCGCGCCTCTGCGATGGCATTGGCAATGCGCGGACGAACGACGGTTTTGAGCCTATCGAGCTCCTCTCTGAGTGCGGCGGCGCCGCCTACAGTCATTGGAATTTTATTCATTTTTTCACTCTCATGTGTAATTCTTGTACCGAGTAAACAGTCTTCCGGTCATCAGCACCATAGGCTTCACATGTAGCAAATGCAGCGTTCAAAGTTGTCGTGTAGTTGGCTTTGTATTGTAAAGCGCCACGACGCAACACCTTAGAGTCTTCAATCGCTTGACGACCTTCTGTGGTGTTGATGATATAGCTGTACTCGCTGTTCTTGATGCGATCTAGAATGTGAGGACGGCCTTCAAAGACCTTGTTGACCTTGCGGCATTCGATGCCAGCGTCTTTAAAGGCCATATATGTACCACGAGTCGCGTCAATTTCAAAGCCCAAACCGATGAGACGATTGGCCAATTCAATGGCTTTTTGCTTGTCAGACTCTTTCACCGAGATAAGCGCACGGCCACCGCTTGGCACCTTGGTATTGGCACCAAGTTGCGCTTTGGCATAAGCATCAGCAAACGTTTCACCAACACCCATAACCTCACCCGTAGAGCGCATTTCCGGGCCACGCAGAGGGTCAACACCAGCAAACTTGTTAAACGGCATGACCACTTCTTTCACCGAGTAGAACGGCGGCACAACTTCAGCGGTGACGCCTTGTTCTTTCAGTGAAACGCCAGCCATAACTCGGGCTGCGACTTTGGCCAAAGGCACCCCGGTAGCTTTAGAAACAAACGGCACGGTACGCGCGGCACGTGGGTTAACTTCAATCAGATAAATCTGACCGTTTTTAACCGCAAACTGGGTGTTCATCAAGCCGATAACACCAAGCTCCAATGCCATCGCTTTTACCTGCTCGCGCATACGCAATTGCAGGTCACGACTTAGTGATTGCGGTGGTAAAGAACAGGCAGAGTCACCAGAGTGAACCCCGGCTTGTTCAATATGCTCCATAACGCCACCGATGATCACATCTGTACCGTCACAAATGGCATCAATATCGACTTCGATGGCATTGTCTAAGAAGCGGTCAAGCAAGACAGGTGATTCGTTAGAAACTTTTACCGCATCTTTCATATAACGGCTTAAGTCTGCCTCATCGTATACGATCTCCATCGCACGGCCACCCAGTACATAAGATGGACGCACAACCAATGGGAAGCCAATCTCAACGGCTTTATCCAGTGCTTCGGTCATTGAAGTCACAGTCGCATTGGCAGGCTGCAACAAACCTAGGCGCACAACCATCTGCTGGAAACGCTCACGGTCTTCGGCGCAGTCAATGGCATCTGGTGAGGTGCCGATGATATTTACGCCGTTGGCTTCAAGCTCACGGGCCAGTTTCAAAGGCGTTTGACCGCCATACTGTACGATAACGCCTTTAGGTTGCTCAATACGAACAATCTCAAGCACATCTTCAAGAGTGACCGGCTCAAAATACAGACGGTCTGAGGTGTCATAGTCGGTAGAAACCGTTTCAGGGTTACAGTTGACCATGATGGTTTCATAACCGTCTTCACGCAACGCCAAAGAGGCGTGTACACAGCAGTAGTCGAACTCAATGCCTTGACCAATGCGGTTAGGGCCGCCACCTAAAACCATGATCTTGTCTTTGTCAGATACATTGGCTTCACATTCTTCATCATAGGTGGAGTACATGTAGGCGGTATCTGAGGCAAATTCAGCAGCGCAGGTATCGACACGCTTATAAACCGGGTGAATGTTAAGTTTTTGACGCTTTTTGCGTACTTGAGACTCTTTAACCCCTAGCAGGTCGGCAATGCGACGGTCAGAAAAGCCCTTACGCTTAACTGAGCGCAAAGTGCTTTCATCAAGACCTGACAGACCCAGCTTATGGATCTGGGTTTCTTGGTTAACAATGTCTTCGATTTGCACCAAGAACCAAGGGTCGATTTTGGTCAGTTTAAAGATGGTTTCCATGTCCATGCCGTGACGGAAGGCATCGGCAATGTACCACAAACGCTCGGCACCCGGTTCTTTAAGCTCACGAATGATTTTGGTATGGGCTTCTTCGCTATTGACATCAACAATCGAATCAAACCCGTGAACACCGATTTCAAGACCGCGAATGGCTTTTTGCAACGACTCTTGTTGGTTACGGCCAATCGCCATAACCTCACCGACCGACTTCATCTGCGTAGTCAAACGGTCATCGGCACCAGAGAATTTTTCAAAGTTAAAGCGTGGGATCTTAGTGACCACATAGTCGATAGAAGGCTCGAACGAGGCAGGCGTTTTACCACCAGTGATATCGTTATCCAACTCGTCTAAGGTATAGCCCACAGCCAATTTGGCTGCGACTTTGGCAATCGGGAAGCCGGTCGCTTTAGACGCCAGCGCCGATGAGCGCGATACCCTTGGATTCATTTCGATGATCACCATACGGCCGGTATCAGGGTCGATACCAAACTGAACGTTTGAACCACCGGTTTCAACACCGATTTCACGCAAAACCGCCAAAGAGGCGTTACGCATGATTTGATATTCTTTATCGGTTAGCGTTTGCGCAGGGGCCACGGTAATTGAGTCACCGGTATGAACGCCCATCGGATCAAAGTTTTCAATTGAGCAGACAATGATGCAGTTGTCGTTTTTATCACGCACAACTTCCATTTCATATTCTTTCCAACCGATCAACGACTCATCGATAAGCAACTCATTGGTTGGTGAGAGTTCAAGACCATTGCGGCAGATCTCTTTAAACTCTTCCATGTTGTAGGCAATACCGCCACCTGTGCCACCCATGGTAAAAGACGGACGGATAATACAGGGGAAGCCGATGTCATCAATACAAGCAAGGGCATCTTCCAATGAGTGGGCGATGGTCGCTTTTGGCGTTTCTAGACCGATTTTCTTCATCGCCTTGTCAAACAGATGACGGTCTTCGGCCTTGTGGATAGCTTCGGCGGTGGCACCAATCATGGTGACGCCGTATTTTTCCAACACGCCGTGCTTTTCCAAGTCCAGCGCACAGTTAAGTGCCGTTTGACCACCCATGGTCGGCAAAATCGCATCGGGCTTTTCTTTGGCGATGATTTTTTCAACCACTTCCCAGTGAATTGGCTCGATATAAGTCGCATCGGCCATTTCCGGGTCAGTCATGATGGTGGCAGGGTTGGAGTTTACCAATACCACACGATAGCCTTCTTCGCGTAGGGCTTTACAGGCTTGAGCGCCAGAATAGTCAAATTCGCAAGCTTGACCTATCACGATAGGTCCGGCACCAAGGATAAGTATGCTGCTTAGGTCAGTACGTTTTGGCATGTGTCGTTAATCCTCTTTATCGCTTACGTTTATCGGTTGTTGGTCATCAATTCGATGAAATGATCGAACAATTCAGATGCCTCATGTGGCCCCGGGCTCGCCTCAGGGTGACCTTGGAAGCTAAAAGCAGGCTTGTCGGTCAAGTGAATACCTTGCAAGGTACCATCGAACAGCGACTTGTGGGTCACTTCAATATTACTTGGCAGCTTGTCTTCATCCACTGCGAAACCATGGTTTTGGCTGGTAATGAGTACCTTGCCATTTTTCACGTTTTGCACAGGATGGTTGGCACCATGGTGACCAAACTTCATTTTTTGAGTTTTGGCGCCGCTGGCAAGACCAAGCAACTGATGGCCCAAGCAGATACCAAAAATTGGCGTATCGGTTTGTAAAAAGGCTTTAATGGCATCGATGGCATAATCACAAGGCTCAGGATCGCCCGGGCCGTTAGATAAGAAAATACCGTCTGGTTGCATTGCCAAAACTTCAGCTGCTGGTGTTTGCGCCGGTACTACGGTTAAGTCGCAACCACGGTCAACCAACATACGTAAAATGTTGCGCTTAACGCCAAAGTCATAAGCCACAACTTTGAACTTCTTATCCTCTGGGGCCTGTTGGGTGTGACCGACACCTAGCTGCCATGAACCTTCATCAAAAGTGTAGCTCTGTTTGGTTGATACCACCTTAGCCAAATCCATGCCCTTAAGACCCGGGAAGGCTTTCGCCGCCGCCAAAGCTTTATCGACATCCAAGCTCTCGCCTTCGTTTACCGCAATAATGCAGCCGTTTTGCGCGCCTTTTTCACGTAAGATGCGGGTTAAGCGTCTGGTATCGATTTCGCAGATACCGAGAATATTATTTTGCTGTAAATATTCGCTTAAGCTTTGCTCTGAACGGAAGTTGGAATGTAGCAGAGGGAGATCTCTGATGATTAGGCCCTTGGCCCAGATTTGATTAGACTCTTCGTCTTCGGAGTTGGTGCCGGTGTTGCCGATATGAGGATAAGTCAGCGTAACCATTTGTTCGGCATAGGAGGGATCTGTCAATATTTCTTGATACCCGGTCATCGATGTATTGAAAACCACTTCCCCCACTGAAATGCCCGTTGCGCCGAACGCCCTTCCGTGGAATGTTGTGCCGTCTTCCAATACCAATAGCGCGGTAAATGTACTCAAAGTAACCTCCAAACAGCAAAAAACGGGCCAAAACCCTAAGGTTTAGATCCCGTTTTTTGTCAAATTCGCCATATTCATAAGTGCTCGTCGATTGTGCTCGCTGACACCTGCCCAAAAATTCGCAATATTCTACTTGATCTAGATGAGATTGGCTAATGAATTTTGAAAAAATTTAAAAACGGCGCTCTATTTACATTTTTTCAATAAAACAGCTAAAAATCACAATAAACAGGCAGAAATAATGCCAAAACTCCTCAGCATAACTCACAGACTGATTACAGCGTAACCACACGACAAAACACGTAAACCACCCAAAAAACCCAAGTGTCAGACACTATTTTTTTAGGTAAAAACAGTATTATCAATCAGTTATGGTAAAACATAGCACCAAAAATTAAGGTGTCAGACACCAAGTTTGAAAAAGCTGACCAAAACATCAGGATATAAATAACAAAAAACCGGGCAACGCCCGGTTTTTTATCTTAAAGATTGCACAGCAATAGTTAATTGGTCAAATCGTCAAAAAACTTTTTCACTCCGTCAAAGAAACCTTTCTCCTTAGGACGGTGCTTTACCACGTCATCTCCACTGCCCATGGCTTCTTCGAGTTGACGTAACAAGGTTTTTTGCTTTTCAGTCAGGTTGACTGGGGTTTCAACAATCACTTTACAGATCAAATCACCAACGGCACCTGAACGAACAGATTTAACCCCTTTACCACGTAGACGGAACATCTTACCGGTTTGCGTTTCAGCCGGGACCTTCAGCCTTGCCTTACCATCTAAGGTAGGCACTTCAATCTCGCCACCTAGGGCTGCACGAGTGAAGCCGATAGGCACTTCACAGTAAAGGTTATTGCCGTCACGGGTGAAAATAGCATGGTCTCTTACATGTATTTGTACATATAGGTCACCTGCTGGCGCACCAAACTGGCCCGCTTCACCTTCGCCAGATAAGCGAATACGGTCACCCGAATCGACACCGGCTGGAATTTTAACCGATAGGGTTTTGGTCTTCTCGACACGACCCTGACCATGACAGCTATTACATGGGTCGGCAATGATCTTGCCGCGACCTTGACAGGTTGGACAGGTTTGCTGAACCGCGAAAAAACCCTGACGCATATGGACCTGACCTGAGCCATGACAGCTTGGACAACTCTTAGGTTGCGTGCCTTTCTTAGCCCCTGAGCCACCACACGGATCACAGCTGACCCAAGTAGGAACCTTGATCTCTACATCTTTACCACGCACTGCATCTTCAAGATTCAGCTCGTAGTTATAGCGCAAATCGGCACCACGCGCCGCGCGTGATTGACCACCACGTCTGCCGCCACCGAAGATATCGCCGAAAACGTCGCCGAAGATATCACCGAAGTCGGCACCGCCGCCACCGCCGCGACTTTGATCAACCCCGGCATGACCATACTGGTCATAGGCAGCACGTTTTTGCGAGTCGGTTAAGATCTCATATGCTTCCTTTATCTCTTTAAATTGCTCTTCCTTAGCCTTGTCGCCCTGGGTGCGGTCTGGGTGATACTTCATCGCAAAGCGTTTATACGCCTTTTTGATGTCGCGTTCGCTGGCATCTTTGGCTACGCCCAGGACTTCGTAATAATCTCGTTTTGACATAAATCTTATAACCTACATAGAAACAACTACGGGTGGCGAGATTGCTGCGGCCGAAATAGCTCCGTCAGTGACCTCGACACCCGTTAAAAAAGTGAAAACCTTTAAGCGGATTTAGCGCTGATTACTTGTCGTTTTTCACTTCTTCAAACTCTGCGTCCATTACGTCGTCATCAGGCTTGGCAGCGCCATCCCCTGCTTGACCAGCTTCAGCACCGGCACCGGCCTGCGCTTTGGCTTGAGCAATTTCAACCAGTTTTTGTGACGCTTGAATCAATGCTTGAGACTTAGCTTCGATGTCCGCTTTGTCTTGACCTTTAAGCGCAGTTTCTAAGTCAGTGATAGCGGCATTGATGGCAGTTTTGTCATCCTCCGGCAAGTCACTACCCGCTTCTTCAACCTGCTTACGGGTTGCGTGAACTAAGCTGTCAGCCTGATTGCGAGCTTGTACCAGCTCCTCAAACTTCTTATCTTCCTCGGCATTGGCCTCGGCGTCACGCACCATTTTCTCGATGTCGTCATCAGACAAACCAGATGATGCTTGAATGGTGATCTTCTGCTCTTTGCCTGTATCTTTATCTTTGGCAGATACGTGCAAGATACCGTCGGCATCAACATCAAAGGCCACTTCGATTTGCGGCACGCCACGTGGCGCCGGACGAATGCCTTCTAAGTTGAACTGACCCAGAGACTTGTTATCGCCAGAGCGCTTACGCTCACCTTGCAATACATGGATGGTTACCGCAGATTGGTTGTCATCGGCAGTAGAGAAGGTTTGCTGTTGCTTGGTCGGAATGGTGGTGTTCTTCTCGATAACCTTAGTCATCACGCCACCCATGGTTTCAATCCCCAAAGACAATGGCGTTACGTCAAGCAACAACACGTCTTTAACGTCACCGGCCAATACACCGCCTTGTACGGCAGCACCAACTGCTACAGCTTCATCCGGGTTAACGTCACGACGTGGCGCTTTACCGAAGAAATCGGTTACGGCTTTTTGTACCGCTGGCATACGGGTTTGACCACCAACCAAAATCACATCGTGAATTTCGCTAACAGACAAGTCGGCATCGGCCAAAGCTTTTTTCACAGGCTCCAAAGAGGCGGTGATCATGTCTTCTACCAAAGATTCAAGCTTGGCGCGAGTGATCTTGATGTTCATGTGCTTAGGACCTGAAGCATCGGCAGTTACGTAAGGCAAGTTAACATCGGTTTGCTGCGCAGTTGAAAGTTCGATTTTGGCTTTTTCGGCCGCTTCTTTCACACGTTGCATCGCCAATGCGTCTTTACGCAAATCGACACCTTGGTCTTTTTTGAATTCATCAACCAAGTAGTTGATCAAACGGTTGTCGAAGTCTTCACCACCTAAGTGAGTATCACCATTGGTCGCCAATACTTCAAAGGTTTGCTCGCCATCAACAGTATCGATTTCGATGATTGAGATATCGAAAGTACCACCACCTAAGTCATAAACGGCGATGACGTTCTCACCTTTTTTCTTGTCGATACCATAAGCCAAGGCCGCTGCGGTTGGCTCATTGATAATACGCTTGACCTCAAGACCGGCGATACGACCAGCATCTTTAGTGGCTTGACGTTGTGAATCGTTGAAGTACGCAGGTACTGTGATAACCGCTTCAGTGACTGCTTCACCTAAGAAATCCTCAGCGGTTTTCTTCATTTTCTTCAATACTTCAGCACTTACCTGAGGTGGTGCCATTTTGCCTGCGCGGGTTGAAACCCAAGCATCGCCGTTGTCGGCTTTAACAATGTCAAACGGCATAATGTCGATATCACGTTGCACTTCGGCGTCTTCATAACGACGACCGATTAAACGTTTGATAGCGAACAAAGTATTCTTAGGGTTGGTGACTGACTGACGCTTGGCCGGTTGACCCACCAAGGTTTCATTGTCATCAGCATAAGCAATGATTGAAGGGGTGGTACGATCGCCCTCCGCGTTCTCGATGACTCGGGGGCTATCGCCATCCAACACAGCCACACAAGAGTTCGTTGTGCCTAAGTCAATACCGATAATTCTACCCATCTTAGCAATCTCCAGTAAATAAAAAGTTTCAGTGTTACGATGATTCTATAGGTGGGGCCGATAAAAAGGTTTTCAATACCTCGACCAAATTTTTTCTGACAATTTTTGTGGTTTTTTTAACATGGCACCGATTTGACAACAAAGCGAAGGCAGGCGGTTGCCTTTTAATTCAGGCACACCCTATAATAGCCCTCGGATACATTGTGATGGCGGTTTGACCGCCCTAAACTCTCTCAAATAACAAACAGAGCGAAATACTCATGCCATTATTAGACAGCTTTAAAGTTGACCACACCATTATGAAAGCGCCAGCCGTGCGTGTGGCCAAAACCATGGAAACCCCCAAAGGTGACACCATTACCGTTTTCGATTTGCGCTTTTGTGTACCAAACGAAGACTTGATCTCAGAAAAATCCATTCATACCCTAGAGCACTTGTTCGCCGGTTTTATGCGCGATCATCTCAACAGTGATAGCGTAGAGATCATCGACCTCTCGCCTATGGGCTGTCGCACCGGTTTTTACATGAGCCTAATCGGCACTCCATCAGAGGAGCAAGTATCAAAAGCTTGGATGGCGGCAATGAAAGACGTACTCAATGTTGAGTCACAAGAAGAGATCCCAGAGCTGAACGTTTATCAGTGCGGCACTTACAAGATGCACTCGCTAGATGAAGCTAAAGCCACTGCGGCGTTAATCATCGAACAAGGTATCGGTGTAAACAAAAACGACGATATCACCTTAAGCGATGACTTTCTTGAAGGTCAGTAAACAACCTCAATTGAGGTTAAATCGTCGCTAGCGACAATCAAAAAAAATGCCGGACGCTGATGTCCGGCATTTTTTTGTTTACGGCTTACGTCCAAAGCGTCCAAAACGCTTTAGTCGCTCTCAGGCGGTCGTGTCAATCGACTCACTTGGCGCTTTTGATACCATCACCATGGCAGGACGCAACAAACGACCATTCAGGACATACCCTTTTTGCATCACAGCAGTAACCGTGTTCGGGTCATGGTCGGCGCTTTCTTGAATCGACATCGCCTGATGACGCTCAGGATCAAATTGCTGGCCTTGCGGATCGACCACCTCCATACCAAATTTTCCGATGCTCGAAATAAACGTGGTATGGGTCAGTTCAACCCCTTCAACCACAGGTTTAACCGCTTCGATTTCTGTATCAGCAAACTGAATGGCACGTTCTAAGTTGTCAATGATTGGTAATAACTCAGAGGCAAACTTTTCTAAAGCAAACTTATGTGCTTTTTCAACGTCTTGTGTTGCGCGACGACGCATATTCTCAACTTCAGCTTTGGCGCGGATCACCGAATCCTTTTGGTCTTCGACGGTCTGCTCGGCCTTGGCCAGCGCTTTTTCTAACTCAGCGATACGGGCGTTCAATTTCGCCTCATTGTCATCACCTGCTTTGGCATCTTCATTAGCGGCTGCTTCGAGTGGTTGCTGGGATTCCTGCTCTAGTGATTCATCGCCGGTATGATTTTGCTCTTCAGACATTGAATTTCTCTCCAAAAAATAAAACTAGGCTGTATATGGGGATCATTTGATCTGATTCAACCACTATAGGCATTTTTTATCAATACCGTTATACTGACAAAAAATCCAAAATCGACAATCTACTTTATGTCTCAAGCCTTTAGCTGTATTGGACTTATCGGAAAACCCAACCATAGCGGTGCCAATAAAACCTTGTGCGCCTTATATAAGTACCTCACCGACCAAGGTTTGAAAGTATTGGTCGAATCTAAAGTGGCAGACAAACTTAACATGCCAGGCTGCGAACCGGTGGCCCTTGCCAATATGGGTGAAACCTGTGATCTGGCTATTGTCGTCGGCGGTGACGGCAACATGCTTGGCGCCGCCCGCGAGTTATCATGCCATGATGTCGCCGTGATAGGCGTCAACCGAGGTAACTTAGGCTTTTTGACTGATTTAAATCCTGAGTATTTTGAAAAGCCCCTAGGTGAAGTGCTCAGCGGCACCTATAAAGTCGAATATCGTTTTCTACTTGAAACCAGCATTATGCGTAATGGCCAGCGGGTCAATTCATCGAGTGCGGTCAACGAAGTGGTCCTCCATGCCGATAAAATTGCCCATATGATAGAGTTTGAAGCCTTTATCGACGAAGATTTTGTCTTTCGTCAAAGGGCAGATGGCTTAATTGTATCGACGCCAACCGGTTCAACCGCCTATTCGCTCTCGGGCGGTGGTCCAATTCTTAACCCCAACATGGAGGCGATCAACATCGTGCCGATGTTTCCTCACACATTGAGTAGCCGACCTCTGGTGGTCGATTCAAATAGTGCGGTCAGATTAAAAGTATCGCCCACCAATCGCGCCGCCATGCAAATCAGTTGTGACAGCCACGTCACCATGAACGTTATGGCCGGAGACGAAATTGTGATCACTAAAAGTCCCAACAGACTGAAACTTATTCACCCGGAAAACTACAGCTACTACAAAGTATTGCGTTCAAAATTGAACTGGGGCAGTCAGCTTTATTAAAAAGCGCGCTGCCATCGCCGATGAATGTTCCATACAACATCGGCATGACCGCCACGGAAGGTGGAAATACTGAATTTTATCCATGCGACTGCATGCTCCCGGCGCAGTCTACTCCCTACGTCCTGTAGGGAAAATCAGTGACCGGCCATCCTTGACCATCGCCGATGAATGTTCCATACAACATCGGCATGACCCTACTTCAACGTACATCGTCAGGGAATGTTCCCGACAACCCTGACATACCGTACTTCCCTGGCCATCGCTGGCAATTGCTTCGGCTTTAGCATCCTGCGTCGCCCTAACTCCTTCTTCCATGAAGTCGCCATGCATTGCCAGCATACCGTCCGTCCCTGGCCATCGCTGGCAATTGCTCCTGCATTGCCAGCATACCGGCCATCCTTGGCCATCGCTGGCAATTGCTCCTGCATTGCCAGCATACCGTCCGTCCCTGGACATAAAAAACACAAAATTATCTTGATTATTTTTTATTTACTGTATAAGTTAACAGTAAGTTTATTCATACAGTAATTAAAAGCTATGTTGTGTCATCTGCAAATTCGTGATCTTGCTATCGTCAAAGCGCTGGAAATCGATTGGTCCCCAGGCATGACAGCCATCACAGGTGAAACCGGTGCCGGTAAATCCATTGCCATCGACGCTTTATCTTTAGCCCTTGGAGAAAGGGCAGAAGCGGCCATGGTCAGACCCGGCAGCGCCAAAGCCGAAGTGATAGCCACTTTCGATATCTCCCACCTCGCCAATGTCCGTAAATGGCTGGCGCAAAATGAACTGAGTTCAGAGTCAGCCCAATGCGAGTGCATTATTCGCCGCCTAGTCAGTAAAGAAGGCCGCTCTAGGGCTTACATTAACGGCATACAGGTGCCCCTTTCTCAAGTTCGTGCCCTAGGGGAAATGCTAATCAGCATTCACGGCCAACATGCCCATCAGCTACTGGCCAAAGCGGAGTACCAACAGCAACTGCTCGACCAATATGCTGGTCACGACAAACTCTTAGGCGAAGTCAAAGGCGCATACAAAAACTGGCGTGAGCTAGAAAAAGAATGTGAGCAACTGCAAAAAGCGCAATCAGAGCGCGATTCGCAAAAGCAACTGTTGGAATATCAAGTGCAGGAACTTGACGAGTTCGCCTTAAGTCCCGGCGAGTTTGAACAGGTTGAAGAAGAACACAAACGCCTTTCTCACGGCCACGAACTCATCAGCCAATCGCAGCAATATTTGGACGCACTGGTTGAAAGCAGCGATACCACCGCGCATTCTATCGTCAGTGAAGCGGCGCAAAGCTTTGCCAAGCTGGCACAGATTGACGAATCGTTAAAGGCAGTCTCCGACCTATTGTTTGAAGCTGCCGTACAAATAGAAGAAGCCGGTAGCGACATTCGCCATTATTGCGATCGCATTGAACTCGAACCCGAGCGCTTGATGGAAGTGGAAAGCCGTTTAGAAAAAACCATTTCCCTTGCTCGTAAACATCATGTTGCCCCTGCCGCTTTAGCCGACCATCATGCCGAGCTGGCACAAACCTTGGCAGGACTAAATCATGACGAAAGCCGCCTTGAAGGTTTGATGGCCGAAATTCAATGCGCCAAAGAGCATTATATTGGCATTGCGCAAAAGCTCTCGCAAAGCAGAGCCAAGGCCGCGGCCAAATTGGATAAGCGTATCACCCAGTCGATGCGCAGTTTGAATATGCCTGATGGCATTTTTCAAGCCAAAATCGAACCCCCTGAAAAGCTGCAACTAAGCAGCTCAGGCATGGATAAAATCGAATTTTTGGTCACCGCCAACCCGGGTCAACCGCTACAGCCCCTGAATAAAGTCGCCTCTGGTGGTGAACTTGCCCGTATCAGCTTGGCCATACAAGTGATCATCGCCAACACCACCACCACGCCAACGTTGATATTCGATGAGGTTGATGTTGGTATCAGCGGACCAACTGCGGCTTCCGTTGCCATGCTGCTACGCACCTTAGGTGAAAGTACACAAGTGATCTGTGTCACCCACTTACCGCAAGTGGCCAGCAAAGGGCATCAACAATTGTTCGTTGAAAAGACCATCGCCGACAGCCAAACCCAAACCTCTATTCGCCGTCTGTCTGAGCAAGATAGAATTGATGAAATCGCTAGGTTGCTTGGCGGTAGCAATATCACCGCAACAACAAAAGCCAATGCCAGTGAACTTTTACTCAATTAAGCACTCTAATGGCTGGGTATAAATTTACCCTATAGTAAAAATGGGTTTAATTATTGAGGCGGCTTGGGTATTATGCCGCTTCAACGTTTTATTGGGTTAGTAATATGCAAGTAGTTAAAGCCGCCCTACTTTGTGGCGCATTGTTATTAAGCGGCTGTTCCAGCTGGGTTTACCGTATCGACATTCCCCAAGGCAACTATCTTGAACAAAAGCTGGTCAACAAACTGAGAGTCGGTATGTCACGAGAGCAAGTGCTTTATGTGTTAGGCTCGCCGGTTGCACAAAACCCGTTTGACGACAGTAAATGGCACTACCTCTATACCATAGACAAAAACAAATCAGACAACGCCCGTTGGGAGCTGGTTGTACACTTTAACGAAGAAGGCCGCTTGGCCGACCTAACCGGCGACTTTAAAAAGCCAGAAAACTTCGACAAGCCATTAGAGCTGTAAACCGCATCACTCTCCCGCACGATAAACACCGTGCGGGTCTTCTCAACGACACTTATCGGCATCTTTCGATATTTTCCTCGTAGTCAGAGGATTTATCCTCGCAGCAAGATTGCGGACATCAATGTCCTGACTACACCGCACACCTCATAGCCTGAGGCTTTAGCCTCGCAGCAATATTGCGGAAATAAATGTCCTGATTACGCCGCACACCTCGTAGTCAGAGGATTTATCCTCGCAGCAAGATTGCGGACATCAATGTCCTGACTACCCGCACACCTCGTAGCCTGAGGGTTTATCCTCGCAGCAATATTGCGGACATCAATGTCCTGATTACGCCGCACGCCCCGTAGCCTGAGGCTTTAGCCTCGCAGCAATATTGCGGACATCAATGTCCTGATTACGCCGCACGCCTGTGAACCGCACTAATTGTCTTTTGTGATGGGGATGGTTCCGGTGGTGCCGAACATCCATGTTGATCCTCCATCATCCATGATGGCGGTGCGCTTGAACCGCACTAATTGCCTTTTGTGATGGGGATGGTTTGGATGGCGCTGAACGTCCATGTTGATCCTCCATCATCCATAATGGCGGTGCGCTCAGCACACCCTACGGCGGAGATATATCATTGGGTGAGCATGGGTTGAGCGTGCTTGGAAGATACATGTCAGGTGTTACCAACAATGCAAGAATTTATTCCTCTTT
>JBFHGJ010000061.1:0-34002 GCA_041583135.1 Alteromonadaceae bacterium | reverse complement strand
TGGGTAAAAACCGAATGGGAAGATCCTTATGTTCAAGAACAATCCCAATCAGTCGTCATCTTAAGGCAAGCAGGTCAAAACCTAGATGGGACGCCAATAGTGACCACAGGTGGCGGCACCAATGATGATATCCCTTGTTTGCTACCTGTACCAGAGTGTAATGAGGAGCAAGAACCATTAATTATCGACTTAGGTCAAGATGGTATTCACCTAGGTGCGCCGGGCATTGGCATTGAGTTTGACTTTTTTGGTGATGGTAGCAAGGTTGCAACGCAATGGGTTGCGCCATACGGCAATGAAGCGTTTTTGGCATTAGATGCCAACCAAAACGGCCAAATAGATAACGGCTCAGAGCTTTTTGGTCGTGGGATCCTCATCGGCTCTGACACCAGAGCAAGGCATGGCTTTGAAGAATTGGCACAATACGACATCATATTTAATGGTGGTAATTTTGATGGGGTTATCGATCAGCGAGATGCGGTATGGCAAAAATTATTGCTCTGGAATGACTTAAATGCAGATGGTATATCGACGCCAGATGAGCTGACGCCACTACACCAGTCTGATATTACCGAGTTACAACTAAACGCCAAAGAAAACGCCCGTTTAGACCCTGCTGGCAACGCCCTAAGGTTTTGGGCTTGGGCTAATGCGAATAATGTAACGGGCGATAACAAATTTAAAATGGTTGATGTGTTTTTTGCACCACTTAAGCATTAACGTCGTACTTTCTCACAAACTCGGCACAGCGACCTACGACACAGAAGGTGGTTGTTGGACATGTGTCCAACAACCATTTCATCCTCTATTACTCACACTGCTGAATAACAAGCGAACCTACGTTCATCCCCTGACTGGGGTTGGCTTGGTTGAGAGTGAGTAAGAAGCTATAGTTGCCTGCAACCAATGAGGTCTGGTTGTTATCGGTGCCGGCATTGCCATAGGCGACGGTATAGTTGTTATCCAATACCAAATCGGCCTTTTCAATACCATTGCCTTGGGCATTAACGGCCCACAACTGAGTGGTCCAACTGCCGTCATCCGAGGCGATTTTAAACTGCATATCACCGTCAAATGCCGCAACGGCCTGATAGCGGTTGTCACCTTTGTATTTGAACACATAGGTGCTATCTGGTCCCCAACCTGAATGGCTGCCACGTAAATACAGCAGGCCACCACCGGTCACCGTAAAAGGATAAGCTTCACTGCTATC
Source organism: Alteromonadaceae bacterium (assembly GCA_041583135.1). Taxonomy (GTDB): domain Bacteria; phylum Pseudomonadota; class Gammaproteobacteria; order Enterobacterales; family Alteromonadaceae; genus JABSOG01. Next base: position 32,789 of record JBFHGJ010000061.1, on the reverse strand, counting down.
AGCTAGGGCGTCGCAGGCGATGATTTGATTGGCAACTTCTACTTTCACCTGTGGCGTTGCCTTGCTGGCATCGACACTAAAGCGATAGCTGGCAAATTGACTCAAGTTGATCTGCATATTCTCGCCTTCGGCGACAAATTCAATCGAGCCTTGTGCCATTTCCACTTGATTGAAGCCCAAGTTAACGTCACCCCAGTTGGCATCAGCAATCTTAAATGAGTAGCTGCCAGCGGTTAGGGTGGTGGTAAAGGCATAGATACCTTGGCCTTCGTAGGTCATTTGATTGACCGCATCCCAAGTGTTGATACCACGTAAATAAATCGGCGTATCGCCATAAGGTGGCGCAACATAATCAGGATTGGTGGCAAGACCATTGCCTTGAGCATCACCCTGAGGCTTAACGAAAACCGCTGTGGTATAGGCGGGCACGGTGAAGGTGCCTTGGTTATTGCCTTGACTGAATGAAGCGGTTTTTACCATGGCATCGGCAGAGTTTTGCAATACCGGATGCAGTTCAAAGCCTTGCGCGGTATTGATGGTGTGGCTCTGGCTTTGGTTGGTGCCGTTGATCATCACCACAATGGCATCGTTGGCAGGGTCTAAATCGACCAAACCAACACCGTCGTCGATGCTCATCACAATCACGCCCGGGGTTTGACCTACGCCGGTGTTTTGGAAGCCAACGCGGTTGATGATGTCATCACCTGTGGTCAGACGGAACAGTTTGCTGGCGTTACGTACCTGCAAAAACTCGTTAAATACGGCGGCGGCAAACTGAATATCAGCCGCTTTGGCATTGCTGTTTTCATTGCCGATAAGCGTTTTGATCTGCTGCCACTTGTCTTGGTTGTCTTCAGCCAACGGCAAACCGACATTCCAGTTGTTGCTGTTCATGGTGTAATCGACGCGGTTAAACCAGTCGCCTGAATCGTAGCTGTTACGGTCTAACGACTTCGAACGCATCATATTGCCGCCGAGCTGGAAGAACGGAATACCTTGGCTGAGCAGTGGCATTGCTGCTGAAAGGTTTTGCGCTCGTACTCGGTTGCTTAGCGTCATATCGTTGGCCAAGTGATACTGCAATTCGTCCCATAGAGTGCGGTTGTCGTGTTTTGACACATAATTGATGATATCGGCAGGGTCACCGGCATAAGACGACTGAGAGAAGCTGCTACCGGCTTTTTCATTGCCGTGGTTGTCAATCAGCACATAGTCTTTGAGTGTGCCTGCCAGACCTAAACGAATATGGTCTTGGTCGGCAAGGTTTACATTGGCGTTAAACAGCGCGCCGGCGCGGATAATATCGCGGCTGCGGTCGTTAAAGGTGCCTATCTCGCTATTGGCCAAGTTATTTTGAGTGGCCTGTTCGAACAGACGATTATCAACCACTTCGCCCCAGTTCCAACCTTCACCATAGAAGTAGTTGTCCGGATCGACCGCTTGTACTGCCGATCTAGCATCTAGCAGCAATTGCTTAGGCATATGACCCATGATATCGAAGCGGAAGCTGTCGAACTTGTATTCCTTGGCCCATAGCACCAAAGACTCCACCACAAATTTGTCGAACATCTTGTGCTCGGAGGCGGTATTTTCGCAGCAGGTGGAGCGGATCATATCGCCACTGTATTCATCATAGCGGTGATAGTAGCCAGGGACGATTTTATCGAATACCGAGTTGTCATTTAAGCCAGAAGCGGTCGTATGGTTGTACACCACATCGAGCGCAATGCGTAAGCCGGTCTCATGTACCGCCTGAATCATTTTTCGCATTTCAACGATGCGGGTGATGCCCTCAGGGTCGCTGGCATAGCTGCCCTCAGGCGCATTGAAATGATGCGGGTCATAGCCCCAGTTAAAACCATCGATGCCACGCATTGACTGAACTAAGGCTTGTGCTTGCTCGGAGGTCGGGTCGTAGCTGGCCATTACATCTTTCAATACCGCGCTGTTATCATTGACGCCACAGACGGGCGCTTGACTATTGACGGCACACAGTTCGCCTACGGTATCGGTTAACTCAATACGTGAATCTGCATTTTCTTTTATGGTGCCAATGTCGTTAAGCGGGAGTAGGTGCAGATGAGTCAAACCGGCGGCTTTGAGCGATTTTAACTGCTGCATGGCGTTGGAATTGGCTTCGGTAAAAGCCAGGTATTTACCACGATTGGCCTGTGACACTGTGTCGTCGCCAATACTGAAATCACGAATATGGGCTTCCAAAACTACCGCATCTTCCGGGTTTTCAATGGTGCTGATGGTTTGGTCATCCCAGCCTTGCGGTTTTAAGTCACTGTCTTGCAAGTTGACCAACTGAGTGTAGCGACCATCGCTCGATAGACTGACAGAATAAGGGTCGGTGGCCTCTACCGTTTCGATATTACCGGTCAGTGGATGATAGGCAGTGATCTCATAGCGGTAGAATTGACGGCTTAATGCACCATCGATGTTGATATGCCAAATACCGCTGGTGGCGTCTAAGCTCATGGCTTGGGTCTCACCGCTGCGCAGCTTGAGTTTTACATTTTGCGCAGTCGGCGCCCAAACCGCCAGTGATATGGTGCCATTGTCGTTAAATGTCGCACCTAAAGTCGCTTCGTCGGCATCATTGCTGCCTTTGGTGTAAAGATCATCTAGCACTTTGGCGGCCTGAACCGCTGTGGCGGATTGCACTTTGCCATCGCTGTTGTGGTTCACAACCACAAGTTGCGACTTAAGCCATTGCTTAACTTCAGTCTGACTCAGGCTGTGGGTATAGGCAAACCAATCTTTTAGGTGAGGCACAAGGGCCTTTTGCGCGTTGGTTAGGTTGGTTCTGGTTAGGGCCACGCTATTGTCTGCATCGAGCATATCGCTGCTGATTTGGCTCAAGCCCGCCGCAGCGCTGTGCATTAACTTAAGTTGGCTGCTGTTTTGCGGTAACAATAGGGTCTTTTCGTCAATCCAGTGGGCCGAAGCGCCTTCGATGGAAACCGGTAAATCATCGCTAGAGAGTGTCGGCTCGGTAAAAATACCGATGCCAGAGAGTACAAAGGCCCAACGCTCGGCGCTTAAGCTCAGCATTTGGTCGTTGTCGTTAGGATCTTTGCTGTTACCGGCATGGATAATGTAGTTGGCGCAGCTGCCATAGCCTGCTTTTAACGGTAATACCCAGTAGGCGCCGTAATTGTCATCGACACCCGAAATGGCCGCGCCATTGTCCCAAGTGATTGGGCTTAAAAATTCGTCGCTATAGGCGTTGCAGGCATCATTGTTCCAAGCGTGAAGTTTCCAATCGCTATAATTGCCGTCTGCGCGGTAGTAGTAAAGCAGCGCCTGATTTTCACCGGCCACAACCATAGGTGGCGGGTTGATGCAGCTGTCGTTGGCTTCATTGGGCACTTGTGGTGCCGGGCATTGCAAAGGGGCTGGTGGCGGGTCGATACAAGCCGTGCCTGCGTCGTTCAACACTTGCGGCGCGCTACAGCTCAAAGGTTGGTTGGGCTGTTGTACGGTGGGGCTTGAGCCGCCACTAGAACCGCAGCCACTGAGCGCAAAGGCAAGTGATATCAGCGATATTGATTTAATCTGGTTCATGGAAGTACCTTGAAATTAGATTCAGGAAGGCGAGAAGGAGGCCGCACTTGGCAGGCCCAAAAAGCAAAAAGGTGTGCCGTTACAGCACACCTTCTTCTCGTTTATTACATTTTGTAGTTTACACCAAAGTACAAGGTGCGACCGAAATACTGAATCGTACCGGTGCGGCTCGTATCGCCGAAATAAGAGATATTTGGCTCGTCGGTGAGGTTGTCCATCGACACCACAGCTTGCAGGTTGTCGGTGAAGTTGTACGACATCTGCGCCGAGTAAATGGTCTCTTCGTTAAAGTAGGCGCTTTGGTCTGAACCGATGGCTATTTGGCGGCTCAGATAAGCTTCACGATAACGGGCGCTGATACGGGCGTTAAACTTCTCATCGTAGTCATAGAACAAGGTTGCACTGTAGACTCTTGGCGATAAGCCTTCAAGTGGGCCCGGCTGGCCAACTTCGCCCGGAACTTTTGATGGTACTAAGATCTCTGACTTGGTGTAAGAGTAGTTGAGGTTAAAGCCTAAGCCTTTCCACAAATCAGGCAAAAAGTCGAAAGTTTGGGTGTAAGCCAATTCAAAGCCGCGCAGATAACCGGCATCGGCAACGTTATCGGCATGGCGATAGGTACCATTTTGCCAATTGATCAACTCACCTTGGTCGTCATACAGCTTGCTATCCGGTGGATTTGGTACATCAATCCCGGCTGCGGCATAGTCGAAGTTCTTCTCGGCATTTTCTGCCACCATGTTTTGAATGTCTTTATACCAAACGGCTACTGACAAAGCGCCGTTACCATCTTCAAGGTAGTGCTCGTAAGACAGGTCAAATTGTTGCACGTAGAAAGGTCGCAGTTTTGGACTGGTGCTTGAGTTGAGGTTGATCATGTAACCTTCCTCACTCGAAACAAAGTCAAAGCTACCGCTGTTAGCCATTTTTGGCAATTCAGGGCGAGCCATTGCCTTGGAATAGGCAAAACGCAACTGGTCGTTTTCTGTCAACGAGAAATTAAGGTTAATGCTTGGCAATACGTCGGTGTAGCTGACGCCATCGGTACCAAGGATATAGTCGTTGTTGACGACACCCACTTCATCGGCAATGGCATCACCACGGTCTTTACCCATAAACAAAAGGCCGGTAGCGGCTTGCTTGGTGTGGACGATGCGCACACCAATATTACCGCTTAGTGGCTTGCCGAACATTTCGGTGCTGATGTTGCCTTGGAAGTACGCTGCGGTAACATCTTCTTCAACCACGTTGTTTTGAGTCATTGTCCAGTTGTGTGCCCACAGTTTCACCGGTGATTGGTCAACCCCGGGGATCCAGCTGTCGAGCACTTGGGCATTGTCTATCGCCAAAAATGCCGGCATTGTCGATAAATCACCACCGATACCGGTAACAGTCACCATGTCTTCGGTCAATTGGAATGGCTGATAGCGCACAACTTCATTACCGTCGGCATCATAGGTGATGTACTGACCGTTACGCATACGATAGTCGGTAGTGCCGTAAACAAATCGGCCACGATCAAGCTCGTATTCGCGGTTGGAGATACGAACGCCACTTTCGAATGATGAGAAGTAAGGGTTGTCTAATTCATAGTTCAAGTCGATGCGGAACGAATCTGAGGAGTTTTCTTCAATGTGCGGATAGGCTTCGGCACTGGTCACCATCATCTTGTTGAGGTCGGTAAAATCCTGATTGAAAGAAACCGTCGGTACGCCAAGACTATTTAAGTGATAGGTCATCACGAGATTGTCTTCGGCCAATGGGGTTGCGGCACTGGCGTCTTCAAACATCGACATGCGCACAACGCGGTCATGGTAAGTTTCTTCGGCTTGCGCATGAGAGTAGTCAAAGTGCATGGTCAAACGGTCAGTGGCGTCCCAGTCAGCCTTGATACCAGCAGAGAAAACACTGGAGTCGGTGGAGTTGTCGTCGGCTTGGGTTTGAATGTTCATGTTGAACACATCACTGCGCTGTAAGGTGGCGGAAGGCGACAAGTTGTCAGGGTCGCGACTAAAAGTACCGCCGATCAGAGCACCGTTAGAAATAATCGGGTTGGTCAGCGTCAATGCGCCGCCATCAATATTGTTTAAGCCCGAAACACGTAGACCACGGTCCCACTTAAGCGATTCATAATCAGAGTAAAAAATATCGCTTTGGAAGTGCCAGCGCTCATTGGCTTGCCAGTTCAATGCTACGACAAAAGCGTTACGAGTATCTTCACCACCGCGCTCATTTAGCTCAAAACCAGATGAGACCAGCAGTGATTCAGGCGCACCGTCATAATCGTCAGAGAGGTTTCTTTCGTCAAACTGGTAGTTCACGAAGCGGCTGGATACGGTCGGTTGGAACATGCGGGCATAACCGATAGACAAGCCCACGGTATCGTCAAGCAGCTTGGCCTGATAAGAGGCGGTCAAACGATGACCGATGGAGCCTGAGTCGGCGTTGTCGGCAGCGGCTTCGTTCCAGTTGCCGTGCGCTGAGAGGCGGATCATTTCATCTTCGTCGTTGTCCAGCGCATTGGCGGTTTGCAGCTCGATAGTACCGGCTACACCACCTTCAATCAAAGAGGCTTTTTGTGATTTATAAATCATTGCCTGCTCGATAAGCTCAGACGGGTATTGGTCGAACTGGACGGCACGGCCACCGGAGTTCGACACCATTTCACGGCCGTTTAAGGTTGAAAATACAAAGACACCCGACAAGCCGCGAATATTCAACTCACTTGACTGGCCGTCGATACGGACCGAGGTAATACCCGGCATACGGGTAAGCGAATCGGCAATCGAAACATCGGGTAAGCCGCCGATATCGTCGGCAGAGATGGCATCGACTACGGTATCTGAATAACGCTTGGTATTAAGAGACTTGATGACTGAGCCGCGAAAACCTCGGACTTGGATCGCTTCGACCTTTTCCTCTTCCTTTTTGGTTTTGTCGGCGTTGGCATCCTGTTCGTTTTCTACTTGTTGTTCTTGAGCGTGTGCAATGCCGCCAAAAGGGGCGGTCATGGTTAGACCTGCGGCAAATAGCGCAAGGGTCAATACACTGGGTTTGAACTGGTTCATTTTTAGCTATCCTAACAATGTAAACAATGTCGTTTGTTAAACACCGGGCATAACAAGCCCTTTTGTGGAACATCCTTATTGCTACAAGTTTTAAGATATATCGTGACAGTGACTATGCTACTTATCGGTGCATTGATTACAACTGTCAATTTTTTAACCAAATTGCTGTAAACAATGCAACACAAAGAGTTAAGTTATTGTAAACAAATAAATAAATTATGAAACTTTGATGAAATTGACAGTTCTTTGAATACGTATTCATAGTCGTTGTTGTTATTTTGTACTTCCCTGAAAAAGCCGAAAAGTCTATAAATAGCGGGCCTTTGCACAAAACTGGCGCAGCAAAACACCAAGATGAAGCACCACTTTTTTTGCATGCAATACATGCAATTTATGCAAAGCCACAGGATGAAAAATATAGTGTTTTTTGATTACGTGACAGTATCAACCTTAAAAAATAAAGCAATGACGAACTTTGAGATGTTGGAGAGACAAAATGTCTAAATACTTCAAACAGTTGACCATGGTGCTATTGGCCATATTCACTGTCACGTTAGTCGGTTGCGGCGGTAGCGACACTACCACTGTACTCGAAGAAGCCCCATTATGGTGTAAAGCACCAGATACCCTAAGCGACGACGGCTTAAGCTGCGTTGAAAACCCCTGTGTTTACCCTCAAGTTGCCGCCGCTGGTGGTTGTGCCTACGATACCAACCAATGGGTTGATGGCGCCAACGACTACACCATGCCAGCCCCTGAATATACGCCGCAATCTGGTGAGGTCGTGATCTACTACGCGCTGCGAGAGGGGGATTACAGTACCTGGGGGTTACATGCCTGGAACAATGACGTATGTAACTCATATGCTGATTTTGACCGTGCCAATGGTGGCACTGACTGGACAGCCCCAATTACTCCGACAGGTATCGATCCAAACTTTGGTGCCTATTGGGTGATGGACCTTGCCGAAGACCCAAACTGTATCTGGTTTATTCCTCACAGCCTTGAGCTAGGGTTGCAGACGGCCGATTTATCTGTTGTTGTTTCTAACGCTGAGGCCAATCCTACCGGTGCCTTCTTTGTACTCGAAGGTTATGAGCACACCGTATTCCCATGGCCGCGTACTTTCGACTCTTTGGTTGTGCCAGGTGGTGCTACACCGCAATGTGGTGAGGGTGAGATCTTAAACGAAGCAGGCGACGCTTGTATTCCTGACCCAAGCATTGAAATTCCTGACGTATTCGTACCGGGTGAAACCGTACTTTACTTGCGCGGCGGCTTAAACGGCTGGGAAGCACAAGACGGCTATGCCTTTAGCTACGCTGACAACATTTACACCATGGTGGCTCGCATCGAAGGTTCAGCTGACCCGGTTGAGTTCAAGATTGCCGATGCCAACTGGATGGAATCCACCTCATTTGGCGCAGAAGCGGGCAGTGAAGACATCGTATTAGGCGAGGGCAAGGCCCTTACCGTTGTGGAAGGTCAAAACCTCAAAATGAACGTTGCCGAAACGGCCAACTACCAATTCACTTTTGATGCCACAGACCCAGCTGCGCCAGTATTGACCGTAATTGAAGTGGCCTACGACAAATTGATGTATGTAAAAGGCACCATGAATGAGTGGAGCAATACCAAGCACATGGTTTACCTTGGCAATCATCAGTATGAGTCTGAATACGCGCTGGCCGCTGGCGACTATGAGTTCAAAATTGCCGATGCCAACTGGACGCAAGAGACCAACTTTGGCGCTGCCGAAGGCAACGAAATGCTTAACCTCGACGAAGCTAAGACCCTGGTCTTTGGTGAAGGCGTAGCGATGAACATTAAGATGACCATCGCCGAGGAAGGCAACTACAAGTTTGTGTTAGACGCCACCGATTTAGAAGCGCCGATTTTGACTGTCTCGAATGCTATTCCATACGGCGACAAGACCCTTTATTTGAAAGGCTCAATGAACGGTTGGGGTACTGTTGAAGGCTATGAGTTCAGCTACGCCAACAACCACTACAGCTGGATTGGCGTGATGAGTGCTGGTGACTACGAGTTCAAAATTGCCGACCCTGACTGGCTGCCGACTTCGACCTTAGGCGCGATGACTGACGATCAGGATATCACCTTAGACAGCGTTAAAACCCTCACTTTGCCGGGCGATAACCTCAAACTGTCATTAGCAGGCGATACCTTGGTGATGTTCGATGTGGAAGCCAGCGACAAAGCTGCGCCTAAGTTGACTGTCAGCAAACATGTGCCGTACTTTGGCCGCACCATGTACTTAAAAGGCTCAATGAATGGCTGGAGCAATGACGATAACTACGTATTGAGCGTATCTGATACCGGTGTTTTCACCTTAGACGTGACCTTAGAAGCTGGTACTTTTGAGTTCAAAATCGCCGATGCCGATTGGCAGAACGATTCAACGCTAGGTGCAGTTGCCGGTAGTGAAAATGTGGTATTGGGCGGTCAAACCCCAATGTCTTTGCCGGGCGACGGTAACTTCAAGCTGGAGATCACCAACGCCGGTGAATACAGCTTTAGCGTTAACGCCGCGACACCTTCAGCGCCGGTGCTGACGGTTGTTGCCAAATAAACCTCCCCACAGGTGGGCAGCAATGCCCACCTTTGTACTGTTGGCGCTTTATACAGCGCCCAGTATCCTATCTTTATCTGATAAACCAAGCCTCGGGTGATGTATGCGTCTAATCTCTTTTGTTGTTTTGCTACTGACCTTTACTGCGCAAGCACAAACGCTCAGCGTAAAGTCTCCAGATGAAAAGATTGCACTCACGCTGTCACTCAATAATAACAGCCTGACCTATCAGATAAGCTACCTTGATATTGAGTTGATTAAGCCGTCAAAGCTTGGGCTTAAATTTGTCGAACAACCGGCGTTGAGCGCTGGCTTTAAGGTACTCGACTACAAAATTACCAGTCGCCATGAGCGCTGGCAGTTACCTTGGGGCGAACGTAAAACGGTTATTGACAACCACAAAAGCGTCGAACTGGCGCTGGCAGATGGCAACAACCATCGCCTCAACATAGAATTTAGGGTATTTGATGACGGCGTTGGTTTTCGTTATCAGGTGCCTGAACAAAAAGGCTTTGACCAAGTAGAGATTAGTGACGAGATCACTGAATTCGTCATCGCCGATAGCGCAAAAACCACCGCTTATTGGATCCCGGCCAGAGGCTGGAATCGCTACGAATATTTATATCGCACCACGCCATTACACGAGGTCGATAGAGCCAACACCCCCTTTACCTTCAAAAACGGCGCCGGTGTGCATATGAGCATTCATGAAGCGGCACTGGTGGACTACGCCGCGATGTCGCTCGACCAACGTCGTGATGGCGTGTTAGAGGCCGATTTGGCGCCTTGGTATGACGGCGTAAAAGTGAAAACCCAAGGGGGCTTTAAATCGCCATGGCGGACCATTCAAATTAGCCCAGATGCCGTTGGCTTACTTAACTCCGATTTGATCCTCAACCTCAATGAACCGAACAAACTTGGCGATGTTTCTTGGGTCAAACCCGGAAAGTACATTGGTATTTGGTGGGGAATGCACATCAACAAATACACCTGGGGTAGTGGGCCAAAGCATGGCGCAACCACCAAAAATACCAAAGAATACATCGACTTTGCTGCCAAATATGGTTTTGATGGCGTGTTGGTTGAAGGTTGGAACATCGGCTGGGATGGCGATTGGTTTTTCAACGGCGATGTATTTGATTTCACCAAAGCCTATGACGATTTTGACCTTGCCGAACTTGCCCGTTATGGTAAGAGCAAAGGCGTTAAACTGATTGGCCATCATGAAACCTCGGGCAATGTGAGCAACTATCGCAATCAAATGGCGGCGGCGCTCGACCTCTACCAAAAAAATAACGTCAGCCAAATTAAAACCGGTTATGTTGCCGATGGTGGCGATATCAAGCGAGTCGATGACCAAGGCATTGTGCGTCAGGAGTGGCATGACGGGCAGTTTATGGTAAGTGAGTATTTACACAACATTAAAGAAGCCGCTAAACGGCAGATCAGTATTAACACCCATGAACCGGTGAAAGACACCGGCTTGCGCCGCACCTATCCAAACTGGATCACCAGAGAGGGCGCCCGCGGACAAGAGTTCAATGCTTGGGGTAACCCGCCCAATCCGCCTGAGCATACCGTGATGCTAAGCTATACTCGAATGTTGTCGGGGCCGATGGATTTTACACCGGGGATTTTCAATTTTGATTTCGATCCGAACAAAGTGAATCGGCCACAAACCACGTTAGTTAAGCAGTTGGCATTGTATGTGGTGCTTTATAGCCCGATTCAAATGGCGGCGGATTTACCGGAAAACTACCTCAAGCATATGGACGCCTTTCAGTTTATCCGAGACGTACCGACCGATTGGCAGCAAAGCCGCGCCATCGCAGGTGAAGTAGGTGAGTATGTCGCCTTTGCCAGACAGCAAAGAGACAGCGACGACTGGTTTTTAGGGGCTATTACCGACGAAAACAGCCGCACTTTGACGTTAAAGCTCGACTTTTTGTCGCCCGGTAAACGTTATGAAGCGCAAATTTATCGCGACGGCGACAAAGCCGATTGGCAAAGTAACCCCTATGACTACGTAATAGAGAAAAAACAACTAACCAACAGCGACCAACTCACCGTTAAACTCGCCCGCAGCGGCGGCCTAGCGGTAAGATTTAAAGCGCTGTAAAAATTACCCAAAAAATAAGTGTCAGACACTAAAAATAAAGGTACACCTGAACATGAGTACAAAACCACAACTGAAATTCTGGCAAATTTGGAATATGTGCTTCGGCTTTCTCGGCATTCAGTTTGGTTTTGCCCTGCAAAACGCCAATGTCAGCCGTATTTTTCAAACCCTTGGCGCCGACATTGAAGATATTCCCATCCTTTGGATAGCCGCGCCGGTAACCGGCCTTATCGTTCAGCCCATCATCGGCCACATGAGCGACAAAACGTGGAATGGCCTGGGCCGCCGTAGGCCGTTCTTTTTAGCCGGTGCCATTCTCTCCACTATTGCTATTTTCTTTATGCCTAACTCTCCCGTTTTGTGGATAGCTGCTGGAATGCTGTGGATAATGGATGCATCTATCAACATAACCATGGAACCGTTTCGCGCTTTTGTGGGTGATATGCTCAATGAAAAGCAGCGCCCGACCGGCTTTGCCATGCAAAGCTTCTTCATTGGTGTTGGCTCGGTTGTGGCTTCGGCATTGCCTTGGATGTTTGCCAACTGGTTTGGTATCGACAATACGGCGCCTGCCGGTGAAATTCCTGACACGGTAAAATATGCCTTTTACTTTGGCGGCTCTGTACTGTTCTTATCTGTCCTTTGGACCATTGTCTCCACCAAAGAATACTCACCCCAGCAGTTAGCAGAATTTGATGGCGCGCAAGAGGCCAATCAAGCGCAGCAAAACCCCGTTAGTACAGTGCGTGACGCAAAGTTATATCAACGGGGCGGATTGATATGGTTGGTGGCTGGTATAGCGATATCGGCGATAGTCTATCTGCTCGCGCTAGATAAGCAGCTGTATATCTTGGCAGGTGGCGTAGTGGTGTTTGCGCTGATCCAATTTGCTGAGGCTGCACTACAAAAGTTGGGCAAAACCGACAATGGCTTTAGCCAGATCATCACCGACCTATTTCATATGCCTCGCACCATGAAGCAATTGGCTGTAGTGCAGTTTTTCTCATGGTTTGCACTGTTTGCCATGTGGATTTACACCACATCAGCGGTAACCCAAGTACATTTTGGCTCCACCGACAGCACCTCACAAGCGTTTAACGATGGTGCCGATTGGGTCGGAATATTGTTTGGTGCCTATAACCTGTTTGCCGCTCTTGCTGCGTTTTTTATTCCTTACCTTGTCAGCAAAGTCGGTTTACGCATGGGACATTTAATCAACCTAAGCCTAGGAGGCTTGGGGCTTATCTCCTTTGTGGTGATCAAAAACCCTGACTACTTGCTCTTTTCTATGGTTGGGGTCGGCATAGCTTGGGCTTCTATTTTATCGTTGCCTTACGCGATGCTATCAAACAGCCTGCCAAGCAACAAAATGGGCGTGTTCATGGGTATCTTTAACTTCTTTATCGTTATTCCACAGATACTGGCCGCCAGCATTTTGGGCTTTTTGGTCAAGCAACTGTTCTCGGGTCAGCCGATTTATGCCCTAGTAATTGGCGGCGTATCGATGATCCTCTCCGGCATCTTAGCACTGCGCGTCGAAGAAAATTCGGTGTCAGACACCAAAAAAATCGGTAATTCTGATGCTCCCGTTGGCTCAGGCCGTTCGCTTTAGTACGCAGTAGAGGTTGTTATGTTAGCAATGCAAAAACACTTGGCTAAGCCGTTCTATATGCTGCTAAGCCTTCCGGCCACCGCCATGGGGTTCGCGCTTTCGGTGCAAATATCGGCATTAAGCTGGATCTTAACCACCAAATATGGCTTGGATATTCATGAGGTTGGTCTGGTTTGGGCAGCAGGCCCTATCGCTGGTATTTTAGGGCAGGTGATCATTGGCATCATCAGCGACAATGTTTGGCATTGGCAAGGCCGTAGGCGGCCGTTTATTTTGGTTGGTGGTGTACTTGCGGCAATGATGCTGTTGGCGCTGCCGAATATCGATGTGATCTCAACCAGCATGGGCATTGACGGGCTGCTAGGTGTGGCGATTGCTATTGCCTTGACCCTCGACCTGTCTATCAACATCAGTTTTAACCCCACCAGAGCCATTATTGCCGATGTTACGCCAGAAGGTGAAAAGCGCACCCAAGGCTATACATGGATGCAAACCGTTTCTGGTTCATTCGGCGTACTTGCCTACGCAATTGGCGCTCACTTGGGCAATATGGCACTTATTTATATCTCAGTTGTGTTGGTGTTTTTGCTCTCTGTTATTCCGCCGTTTTTTATTGAAGAGCCAAGAGTGTTACCGGGCCAATCTGAGCAGCAAGATGGACAGTCATTTAGTATCAAACAGATTTTGCTCAATATTGAGCCGCTATGGGGCTTTTTGCTTTACGATATTTACGCCATGGGGCGCCAGCTGGCCGGTATAAAGCCAGATCATTATTGGGCTGAAGCCATTGCCGCTATCGTTACCATCATTTTGGTGGTAAAAGCCTTAATCGCCAAAGAAGAAGGCAAAGATAAAACGGATGCCGGGCTGATCGGCTTTAAAAAGATCCTCGCTGCCCATTCGTTTAGCTGGATAGGCGTGCAAACCATGTTTGTGTTCATTTTTGCGTTTTTACAAGACAAAATGCAGGGCTTGAGCAACGATGACCTCGGCAAAGTGATCTCCATGAGCTTTTTGGTGCTAAGCGCTGTTTCTGCCGTGCTGCCCGCTCTGGTACTTGAGCCACTGGCCGCGAGGCTAGGGCGCGTTCGTACTCACGCCATTTGTATTGCCACCATGGCCATAGGCTATGTGCTGGTTTGGTTGTTCGGCAGCGACAAATATGTGTTGTACGGTTTGATGGCCCTGCTTGGTATTGGCTGGGCTGCCATTATCAGCCTGCCGTTTGCCATTATGTCAGAAAAAATCGACCAGTCGCGCATGGGCTTGTTTATGGGGCTGTTCAATTTATCTGTGGTGCTACCTCAGCTGTTGGTTAGCCTTGGTATTGGCTTGTTTATCAGCCAAACGCCAGATAAAGGTGCCGTGTTTCAAGTGAGTGCCGTGGCTTTGGCCATATCGGCTATTGCGTGGTTTGCCGTGCGTGAGCAAAAAAGCAGTTTTCATCAGGAGAGTGATTCATGAACTTAAACAATCAAGTGGCCGTTGTTACCGGCGCCAGCCGTGGTTTGGGTCAGGCGATTGCCGTTGAGTTGGCAAAAGCCGGTTGTCGCTTGGCTTTGGTGGCCAGAGATGCCGAACAACTGCAAGCATTGGCGCATAGCCTAACAGACAGCTATGACTGCGAAGTGCGCTGCTACAGCGCCGATTTGGCCAGCACTCACGTAGTTACGCAAATCTGCGCGCAAATACTGGCGGATTTTGGTGGCGCCGACATTCTTATCAATAACGCAGGCGTTGGCTACTATAAACCGTTTCTTGACCACAGTTCAGCGCAAATCGATGCCATTATCGACTTAAACGTCAAAGGCGCCATTCATATGAGCTATGGCCTGCTTGGCCAAATGTTGGCAAAGCGTCACGGTCACATCGTAAACATCGCCTCTGATCTCAGCCATCGCCCATTGGCCAACATGGCAACCTACACAGCCAGCAAGTTTGCCTTACGCGGGTTTAGCTTAAGCCTGATGCATGAAGTGAAAACCCAAGGCGTTAAGGTGAGCCTAGTAAACCCCGGCATTATCAACACCTACTTTGGCGAGGGCCAGCCAGACGATAGACCGGCAACCGAAGCTATGCCGCCTGAGTCTGTCGCCATTGCCACGGTGCAGCTGTTACAGCAGCCCAAAGCGCTGCAAATTGACGAATTGACACTTCACCCCATCGAGCAGGGTTACTAACTATGTGGCGTGCTGTGGTTTTGAGTGTGTTGTTGAGCGGCTGCGCAGCCAATACAACCAAACAAGCGTCAAAAAGCGTTGATGCTCAAGGTAAGCCGGTGGTTTATCAAGTGTTTACCCGCCTTTATGGCAACAAAAACAACACCAATATCCCTTGGGGAACGATTGAGCAAAATGGCGTTGGTAAGTTTGCTGATTTTAACGACGCCGGGCTCAATAGCATTAAGTCTCTCGGGGTTTCGCACATCTGGTATACCGGCGTGCCGCATCATGCCGCAATTAACGGCTTTGGTAACGACGACCCTGATGTGGTCAAAGGCCGCGCCGGTTCGCCTTATGCCATCAAAGACTACTACGACGTAAACCCTGATCTCGCAACCAACCCCGACAACCGGATGGCAGAGCTTGAAGCACTAATTGACCGTACTCACGCCCATGGCATGAAAGTGATCATCGACATTGTGCCAAACCACGTTGCCAGAAATTATCACTCCCTCAATAAACCTGCTGGGGCTGAAGACTTTGGCGCAACAGACAATACAGCGGTTGAATATCACAAAGACAACAACTTTTACTACATTGTCGGCCAAGACTTCAAAGTACCACAAGGCTACGATCCATTGGGCGGTGAAGTGCATCCGTTGGCTGATGGCCAGTTTGCCGAATCTCCAGCGAAATGGACCGGCAACGGATCTCGCCGCGCACAACCTGACATTAACGACTGGTTTGAAACCGTCAAGGTCAACTTTGGCGTCAAACCTGATGGCACCTATGATTTCGCCCGTTTGCCCGAGGGCTATGCCCAGCAAGACTACCGCGCCCACTATGCCTTTTGGCAAAAGCAAACCGTGCCAAGTACCTGGCGTAAATTCCGCGATATCGCCTACTTTTGGCTAGACAAAGGCGTTAACGGCTTTCGTTACGATATGGCCGAAATGGTGCCGGTAGAGTTTTGGAGCTACATGAACTCGGCGATAAAAATGCGCGACCCTAACGCGTTTTTATTGGCAGAAGTTTACAACCCATCACTTTATCGCGACTATTTGCACCTAGGTAAAATGGATTATCTCTACGATAAGGTAGAGTTTTACGACACCATAAAAGGGATCATTCAAGGCAAGCTAGATACCGCCGCATTGCTGCCTATTCAGTGCAATTTAGCCGATATTGAACCCCATATGCTGCACTTTATGGAAAATCATGATGAGCACCGCATCGCCGCGCCAGAGTTTGCCGGGAAAGCCGAATATGCCAAAGCGGCCATGGTTGTGTCTGCCACCATTAGCCGCTCGCCAACCATGCTGTATTTTGGCCAAGAGGTAGGTGAAGCAGGGGAGCAAGACACCGGTTTCGGCAAAAAAGGCCGCACCACTATCTTCGATTACTGGGGCGTACCCGCCCATCAGCGCTGGATGAACAACGGCAAATTCGACGGCGGCCAATCCACCGAGGCAGAGCGCAGCTTGAGAGACTTCTATCGTCGCCTAATGGCCTTTACTGCCCAAAGCAAAGCGTTAACCGGCAAATACCTACCCATCCACTTAGAGAACCTTACAGGCACTTCTGGCTACCTCCCATTGCTATTCTCATTCGCCCGCTGGCAAGATAACGACCGCTTACTGATAGTAAGCAACTTTTCCCAGCAAGATGACGCCGAGTTTACCCTTAAAGTGCCAAGCAACCTTATCAACCAATGGCAACTCAAAGACGGCACATACCCACTTAAAGACGCCTTATATGGCGGAGAATATGAGTTGCAGGTCATAAATGGTGAAGGCGCGGTTGTGATTAAGCTTGAGGCGCTAGCGTCGGTTATTTTAACATTGTGATAGGTGCGCGTGAACCGCATTAATTGCCTTTTGGTGGCCTGTGTAGGTTCGGTGGTGCCGAACGTCCATGTTGATCCTCCATCATCCATGATGGCGGTGCGCACAGCACACCCTACGGTTTGATAATATGCGGTTGTATGGTGTGCCGTGCGCACCGCCGCCATGGGCGTCCAACGTCACCGAACGACCATAAATCTCGGTAGTTAGGGCACTTGTGCCCGCATCAATCTGCGGACATAAATGTCCTAGCTACAGGGGGATTTAGCCTCGACCTAATGTCATCGCGCACAAATTGATACGGGTTAATGGTGCGTGGGTGCACCGACAGATAAATACGTAACACCAATAACCCACCAAACCCCACCATTCAAATTCCGCTATACCGAGACAAACCATTTGGCTTTTTAAACGCTTTGCTTTACCTTTACAAAGCACAAAATTAAAAACAAAGCCTTTATATGCCGAAGTCAAACCACCATACCATCCCAAGCCCCGACAGCCCGGAATATCTACGCTGGGCAACCAAACTAGAATATCCGCGGTTTGAAGAGTTTGATTCTTACATGGGGTTTTCTGTTCAAATTGAAGACCCAGATAAAGCCTATCAAGAAGCACAAAAACGTATTGAACAAGCCAAAGTGAAGGCTTGGCCTAAGCTGGATTTAAGGGGGTTAAATCTTAAGGTGTTACCGCCAGAAATAGTGGAGCTTAAAGCATTAAAGGTTTTGGCGATAAGACCACATGGTTATGAGTACCATCAAATTCAAAATACCAACTTAATCGCGGCTTTACCTCAATTAGCATTTTTATATATAGAACACTATGAACTTGTCGATTGGCAGTTTTTAACTGCCCTTAAAAAGCTAAAGGGTTTGTATTTAATTCGTACAAATATCGATAATTTATCTCTTATTGCTGATTTAACTGAGTTGCGGTTTTTGGATTTTTCAGATACTCAGGTCTCTTGCTTAAAAACCATTAAAAATCATTTTAAATTACAAGTTCTTGATTGCTCTGAGACTCAAGTAACTTCGCTTGAGCCGCTAAAAGCGTTAGCGCAATTACAAGCGCTTTATTGCTCACGGACTCAAGTGACTTCGCTTGAGCCACTAGAAGCGTTAAAGCAATTACAAGCGCTTTATTGCTCAGGAACTCAAGTGACTTCGCTTGAGCCACTAAAAGGGTTAGAGCAATTACACACACTTAATTGTTCAGGTACTCAAGTGACTTCGCTTGAGCCGCTAGAATCGTTAAAGCTATTACAAGAGCTTAGCTGCTCATATACAAAAGTTTCATCGTTAGCAGTAATAGCAGGATTGACAGCATTAAAGTCACTTGACGTGTCTGGTCTAAATTTAAGCCAACTGCCAGAAGCCTTGATTCAGCAAGCATCACTTGAAGCGCTGTATTGTTATAACAGCAAAATAGCCAATATTCCCAGCGGTATTTTATCCACTGACTTTGATGATAACTGTCTTTCCCGGGTGCGCGCTTATTTTGCTTCGCTTAAGCAAGGCGCTATGCCTGTTAATGATATTAAGCTTATGGTGTTGGGTAATGGCCAAATCGGTAAAACTCAGCTGTGTCGTCGGCTGTGTGGTGAGGACTTTGACGATAGTATTCCCTCAACCCATGGGGTATTGGTGAGGCAAGCGGCGTTTACACTAAATGCTGATGATAAAGCGAAGCTGAATATTTGGGATTTTGGTGGGCAGGAGATTTACCACGGCACCCACAGTTTGTTTTTTAGCGCGCAGCAATGTGTGTTTTTATTGGTATGGCACCCTGAGCGGGAAAACCAACAAACCCATGAGGTTGGTGGCATGCACTTTCGTAACCAGCCGCTGTCTTATTGGGTTGAGCAAATTAAGCAGCATAATCGCCGCAATAGCGGGCCTATTACCGTGATTATCGCGCAAAGTCAATGTGACCAACTCGGCTCTGGCAATACGTTACCCCTAGAGCAAAGCCTGCTAGATGAATTGCACTTTTGCAAAATAATCACCACGAGCGCTGTAACCGAATGGGGCTTGGCTGAGTTAAATGCCGCGCTTTTTCAGGCCATCGGTTATCAAAAAGAGCAAAACCCACAGCCGGTTGTGGCCAAATCTTGGCACCGGGTAAAAACGCATCTAGAGCAATTGATATCGGCCGACTCACTTAAGCCTGAGCGAGAGAGGCAAAACCAACTGCTCAGTTATGAGGACTTTATGGAACTTTGCACCAAAGCCTGTGACCCACAAGGCAAACCGGTTGCGCAAAAGCTGCTGCTGAAAGATAAAAACGAAGTAGACACACTGCTTCACCTGTTATATCACACAGGTACGGTATTTTATAGAAAAGGCTTATTTAACAATCGGATATTGCTCGACCAAAGCTGGGCGCTCAATGCCATTTATGGGGTGTTTCATCGCGATAAGGCGCTGAGCCAAATCAAAGAAAATAAAGGGAAATTTTACGCCAAAGAGTTGGGCTACTGGTTGTGGAATGACGATTATAGCAATAAAGAACAGCAACTGTTTTTGCAAATGATGGAAAGCTGTGGCGTTTGTTTTAGCTATGGTCCGCGAAAGAGAAAAATTTACGTTGTGCCAGAATTGCTACCGCCGATTGAGGATATTGCAGTTAGCGAGGCGCTTGAAAGAAACTGGCATTGCCTTAAAAATCAAGAGACAGAAAAATTAGAATATGCTGTTGATATGCTGCATACGGCGCTGTTTAACCGTGTATTAGCCCTTGTTGGAAAAGAAGCCCAATCTGGCGCGGTATACTGGCACAATGGCTTGCTCGCGTTTGAAACCAAGCATAAAAGCTGGCTGCATTTTGAGCGTAAAATGCAGGATGACTTTAACGGCAACTTTATTTTTAGCGCCCGTGGTGGCGATGCCAATGGGCTGATTGAGTCGCTAAAAGGGTTAATTGAACACGAACAGCGTCATTGGTCGGTAAAGCTGGTAGAAAAGCCTTGTGAAGCAATTGCAGAGCATCACGCAGACCACCTTAGTTTCAGCCAAGAACCCCTTGTAACACTCCCCGAGGTGTTTATTTCTTATAGCTGGCAAGAGAGCAGCACCAAGACCGTCGATGAATTTTGTCAGTTGGCTCAAGAGCAGAAAGTGGTTGTGAAGTTAAGGCGTGATATCAATGCTCTAACATTGGGCGACTGTATCAGCGAGTTTATGCGCCGTATTGGCCGTGCCAGCCGCATTATTGTGATACTCAGCGATGCCTATTTAAAGTCGCCTAACTGTATGTTTGAGCTTTATGAAATTTGGCGCAACAGCAAACAAGAGGCCAGCGAGTTTCGCGAAAAAATTCGGGTGTTTGTGATGGCGGATGCCAAGATATTTAAGTTAAGAGATAGTCTCGAATATGCGGTGTATTGGAAAACCGAGTTTGATGACATTAAAGCAGTGATTGACGCACATGGCGCGACGATTTTAGGCACAACCAAATATCAAGAATTTGAGCGCATTCAGCAGTTCTATTTAAATGTGTCTGAGATATTGGCCACCATCAGCGATACCTTATCCCCACAAAATATTGATGAGCTATTGGCATATGGCCTTAAAGGTATACCTTTGTTGGATTGATGCTGTTTTGTGATTGGTGCGCAGGAGCCGCATTAATTGCGTTTTGGTGGTCGGTGTTGGTTCGGTGGCGTTGGACGTCCATGTTGATCATCTCATCACCCATGATGGCGGTGCGCATGAATCGCATTAATTGCGCTTTGGTGGTCGGTGTAGGTTTGGGTGGCGTTGGACGTCCATGTGGATCCTCCGCCATCCATGGCGGCGGTGCGCGCAGCACACCCTACATTTTGATAATGAAAGGTTGTAGGGTGTGCCGTGCGCACCAATCTCTTTTACCCACGATAAATCACAAAATCCAATGGCGCGACGGTGGCGGTTTTGCCTTTTAGGCTTGAGCCTTTGCCGCTGTATATCACCTTTAGCCCTTTGGCCGGTAATTTGACGGTTGCACTGCTATCGGAGGTGTTAAACGCGATATAGAAGCGTTCGTTGCTTTGTGGCAGGGTTCTGCTAAAAGCGTAAATGCCGGGTTTGCTGTCGGCATAAATGGTTTTATGAACGCCGTGGCGTAGGGCTTGGTGATTTTGGTATATCTCGGCAAAGCTTTTGAACTGTTGATACAACGGGTGGTTGGTATCAAAGTTGTCGTCTGCCGTGGTTTTGCTAGTACCCATCAGCTTGTCGTCGTTGTAGCTGGCCACCTTGGAGGGCATCATATCTTGTCTTGAGTCGTGATCACCGCCATCACCAACAAAGCCTTGTTCATCACCGTAATAAATCACCGGCACGCCCCGTGCGAAAAACATTAAGGCGTGAGCGAGGCGGCTGCGTTTGAAGCGTTCTGCGGCGCTATAGCTAAACTCTGGCTTATTTAAAAAGTAGCCGATGCGGCCCATGTCGTGGTTGCCGACAAAATTCAGCAGCTGATTGACGTTGGAATCTTCATCGTTGTATTTGTAGTCGTTGTCGAACAGCGCTTTTAGGTAGTTGGCGCCTTTATTGGCGACGATAGCGTCATAAACCGCGCCTTGAAAGCCAAAATCAAGCACTGAGGGCAATTTGCCGGTTGTGGTATAGCTGCTCAACACGTCGGCATCGCCGCTGTAAACTTCGCCAAACATGATGAAGTTGGGAATGCCGATCTGTTTGGCGTGATTGATCACTGCCGGTGAAAACGCCTGCCAAAATTCCATATTGACGTGTTTAACTGTATCGACACGAAAGCCATCGGGCTTAAATTCGCTGACGATATCGCGGAAGATCTCAATCATGCCTTGTACCACGATAGGGTTGTCGGTATCGATGTCGTCGAGACCAAAAAAGTCGCCATACAATGAGTTTTCACCTTCGAAGGTGCTGTCGCCTTGGTTGTGGTAATACCTTGGGTCGTTAAGCCACGCCGGTGATTTGACCAGCTCCAAGCCTTTTGGCACGACGGTAGTATAGCCCTTACCGGCTTTTACTTCGGCCAATGAGCGATAAGGGCAGGGGTTGGCGGTCGATGACCAGCCTGCGCCGTCTTTACCGTGGCATTCGGCCAGTTTTATTACGTCGGCAGTATGGTTGGTGATGATATCGAAAAATACTTTCATACCTTTGGCGTGGGCGGCATCGATAAAGTGTTTCAGGTCGGCATTAGAGCCAAGGTGTGGGTCTATTTCGGTAAAATCGAGCACCCAGTAGCCGTGATAGCCGGTGTTTTCGCCCTGAACCGCTTGGTTGCGTAATATCGGTGTGAGCCAAATGGCGCTAATGCCCATTTGTTGCAGATAGTCGAGCTTGCTGGTTAGGCCCTTAATATCGCCGCCGTGATACCAGGATTTGCGGCTTTTGTCGTAGCCGCCTTGGGAGAGTTTAAGGGTTTTTGAGCCGTTATCGTTGCTGCTATCGCCATTGTAGAATCTATCGGGTAAGACGAAGTAAAACACCTCGTCTTCAACGGGTCTGTCGAGATAGTTGTTGGCCGGGGTTTGGTTGGCGCCTTTGCCTAGCGCGCTGCCTGCCAATAAAAGCGCCAATGTGGCGGCGCTGATGGTTTTTATCATGGTGTTGCTCCAAATTGTCCCGGCGACTTCATGGCTCGCTTGTTGTAGTCAGAGCATTTATGCTCGCAGAGTGCTTATTCCAATCATATTAGGTTGTTTCGGTTGTATGCGGGTATAAATGCCCTAACTACGGTAATTTATGTGTTGTGCGAAAATGGCGTTATTACTTTGGTCGTTCTTCACGCATGGCTTGCGCCATTTTTTCCAACGATTCTTGTTGCCAGCATTCATCTACAGTATAGGGCAAGCGCTGCAACCAGTTTGGATGCTCATCGACCGTGCCGGGAATATTGACCTGTTCGTGAATGCTTAGCGCATCTTCGAGCGGGATCATTTGAATGCGTCCGCCAGAGCGCGCCAAAAAGCGTTGTACGCCAATGGTCAAATCCAAATTCGCCTCGGGTGGATTGGTTTGCGGCTTGCTGTCATGGGCCAATACATCGGCATCAACCAAGGCATCAATCAGCATATGGCGGCTTTGCTCGCGGCTGTGGCGCTCTTGTTCGGCCATTTGCGGCTGAGGGTATAGGCCGAGCTTTTCACGCCATTCCAAATCCCTTTCGGTCCACCATCCCGGCAGCGTCGGCATATCGTGGGTTGAGACAGTCACCATCGATTGTTCAGGATACATTTCGGGGCGCTGGAACAAGCCAGATTCCCAACGCTCAAAATACAATACTTTGTATGACAACAGACCGGCGGCAGCCATCAAATCGCCGAACCCGTCGGGCGTGGTGCCTAGGTCTTCACCCACAACTACGCACTGGGCGCGGCGTGATTCAAGGGCGATAACTCGCAAAATATCATCCAGCGGGAAGCTGATATAAGCACCTTGAGTGGCGCTTAAACCCGGCGCTACCCAGTATTGTCGCATCAAGCCAAATACATGGTCGATACGCAAAGCGCCCGCATGGCGCATGTTTGAGCGCAATGCGCTGATCAACGGCTGATAAGCCTGCTCGCGTAGCGCAACCGGGTTGATTGGCGTCAGCCCCCAGTTTTGTCCCATCACGTTGAGCGGATCAGGTGGCGCGCCAACGCCAACACCGGCAACAAAGGCGTGTTTGTCGGCCCAAACTTCGGCGCCGCCACCATCACAGCCAACGGCCAAGTCTAAATACAAGCCAAGGGCCATGCCTTGATCTTTGGCGTTTTTCGCCGCTTTGGCCATTTGTCTGTCGGCCAGCCATTGCAGATACATAAAGTAGTCGATACGGCGGCGATTGCGGCTTTGAAACTTCTTCACATACTCGCTTTGCGGATCTTGGTAACGCTCTGGCCAGTCCATCCAGCCAAAGGCGTTAAAGTCTTTCTTACGAAAATGCTCATATAGCGCATCAAAGGTGGCAAAGAGGTAGAGCGAGTCGCCCATTTCCTGTTTAAACGCTTCAAACTTCGCAGCCAGCTCGGTTTCTTTGCTGATGTGGTTGCGGTTAAAGTGGGCATACAGCAGCTCTAATACTTCGTACTTGGCGGCGGCACTTTGGGCGTAATCGATATACTCTGAGCTGTCTAAATCTGCCAGCTTTTGCTGAAACTCGTGGCTGTTTACCAAGGTTTTCACCGGCTTGCAGTCTTTGAAGTTTGGCACCTCGGTGACATCAATATAAAGGGTGTTCAAAAAGCAGCGGCTAGTAGGCGAATACGGGCTGCGATGGGCCGGATTGCCGGGGTAAAGCGGGTGCAATGGGTTTAATCCAATCAACGAGGCGCCTTGCTTTGCGGCGTGGCTGACTAAGTTGTTCAAGTCGCCATAGTCGCCAATGCCCCAGCCTTGAGGTTTTTTCAACGAGTATAGCTGGGCGGCAAGGCCCCACATTTTAAAGTCGGCGGCTTCTGCCGGGCTATAGCAGGTTTTAGGCGCCACGATTAAGCGGCAGTTGTAACTTTGGTTGCCAAGCTCTAATACCAGGTCGTGGTAGCCTTCGCTGAGGCGGTCAATCGGCAAGCGGTAGCGGTTGTAGCGGCTGCCATCGATGCTTTTTGAGTCAACCACTTCAAGGTCGTTAAGGCGCATTGAGTGTTTGATCTCGCTGCCGTCTTCGCAGTGAATATTCAAGTACAGGCGCACGTTGTTTAGCGCTTCACTGGCGGTAAGGTGAATAAAGTATTCGCTTTGTTCGGCGTGAATAATGGCCACCGGCTCAAGCACTTGCAACCAAGGTCCCATGGTTAATTCGTCAATGGCTTGTTGTAACATGGCTTGGTCATCTAGCGGATAACCCATTGCGCGCAGCAGGCCATCGCGAGACTCATCGCTGGTGGTTACCTCAACGCCGCTGGCATCGGTGTAGCCGGGCGCAATGCCGACAAGGGCGGCCAATTGTTCAATTAACGTCATGGGAGTTATTCTCTTTCATTGGTATTAGGTGAATAGGCCAGTACCACCGTGGCTCTTGGGCTAACGGTGACGGTATTGGCGGCAGTGGGATAGGGCGTGTGATAAACGCCTTGGCTTGATGCGGTATCAAGCAGCAGGTGCCACTGCTCTAGCAATGGCGGCAGAGTAAACTCTACCGCTTTGGTATGGGCATTGAGAATGAGCAATATGGCTTCATCGTCAGTCCCTTCGTCGGTATCGACCAACATCATGCCAACGGTTTTAAGGGCATGATTGTGCCAGTCGGCATCGTCCATCAGCCTGCCGGCAAAATGCAGCCAGCTGATGTCAGGTAATTTCAGGGTTTTCGAGAGGTTTTGACCGTGATGATATTCCCGGCGATTAAGCAGCGGGTGCACTTTTCTCAGCGCAATCAGCTCACTGACAAAGCTGGTTAAGGCACGGTTTTTAACGCTGTCTTGTTGCCATGCCAGCCAATTGACTTCATTGTCTTGGCAGTAGGCGTTGTTGTTGCCCCCTTGGCTGTTGCCAAATTCATCGCCCGCCAGCAGCATTGGCGTGCCTTGGGCTAAAAATAGCGTGGCCAGCAGGTTACGCTGTTGTTGTAAACGGGTTTTGTTGATCGCCTGATTGTCCGTCGGGCCTTCTACGCCATAGTTGGCGCCAAAGCAGGTGTTGTGGCCGTCTTGGTTGTTTTCGCCATTGGCATAGTTGTTCTTTTGCTCATAGCACACCAGATCTCTTAAGGTGAATCCATCATGGCAGCTCAAATAGTTGATGCTGGCGCTCGGCAAAGCGGATTTTTGCTCAAACAGGTCGCTTGAGCCATGCAGGCGACTGGCGAGGTCGGGCAGTTGGCCACTGTCGCCGCGCCAAAATCGGCGGACGGTATCGCGAAAGCGGTCGTTCCATTCCATCCAGTTGCTGGGAAAACGCCCAAGCTGATAGCCGCAAGGACCAACGTCCCAAGGCTCGGCTATCAGTTTTACGCCCGCCAGCACTGGGTCTTGGCGCACACAGTTGAAAAAGCTGCCTTGCTGGGCAAAGTCTTCACCTTCGCGGCCTAAAATGGTGGCTAAATCAAAACGAAAACCATCAACGCCGATGCCTTCAACCCAATAGCGCAGGCTGTCCATCACCATTTGCAGCACTCTTGGGTGACGCAAATCAAGGGTATTGCCGCAACCTGAATAGTTTAGGTAATAGCGCGGATCGGACGGTTTGAGCATGTAATACGAGGCGTTGTCGATGCCTTTAAAACTGTAGGTCGGCCCCAGGTGATTGCCCTCGGCGGTGTGGTTGTAGACCACATCGAGTATCACTTCGATATCGCGCTGATGAAAACGCTCAACCATGTGCTTAAATTCGTCGATTTGCCCTGACGCGCTGTAGGCTTGATGCAATGAGAAGAACGATAGGGTGTTATAGCCCCAGTAGTTGCTCAGGCCCTTTTCTGCCAAAAATGGCTCGTTGGCGAACGCGTGAACCGGCAGCAACTCAACACAGTTGACGCCCAATTCGCTGAGGTACTCCAGCACACTGTCATCGCTTAACCCTTTGAAAGTGCCGCGAAATTGTTGTGGTACTTTGGGGTTGAGCTTGGTAAAACCTTTGACGTGTAACTCGTAGATTATGCTTTCATGGTTTGGCGCTTTGCGTTCGGCCTTATCCATTGGACCGGTGACTACGCACTTGGGCATATAGGCGGCGTTGTCGCGATAGTCTAAGGTTAAATCTTGCTGCAAGCTGGTGGCGTCATAGGCGAGGTGAGTGTCAGACTCGATAAGTTCGCCGTGAAGCTGCTTGGCATAAGGGTCGAGCAGCAGCTTGTTGGGGTTAAAGCGATGACCTTTGTGCGGGTCGAATGGGCCATGAACTCGATAGCCATAAAGCGTGCCGGGTTTGGCCTCGGGCAGGTAGCCGTGCCAAACCTGATCGGTTTTACACGGCAGCACAAAACGTTTGAGCTCTCGCTCGTGGTCGAACAGACACAACTCAACCTTAACCGCATTGGCTGAGAACAGGGCAAAGTTGGTGCCTTTGCCGTCATAGCTGGCACCTAAGGGGTAGGGGCGACCCGTTAGCATTGAAATATCACCGTGGCCAGCGGCGGCACGGTGATCTCCAGTGAGTGCGGCTGGTCGTGCCAAGGGATGTCTTGGGATTGAACGCCGCCTTCGTTGCCCTGATTAGAGCCGCCGTAAATCTCGGCGTCGGTGTTGAGCACTTCGTTATAAAAGGCCGCTATCGGCGCTCCTATCCTGAAATTGTGATGCGTTTGTGGCGTGAAGTTAACGACCACAATCACAGGACGGCTTCGTGAGTCACCATAGCGGACAAAACTGTAAACCGACTGCGCGGCATTTTCATGATCCAGCCAGACAAAACCGTCTGACTCGCAGTCTTTTTGGTGTAGCGCCGGGGTTGATTTGTACAGCGTGTTTAGGTCTTTGACCAATTGCTGCACCCCTCGGTGCCAATGAATATCAAGCTGGTGCCAGTCGAGCTGGCCTTCAAAATTCCACTCTCGGCCTTGGCCGAATTCGCTGCCCATAAACAGCAGCTTTTTACCCGGATGGGTCCACATAAAACCATAGTAGGCGCGTAAGTTGGCAAATTGCTGCCAAGTGTCGCCGGGCATTCTGGCTAAAATCGAGCCTTTGCCGTGAACCACTTCATCGTGGCTCAACGGTAGAATAAAGTTTTCGTCAAAGGCATAGACGAGGCCAAAGCTTATTTCATTGTGGTGATATTGGCGGTGCACCGGGTCGCGCTTCATGTACTCCAGGGTGTCGTTCATCCACCCCATATTCCACTTATAGCCAAAACCCAGGCCACCTTGGTCGGTAGGCTGGCTGACCCCCGGCCATGCAGTGGATTCTTCTGCAACCGAAAACGCGCCGGGATAATCGCGGTAGAGTTGTTCATTAAAGCGCTGCAAAAACGCCACGGCTTCTAAGTTTTCACGGCCACCGAGATGATTGGGTATCCACTGATCCGGTTCGCGGCTGTAATCGAGATACAGCATTGAGGCGACAGCGTCTACACGAATGCCATCGACATGATATTTGTCGAGCCACACTAAGGCGCTGTTGACCAAAAAATTGGCCACTTCAACCCGACCATAGTTGTAGATCAGGGTGTTCCAATCGGGATGATAGCCTTGTCTTGGGTCGGCGTGCTCATACAAATGCGTGCCGTCAAATTGAGCAAGGCCGTGCTCATCGGATGGAAAGTGGCCCGGTACCCAGTCGATGAGCAGGCCGAGTCCTGCAATATGACATCGATCGACCAGGTACTGGAACTCGTCCGCACTACCGAAGCGGCTGCTAGGAGCAAACAGTCCAACGGGCTGGTAGCCCCATGAACCGTCAAATGGGTATTCGCTGACCGGCATTAATTGAATGTGGGTAAAGCCCATTTCCAAGGTGTAGGGTATGAGCCGGTCGGCAATTTCACGGTAGTTTAAATACTGGTTGTTTTCATCGCGCTGCCACGAACCTAAGTGCACCTCGTAGATGCTGATGGGGGCATCTTTACGGTTGCGTAACTCACGAGAGCTCATCCATTGTTTGTCTTGCCATCGGTGGTTTGGCTCTGGCGCCAATACCGAGGCATTGTCGGGTCTGAGTTGCGCTGCTTTACCAAAAGGGTCTGCTTTAAGTGGCAGCAACTTGCCCTGTTGGTCTTTAAGCTCGAATTTGTAGCTGCTTAGGGCTGGGACGCCGGGGATAAAAATATCCCAAATGCCGCTGTTGTTGCGGTTGCTCATGGGGTGACGGCGGCCATCCCAATGGTTGAAATCACCAACCACAGATACGCTAGAGGCGTTAGGCGCCCAGACTGCAAAGCTGGCACCTTTGACGCCGTTTACTTCAATCAAATGCCCGCCGAGCTTGTCATAGGCTTTGTCGAGGCGACCTTCTGCCAACAGGTGAATATCAAAATCGCTTAGTTGCGAGCCAAAGGCAAAGGGGTCATCGAGCAATTGCTCACCATCGCCCCAGTTGATTTTAAGCTGGTAATCAAAGGCTTTTTTGCGCCTGATGGTTTTGACAAATAAGCCGCTTTTTTGCTGCTCGGTGAGCTTGGCCACGACTTTGCCGCTGGCTTTATCCACCACAGATACCGCTTTAGCACCGGGCTGAAAAGTCCTTGCTTCAAGGTAGCCGCTCTCAACACTCGGATGCAGACCCAAAAAATGATGGGGCTGGTCGTGTGTGGCGTTAAGTACCTTAGCGATATCGTGGCTGATGGTCATGGTTATGCTCCTGAGCGCTCTAAGTGCCAGATGTTATCGACGTAATCACGAATAGAGCGATCTGAGGTGAACTTGCCCATGCGGGCGGTGTTGATGATCGCCATTTTCGCCCAGCGCTGGGTGTCTTTGTAAGCCGCATCAAGGGCTTGGTGAGCTTCGACATAGGAGCGAAAATCTGCCAGCGCCTTGTATGGGTCGCCACCTTCTAGCAGTGAGCGCTTAATTGCCGCCAATTCACCGGGTTGACCCGGGGTAAAGTAGTCGGTATCCAGCCAGTCGAGACAGGCTTTCAATTCTTCGTCTTGCTCATAGAAAGCTTGCGGGTTGTAGCCTTGAGCGTCTAATGCTTTTACCTGCTCGACGGTGTTGCCGAAAATAAAGATGTTGTCGGCGCCGACTTCTTCGGCGATCTCAATATTGGCACCATCCATCGTGCCGATGGTCACTGCGCCGTTAAGTGCCAGCTTCATATTGCCGGTGCCAGAGGCTTCTTTACCTGCGGTAGAAATTTGCTCGGAAACGTCCGCCGCTGGAATGATTTTTTCGGCCAAGGTGACGCGATAGTTGGGCAAAAACACCACTTTGAGCTTGTTGTTGATGCGCTGGTCGTTGTTTATCTTCTCTGCCACTTTGTTGATGGCGTAAATGATCTCTTTGGCAAGGTGATAACCCGGCGCAGCCTTAGCGCCAAAGATAAACACCCGTGGGTGCATGGCGTCGTTCGGGTCAGTTAACAGGCGGCGATAAAGCGCAATAATGTGCAGCAGGTTTAAGTGCTGACGCTTGTACTCATGCAGGCGTTTAATCTGCACATCAAAAATGGCATTTGGGCTGACTTCAATGCCGGTAAGTCGATTGATATCTTCGGCCAGCTTTGTTTTATTTTGGAGTTTTACGGCCATGAAGTCCGATTGAAATTGGCCGTCATTGGCATAATCGGCCAATTGGTTTAACTCTTCTAAGTTTTTCGCCCAGTCACTTTTCACCTTGGTGTCGATGAGTTTGGCAAGATCTGGGTTACAGGCTTTGAGCCAGCGTCTTGGCGTGATGCCGTTGGTGACATTGATAAATTTATCTGGCCACAGTGCGTCAAACTCAGGAAACAGGTCGCTTTTAACCAGTTGCGAGTGAATTTGTGCGACGCCGTTGACCTTGTGGGAGGCGACAACACAAAGGTGCGCCATACGAACCATGCGCTCTGAGCCTTCTTCGATGAGCGACAAGGTGCGGCGCTTTTCAACATCGCCCGGCCACTGCTTATCGACCTCGTTATTGAGGAAGTATTCATTGATTTGATAGAGCAGTTCCAAGTGGCGCGGTAAAACCCGTTCAAACAGGCTGACCGACCATTTTTCAAGGGCTTCGGGTAATAACGTATGGTTGGTGTAGGCAAAGATTTCACGGCACATGCCCCAAGCTTGTGACCAGTTGACCTCATAGTCATCGACCAACACACGCATTAGTTCCAGTACCGCGATGGTTGGGTGAGTGTCATTGAGCTGAATCGCTACTTTTGCCGTGAGTTGGGACCAATCGTCGCCGTGAGCGCGGCGGTAGCGCTTGATAATGTCTCTGACCGAGCAGGCGCAGAAGAAGTATTGCTGCACAAAGCGCAGCTCGCGACCTTCTTCGGTATCATCACCCGGATAGAGGATTTTCGATACGGTTTCGGCTTGTACTTTGCTGCGCAGTGCTTCGTGATGGGCACCGGCGTTAAAGGCTGCTAGGTCGAGGTGATCCGATGCGCGGCTTTCCCACAAGCGCAAAATGTTGACTGTCTCGGCGCGATAGCCGACAACAGGAATATCCCAAGGCACGCCTTTGATGGTGATACCGCCGTGCCAGCGTTTCTTTTCAACGCCGTCTGAGCCATAGCTGGTTTCAACATAGCCATACAGTGGTATCTCTTGCACTGCCTCTGGGCGGCAGACTTCCCACGGATTACCGTATTCACGCCATTCGTCAGGCACTTCAACCTGACGGCCGTTAACGAATTGCTGTTTGAATAAGCCATGCTCGTAATGGATACCATAGCCGATGGCGGGGAGGTCTTGCGATGCTAGCGAGTCGAGATAGCAAGCTGCTAAACGGCCTAAGCCGCCGTTACCAAGAGCAAGGTCTGGACCTTCTTCAACAAGGTCTGACAGTTCGTGACCTAAGTCTTTAAGCGCTTTTTCAGCGACCGAATAAAGATTTAAGTTATGGAGGTTATCTGACATCAAACGACCCATCAGATATTCTAACGAGAGATAGTTCACCGCTCGGGTATCTTGTGCAATGTGGCGCTTATGGGTTTGTTGTAACTTGGCAAAAACACACTCATTGATGGCCAGAGCGGTTGCTCGCCACCAAGCCTCTTTGCTGGCACCTTCGGTGTGAGTACCGATGGTATAGTTGATATGCTGGAGAACCCGCTTCTTAAATTGCGCAGGGGTCATAGGAGATTGAGTTTTGCCGACCATAAAGGTTGCCTGCTCCATCTAAACGGTGATTTTATAGACTTATAAAGTACGTAACCTAGAGGCTTTGGGCAATGATTTGCATACGTATGCAAAACTGTGGCGGGTTTGCATACGTATGTAATTCAGCCGCAAACAATGGTGAATCATCTGTATTTTCAGCAAATTAGCTGTCTTTGTTATTAACCGCACCAGTGCAACCTGTTAGCTTTTACTCTGGATGTTGAGCAAACAGGCAATAGCGACTAATACAGCGCATCTTATTAGATATGGGAAGATGTTTCTAATTTTCGCTTTGCACATTTGCATTTAAAACACACCCAACTATACTGTTTTTATATACAGATTAGTTGTGGGCATAAATATGAACATTGCATCGGATCCCCATGATCGATTTGTACGTTCAACTATGGCAAACAAATTAATAGCAAAAGCTTTTTTCGAGAGGCACCTACCAGCAAAGGTGCTGAGTGTTTTGAACACAGAAACACTGAAACTGGAAGATGGTACATTTATCGATAGCAAGTTACATAAGTCGATGAGTGATATGGTATTTGACTGCTGTTATAACGATCATCAAGCAAAGGGAAACGCCAAGGTTGTCCTCCTTGTAGAGCATCAATCGACACCGCAAAAGCTCTTACCTTTTCGGGTTTATCACTATATGTTCAATATGTTGCAGCTAAAACTGAAGGCTCGAAGTAAAAAGTCTTTAAACGAGCCGCTGCCAGCTGTCTATACCTTGGTTCTTTATAATGGACAGCAAACGCCTTATCCTTATTCACTAAAGTTGACTGATTGCTTTGATGATCCTCATCAGGTCATGGTTGATGTCTTTAGTGACAAAATCCCACTGGTTGATATTAATCAAGAAAAAGATATTGAGCTTAAACAACTCAAATGGTTTGGTATTTTATCTATGGCGCTTAAGTACAGCAGAACTCAGGATGCTTCTGCATTATTGCTTATGCTCTCTGAAATTATCCAAAGCGTTGATATGAATGACCCACAGGCGCTAGACTTGTTAAAAACCGTGATTAACTATATTCTTGTTGTGAGCAATGACAATAACGCCAACCGAATTATCGAACATTGCCAACACTTACCTGAACCGATGCGAGGTGAAATTATGACAGTTGCTGAAGTGTTAAAAGCGGAAGGTAAAAAAGAAGGCAAAGC
>JBFHGJ010000060.1:0-34613 GCA_041583135.1 Alteromonadaceae bacterium | reverse complement strand
TGCTGCTGTCGCCCTGTGAAGGGGTGAAGGCGGTAGGCGTAATGACCGCTGGTTCAAACTTACCAGCCTCAACGTGACGGGCAAGCACCGGTTCTTCTTGATTGGGATTGTCATGTTCGTTGTGATTCATCTATGGCCCTACCCGTTGGTAATTTTTTCTTTGCACTGCACCACGATGGTGGTTTGAGCCGTGCCGGGCATCAGGGTAAATTCCTGACGAACGTCGCGAAAGCCTTCTCTGGTGCCGACGGCGGTGTATTTGCCGGGCTTTAAGTCCATGATCTTCGCATCAAATATGCCAAGCTCACCCACTTTGTAGAGGGTGACGTTAGTTTGACTGTCTGATTGGATACGCACGCTGACAGGCTGTTGCAGCTTGGTCAATAGGTGGTTGAGCTGTTCGATTTGGCTCAGCAGCCGTGGTCCGGGATCATTGATTTTCAATGCCTCGTCTAGCGCCAGCTCGGCCTGTTGATAAACTGGTGGGGCGGTCAGTCTTTGTGGATCGGTCAGGGCATTTTGCAGTTGGCTATCGAGTTCGGCGCGGGCTTTGCTGCGAATGGCGCCGATTTTGGCTGCCATTAGGGAGCTGTCGAGGGTCAGCATTTTTTGGTAGTGAGCATGGGCCTGTTGCCATTGCTCTTGGCTTTCCATGGCCTGCGCCAAGGTATTGAGATTGGATATGTCGGCCAGCAGCGCCTGATTTTTCGCTTGCATCAGGGCCTGCTCGGCATCGGCTGCACCGGGTTTGATCTTTAGGGCATGAGCAAATGCACTGATGGCCTGTTCAAACTGGGCTTGGTCGATAGCCTTATAGCCCTTTGACATGCTATCGGCAAAGCGCTGCGCTTTAATCGCCGCTTTGGCTTTGGTCAGTTGGGTTTGGGCCGGTTGTGACTGCGAGTCGAGCTCCAGCGCCTGTTGGTAGGCTTGCTCGGCTTTGTTGTATGCCTGTAGCTTCATCTGATGGTCGCCTTGGGCCACCAGTTGCATTACCTGCTCAAGTCGTTCGGCACGGTAAAGTCCCATTTGTGCCACTTCGCTGTCGGGCTTGAGGTAAAGGGCCAATTGATAACCATCGATGGCGCTGCGGGGAACGTTGTCGGTGATGCCTTTTTGTCCTTTGCTCAATTGCTCTAGATAAACGTTGTCGATTTGCTGTTCGAGGGCCTGAAACTGTTTAAGGCTGTCGCGATAGTGATTTTGCGCGACATTGAAGTTGCGCTCACGGTATTCGATATCACCTTGGGCTGCGGTGTTCATGGCTCGCTCAAATGCTTCTTTGGCCCACAGCGTGACTTTTTTCTGCTCAAGGTTGGTTTGGATGGAGAGGATTTTTGCCAACACTTCTTGCGCTTCACGGCGTTGTTTGGCCAGTTGCGCATCCTGCCATGGCGAATCTTGCGGCGCCTCGGTTTTGATCTCCTTTGGCTTAGGCATTGCTACAGTGGCTGGATCGGGTGGTGTGACCATGTTGGGCAGCACAAAGACCACACCAAGCAATAGCGCTGCTAAGGCGGCAAAAGCCAATAAATGCACGCGGGCAATACCTCTGGCGGCACTCAAACAATGATACTGGTGGCTGTTTGTTATTGTGCCCTGTTGTGTTGCTGCGTGGCTGTTACGATAAACCGTGTCGGTCATAGTAAGCCCATCTTCATTATTTGGTGTAAGCCCTTAAGGGCCGTTGTTTGTGTTTGCTCGGGCATTATGCCGTCAATGCCCGAGGTTTTTACTGGGTTTTGCTTTGTTGTCCTGTTTCCAAGCGATAAATCTCTTTGAGTATTTCTTTCCACTGCTGATATTGATTGCTGACGGTACCTGAGAGGGTGACCGTTCTGTCTTCTAACTCAATGACAGAAGGGGCAATACTGGCTTCAAGTGAGTCGCCTAGCTCTTGTAAGGCTTCAATGTGCATTTTTGACTCGGCGCTCTTATCAAGTCCGCTTTTTATCATGTAGCTACCACCGGCCATGGCAACGCCCCCTGCGGTGCGGGTAACCATTGACGATGAGTTGGCCGCGCCGAAGATGCCGGCGACTAAAGCGGCAGTACCCATGGCCATGCGATCTCTGGCTTGGCGTTTCATTTCACGCAGCGCCATCACTTCTTGATAGCTCTCTTGGCGCCATTGCCAGTATGGTCTTTCCATGTCGCGGGCAAAGGTCGAGTAGTATTCCTGCATGGTGTCGATAAACAGATAGTCGCGCTCGCGGATATTGCGAATGCGTGTCATCATCGGGTCGTTTTGTGCCGGTAGGCGTTTGACGACCAAGTTACCCTGCTCGTTGGTGGCGAGGTGATCGCCAAAGGTTTGCGGTGCAAAGCCTTGGGCAAATTTAAGCTCGGCAACTTGGCGTACGTTGAGGATCTCCGGCTTGGACAAGGTTTTCTTAAATGCCAGCAGATCATTGGCGATTTGATTGTAGATGGTTTGAAAGGCATCGACTTGAGCTTTACGTTTAGGATCGTACGAATAGCGACTGGCAACGGCTTGGTATTCTTTACTTAGCCACTGTTTTCCGGTGGCATCGGTGGCATCGATATGTAGCTTGAGCAGCTCGCCATCGGAATGCAAGATGGTGCCGTGTACCAGCAGGTCTACGGTAGTGGATTTGCTCGGTACTACTCGAACGGCGCCCCAACCGGCGGAGATCTGTAGGGTATTGACCAGCAGATTAGGGAAATACTTGGCCTCGGCGTTACGCACCTCAGGAAATACGATGTTTTCTTCGTCTTCCTCGTCTTCAAGACTTTGCTGATGGTTGGGGTTAAACACCGTTACGCCGACATCGAGCAGCAGTTCTTCGGCTATCTCCTGTTTTTGCTGAACCACAGGCACCACTTCTGTGGTTTTGATTGTGGTGCTGGAACAACCGCTGAGTACCACAAGGCAGCTCAGTAAGGCGACTAGCCACCGTTGGCCGAAGGCTGTGATTGGGCTTTGCCTGCTATTGCTGTTGTGCATTATTTACCCCCGCTTTGATTTTTGTATTTGCGGTACTCTTGCCAGAGTTTTTCACGCAGTTTCGGATCGGTTTCTTTCATCGCCGCTTCGCGGATCTGTCTGGCGACCACATCATCGTCATGACCACTGGGAATATCTGCCGGGATCGGCGCTGCCGGTGCGCCAGCGTGATCATAGTCACCTTTGCGCTGGGCGTTTTTGCCGCCTTCAAGACCGCCGCCGGCATGACCCGAGCTATTGTTTTGCACTTGTTGTGCCGCCGCTTCGGTGCCATAGCTGCCGCTTTGTTGTTTGTCGTCGCCTTCGTCGTAAAGATCTTCGAGGTCTACTTTGGCGACTTGCTCTAGGCTACCTTTTTTGTTTTCGCGATTTTGTATGTAGTCGCGCTCTTGCAAAATCATGCCGTCATAGTCGCTCATTGAGGATTCCAAGCGACCATCCATTTGGGCAACGCGCTCTTGCTCAGTGGTGGCGTTTGCATCACTTGGCGGCTGCCCGGCGGGGCGGCTGGCACGCCTTGCCGCTGCGGCCGCCCGGGCGCGGGCCACAACGCGAGCTTTTGCCTGTTCGGCCTGTCGCTGGGCTTTTTCGGCGCGGGCAACGGCCTGCGCCGCATTTTGCTGAGCCTGTTCAGCACGGGCAACGGCTTGCTCTGCTGCTTGGTTGGCCTGCTGCGCTTTGGCGACGGCTTGTTCTGCCGCTTGTCTTGCCTGGGCTGCGGCCACTTGAGCTTGCTCGGCTTTTGCGGCTGCCTGCTCGGCGGCTTGTTGCGCCTGTTGTGCTTTGGCTTGTGCTGCTTCGGCCTGTTTCGCGGCCTCGGCCGCTTGTTCAGGTGTGCCGTTGGCTTTTGCCTGCTCCGCTTTGGCTTGCGCTTCGGCGGCTTGTTGTGCGGCCTGCTCGGCAGCAGCTTGGGCGGCCTTAGCTTGTTGCGCTGCCTGCTGGGCTTGTTGTTCGGCCTGTTGCGCCTGCTGCTCGGCCTGCTGGGCTTGCTGATTGGCTTGTTTGGCTTGCTCTAACGCTTGTTGCGCTTGAGCGTCGGCGTTTTGCGCCTGTTGCTGGGCTTGTTGTGCTGCCTGTTGTGACTGGGCGGCATTTTGCGCCGCAGCGCTATATTCTTCTTCGGAGAAATCTATTTCATCGCTTTGCGATTGACTAGGTTGAGCGTAAGGGTCGTTGTTTTCAAATTCACTGCTTTGTTCGGCACTGGCCTGAGCGCTTTGTTGTGATTGCTGCTCGGGCTGAGCGCTTGCGGCACCTTGACCTGAGTCGGCGGAGACATTTTGCTCGGCACTATTGTTGCTATCGGCACCACTGCTTTGCTGTGCTGTCCCAGTTGGCTGCTGGCCTTGCTGATTGGGCATCGCGGCTTGCTCTGTGCCTGCTTGCGAGGGCATTTGTCCTTGCGGCATTGAACTGTTCGACGATGGTGTCGATTGTTGGCTCGATTGGCTTGATGACTGACTCGACGAGCTGCTTTTGCTGCTGGAGGAACTGCTGGTGGTCGGCATCGGTGGCTTAGGTGTGCTCGGTGAGCTTGAGGTCGATGGCGTACTTGGCGGCATCAACACCGGAGGTGTCGGGGTGCTGCTTTGTTGTTGCGTGTTCATACAACCGCCCAGCAACAGGCCGCTGGCCAGTGCGAAACATTGAATGTGGAGATGGCGTTTGCTTAACATCGTTTTGTCCTGTTTATCCGTAGGCTGTCACACGTTAGTGAGACAACACGCGTAATTGCATGTTCTCGGTAAAGGTCGGCTCGCCAGCGACAAAGCGAGGGCGAAATTTGGCCACTCTTAACGAGCGTTTCACCTGTGAGCGTGCCGACACATTGTCCGGTGGCATCGATTCGATGATCTCGATGTTGGCCGCTTTGCCCAGCTCGGTAACATCGAAGGACGCCAGAACATAGTGGTTGTCGCCGCTGTATTTGGTGCGCTCAGCTTGATAGTAATGGTTGGTTTCGAGTAAATCTTCACTCGGCAGCGCCACTGGTTGGTCGAACAGGCTTTTAAGCTTCGGTTGATGGTCGGCATCGGCCGAGAGGATCTGCCATGCTTCACTGTAGTTGGCAAAGGCGGCATTGCGTTTATTGAACAAAAACAGCCAGTCGCCGAGTTTGACTTTGGCTTTGGCCAGCTCAAACGGCGCGGGTTCTTCGCCATTTTGATAAAGGTCTATTACCCGCATGATGGCATCTCTGCCGGCACGGAAGCTATGGTTGATATAGACATCGACGGATTGGCTAGCGCGTCTGATCTCTTGGTCGATGGGATTGTTCGAGGTGGTCCTTGGCATCGGCACCCGAGTGTAGGTGGCGAACAGGTAATTGGTTAGGGTTAAACCGTTGAGTTGATTGATCAACAACTCTCTGTCTTGGCCGGTTTGCTCAAGCAGGTTGACCGAGTGCACTATCATATTGTGGGCGGTGATCAGGTGGTCGGTTACCGCTTCTTTGTCGCGTCCCAGCTCTAAGGCGTAGGCTTGAAGGTGCCAGCGGCTTAAACGACTGAGTGCCGGTAAAATGCGTGGGTCGTTGTCGCCATAATTCATTTTGTTGAGCCAGTAGAGGTATTGCAGTTTGTCGTTGACCTCTTTCCATTGGCCTAAGGCGGTTAGACTGCGTAACTCTCTTTCTAAAATCGGCAACTGTTGTGGGCTGTATAGTCCTTCATGAATGCGAGTAATGTGCACCGCGCGCTTGAACACTTCGATGGCTTGCGGGTGCTTACCGAGTTTTTGGTAAACCAGACCGAGTGAGTCGAGTTGCTGTCCCATGGCTTTACCGTAAGCCCCATGGCTTGATTCGATATCGCTGATGGCTTGTTCATATTGGTAGATTTGTTGTTGTAGATCCGCTATCTCTTGCGGGTCTAATACGGTGTTTTTCGGGATCTTGAGCTGCTCAGATGCTTCAGGCATATTGCTGGCCTGAGCCTGTTCGGATGCCGGCTTACTTTGAGCAACTGCTGTTGTTATCAACAGACAGATAAACAAGCTGGAGAACTGTCTACGCATAATCAAACCTTCAACGTTTTTCTTGCTATATGTTGGGTTTCCCGTGAGTCCTTGCCATCACTTAATGGACAAAGCGCTACCTATGGTAAATGAATTTTCTTCCGTGGGGAAATCCAAATATAGTGCTAATGTATTAATTTTGCACAAGAAAACCGAAAATTCTCGGTGAATTCCTGCGCCTCGCTTATGCCATGCTTGTTATCGTTATCTCGGCGCTCTTTCAAAACCGAAGTTTTGCGTCTGCTCACTTTTATTGTAGGACAGCATTTACGAGGACACATTCATTGCTTTATCGCATTTCGCTGTCTGATCATCGCCACGCAGCTTTTGGTCTTGGGGAGTACCGGGCTGCGCCTGTCATCGATGCCGCAAAACTAAATTATTGAATTCAATAATAAGTTTGAGTTACCACACTAAGTTTAATACTTGGTGTATTGGCATAGCGATCACTTAGTCTCTGACAAGTAATCTTGGACAAAGTTCCGTGAGCCTGACTATCGAATACGATAAATCGCGGCATTTTTGCGTCAAACGGTCATTCTTTGATTTGATATTCATCTTCTGTTCACTTTTAAGAGGCAAGATAGGCGGTTTGGTGTCTCTATTTTGCTTTGACGATCGCCGAAGGCGGCTATCATCAAGTGGCAATTTATGTGAACATTAGGGGGTTTAGCTATCGGCGCCGAGCTTTGTCAGCCAAAATGCGCCCTAACCCCTAGCACTAGAGTTTGGACATTTGATGGAACACAGAGAACTGAAGCTTGAGATGATAGCGGTAGCCCTTGAGCTTTATCATAAAAACTGCCTCGCCGCCGCCGACGGTAATATCAGCGTCAAGCTGGCCGATGATGAGATTTTGATCACCCCCTCAGGTCGGCCCAAGCGCTCGATAACCCCTGAAGATATGGCGCTTATCGATGTTCACAACCGTGTGATCAGTGGTCACCCGTCGAGTGAAATGCAGATGCATACTTATATTTACCGCCATTGCCCTGAGGCCAAAGTTGTCGTTCATGCTCACCCGCCAACCGCTATTGCTTGGACTATTGCACAGCCGCAATTGCAAATGTTGCCGGCTGAATGTTTGTCTGAGTTGATTATTGCCACAGGCGGTATCCCAATTGCGCCTTATGCTTTGCCCGGCACTGAGCAAATGGGTGAGGTACTTGCGCCTTTTTTACCTCAGTATCGGGCGATTATTCTCGCTCGTCATGGCGCGCTAAGCTGGGGTGAATCGCTGGAGGAGGCGCTCAACGGTATTGAGCGCATTGAGCATACGGCTCAGATCTTAAAAGCGGCCAAAGAACTTGGGCAATTGACCTATCTTGAGGAGGATGCGGTTGAAAAACTTTATCAGCTGCGGCGCAAAATCGGCAATCGTTTGCTATAACAATCCACAAATAACTGAATAAGAAGGGTGAGAGATGTCAGAACATGCTTACAGTGATGCGTTAAAAAGGGTTAGACGTATCGGAGAAAGTGCTGGGGTGTCACCAGAGGTAATAGAAGCGTTGATGCACCCAAAAGCCACCATGACGGTAAGCTTGCCAGTGCGTATGGATGATGGTTCATTACGCTATTTTACCGGTTATCGTTGTCGTTATAACAATACTTTGGGGCCATCAAAAGGGGGGATTCGGTTTCACTGGGAAGTCAACCGCCAAGAGGTTCAGGCATTGGCGTTGTGGATGACGATTAAGTGTGCCGTGTTGAATTTACCCTATGGTGGCGGCAAAGGTGGGGTTGAGGTTGACCCAAAACAGTTGTCGCATATGGAAATTGAGCGTTTATCTCGCGCTTATGTCCGCGCCATGGCTGATTTTATCGGTCCTGAGACCGATATTCCGGCGCCGGATGTTTACACCAATGCTCGTATTATGGGCTGGATGATGGATGAGTACGAAGCCATTAAGCGCATTAAGGCGCCGGGCGTTATTACCGGCAAACCCATTGGTTTAGGTGGCAGTGTCGGCCGTGACGATGCCACCGGTCGTGGTGCTTATTTGTGTATCAAACAACTGGAAAAGCGCAAAGGCTGGAACCCCGCCGATATTACTGTGGCGGTGCAGGGGTTTGGTAATGGCGGTTACCATGTAGCTCGACTGCTTCATGAAGATGGCTATCGCGTCGTTGCCATCAGCGACTCTAAAGGCGGTATCTATTCGGATAAGGGTTTTGACGTCAACAGCGTTTATAAACAGAAGCAGGAAACTCGTGAAGTCAAAGCGGTGTATTGCGACGCTTCGGTATGCGAATCGGTAGAGCATGAAACCATCAGCAATGAACAACTGCTGGAGTTGGATGTGGATATTTTGATCCCTGCAGCCCTTGATGGTGTGATCAATAAAAGCAACGTGGATAAAATTCAAGCCAGCTATATTGTCGAAGTTGCCAACGGGCCGATTGTTGGTGAGGTTGACCATATTATTGCCGAAAAAGGCATTGTGGCTATCCCCGATGTATTGGCCAATGCCGGTGGCGTGACGGTCAGCTACTTTGAGTGGGTGCAAAATCGTGGCGGTTTTGCATGGTCTCTTGAAAAAGTGCACTTACGTTTAGAGCAAATGATGGTGGCGGCATTTGATGCTACTTGGGATATTGCCGAACAAGAACAGCGCACCATGCGTGATGCGGCCTATACGCTGGCAATGAGGCGACTGGGCGATGGCATCGAAGCTCATGGCACCAGGGAATATTTTAACTCAGTAAGGTAATGTTTTAACCCTAATGATTTATGACTACATAGTGATTGGCGGGGGCATCGTCGGGGTGTCCACCGCTTGGCAGTTACAGCAGCGTTTAACGGATAAAAAAGTGTTGCTGGTGGAAAAGGAAAACGGTTTTGCCCGACATCAGACCGGCCATAACAGTGGTGTGATCCACGCTGGAGTTTACTATCCGCCCGGTTCACTCAAAGCGCAATTTTGTAAAGCTGGCGCCGCTGCCACCATGGCATTTTGCGACGAACACGAGATTGCGTATGAGCAATGTGGCAAACTGCTGGTCGCGACCAATGAGCA
This sequence comes from Alteromonadaceae bacterium, assembly GCA_041583135.1. Lineage (GTDB taxonomy): Bacteria > Pseudomonadota > Gammaproteobacteria > Enterobacterales > Alteromonadaceae > JABSOG01. The sequence continues at coordinate 25,610 of JBFHGJ010000060.1, read as the reverse complement.
AGAGCTCGAAGCAATGCAGGCGCTCTACCGGCGTTGTATTGAGAATCAATTGGATGTTGAGTTGCTTAATGCAACGCAGTTAAGCGCACGCGAGCCTAATATTCGTGGCTTAGGGGCGATTTATGTGGCCCAAACCGGCATTGTCAATTATCGCGAGGTCACCGAAAAAATGGCGCAATTGTTTGTCGCAGCCGGTGGCACGACCTTGTTGAATACCCCTGTGGTCGGTTTAAGTGAAAGTCATGACAAAATGGTGCTCAAGGTCATTGATGATGGCAAAAAAGTTGAAATGTACGGCCGTTATGTGATCACCTGTGGCGGTTTAATGGCGGACAGATTGACTAAAATGTTAGGGCTTAAGCGCGACTTTCAAATCATTCCCTACCGTGGCGAATATTACCGACTGCCACAGCGCCATAATCAGATCATCAAACATTTGATTTATCCGATCCCCAATCCTCAGCTGCCGTTTTTGGGCATTCATTTAACTAAGATGATTGACGGCTCGGTGACGGTTGGACCAAATGCGGTGCAAGGGTTTAAGCGAGAAGGTTATGGCTCGGTAAACTTCAGTGTCGCCGATACTTGGCAAATGGTGCGCTTTGGCGGTTTTTGGAAGGTAACTTGGCGCCATTTGAAAGCCGGCCTGCAAGAGATGAAAAATGCCTGGTATAAGCCGGGTTATTTGGCCCAAGTGCAAAAATATTGCCCACAACTGAGGTTAGCCGATTTAGAGCCTTATCCTGCGGGTATTCGCGCCCAAGCGGTTTCCACAGAGGGAGAGTTGATTCACGACTTCTTGTTTATGCAAACGCCGCGCAGCCTACATGTGTGTAATGCCCCTTCTCCTGCGGCAACTTCGGCCATTCCTATCGGGCAATATATTATCGACAAGGCATTAGGTGAATAATTTTTCATTTCGCTGTCAACCAAAATGTCGCTAACGCGTTTTAAGTGGGTGAAGCAACTGCTGAACTAGAAAATACTCCTTGTTGTGATGAGCGTACACATTGCAGCAAATAAAGGAGACAGGCAGCGCTGGAGACAGGGAGTTTGCTGCCATTTCGGGCTTATCTGGAACTAAGCCTTTATGGACAGTGAAGGGAGTTGGTTTGCCGAGCCCGGCAGGAAGCGAATATCGGCCGCTAGTGCGGTATTGTCAATTTCCTTGGCCCTCTTTGACAATACATTTATTAACCCGGATAGCTGCATTTACGACTTGGCAGCAAGGTAGGCATGATACGTTCGAAAGGGAGTTTTCGACAGGTGGTTGTCCGGGTTTCCCTTCCTAAAGTCACAATAAAAAGCAATTGCACGAAACTATCAAAGCGAGCAGCTGTAAAGGCGGAAAATGCTGAGCTAAATTCGGGCACTTCTTTTGTCGAGAGTCTTTTTTATTGTCGATGACAGATATATTGAAAGTTTTTTGCATTGCGTGTCAACCGATGTCGAGTTGATGCGTTTTAGTCAATGAAACGACGTGATAAGCCTTGGCAGTGACGCTTAGGTTTATCGAACACAACATACAACACGACAATAAACGGCGACGCGTATCGCCATTAGGAGTTAACAATGACAAAGATCTTCAATCGTATCAATGTAGGTATTCTGGCCGCTATTATGGCAAGTTCTGCGGCATTTGCACCGCAGGCATTGGCTGAGCGTGGTGGTCGTCATGGCGGTCCAAAAGGTGACAGAGGCGGTGAGCAGCGTTTGGCGAAAATGTTTGAACGTGCCGATAGCAACAGCGATGGTGTGCTTACATTGGCTGAAATGACGGTCAAGGTTGATGAAAAGGCGCAGAAGATGTTGCAAAAGAAAGATGCCGATGAAGACGGTGTTTTGTCTCTGACCGAGTTTACCACCAACAAACGCGGTGAAATGGCGGATTTAAGTGATATTGCGGCTGAAATTGTACAGTGTGTCAGTGAGCTTGGCGCTGAAAACCCGGATATTACGGTGCCGACTGCCGATATGTTTGTATCACCTCAGGCGCGCTTTGAAGCATTGGATACCTCAGGCGATGGTGTTTTAGACTTGGCCGAATTGCAAGATGGCGGCCTAGCGAAAGCCACCGCGCGTTTTGAGCATATGGATGGCAATGACGATGCTCAGGTGAGCTTAGAAGAGTTTACTAGTGCTCATAAATCTCATCGCGCCACTAAAAAGGCGATCCGCCAGTGCGTACATGAGATTAACGACAACGAAGATCTTTAATTTATCACCATTCTCCCTTCTCCAACACTGGGTGGTATCCATTGGATATCATCCTTTTTGGCGTTTGCACCGTCAGGGGTACTCGCAGACGATGACATTTACGGCACGTGGCATTACACTTAACGGCAATGGTTTATTGCTTTTAAGGGATGTAATGTGACACCTACCGCTTTTCACCGCGTTTATAGCCGTACTTTGCTGGGCTGCTGGCTGGTGCTGTCTACCAGTTATTCTGCTGCCGATAGTCTGAATTTGAGCTACGGTCAGCTTAACCAGCCATACACCTATTTGGATGAAGATGTTTCATTTAGGCCGGTAGGTCCATCGCTGGTGATGTCCTTTGAACTGAATGACAATTGGAGCATCAATGCCGACTATCAGCAATGGGACGATAGTCTTCTTACCGACAGCAGCAGCTTTGAAACCGAACTAAAAGGCTTTGGTGCGGGCGTTAACTACTATCTTGATAATTGGTCGTTTGGCCTGAGTTATAGTGATTCGAGTGATGAAACCTCAGCGCAAAGTATAAAGCGACCTAATATTCGCAATATTTTTGAACACACGGATGCTCAATCTTGGTCTTTGTCGGCTGGCTATGGCTGGCTCAGTGGCGAGCTGTTTTACAATGTGTCGATGAGTGCGCAATGGAGCGACTATCGTCGTGAAACTCGCCTGACGCAGCCCAAAGCACCGCCGCCGGGACAGAATCCGCCGCCGCAGCCATCCGGTCAGGTCGATAAGACCAGAGAGTTCGAAAACGGCGATATCACCAGCCTAAGTTCCAGTGCGTCGGTGGCCCGATATTGGCCGCTGGCCGATGAGCGTGGTGTGATGTTGGGGGCGATGTTTTCATGGCATCACATTTTCTCTGGCGAGTCGGTATTTGTTTCACACTCCACCAGAGGCAATCCTCCACGTAACCCGCCACCTAGAGCTGGAGGCAGCAACCGCAATAACCGACAAAATAGCGGTTCGAATTTATACAGTGCTGCCGGAGATGACAGTTACGGCCAGTTGTCGCTTTATTTGTCGTTTGATTTAAACGCACAATGGACATTGGATTTAGATACGGCTGTGGATATTGCCAGCGATGACAATGGTGTGGTTTGGTCCTTTGGTGTGGGGTATATGTGGTAGTGGACATTGCGTTAGATGATTTAAGCGATGGGGCGATTGCAAGGTTACTGAATGCCCATATGCAGCAAATGCACAAATACTCGCCGCCTGAAAGTATTCATGCCCTTGATAGTCAGCAGCTTAAAGACCCAAAGGTGACGTTTTGGGGCGCGCGTATCGATGGCGTATTGGTCGGTTGTGGCGCTCTAAAAGCATTTGGCAACAATGAAGCTGAAATCAAATCGATGAAAACCGCTGATACTCATTTACGCCAAGGTGTCGGGGCTAAAATCTTGCAGCAGATCATCATAGAAGCCAAGTCGCGTCGTTATTGTAAAGTCAGCCTTGAAACCGGCAGCGATGCGGCGTTTGCTCCAGCGATTGCTTTGTATCAAAGGTTTGGTTTTGTCGAATGTGAACCGTTTGGTGAGTATGAAGCCGACCCTTACAGCCGCTTTTTCACCTTAGCGTTATAAAAACGCTAAGGTGGGCAATCGGTGTTTTAGCGATTGCCTTTTCTGCGTGGTGGCTTTTTCTGCTTGGTTTTTTGTTGCATCTTTTGTTGCGCCTTACCAGCTGCTTGTTGCGCTTTGTTGAATTTATCCATCAGCTGTTGTTGCTTTTCCTGTGGTAGCTTTTTAAAGCGCTGATGAGTGTCTCTGAGCTGTTTCTGCTGGGCTTTATCGAGCTGTTTAAACTGGTTAAATTTCTGTTTTAACTCAAGTTTCTTCTGTGGATCGAGTTTTTGCCAGCGCTCAAACCGGTTGATCATGTCCTTGCGTTTGCCGGGGTCCATATCCAACCAACGATTGGCACCTAAGCGCAGTTTTTCTTGCTGTGCACTTGGCAGGTTATCCCATTGTTTGGCAAATTGTTGCAGCACCTGCTGTTCTTTGGCGTTTAACTGCGACCACTGGGCAGCGTTTGTCAGCAAGCTGGTGCTTAGCAGGATCATTGCGAGCATGATTCTACACATGGCTTGTCCTCCTGCGGTTGTGGTTGTTTGATTTTACTGTCTGATTTATCGTGTTCATCGCTGTCGTTTCGCTGCTGTTCTTTATCTTTAAGGCTCATATCCATCGGCCCGACCAATTCACCGTCCACTTCTTCAAGCTCTGCAAGGTATTCGAGCAAAGCCATACTTGGCGCCTGTTCGCTTTGTGTATCTTGCGCCTGTGAGCTAAAACAGCCCAATATCAAAGCGCTACAAAGCAGCCGCTGCTTGTTCTTGTGCAAGCCAGGTAACAAATTCCAAATCCTCCAAAAGTGCCAAGTCTTCACTGGGCATGTCTTCACTCATCATGGCTATCGGCAACTGTGGCACCGATTCTACGGTGCCGTATTGCCATGATAGGGCGACCAACAGCGCTGCTGTCACCGGCACTGCCACTTTCGGGAGTGGGTGGGCAATCAACTGTCTGATTTGCCAAGACAGGTTTTTTGGCTTGGCTTTATTGTGCATTGCACTAAGGGCGGTCAACCGGGCTTTGTATAAGCTGTCCTTGGTTGTCTGCGGCAATTGTTCGACACTGTGATCGAGTGCCTGATTGATCCTTTGTTCAACATGCCCACTGTCGTTGTCAGAAGGTAATGTCATGTTCAGCCTCCAAAAGGGACTTAAGTTTAGCAACGGCGCGAGAATAATGGGTCTTAACACTGCCTTCTGAGCAGCCCATTATCTCGGCGGTTTGTGCCGTTGAGAGTCCTTCCCAACTGCGTAATAAAAAGCTTTCTCTTTGTTTGTCCGAGAGCTGCTTCAAATGCTCTAGGGCGGCCAGCTGCTGTTGCGATTTGGCGATATCAGCCTCTGGGGTATCGCGCCAAGTGTCAGCGCCAGCACTGGTCGGCGGCCAAGGTTCGTCGCCGTTGTCCTTATCGTTGCTTTTCCAGAAAAACACCAGGTTTTTGACTTTCTGATGACGATGATAGTCGCGTATCTTGTTTTGCAGGATCTTATACAGCAGCGGCTTCCATTGATCCGATGGCCGCTCGGCGTAGTTGGTCACCAGCTTTATCATGCTCTCTTGCAACAAGTCGAGGGCATCGGCATGACAGCCGGTGGCAAAGGCTGCCATATGATAGGCTCTTTTCTCTATCTCAGCCAAAAAGCCTTCCATACTCAGCTGTGTCGGCTCAGCTTCGTCTGCGCTTTTGTTATATTGATTGACTGAGAGTTTAATTGGCCCGGACTCAAAGCTGATGTCAGTGTGCCTGTAATTTTGATCCATAAACGCCTTATTTTCAAAGCGGCTGCGCCTGATAAGCCCTTTTTCATTCGGAAATGCTCATCCATGATCATTTGCCAGACCGCTGACGTCGAACGCTCCTGTACATCCATGTACTTGCGTCATTAGTGCCTCCTGCACGTCAAGCGAGTTCGACTTTCGCTTATATTTCAACTCGTTGAAATGGCGGTAAATCCATTTACCGCACAGCTAGTGCAAAATGCGTCATCTATGGTCTAAAACGAGGCTCCAGACGGTTGGTTGACAGTCGTGTTGATTTTATTTTGTCTTGCTGTAACCACCACCTCCCGGGGTTTCAATGACGATGCTGTCTCCTGCGGCAAAGTCATATTGGTCGCACGAGGCAAGTTCAATATGCTGTCCTTTGGCTGTGATAACGTAATTGCGCCCAGTTTTTCCCGGCTCACCGCCTAGGCCAAATGGCGCGGTGATGCGGTGATTGGAGACAATGGCACCACTCATCGCTTGGTTGAAGGTGATCTTGCGCACCACCCCATTTCCTCCGTTTCCGTTTTCACCAAGACCACCGGAACCTTGGCGAATGGCAAAATTATCTAGGGTGACAGGATAGCGCCACTCCAGCACTTCCGGATCGGTGAGGCGAGAATTGGTCATATGTGATTGCACCGCATCGACGCCCGGGCCATGAGGACCTGCACCTGTGCCGCCACAGATGGTTTCATAATACTGATATTTGTCGTTGCCAAAGGTGAGGTTGTTCATCGTACCTTGGGAGGCGGCGGTTACTTTTAGTGCGCCGTATAGCGCATCGGTGATCGCCTGCGAGGTTTCGACATTCCCGGCCACAACTGCCGCCGGATAGCTGGGATTGAGCATTGAGCCTTGGGGCACTCGCAGGGTGATCGGCTTAAGACAACCGGCGTTGAGCGGAATGTTTTTATCGACCAAGGTTCTAAACACGTACAGTACGGCGGCTTTGCACACGGCGTAGGGGGCATTGAAGTTGCTGTCTTGCTGTGTCGAGGTGCCGCTAAAATCAACTATGGCTCGGTCTTTTTCTATCGTCACGCTGACGGCGATTTGTGTACCATCGTCCATCGGGTAGACAAAGCTGCCGCTACTGAGTTGGCCTATGGCCTGTCGCACGGCCGACTCGGCGGCATCGATAACGTGGTCCATATAGGCGCTGAGGACGTCAAAGCCGTAATGTCGCTCCACTTTCATCAGCTCAAAAATGCCTTTTTGGTTGGCGGCGATCTGCGCTTTCAAGTCGGCAATGTTCAGTGCGATGTTGCGGGCCGGGTAGGGGGGAGTGCTGAGCTTTTCGCGTAAAGCGTCAATTTGTAGCTGACCTTGGCGCACCAGTAAAAAATTAGAGAAAAGTATGCCTTCTTCGTCGATATGATGGCTATGTGGTGGCATTGAACCGGGTGTGAGCCCGCCGATATCGGCGTGATGGCCTCTTGAGGCAACCCAATAGCGTAATGTCTTGTCGTCTTGTGCAAAGACTGGGGTCGCGACGGTCAGATCCGGCAGGTGAGAGCCGCCGTGAAAGGGGCTGTTGATCAGATAAACATCGCCCGGCTGCATTTGACCGGCATTTTGTTGTGCGATGCTGGTGATACTTTCACCCATTGAACCGAGATGGACCGGCATGTGCGGCGCATTGGCAACCAGCTCGCCCCGGTGGTTGAACAACGCACAGGAAAAGTCGAGTCGTTCTTTGATATTGACCGATGTGGCGGTATTGCGCAGAACTAGGCCCATTTGTTCGGCGATAAACATAAACAAGTTGTTGAATAGTTCAAGACGAATGGGATTCACTTCGCTGCCGACCATTGGCTTTTGCTGGTTTTTGCGGTTGATTCGTTGCAACACCACGCTGTCTTGCGGGCTGATTGTCAATTGCCAGTCTGGTTCGACGACGATGGTGGTTTGTGGCGCCACAACGATGGCGGGGCCGGTAATGGTGTGGCCGGGTTTGAGGTGTGCTCTTTGATAAAACGGCGTCGTTTGCCAGCGCTCGAAGTAGACGGCGCGATGATCTATGGGCTGCGGTGGCGTGGTGATCTTGATATCCGCTGCTGTCGTCAACAGTGTTTCGCTACCTGCAATACCTTCGACTTGCACCGACTCGACGATTAATGGCTTGTCTTTGCTGATGAAGCCGAAACGCAATTGATGTTTCTGTTCAAATGCGCGGTGTACCGCGCTTTTATCGCCTAACTGGATATTCAGTGTGGTGTCTGATCCGGCATATTTAAGTTGCAGACTCACTTGTCGTTGTATCTGAGCGTCGCTAAAGCCTTGTTGCGATAGGGTTTGTTGCACCACAGCGCTTAGCGCATCAACGGTATGATCGATAACGGCAAAATTGTCGGGTCGATACTCAAGTTCAAGGCTTTTTAGCTTGATCTCCCGTACTTTGGCCAGCCCCATGCCGTAAGCCGATAAGACGCTGCCGAGCTGATGGATAAATATCTGGCTGATCCCGAGTGCATCGGCAATCAGACAAGCATGTTGCGGTCCGGCACCGCCAAAGCAGCACAGCGTAAACTCAGCGCAGTCGATGCCCTTTTCTACGGAAATGTGTTTGATGGCGTTGGCCATATGGGCAACGGCTATCTCTAGGTAGCCTTGTGCCAAGGCTAAGGTATCGATTGACTTGTCGCCTTGTGCACTGCTCAGCGCTTGTTGCCGCTCGGCAAAGGCGGCAACAACGGCGTCTTTGTCAAGGGGTTCGTCTTGGTTGGGACCAAAAATGGCGGGAAACAGATCGGCTTGCAACTTGCCTAGCAGCAAGTTGATGTCGGTGACGGTCAAAGGCCCTTGATTACCATAGCAGAGAGGCCCAGGGTAGGCACCAGCCGAGCCGGGACCTACGCTCAAGCGCAGTCCTTTACCTTGGCCGTCGTAGTCGAGTATGGAACCGCCACCGGCGGCAACGGTATGGATCTTCATCATTGGTGCTCTGATACGTACCCCGGCGACTTCATTGTCTAAAGTCCGTTCATATTCGCCATCATACAGGGCGACATCGGTGCTGGTGCCACCCATATCTAGCCCGATAATGCGCGCAAACCCTGCTTGGGCGGCGGTTTCGACCATGGCGACCACGCCACCGGCTGGGCCGGATAAAACCGCATCTTTGCCATGAAAGTGATCCGCTTCGGTTAAGCCGCCGCTGCTTTGCATAAATTGAAGAGAGCATTGACCAACTTTGGCGATAAATTGCTTGATATAGCGATGAAGTATCGGAGTAAGGTAGCTATCGACAACGGTGGTATCGCCACGGCTAACCAGTTTCATCAAAGGATTGACCTGATGTGACAGAGAAACTTGGTTAAATCCGGCGGCTTTGGCTAGGCGCCCGGCGATCTGTTCGTGATGAGTAAAACGATAGCCGTGCATCAACACTATGGCGCAGCTTCTAAAGCCTTGCTTATAGGCTCGTTCAAGCTCTGTTGTTAGTGCTTGTTCATCCAGTGGCTGTAGCACTTTGCCGTGAGCATCAAGGCGTTCATGGACCTCGATGACTTGGCTGTAGAGCTGCTGTGGTCGTTCGATTTTCAGCTTGAATAGATGAGGGCGATTTTGATAGCCGATTTCTAGCGCATCGGCGAAGCCTTTGGTGATGAGTAGCACTGTCGGTTCACCTTGGCGTTCAAGTAGTGCATTGGTGGCTACGGTGGTGCCCATTTTTACCGATTGCACTTTTGCACCTTGGGGCAACATGCGGCGAATGCCTTCATAGGCGGCATCGTCATAACCGCTAGGGTTGTGCGATAGGAGTTTGTGTATATGGAGTTTACCTTGTGGATCTTTGCCTACCACGTCGGTAAAAGTGCCGCCGCGGTCAATCCAGAATTGCCAAAGGGCTTCGCTCATATCGATTCCTTGGTACAGTGTGGGGTGATTTGCAAACTGAAGGCTTTAGATTATCATTAAGGCTTTGATAAATGGAGGCTGTTATGACCAATCCTTATGAAACCCCAGAATCTGAGTTGGCGCTAGATCACCATGAAGCGCCTGAATATGTCGGTTTTTGGCTGCGATTTGTCGCCTTTTTCATCGACAATTTATTAGTGGGTGTGGTGCTTGTGATTTTTGGCTTTTCTTATGTTGGTATGAATGCCTTTAACAGTGAACAGCAGCAACCTGGCCTGTGGCTGTTGGTGCAGTTTGTATTGCCTATTGTGTTTTTCATTCTGTTTTGGGTATATCGCAATGCGACCCCGGGCAAAATGATGCTCAGCACTGAGATTGTTGATGCGAATACCGGTAAGGCACCGAGTAAAGGGCAATATGTTGTTCGTTATATCGGCTATTATATTTCGTCTATCGTGCTGGGACTTGGCTTTATCTGGATCGCTTTTGACAGCAAAAAGCAAGGTTGGCATGACAAAATGGCAGGCACTGTCGTGGTGCGAGCTAAAGAGAAAGTCACGGCTCAATGATGCGCTTTAGCCATGTCTGTAAATCTTTCGGCAATAATGCGGTCTTACAGCAATTCAGTTATGACTTTGTATTAGGCAAACACTGTATTGTCGGCCCGAACGGCTGTGGTAAAACCACGTTGTTAATGCTTGCCGCAGGGCTGGAAACGCCCTGTAGCGGCACTATTGATTTCAATTCCATGGCCGTCCAAAGTGTTGAAGCCAAGCGGGTGATTGGCCTTGCCAGCGACAAGGTGGTTTTTCCTCGGTTTATGACCGCCAGCCAGCTGATCGATTTTCACTGTCGTTGTTATGCCGTCCCATGGCCCGAGCAATTGATAGTGGCGTTGAATTTCTCCAGCCACATCGGTACTTTGGTCAGTGAGCTGTCTTTGGGCAATCAAAAAAAGTTGTCATTGCTGCTGGCGTTTGCCCACAACCCTCAATGTCTGTTGCTTGATGAACCTTCAACCGGGCTTGATGCCCATAGCAGAGACTATGTGGCACAGTTGCTTGAGGCATATCAAGGCACTTTAATCATTAGCAGTCATGATCCCTTATTTACTGAAGATCGACAGTATCAGCAGCTATCTTTGAGTGCGGATTGATGCATTATCTGCGCTTTCGCTATCGTATTTATGTTAACGAGATCAAACAGCTGATCGCAGCCATTAGCAGCATCAGTGTGATCTTGACGGTGTTTTTCATCAATGTACTGGTGCCGGTATTTTTAATGGCGGCGTTGATGGTTGTTGGGATCATTGCCAGCAATACCACTGAAGTGTCCGAACGGTTGGTCTATCAATGGGGGTATTTGTTGGTAACCTACCTGCTGGTGAAGATCCAAGCCAAAGCTATTTTGGCGACAGCCTATGACTATTACGTCAGCTCTGTGCCGGTGAGCAAGGCACGGCGGCGGGTCAGCGATATGTTGTTGCTGCTAAATGGTGGTAACTTGGTGTTGTTGGCGCCGATTGGCTTTTGCTTGTTTATTCCTGATTGGGCCAATTTGGTTAAAAGTGGCTATTTCGTTTTGTTTGCGCTGAGTGTGCTGTTGCTGGCGATTGTGGCGCTTTATCGTCGTCGAGTGCCCTTCGGCTCGTTATTGGTACTGCCCATTTTTGTGATTTACTTTGCTCAAAGTGCTTTTTGGGCGAACCTGATCTTGCTGCTGCTTATTCTCAGTGAATTGATTTGGTTAGATGGCTTCAAGCTTAACCTTAGACCGGTCAAGATACGTCACTATGCTCAGCTAATCGTGCTTTATGTGCTGCACCGGCCTGTGAATTTCATTTTACGCAGCCTTGGCGCTGGGGCATTTATCGGTGGCTATGGTTATTTGGTCGGAAAACGGCCCGATTTGGCACTGGAGGCATTGCAGTTGGTGGTGTGTCTGCCGGTGGCCTTGGTGTTGGGGTCCTATCAGTTTGAAATTGAGCGTTATCGTTCACAGTATTGTTATTTTCACCGCAGTTTACCGCTGATGCCTGCCTATTTACGCTGGATTGAACTATTGCCTTTGGCGCTGCTCAGTGTGATCAGTCTGGTGTTGAGCTATGCTGGTGGCTTTGCTCTTTGGTTGTTGGCATTGCAATTATTGCTTATCTTATCTGCCAGTTTGGGGGTCGCCTTATTTAACAGACATTATTATCTGTTGCCTTCGGCAATCACGGGGTTGAGTTATGTTATCGCGCCGGTCAGCTTTGTTTAAATTTGACAGATAGCGTCAAAGCGCTCACCTTTTTATAAGACTATGTTTACCCTAAGGGATTTCCATGGGAAGAGAAGTTGCCCATCAGTTGTTTGCCAAAGCCGACTTCGAACGCTTTAACCGTATCATTCATCAGCAGCTTGAACAGTTGGCCGAGGTGTTGGCCAAACCGAGTTTTGGCCAAGGGCCGATTCAGCTCGGTGCCGAGCTTGAAGTGAACTTGATGGGGCCTGATTATCAGATAAGCCCAGTCAATGTACAAATGCTTGAGCGGCTTAAAGATCCACAGTTTCAAACCGAGTTGAATCAATACAACCTCGAGCTTAATCTGACACCGGTTAAAGCTGCCGGTAAGCCTTTTAGCGCCATCACCACTGAAATCGTCGATAAGTTTGTTGCCGCTAGAGATTGCGGCGATACCATGGCGACACGACCGGTTGCGATTGGTATTTTACCGACCTTGCAACAACAGCATCTGTCACAAAAGTATATGACCGAAACAGGGCGTTACCAGCTCCTTGCCAATGCCATGAAGAAAATGCGCGGTATGCCGTTTCACATCAAAATCGACGGTGATGAGAAAATCGATTTTCATACCTTAGATATTGGCGCAGAAGGGGCCAATACGTCATTTCAAGTGCACTTGATGACGCCGGTTGAACAATATGCCGACACCTTCAATGCGGCGCAATTGACGACTCCGGTGGCCATTGCGATAGCGGCCAATTCCGGGGTGTTTTTAGGGCGCTGTGCTTGGGATGAAACCCGAGTGGCGTTGTTTAAACAGTCGGTAGATAGCCGCAGACCCCAGCAAAATGGTTGGCGTGAACCCTCTCGGGTCTATTTTGGTCATGGTTGGATGCGTAAAAGCCCGTGGGAGCAATTTGCTCAGACGGTCAACCTCTATCAGCCGATCATCCCGGTCTTTTTTGATGAAGAAGATGGCTGTTATCCGCCGAAGCTGGCAGAGTTGAATTTTCATATGGGCACCACATGGCCTTGGACCAGGGCAATATACAGTCACAGCGGCAACGGCCACCTGCGCATTGAGTTTCGGGCGTTGCCCTCAGGACCGACAGCGGTTGATATGACAGCCAACGCGGCATTTTCGATTGGGATGGCGGTTGGGCTGCAAGAGCAGGTTGATCATTATATTGCCCGTTTGCCCTTTGATTATGCCATCTACAATTTTTATCGAGCTGCCCGCGATGGCTTAAATGCCGAACTGTTGTGGCCAAGAGCGTGGCAAAACAAACCGGTTGAGATGAAGGTTACTCAGGTTATTGAGCAGATGCTGCCTGTGGCCAACCAAGGTTTGTCGGCATTGGGGGTGGATTTAGACGATAGAGATAAGTACCTCAATATCATTGAACGGCGCTTGGCCGGTGGCGAAACGGGTGGCAGCTGGGCTAAGAAAACCTTGTGCAAGCTCAGAGAAAGTCACAGCAATGATGTCGCCTGTCAAAAGCTACTGCAAATCTATTATGACAATCAAACGCAGGGACTACCTCTGGCTCAGTGGCAGCGTATCTGGTAACGCACTATGAATGCTGATGTTTGATTTTGCCGGGCTCGTCAAGTTGCGATTGGTATTTGCGAAAATACCATTTTAGCCAGAAGGGCGTAAATACTGTGGTATAGACAATGACAACGATAACGGTGACGTAAACCTCATTGTTGAACAGGCCTGTGCTGCGACCAATACCGGCGAAGATCAGGCCGACTTCACCTCTTGGCACCATCGATAGCCCGACAGCGACGCGACGGTAGAGGTTCTCTTTGATAAATAGGGCGCCAAGGATCTTGCTGACAACAGCCAAGCCGGTTAAAGTCAGCGAAAATATCCAGAAAAAACCGGAACTCCAGTCAACTTCGCCTAAATCAACGGATAACCCAATGGAGACGAAAAATATTGGGGTGAACAGTTGAATGATGGGTTTCATCTGATGTTGCACTTCTTTGGTGAAGTGGGCATCGGTGTCGAGTCGCTCGCCCATTGGGATATGAAACTGTTTAGATAAGGCCAAGCCGACGACAAATCCACCAAGCAACATCGGCAGACCAACCGCGTGTGAGACCCAAGAGATCAATAGCAGCAAAGAGACAATCGACGTTGGCACAATGCCGGGCAAGGTGCTCAACGGCTCAAAGACATTGACCAAGTGAGCAAAGGTTTTGGCAATGAGGGGCGTCAGTAAAAAGAACACCAGACTCATCAGCAGCATTTTTGATACGGAGGCATAGTCGGTTGAACCGCCGGTGGCGAAATCAAACAAAATCGCCAGTAACAAGATGCCGATGATGTCATCTATGACCGCTGAACCAAGCACAATCTGTCCTTCTGTGCCATTGCTCTGGCCCATGTCGGTGAGCGCTCTGACGGTTATGCCGATGCTGGTTGGAGTGATGGTGCCTGCTACCATCATGGAGATCACAAAATCTAAGCCAAACAGGTAGTGGCAGCATAAGAAACACAAGCTGAAATTGACTATCACCCCACCGGCAGCAACAGTCATCGATTTGCCGCCAGAACTGAGTAATCGACCAACATTGGTTTTCGCGCCAATTTGGAACAGCATCAAAATGATACCTATCTCGGCCAGCAATTGAACTACGGTATCGAGTTCAACTACGCCCAGTAATGATGGGCCTAAAACAAAACCTGCTGCCAATTCGCCAATGACCGGTGGCATTGTCAACCGGCCTGCCACTTCCGAACAAAAACGGGCAGCGATGAGAATAAGCGCAATGTGGGCGATGACCGTGGAAATTTCCATAACTTATCGTATTGTTGGATTAATCTTTAGCAGTTTATTCGCTATAGTTGATCCTAGCAAACGGTTATCGTTGCCAATATTAAGGAGAATTAAATGAAAACCCTTGGTAAATTACTTGCCGCGCTGGTTGGTCTTATTTTATTGACTATTGTTTTGGTGCCATTGTTTATTTCCATGGATGATGTCGTCGCTAAGATCAACACCTCGGTCAAGAGCAATACTGGACGTACCTTGAGTATTGATGGTGAGAAACATTTTTCGGCTTTTCCATCGCTGGTGCTGACTTTGGAGCAGGTTCGGTTTTCAAATATCTCCGCTGGTTCGCGCGCCGATATGGCGTCGATGGCCAAACTTGATGTGCACATTCCTTGGCTGTCGCTTTTCTCTGGTGAGTTGAAAATTGACAAGTTTGTAATAGACAAACCTGATATTCTGCTGGAGACCACAAAAGACGGCATCAACAATTGGACATTGGTTGGCGACAAGCCATCCGCTGGCACGACATCGGCAAGTGAGTCAGGTGCTGGTCAGTCGGGAACTTCCAAATTGCCTGATAACTTTGATGTCAATCTTGGTGATATTGAGATCCGTGAAGGCACTTTAACCCTCATTGACCATCAAACCGGTGAACGTAAACAGTTCAACAACCTTGGGCTGGCCGTCGAGCTACCGTCTTTGCATCAGCCGCTAAAAGTCAAAGGCACCTTGAGCTATATGCAGCAGACCTTTGATTTGACTACGACCATAGACACCCCTGCCAAAGCCATCGAAAATCAACCTTTTGGTCTAGAGGTTGCGCTCGATTCGCAATTGTTGCAGCTTAACTACAAAGGGCAGATTAAATCAGCCGGTAAACATATTGCCGGTGATCTTTCGGTTAAGGGCGATTCGGTAAAACAGATCTTGAACTGGCAAAAACAGCCGCTACAAGCCAAAGACAATGCCTTCAATGGCTTTTCACTAAATAGCAATATTTACCTTAATGACAATAAGATTGGCTTTAAAGGGCTCGAAGCCAAACTCGATGCCTTGGCCTTTAAAGGCGATGCCGTTATCACCTTAAACAAGGTGCCGCAGGTGGTACTGAACATCGATTTGGGCGAGCTTGATTTAAATCCTTATCTGCCAGAACCGGTTGAACAAACCCAGCAGACGACAGCCGAGAAACAACCGATAGTGTGGGATGACACGCCGATTGCCCTAGAAGGGCTTAAGGCCGTCAACGCCGATATCAAAGTCAAATCAACCGCACTTAAAGCCAGAGACATTAAGCTCGGTGCCAATCAATTTCACCTTACACTCACCGGTGGCAAACTCAACTTGGCGATGGAACAGTTTAACGCCTATCAGGGCAAAGGGACTGGTATGGTGATGGTCAATGCGGCCCGAAAACCTTATCACATTGAAACCCGCTTTGATTTGACTGATATCGACGCCAATCCACTATTGCTGGATGTGGCTAAGTTTGACAAGGTGTTGGGTAAAGGGAGTTTGAATTGGCAACTGTCTACCCAAGGGGTCAGCCAAAAGGACTTTGTACACGCTTTGGCCGGAGATCTCGGCTTTAATCTAAAAGATGGTGCGGTCAAAGGGGCCAACCTTGCAGCCATTGCCCGTAGCGCGCAAAACTTATTGACTGGCAACCTCTCTGGCGTGAGTTTAGATAAGAACTTCGACAATGCCGAAAAAACTGATTTTGCTTCATTTGCGGCGACTTTTCAGTTTCAGCGAGGAGTAGGTCAAAATAGCGATCTGGCTTTGCTTAACCCCTTTGTCGAAGTGTCCGGTCAAGGCAGTGTTGATTTGCCGCAAACCAAAATTGCGATGCAGGTGAAGACCAAACTGGTCGGCTCAATGGAGGGGCAAACCTCCGGCACCGGCAAGTCGGGGCTGACCTTGCCGATTAAGATCACCGGGCCGTTTCATGATGTCAAAGTTCGCCCAGATATCTCCGACAGTGCTAAAGACAAGGCCAAAGATACCATCAAAAATAAGCTCAAAGACTTATTTGGTTAGGATTTAAATTACCCTAAAAACGATAGCGTACTTTCATGGTGAGTTGATCGGCAGTGGCGTCGTGGACGCTGCCGCTTAACAGGTCGTCAAAGCCTTGTGGCTGGTGTACAGACGAATCGAAGGCACGCCCGCCTCGGCTATACACCAGATAAAGATCGGACAGAGGGGCAAACTGATATTTGTAGCGCAGCTGAAAGGCCAAGTTGGCTTGGGCAAAGCTGTCGGCGCGTAGCTCATCTGTGGCATAAAGATAACCGTCGGTATCGATGCGATGGGCTTTTTTGCCTTTGGCTCGTAATCCGACCCACTGCATGGCGAGCCTTAGTTCTTGAGCGTCGTCGATTATCCACGTGGATTTCACCGTCATATTGATCTGTTTGGCGTCGAATGTATCGATGCGATCGGCTTCTTGCCACAGCTGCCAGTTATGGCGCTGTCGATAGCCGATGTCGGCGTCTATGGCGATATTGTCTGCTGGTAGGTATTTGATAAAAGGTCGAATATTGCGGTTGGTACCGCCTTGTTGTGCCTGTTGGATATAGCCTGCAACCCCATAGCTAAACGGCTTTGAACGGTCTGATTGCCAGCGTTGCCATACGGTAAGGTAGCCATTGGTGCGATAGGCGCCGTTACCCCGAGTGTTGAGGTCGTTCCAACCTCTGTCGCTGTAGTGCACTGTGATGTTGTAGCGGCTTAGGTCGTCGAAGGTAAAGCGATACCATTTGCCTAATCTGGTGGTGGTGCGTTGACCGTCGTTATTGGCTCTGAGGTCAAACCATAAGCCGTCGGTGCGGGTTTTGTACTGGCTAGAGTCGTTGCTGTCGGGCATTCTAAGGCCGTAGTAGAGTTGGTTTTCGTCGTTACGGGGCAAATAGCCGAGATCGTTGAGGTTGAGATTGCGGTCGATGTGACGCAGGCGCAGAGTATGCTTTAACCCGGGCTCTGGGCTGTAGATGGTTTCAAAGAACTGGCCATATCCTTGCTCATCAGATCTGTTGCTCATATATAGCTGGCTGTTGAACTGCCATTTATCGTCGCTACTGCGGTACTCACTATCAAATAGGTGGGTTTGAGCCGCGCCATAATAATGGTCGGTCAAGGTGCCAAGGTAACCAAAAGCGGCGTAGCTGCCTTGTGTTGTGGCCATTTCATAAACAGATCGCAGTGCGACGAACTTTCGACCTTGTACTGTGGATTGGCTATCGTTGTCGAGGTCAAAGGTGGTGTCATCTTCGATGGCAGAGAGTACGCCATAGCGGATATTGCCACTTTGTCCGGTGTACTTTCCTGCGGCAATGATATCGCTAAAACCAACGCCGGTAGTGACAGAGACGTCTGGCGCCAACTCTGGTGTATCTGGGGCCGCGCCGATGCGGCGGGTATTGACCATCATTGCACCTTTGGGTTTGAAGATCTCTTGCCCGGCCAAAAAGAATTCACGTTTTTCTGGCACGAAGGTTTCAAAGGCGGAAAAATTCACAACGATTTCATCATTCTCGACTAAGCCGAAATCCGGGCTGACGGTAAGACTCAATTGGCTATCCGAGGTTGGCTGATAGTATAGGTCAAAGCCATAGTTGTGGGAGGCTTGGCGGTTGAGGCGATCAAAGCTCGATGAAAAATAGGGCACAAAGGTCAATTCGTTTTTTTCAGCGACCACTTCAAATTCCAATGGGGTAAAGGCGCTCAAAAACACCGGCCTGTTGTGACCGACTGGCGGGCTCGACCATTTTTCTGCCAGATAGGCGACATGGCGTTCTACCATGATGCCTATTGTTCTTTTGTCGCTGGCGGCAGGGAGTTTAAGCACTTGCCATGGAATGAATATTTCGGTATCCCAGCGGTCGTCAAAGCGCTGGGTTTTGGCTTGCCACGGGGCATTCCACTCATATGCGAACTCTCGTTCATCAAAAATGGTGCCATCGCTGAGTGAGCCGCCTAGGCCGACGTTAAAGACATAGCCATAAAGACCCTTACCCGATGGGTCGAGCATCACCGCAATGTGATCGCGGTCAATCAGATTGTCTCTGGCGCTCAATCGTTCGATTTGGCTTTCTTTTGGTTGAAAGCTTTGAATGGCAATGTATAGACCATCGTCATTATAGAGGATCCGGGTTTGGGTTTTGTGCTCGGGGGCGTTGCCGGTATCTGGGTTGACCACCATAAAGTCTTGATAGACCGGGGCGCTGTGCCAAGGGGATTCGTCAATATTGCCATCGATGCTGATGTTTTGGCTGATACGTTTTGGCGCTTTGGCGGCGAAGCTGTTCGGCGTAAAGGCGCTGATCAGGATCACGATGATGGTGAGATATATTTTAATCAGGTAGCAGTTGTCGTTCATGACCTTTCTCTCGTTGGCTATTCTGCTCAAACTCGTCACAGTGTAGAAAAAGCGCGCAATATTAATCAGGCATGAATTTGTAAAACTTGAACTGCCGAGTTTTACAAAAGTTTTACCAACGCGACCATGGCTTTTGCATTATGATTAAGCCATAAAGCCGAATCAGGTGTTGTAGATCACAAAGGTATGAGTAGCGTATGAGCAATAAAGCGAGATTACTGATTGTCGAAGACGAGATAGCCATACAGCAGGGACTCATCGACCTGTTTGTCTTTAACGGCTACGATGTGGTTGCTTATGCCGATGGTAAAGAAGGCTTAGAGGCGGCGCTGAACGGCCACTTTGATTGTATTTTGCTGGATGTGATGTTGCCGTCGATGGACGGGTTTAGCATTTGTAACGAAATTCGGCAGCAGTCAAGGCGCCAGCCGATCATTATGTTGACGGCGAAAAATGCCGAAGAAGATGTGATCAATGGCCTGACCTTGGGCGCCGATGATTATATTGCCAAACCGTTTTCCATTCGTGAGCTGTTATTGCGGGTTGAGGCGGTATTAAGGCTCTCCGGTAAGCAAGCCGAGCAGGACAATCTGCAAATTGGTCAACACCTGAGTATTGATACCATGAATTTGTGCGGCAGCTTTGATGGCAAAGAGGTGCTGTTTACCCGCAGAGAAATCGATGTTTTGTGCTATTTGAAAGAGAATCAACAGCGGCCGGTATCGCGTAAGGAGCTGCTGACTGAGATCTGGAAGTATAGCCCCAATGCCGATATCGATACGCGCACGGTTGATATTCATATTGCCAAGCTGCGTAAAAAATTAGAGCGCGACCACAAAAATCCCCAACATTTGGTCACCATTCGTGGTGAAGGCTACAAATTGATTGTATAGGTATTGAATGAAGATTTTGGGTAAAAGAGCCGGTAGTGCGCAGTTTTCAACGCAGGCGGCAAAAAGACGCTTGCTGGTTTTGTTGGCGATATTTGCTACCGCATTGGTGATCCCTTTGGCGGTGTTGGCTAGTCGCGTTTACAGCCAGTTTGAGGAGGAGATGTATTTTGCCTATAAGTGGAATGCTGAGATCTTGGTGCGTCATGCCAATAAACGCCTCAACAAGATCATTTCTAAAGAAGATGAGCGCGCGTTTGGCGACTATCAGTATTTTAAATGGATAGTCGATCCGCTGACCAAAGAAAAGAAAAAAACCACCTCTATTTTGGCCTACCCCCACAAGATGAAGCACATTCCCGGCTTTATCGGTCATTTTCAAATTGATGCCGACGATAAGTTCAGCTCGCCGCTATTGCCATATATTGAGAAAAAATACCTTACCGCCAAAGTGAAAATGGAGTGGGATGAAATCGCTCAGCGGCTGGAAAAGCAAGATGAGATCAAAGCCCTTTTGGTGGAAAACGGTTTTTTGAAATTGCCCAAAGTCAAAGATCCCAAAGCGTGGGAGATGGAACAGCAGCAAATTGCCGAGGTGAAATGGCGTGAGCAGCAAAAAGCCAAAAATGAAAAGAAGATGCTTGCCGATGAGGAGTTGAAAGAGCACAAGCCACGTAAGGAAGAAGAGTATGTGTCGATGGACAGCAAGCAGGATAAGTGGGATCCGATGGAAGGCACCTCATCGCACAGCGACTATACCGCTTTTACTGTCGAAATCGATCCGTTCTTATGGAAGCGCTCCGACGATGGTCACTTTATTTTCTACCGTAAGGTGTGGCGTAAAAATCAGCGGTTTATTCAAGGTTTTGTGGTCGATGGACACGCGTTTTTAGCCGATATTGTGGTGCCTTTGCTCAAAGAGCGTAAGTTTGAGTCAGAGGTGTCGCTACAGGTGCTCAACAACTATGATTCATTTAAGGAGTTTATCTTTAAGCCCAATGAAATGGGGCATCCGACGATTGAGATCAAATCCAAAAATTTGATCCAGCACGAAGACATCAAGATACTTTATAGCGCACTGTACAAGCCGCTGGAGCAAATTGGATTTATGTTTACCACTGTTGAGTTGCCTCGTGGACCAGGGTCTGCCATGGTGTCTTTGTTGCTGATTGTGGTGTCGCTGGTCATTGTGATTGGTATTTTGATCATCTATCGCGCCGGTAACAAGCAGATATTGTTGGCTGAGGAGCGACTGAATTTTGTCTCGGCAGTCAGTCATGAGTTAAAAACGCCGTTGACGTCGATTTTGATGTATTCGGAAATGCTCAAAGAGGGCATGGTGAGTGATGCTGAGCGCAGGCGCACCTACTATGACTTTATCTTTTTTGAAAGCGAGCGGCTTTCAAGGCTGATAGCCAATGTATTACAACTGTCGCGGCTGGGTAAAGATGCGCAATCGGTAGATATTGAAAGTTGTAGCGTCAACCGTTTGTGTGATTTGGTTAAATCGAAAACCCATACTTTGCTACAGAAGAACGAGTTCGAAATGAGCTTGGATTGCGGTGGTCTTAAGGTCAACGATTTTGATGTTATGGTCGATCAGGATGCGTTTGCACAGATTGTGATCAACCTGATGGACAATGCGATTAAATTTAGTGTCGATAAAGAGAGACCGGAAAAAACCATTCGCCGCCTAGATGTCGGTTTTAGAAAAGCGGCGAAGCCGGGTTATGTGGCATTTTATGTGCGTGACTATGGTCCGGGCGTGGACGCCACCGGTGGTCAGAAGATCTTTGAGTTGTTTTATCGTGTCGGTGACGAAATGACCCGCACCAAACCCGGCACCGGTATTGGCCTTGCTCTAGTGAGCGAGCTGGCCAATGCGATGAATGGCGAGGTCAGTTATTCAAACAAAAAGCCCGGCGCCGAGTTCTGTGTGCTGCTGCCAACCCAACCCCATCATTAACCTTCATTTCAAGGGGCGGGCACCAAACTAAGCCTTTATTTATCATTCGTCTTTTTGGTGTCTGCTCCCACTATTGAGCATCCTGTCAACCGGGGATAAGTGCACAAAACGCTTGATTGATTTATGCCTCGTCATTTCTCATTGGGTTTTGATTGGGTGAAAATCATCCGATTTTCTTCGTAAGTTTCATCAAGCTGTCTAATTTCTGTCAAAAAAGCTTAATAATAGCGCCGTAGTATTAGCCCCAACAAACCATCGTACTAATAATAAACTGAGGGGCAACCAATGGATATGAACTTTTCAGAATCAAGCTATCTGGATAACTACTCTGACTTCTACGATGACCGCGACTACGGTGCCAACAACAATAAGAAAAGAGCGAGCAATAAACGTCGCTGGCGCGACATTGAACGATTTAAAGAACGTTCTCGCTTGGCCAAAGAGATTGTCCGTGACGACAATCTCTATTTTGATCTTTTAGAATTACATTAGCGACTAATACTCAGTCTGCGTGGTGGTGGCGCATAGCCATCGGTGTCCCATAGGCGATTTTTACGGCCTTTTGACAGCTGGTGGATATGGCAGTCGATGATGCCTTTGTCACATAAGCTCTGATGCCATTCGTATTTGATCAAATGCTTGGCAAAGGGGTGTGACTTGGCAACAAACCTGACCTGACGGGTGGGGGAATGTTCAACCTCTCCCCAACCGGTACCTGCTTGGGCATTGGCTGCACCACGGGCTTGGGGCTGTTTGCCGTTTTTATTGGCGATATTGTGTGGCGGATGACTTGGGCGCTGTTCGTTAAAGGCGGCCACGGCAATGACACCCATTGCACTGTGATCGCCAAAAGCGGCGGCGTAAGAGTCGATTTCATCACTGAAGTAAAAGCGATTGATGGTGTTGCCCGAGCTGCGCCAGCCACGAATGGTAGACACTTGGTACGGGTTCAAGACATACATCTTCTCATTGCTTTTAAGATAGGAAGCGCGGCCGGTGATCACGTTGCGACCGTCTACCGCTATCACAAAGCCAACTCTTTTATGGGTGTTATTACGCACTTCAATGGCATAATGCTGACCCCTAAGAGCCTGTAAATAGGCTTTATTGACGCGATAGCCGCCATGGGTTTGGTAAAGCGGCAAACGTTGACCATATTCACCAACGATGGTGATGTCTATTGCCTTTGGCTTAACATAAGGATTACGGCCATGATAGTTGCTGGCGTTGACTGCGGTGCTCAGTAGAGCCATTAGGCTCAATACAAATAAAATCGTGTTTTTCATCACTCACCTCTTTTAAGCTTTCTTGCTAAGTTGAGGCTAGTGTGACTGGGCCTAGCTTAACGCCCGCTTAATCAGCAGGCGCGCGCTAACAATGGTTCTTTTGTGCTGCTTTGCAAGACTTGCTGCTGTATCTCTTCGATGGCTTTTTCATAAGAAGGGGCCAAGACACAAAGCTGTTCGAATTGATCACAGGTAGCCAAAAAAGCTTGTTGGCTGTCTAAGTAGACGACACGATAGGTAAACTGGCTGGTATCTAACAAACGATATATCCCAAAATACAAATTAAGGGCAGGGATTTTAGCTTAAGTTTTTAGCGATGCCTATGGCATTTTGTTGCCTTTGGCTAGGTTTTGATAAAAGGTGGCTTATTTTGTCGCCACCTTGTGTTAATAATACTCACTTACCGGTTTTTATCGACTTAATTATGGTAGTTGTCGGCTTCTAGTGCCTTTTTCGCCTCTTTTTGTCTTTCCCTTCTGGCTTTTTCCGTTGCTTGCGCTTCTTGGTGTTTTAAATGGGCAGGCGGTGCTTTTGGCATGGGTTTACGGGGCATCATTTGCTCGCTCATGGCGGCGTTGTAGACAAAGGCCGCCATGATCACCGACGCTTGCTTCAGGTCGTCTTCCGATACATGGTCAAGGGCATCCAAATGACTGTGATGTAATCGTGAGTCGTAATCCAGTGGGTCTTGAATGAATTGAAAGCCCGGCAGGCCAACATTATCAAACGCTTCATGGTCGGTATAGTTGCTGGCTTGAGTGCTGATGGTGCCGCTGCTTAAGTCGCTAAATGGCGAGAACCAGTTGGCAAAGATTGGGTTTACCGCAACATTACCTTCGGTGTAAATCCCACGAAAGCGGCCCGAGCCGTTATCCATATTAAAGTACACCGATAATTTTTCGTAGCCTTTTAATGGTGTGATTGGCCAGCCGACAGAGCGCCAAAGGTAACTCGGTAGCATTCTTTCTTTGGCATCTGTTGGTTTGGGTCTAGTGGCGAAATGCCGCTCGACGTAGGCTTGAGAGCCTATCAGACCTTGTTCTTCACCTGCCCACAGCGCAATACGGATGGTTCTTTTGGGTTTGACATCAAGCGCTTTGAGTATGCGTACCGCCTCCATTGTGACCGCTACGCCTGCGGCATTGTCTACTGCACCGGTGCTGCCGTGCCATGAATCGAGGTGGGCACCGAGCATGACGATTTCATCGGCTTTGTCACTGCCTTTGATTTCGGCAATGGTATTGTAGGCGTTGTGATCTTCGTCGTGAAAGCGAGCCTTGATATTGAGTTTCAACTTGGGGGCTTTGCCGTTGATGACCTGTCGGTAGAGAAAGTTGAAATGTTCTTGCGTGATGGTCATCGCGGGGACTGGAAAGGTTTCATTGGGGCGGAAACTTTTGGATTTGGTGTTGATCACGCCTGCTTGCCTAGAGCTGCGGTAGAGCACGCCCGCAGGCATTTCTTCGGCTAAAAAAGCACTGAGGGCAAGGCCGAAGTAATGCTTTTGCTTGGCCTTATCTATGCTGGGCTGGGAAATGTTGCGGCCGTGGCTGGCCCCTTGAGAAATATCCAGCTTGCCTAGTTGCGATAACGATTCACCACTGAAGCGCTCGGAAACCGGTGTGCTTGGTTTGTCTATGTCGTCGGCATTGCCTATCAAAAGAAACTTGCCTTGTAATTTGCCTCGGTATTGCGCCAATTCCTGCTCGGTAACGGCATCGAACACCACCACTTCACCAAAAACGTCTCCGTTAGTGCCAGGAGTCCACGCCAATGGAATACCATAAAAAGACACTTTGCGAGGGCTGAGCAAATCGATTGAAGCGCTATCGAAAGACCAGCCTCGGCCAAACTCGAATGTTTCCAAATGGGCGTTTTCCAGTCCCCACTCGGTGAGCTTTTGTTTGGTCCAGTGGTTGGCTTTGAGCATTTGCGGTGAGCCGGTTAAGCGTGGACCAATTTCATCGGTCAGATGATACAAACTTTCAAGTACATGGGAATTGTATAGGCCTTCGGCGCGGATCTTGTTGGCCATATCGAGGTCTGCCGCTTGGCTTTTTAGCGTAATTAAGCAGCAGGCGGCGAACATTAATTGTTTCATTATGGCGTAATGTTCCATCAGTTATCATTGTTGTTCCGTCACTTTAGTATGAATCACCAATGGCGGTCAACCACGTAATATCAAAGGATATTTTGCAAAAAATGAACACCAAAACAAAGACGGTTTGCGCTTTACATTGCTCAAATATTGTTTAGACTTAAATGTTGCTGGTAAAGAATACAGCCGATTTTTTTGTCTGAGCGATATCGATGTTACATCTTAAGTTGCCCGTCAGTAATCTGCCTTTTTCAGCAAACCGCCAGGACGGGCTATTTGCCGCCTGAGCATAATAACAATACAAACCAATTTGGAGATAACCGCAGTGTCAAACGCTACCGGCAAAGTGAAATGGTTCGATGAGAAGAAAGGCTTCGGCTTTATCGAACGTACCGAAGGCTCAGATGTTTTTGTTCATTTCAGAGGCATCAAAGGCAATGGCTTTAAAACTTTGGTTGAAGGCCAAGCTGTAGAATTTGAAGTTGAGCAAGGCCAAAAAGGTCCTCAAGCCATCAATGTTCAAGTTGTATAATTCATTTTCGAATGAAT
>JBFHGJ010000059.1:0-34807 GCA_041583135.1 Alteromonadaceae bacterium | reverse complement strand
CTCGTGGTGCTCAATAACTTGAGCGCCAAACCTTGGCCTTGGTGTTTTGGTGAAACCGCCAAAGAGTATAAGCGTGCCGGACGAGGGAGTGTTGGCAATAAATACATGGCGTAAGCCGCAGCAACGCCATCGACACTGAGCAGCCAAGTACAGGCCTTTGCTTTGGTGAGCAGATAGCGCATTTGCCTTGGGCTTATCCGCTCTGAATCAAAGCAAGCGTTTTCAAGCGCCATTAAGGTTTCTAGGTTAGCGATATCGGCTTTGTGCAGTTGCGGTATCATTGTGAGCCGCGCTGCTCTAAACGGCGCAAGAACTCCGACATGATCTGCATATACAGTTCTTCGCCCAAATAGTTGTCTTCAATACCATGGTCGATATTGGGGTTGTCATTTACCTCAATTACATAGGCTTTGTTGTCGGCCACTTTAATATCGACTCCATATAACCCATTACCGACTACCGCCGCGCTCTTGAGTGCCGCTTCCAAAACTATCTTTGGCACTTCGAAGGTAGGGAGAGTATCAAAGTCGCCACTGAAGGTGCGATTTTGTTTGTGATTGTATATTTGCCAGTGATTGCGGGCCATGTAGTAACGGCAGGCATATAGGGCGCGGCCATTGAGTACGCCTATTCGCCAATCGAACTCTGTGTATAGGTAACGCTGGGCCAGCACCAATGCCGAATCAACGAATAATGACTCCAGCCGCTCGATAAGGGTCGGTCGGTCGGCCACTTTGAACACGCCTTTTGAAAATGAGCCTTCCGGTAACTTCAATACCATCGGGTAGTTCAGTTCGGTTTCTAGGAGTTCGACGCTCTGGCTATCGGCTTTGGAGATAAATAAGGTTTTTAGGCTCGGCACATTCTGATAGGAAAAGGCGTCGTGCAAAAATACCTTATTGCAGCAGCGCAATATCGAATCGGGGTCGTCCATCACCACTACGCCGTGTTTTTCGGCGTCACAGGCAAAGCGGTAGGTGTGATGGTTGATGGAGGTGGTTTCTCTAATAAACACCGCGTCATATTGATTGACATGTTGCATTTGCGCAGCGGTCAATACCTCGACATTAATGCCGAGCTTGGCACCTGCTTTGACAAAACGGCTAATGGCTGACTTATTGCTTGGCGGCGATGCTTCTTGTGGGTCAACCAGCAGCGCCATATCCCAGCGGAACTTTTTCTTTGAAGATTTTTTGTGCCAGCGAAAGGTCACCGATTGCTCTATCACCGACCAGAAAAATGCCGCTTGTTCGGCGCTTAGTTCAGCTACGCCGATGCGATTGAGTTGGATCAGCAAGCCATCGGCTTCAAGTGATAATGTTGCGCTCAGCAGCGGTGCGCTGTAGCGTTCAAAGATGATCTGCGCCACTTTGGCAAAGGCGGCTTGGTCGCTTTGACCCAAACAGATGATGATCTCACGTTTTGGTTTGTCGGCAAATTCAGCAGTATCAACCTTGTCGATCGGCAGCCAGATACCAAGGTTGGCGCTGTCTCTTAGGCTGTTGATCAGATGCACCGTCGGCAAGACTTCATGGTTGCGCGCCGCGCCAAGCAAAGAGCAATAATAACCTTGGCTGAGATAACGTGTGGTATCGCATAAATTGATCACCCGAATACGACCCTCATTGGCTTTGGGGTACTCTCGTAAATAGGTTTCAAAGGTAATGACATTGCTAGGCAGTTCGGGTACCGGCATGTTGTCGTCAACGATATACAAAGTATTGTGCATGTATGATCTGTGCGCTCAGGTTGTGAATGAATAATTGGTGATCTGGTTTGCTCACCGTTTTTTGCTGTTTTTACGCTCTCTTTAAGCGCGGCGCAAACACATTTATTGTTACAGCCGATTAATATTTTTTATCGACAATCGAGGTGAAAACTGGCAACTGAAGGGGAGAATATGGACAGCAATCGGACATATTTTTTTGGTTAAAATATGTCCAAATGTACAAAGGTAAGGGATGAGAAAATCCTTTAAGAACAACGCCGATTTGCAGTCGTGTATCAAACTGTATCTGTAAAGAGATTTTGCCAAACCCAATTGGTGAAGTTTTGCTCAGCCTGAGGGCTATTGGCAACTTATTGAATTTTAAATAAAACCTAAGCAAAAAGTGACAAGAACCTCGTGTCGGCCGATAGAAACTGATTGGTCGGTCAATAACCTTTGGCTATAACCCCTTCGGTTGATTTAAATTTAGCCGACCTTTATGGTGTTTTATGCAAGTTGGTTAACCTTTTATTCATCATCGTTATCACCTTGTTATGGGTATTGCGAAATAACAATAATAAGCGCAATACCCAAGCTGATGATGTTTGGTGACGAATACAATCGCCAGCCGCTTGCAACGATTAACAATAATAAAACTGATATGAAGGCATCCATGAAAAAATCTAAGATCCAGTTGGCATTGGCTGTTGCGTGTGTGGCGTGCACCGGTGTCACTCAAGCACAACAAAACCAAATTAAACCGCAGCTTCACTTAAACCAAAACACCACTACAGTAAAAGACAGCCTTTGGGGGTATTCGAGCGAAGGTCGCGAATTGTTTGAGATCTACACCGATGATGGTCAAATTATTCAGGCTGTCGATGTGGATGGGTTGGCTCACCTCGGTGATGTGGTATTAGGTCGTACGGCGCAGCTTAAGCGTTACGGGCTAAAGATGGTCAAAGGACAAGAAATGCCGGACGGCGATGTGGCAGGCGCGGCCATCCGCTATCCGTCCTCCGGCTACAAATGGACCAATGGCGTCGTGCCTTATGTTATCGACTCCAGTCTGGGTTCAAAAGCGCGCCAAGATATGCAATATGCCATCGACCATTGGAACAGCAAGACCAACGTGCGGTTTGTGCCACGCAACGGTCAGAGCAATTATATTTCCATCGTGGGCGGCGGTGGTTGCAGCTCGTGGATAGGTATGCAAGGCGGCAAGCAAACCGTTACCTTGGCCGAAGGCTGTGGTAAAGGTGCTGCGGTACATGAACTGGGCCATGCCGTTGGTTTTTTCCATGAGCAAACCCGCACCGACCGCGATAATTATGTCACCATCTACTGGGATAATATCCAATCGGGTATGGCATATAACTTCAATAAAATGACCTCCGGCGATGGTCAAAATTATGGCAACTACGATTACTATTCCATTATGCACTATCGCACTACGGCCTTTGGTATTAACAATGCGGTCACTATTTGGCCGACTCAAAGTGGTGTCGATACCGGCTATATGGGCAATGGCTCAGTATTGTCGAGCACAGACATCGCCGCAGCAGCTGCGATTTATGGCTCAGGTAGTGGTGGTAACGGCCAAACCTACAACGGCAGCCTAAGCGGCACCGGTGATGAAGATATTCAGCCGAACGGGAGTTGGTTCCAGTATGGCGGCGGCACGTTGACAGCGACGCTTAGCGGTCCTTCTAATGCCGACTTCGACTTAAAACTGGAGCGTTGGAACGGCGCTTGGCAGCAAGTGGCCATTTCTGAAACTCCCAGCTCAAATGAGTCTATCACCTATAATGCCTCATCCGGCTACTATCGCTATCGTATTTATAGCTACAGTGGTAGTGGCAGCTATAGCTTCAACCTACAAAAGTAGTGTTTAAAAGGCTTTTGGTGTAAAGCGCCAAAAGCCTTTATGTATAGGGATATACGGTATGCCTGCGCCGTAGGGAACATTCGCAGGCGATGTTGACAAATCTCTACAGGTTACCGATACTCTGGCTTTTACCGTTATCGGCAGCACTATGCTTACGCGCAAAATTCTCATTGCCGATCTAGTTGGCACCACACTCAATCAGCATCATCAACCGGATCATGACCCGGTGAAACGTCATATTGAGGCCAAAGGTGGTGTGTTTCATTTAGGCCCGTTAACGGCGAAAACCAAGTTAGAACAAGCGCATTTGCATTTTTTTTATCAACCGCAGTTAGCAACTCCCGAGGACATTCTGGCCCAGTGTCGAGATGGCCAATATGATGCCGTTATAGCTGCGGCGACCCATATACCAGCCGAGGCCACCTTTGAATGCGGTGGCGTGCGGATAGGTGCCGGTACCGGCAATATGGGCTCTCACAGCTGGGGCGGCAGCGATGGTCAAGGTGGGCAGGCGCCCCTGATGAATACCCCCAGCTTTAACGCCCGCGCAACCGCACAAATGGTATTTAAACAATTGTTGGCACTTGTGCCTGATGTTGACCTTGGCACGATGCATAAGCGGGTGCTTACTGGGCTGTTTTGTACCGCTCGCGATTTAATTGACTTTCCTACTACACGTCTTGCCGGCAAAAAAATTGCCGTTCTGGGCTTTGGTCATATCGGCTCCGAGGTCGCTAAACTTGCCAAAGCCTTTGCCATGGACGTTACTGTTTATGCCAGAGCCAAACATCAACACTGGATAGAGTCTTTAGGTTATCGGTATGCGCCGACACCGATGGCAGCTGTTGCCGATGCCGAGGTGATAAGTCCGCATCTCGGGCTTGGTGTCAACGGTGGTAATATTGGGATCTTCGATAAAAACCTATTGGGCGCCGTGCGCAAAGGTTGTATTTTGATTAATTTCGATAGGGCGGAACTGATAGAGCGTGATGGGCTGGCGTGGGCGCTCAAAAAAGAAATCATTGGTTTTTGCGCCATCGATGCCGATATATTCTTAGATGACAAAGGCGTGGCTTTTGGACCTTTGGCGCCATTTGTCGAGTTGGCAAAAGCGTATCCTGGCCGGCTTAGACTATTGCCTCATGTGGCAGCCGATACCGAACATCACAGCCGGGTTGAAGGGGCGATGGCGGCGGTTGATCAAATTGTTGACGCCATTGAGCACCGCAGAATAGGCAACCGTGTTGGCAGTTTACCGCCGGGCTATGAAGATGCCGGGCCTAAAACAGTATTGGGTGTCGGCAAAGTTCGCGAGCAACACGTATTGGCGCTCGATGATGCCAAAAAAGCGCATTTGGCTGAACTGGCACTGGAGGTGGCGCAATTTTGGCAAGGTCATCATCAAGATGCCGCCAAGGCAACCGAAGCGGCAAATTGTTTAATGAGTGAAATGACTCGGTTGGGACTGATAGGCCCTTATGAAAGTTAATTCAAATGCGTGACATAATGAATGTGATATTATCAAACGCCATCAATACACGAGCAAAAGAATCGAAACGTGAAACCACAGCTTAAATGTTCTAAAAGCGCCGTTCTGAGCGCTTTAACTGCGCTGCTTGTTGGCCTTAGTGGCTTTGTTGCGGCCGAACCTTTGACCTTTGTCGCCTTGGGCGATATGCCCTACAGCGACAAAGAACAGCAAATGATGAGCCAGCCCAAAGGCTCGTTGGCTGGTGCGATTGAACAGTTGGCGCCAGCGTTTGTTTTTCATTATGGCGATTTTAAAGCGGGCAATGTCGATTGCTCCGATGACGAGTTCCTGCAAAAAAGAAGGCTTATCGCCGAGCTATATCCCAAACGCGTGGTATATACCCCCGGGGACAATGACTGGACTGACTGCGATAGAGATTATATGCCGGTAAGGCGGGATGAATTGGAGCGGCTTGATAAGCTCAAGCAACTGTTTTTTGCCGGCGAAGGGCTTAAGATGGCGTCGGGATTGGTGGGGCTACGTAGACAGGCCGAAGCGCCTGAAAATGTCATGTGGCGAAAGCAAAACCTGATGTTTGCCACCATACACTTACCCGGTAGCAATAACGGGCGGGATGAGATCCAAAAAAGCTCGCTCACCAGTGCACTTGATTTGGCCGACTGGCGTGATAAAAAAAATATTCAATGGATAGCCGAGGTGTTTAAACGTGCCGAGCAAACGCAGGCCAAAGCCTTGGTTATGACTTTTCAAGCGGATATTTTTAGGCCACAACCAAGAGGCAAAACCTTACGTTGTAGCGATAAGCGCAGAACCCAGTGCGACGGCTTTGTAACCACCAGAGAGTTTCTTGAATTCGCCGCTGCCAATGCCAGCTTCCCGGTATTGCTGGTGCATGGCGATACCAGTAATTTTTGTTTGGAACAACCCAATGCTCAGTTGGCGCCTAACCTATGGCGACTCAATGGGCCGGGAGATTATAAAGTGTTGGATGGGGTGAAGATCACAGTCGATACAGAACAAGCAATGCCGTTTGCCGTTGAAACTTTGCTGAGTAAGCAACCACCGCCGGGGGCATGTCAATATTAACAAGGGAAAAGGGAAAATTGCAGAGACCCGGTAGCAATGGGAAAGGAAAAAAAGAGGTCTATTTTTTCCATCTCTGCATAAAAGTAAGTACAGACACTGCAATCAAACAGTGAAGCCATGGTAATGGATATAAACGGGTAAAACTGTGAACTGCTTCACAAAAATGACGTTTTATTTGATTTTTAAAGAAAAAAAGAGGCGATTTGATGAAACCTGAGGTGAAAGTATTGGTGGTATGTCTTGGCAATATTTGTCGCTCTCCCACGGGGGAGGCCGTTTTACGGGCCAAAGCACAAGCACTTGGTGTGAATATACAAGTCGATTCGGCAGGGACCAGCGGTTATCATGTTGGCGCGCGTCCTGATGCTCGCTCAGCGCAAACTGGCGCTAGCCGGGGGATCAGCTTTGCCGGAATATACTCTAGGCAGATAAACCAAAATGACTTTGCCCACTTCGATTATATCCTCGCAGCCGATAAACAAAACTTGGCTGACTTGCAAGCCGAGTGTCCTGCCGAGTATCAACATAAATTGTCATTGTTTTTAAGTCACTGTGACAGTGAACATGAAGAAATACCGGATCCCTACTACGGCGGTGAACAGGGCTTTGAGTTGGTGTTTGACCTCATCGAGCGAGCCTGCGAAGGTTTTTTGGCCAAGCTATAATGGCAGGGTTATTGCCATACCCAAACCATGGCCCCCAATAGGCTGCATAACAAAGCCAAACCACACACGATCACCGTCAAGGTATAGGTGCGACGTTTTTTGCTGTCGATGTCAATGAGGATAGGCACACCTGAGAACAGCAGGTACATCGAATAAGCCAGCCCAGCACTGCCGCAAAATGCAATAAACCATGGTTTGGGGTAAAGTGCGGCGAATCCCGCGATAAACATCGGTGTGGCAGCGTAGGCGCTCAGTTCTAGTGCGTGCACATAGGCGGCTTTTGCGCCAAACAAATGGGCAATTCTCCATGCCAATAACGACAGCAGCAAAACGCCAATGAGTAACAAAAGATAGCCTGTGGCACAAGCAACCAGTGCAGCGCCAAAAGGCACTTTTTCTGTGGGGGACAAACTCAAATGCCAGCCTAGGTAAACGGCAGAAAAAAAGCTGCAAATGGTGGGGACTAAGGCAATGATCGCGATATGCGACAGGCTATAGGCAAAGGTCTCTTTACTGTTGACGATAGCGTGCCATTCGTCCTGTGGGTTGGCATATAATCCCCACAAGTGATTTAAAATCATAGCTTTTTATGGTCCAAGTGATGTTTAGTTGAGCTTAATCATTTTGCTCAAATTGATTTAGAGCGTCTATTGCGTATAATGCCGTGGCTTGATGAACCTTATATGATAAGTGTTTCTTCCAACTGCCGCGACCTTGCGCCTTTTTAATTGCAGTCGCTTAAGTATAGCTTACAACCGAGTGTTAAACCTAATCGATGAATGAACTCCTCGCGCCGATACATCGCTTTTTAGCCTGCGAAACGCCACAACAGTGGATAGAGACGGCATTAAAACCGCAAAACCGCCATATTCTGTTGCAAGACCACTGTACCTGTGAACTCAAAGCGGCGCAATCGGCGGCGCTGTTGATCCGCAAATATGCCATCGATGAACAAAGTGGCCAAACCTTGCTGTCTTGGCTTAAGCCTTATGAAGACTTTGTTTATCGCAAAATCGGCGATGGCCGTTTCTCGGGCAGCAAAAATGCCTTGATAGGTGAACTCACAATCGTTAAAAGCGGCAATGAAGAAGATGCCATCAACCAAGACATACTGGATAAAATGGTGAGACTCATTCGTGAAGAATTGCATCATTTTGATCAGGTGCTGGAGATCATGACCAAGCGCGGCATGAGTTACACCAGCTTAAGCGCCGCCCGTTATGCCAGCGGTATGTTAAAGCATGTTCGCAACTATGAACCGGCGGCTTTGGTCGATAAACTCATTATTGGCGCTTATATCGAAGCGCGCTCATGTGAACGCTTTGCCAAGTTGGCACCGTATCTTGATGATGAGCTCAACAAATTCTACATCTCCTTGTTGCGCTCAGAGGCAAGACACTACCAAGACTACATTAATCTTGCAGAGCAAGTGGCTGCCAGCGACAAACGCAAAGGTCCAAGTGTTAACGAAAGGGTCGAATTTTTCGCCCAAGTCGAAGCCGATCTGATCTTATCGCCAGACAGTGAATTTCGTTTTCACAGCGGTGTACCGCACTGAATTTTTATTTGAGTTGCTTGACATGCACGGCGCAGGTTTGATCGCCTTTTTCTCGCGCCAACTTAACCAACGGCTTATCACATTCAACCATCATGGTTAACCAGAATGGGATTTTATACGGAATTTGTTCCTTTAATTTTAGTGTCAGACACCTCGATTGGTCGAAAGCTTTGAAATATTAAGGCTTTGGTAACAATTGAGGTTTTACAGGGGATTTACACAAGTTGTCCCTTTAATTTTAGTGTCAGACACCTAGATTGGGCGGTCCATGCCCAAAGCCCTTGATGGGTTAAAGCAATGGTGAGAGGTCTGAATTGGGCTCTATGGTGGCTTTATTGCCTGATTTAAACAGGTAAGCTTGCTTGTCGCCCCACAGGTTTAAGGTGTTGTCGGTAAGATATAGCGCGCTACCTTCTTCAATACCAACCACGGCCATATTTTTGTTGATGGTCATAAATTCTTCAATGCGCATCTGGCGTGTTTCGCCATTGTGTCCCGGTGGCTTATAATCGGTGTAGTGAGGATTTAACTGTACCGGCATCAACTTGAGAGCGTCGAATGAAGGCGGCTGAATAATTGGCATGTCATTGGTGGTACGAATTGAATCCCCTGCAACATTAGAGCCTGCGCTCCAACCTACATACGGGGTGCCGCCTCTGACTGCCTGTCTAATCGGATCTAACAATTCATAACGGTATAGCTCGTGGAGCAAATGAAAGGTGTTGCCGCCACCGACAAAAATCGCTTTGGCGTTTTTTACCGCCTCAATCGGAGAATCAAACTGATGGATCCCGACAATGTTGTAGCCCGCTGGCGCTAGCGCATCGCTGACCATCTTGGTGTAATCATCGTAATTGATGCTCACCCCGGCATAGGGGATAAATAAGACGTCTTTGGTTTTACCCATTACTTTGTTGATAAAAGGAATGGCATGTGACAGGTAGGGCGTATCGCCTTCGCGAGAAGCGCTTAATAACAGGGCCTGGATCATTGCTTAGTCCGGAAATTTAAAAGAGTCACATTCTAAAAGATTTGCGCTCAAAATCCAAACCCGCGAAAGCGCCTTGGTGCCTTGCGGCTTAACGCTTTGATTTTTTTATTGATCTGAGCTACAAGTTCGCTGTCTTGATGAGCATCATTGCGCTGATATAAATAGCGGCCGTAAAGTGCTTTAAGTTCGTTAAGCGGCTCTGACAATTGTGGCTGATATTGTATGAATTGCTCTATAAAACTCAGCGGCGGAGTCGAAAACGGCCGCTCAAAGCCATATCTCAGCGCCAAGGTATTGAGCGCCTGATGGCTGCGATAAAATGCCGAATGAGGCTCTGAAAACAGTTTGCCTCGGGATAGAAAATATATAAACAATAAAAAACCACTCAGTGCCAGCCCGGCAAAGAGGCCATACATCGCGGTACTTTGTTTACCCCAAACATTCTCAAATAGCTTTGACTGCTTTTTGTTGTCGAAGTTTAGTACCCAGCTCGACCAATAAAAGTCGATATTGTTGAGCTGATTGCGCAACCAATTGAGTGCGGCCAAATGTTTAAACTTCACCAAATCGAATTCACCCGATAAGAAGCTGTCGTCATTTTTCATCGCCGCCTGCAGTCCAAGGGCAATGCGCTCAGGTGATACCGTCGCCGTCGGGTCGATTAACACCCAGCCTCTATCTTCTAGCCATATCTCATTCCAAGCATGAGCTTCATATTGATAAACGCTGAGGTAGGTATCGCCAATGGCACGTTCGCCTCCTTGGTAGCCGGACACCACCCGCGCCGGTATGCCCGCAGCGCGCATCAGCGCAGCAAACGCGCCGGCATAGTGAGCGCAAAATCCTTCTTTGGCTTCAAATAAAAAGGTGTCTATAGGGTTTACCGGCATTAACGGCGGCTCTAAGGTATAGACAAATGTGTTGTCGATAAAGTAACTCATCACCTTGTTGATATAGTCGATGTCATCCCGTGAGCGCGCCCGCAATTTTTGAGCAAAGGCTTGAGTTTTGGGGTTTTGACTTTTCGGCTGCAACAGGTTGATTTGGCGCTCCAATTCAAACAGGTCGCCTTGATGTTGATGTCTGGTCGCCGAGGTCACCTCATATTGCAGCTTGTGGCTCACCGGCGTTTTGCTCGATAGCCGCCTGTCGTGGTGGTAGCGCAAGTTACTCGAATGCTTAATTGGGGTATCTAGGGAAAACACCCAGTCTTGATAGGTCGGTTCTAAAATAACCTGATAGCTGATGATATGATTGTCTTTTAACTGAGGCAGTGGAGGCGCAACCCGATAGACGTTTTGCGGCGCCTTACGAAAGCGGTCTACCTTCCACTGTTTACCATCAAAGCGCTCGTGTACCATGGCGCGCCAGTAGAGCTTACTGTTCTCTGGAATGTCGCCGTCAAATTGCACTCTAAAGGCCAGCTCTGAGGATTGCGCCAGCGATGAAAACTCTCCCGGTGCAATCTCCTCAGACAGACCTGTGGTGGTACCTTGTGCCGAGGGCATTTTCCACATGGGACCAAATCGTGGCATCAGCGCGAACAAAAACAGCACCAAAGGCATGGCTGTCAGCAAAAACCGCAAGAAAAAGCGACTGCGGGTCTTAAAGTTTAACGCCGGGCTATGCACCATCAACAGGGTGTAGGTATTGACTGCAAAAATGCCTAGGACAAATGCGGTGAAGGCAATGCCTTGGCGAAAAATAAAGGCTGAGGCAATGGTAAAGTAGAGCGCCAAGCAAATGTGTTTGACGCCTCTGGCGGTATGTATTGCCAGCATTTTAAGCGCCGTGGCCAGCAGTAACAGATTGGTCATTCCGTTGAGTATGCCTGCCGAAATGGACGACACCACAATCATCGCACAGCACAACAGCGCCAAAATGTTCAGCACCGCTGGGGTTGGCAGCGATGTTTTGCGTTGCATATATAAAAAACGCCACAACACCAAAAGCACGGTCAACAGCGAACTCCACACATACAGGCTCGGCTGCAAGGCGATGATCAGCATCAAATAACTGAACATCAACGAGAACATGGTCTTGTTGTCGATGCGACGGATCCCGCCTAAGTGTTCTTCACTTACCATAATGCCAACGCCTTTAAGCAGGCCTGTCGGTGCGCTTCACCGCTGCCAGGTGGGATCTGAGTTTTACCGAGGGCAAGGCCAAATAGTGCTTGTTGGGCGCTATAGTCATTGACTGCGTGGGCAAGTTTTGACAGTTTTTGTTCTATGTCGCCGCCATGCAATTGATCTAAGGTCAGCCACATTGGCGTGAGGTCTGCATCGCCGAATTGCTTACTCACCAGCTTTTGGCTGTTTCTGGCAACATGTTTCCAAGAAATGCGGCTTAAGCTCTCGCCCTGTACGTGATCTTTAATGCCGGAAAAATCGCTCAATTCGTCAATGGGCGTGTCATGTTGCTGCTGTTTGTCGTCCAGCTCTATCAATGGCACAAAAGTATCGATAGGCTCAGGGTAGGCCAGCACCTCGATGTCTAAATCCAAGTGGGTCCAACAGCGCAGCAGTCCTAAGGGGAAGTAACTTTTTAAGGTCATTCGACCGGGGCTGGTCAAACCTCGTTGCTTCACTCGGTAGGGCACATGCACTTTATCGCGCTGCGCCGCCAAATCGAGTACCACCTCGGGGTTATTGGAAAATGAAAACTCCAACAGGTTGCGGTTTAGGCAATGGCTTAAGTAGATAGGCACCATAACCGTATCTTTGACGTATACCGGCTGGCATTGTCCGCTTTTAACGGTCAGCCCTTGTAAATTGGCGTAGCTGAACAATATCGAGGTGATGAAAAAGCCGACCAAGGTAAAACACAACAGTAAGATCAGGTTGTTTTGATAGTTGGTGCCAAGAGTAAATAGAAACAGGCACACAAACAGGTAAACAAAACCAAAACGGCTGGGAAAGATGAAAATCGACATCTGCCCTAAGGTTTGCTGCTTTTGCCTAGGCATTCGCTGATTGAGCCAGCGGTCGAAGACTTTAAGGTGTGGTTTACCTAATGCCATAAGAGAGCCATAGCCTGTGCGGCTGCTATTGCAGCACGTTCACGCTGTCGAGCAATATTTGCGAGTATTGATTGGCGTTGCGGTAGCGGGTTTCCGGACGCAGCCGGTGCTCGACAACCGAAGGCAATACGATTTGCACGTCTTCATGACTGACATAATCGCGCTCATCGAGAATAGCCCAAGCTTTGGCGGCCTTAAGCAGTGCCATGGTCGCCCTAGGAGAGAGCGGCACCGGAAAGTCGTCGGAGACTCGGGTGAGGTTGACCAACCGCAAAATGTAGTCAATCACTTGGTCTTTGGCACTGACGCTATCGACCTGTTGCTGCACCTGTGCCAGCATCTGTGGGTCAATCATCTGTTCAACATGGGTTTTTTCTTGCTCATATTGGCTGGTGAGCATTTTGCGCTCGGCCTCCTGTGGAGGAAACCCTAAAGTGATGCGCATTAAAAACCGGTCGAGCTGCGATTCGGGCAAGGGAAAGGTGCCCGATTGGTGTAGTGGATTTTGTGTTGCGATGACAAAAAATGGTTGAGGCAGTGGGTGACTGGTGCCATCGACGCTGACTTGCTTTTCTTCCATTGCCTCTAGTAGCGCCGACTGGGTTTTGGGACTGGCACGGTTAATTTCATCGGCCAACACCACCTGATTGAATATTGGCCCGGGATGAAAGCTAAAGTCATGCTCTTTTTGGTTAAATATTGAGACTCCGGTAATATCTGCCGGAAGCAGGTCGGAGGTAAACTGTACGCGGCTATATGAAAGGCCCAAAGTCGATGCCAAAGCGTGGGAGAGGGTGGTTTTGCCCATACCGGGCAGGTCTTCAATCAGCAAATGTCCTTTGGCCAACAGGCAGCACAACGCCAGCCTGGTTTCTTTTTCTTTACCTAAAATAATGTGATTGATTTGTTCAATTGCCCTTTGAATCGAATG
Source organism: Alteromonadaceae bacterium (assembly GCA_041583135.1). Lineage (GTDB taxonomy): Bacteria > Pseudomonadota > Gammaproteobacteria > Enterobacterales > Alteromonadaceae > JABSOG01. The sequence goes on along the minus strand of JBFHGJ010000059.1, from coordinate 21,466 downwards.
TGCCATTATTACCGCTTAGCTTGTTATTTTGTATGGGTAAAGTGTTGAAGGTATTTGGCTAATTGTCAACTCAACGGGGTTAATGGCTGCGGCTTTAATGAATTAGCTGCGCTCTAGGCGCTTAAGAATGGTTTTAACTTTTTGCTCGTCGAACGGCTTAGAGACAAAGCCCTTAGCACCCATTTCCCAAGTCAGTTTAACATTCTCTAGGGTATTGTGGCTTGAACACATCACGACTTTGGCGTCGGGAAACTCAAATGAGATCCTATCGAGCAGCTCTTTGCCGTCGCCATCGGGCAGTTCGATATCTAAAAAGATCACATCATAGTGGTTGGCCTTAAGACAATTTAACGCACTATAGGCGCTATTGGCACAGTCAATCGACCAAAAGCCCAAGTTGCCGAGCATATGGCTTAAGTAGTCTTGAATTTCCTTTACATCATCGACTATCAAGATATTTTTGATAGCGCTGGTTTGATGTGATTCGTGCTGAACCATTGGTGCCATTGTCCTTCAAAAAATGTTTTTTGCGGGGTAAAAATAGCGTGTTTTGCCGTAAATAAAAACCTCTTTAGGTAAAAAACTGGTTAAAAATTGTAATCAACTCGTTATTCCATCAAGCTGCTACTGAGCTCGAGAGCCGTTTGATAAAGCTCTGGCGTCTTGTCTTTGGCGCTGGCGACTTTTTTCACCGCTGGGTCAAAATCATGCTCGGCGGCCACAATTAACCACGCAAGACCGGTGGCTTTGCTGAGTTCGGTGCCTTCGCCGATAAAATGCGCACGGCCAATGGCCCCCATGGCTTTGCCGCTGCCGTTTTTCGCTGCGCTTAAGAATAGCTCATAGGCTTGCTCAAACTGTTCGTTGGCCCGGGCATCAAATGCCTGCTTGAGTATTTCGTTGGTGTCTTGCGGCGCTGAAACCGACATTTGTGTCTGTTGTGTTGCCGGTGCTTGGTTTGGCGTTTCATCTTGCGCCTGTTCATCTAACAGTGGGTTGGACTTTCTGCGTTCTGGCGGCGCTAACGGTCCTGAAAGAGGCTGTTCTTGCTCATCTTGGGCTTTTGCATTTTTGTGATCCAGTGAAGGTGGCTCGTCATACTCGGTAGGCGAGATGTCTTTGATCACATTTTCAAGCTCTTTTGAGTCCATTTTGTCAGTCAGGGCGAAGATCACCGCATCGTAGCGGTCGTTGAGCCGGTCGATGGTTTGATGTTGTATCTTGATCTGGTCTTGATAAAAGCGGCTGTCTTTTTCCAGTTGACCGATGCGCGCCTGAGCTTGAGAAATTTGCGCTTTGTGGGAGTCTTTAATGGCGTGGAGGTGGTCTTGGTAGGATTTTTTCAACGCCTCGATTTGCGACTGATACATCTGCTTCATCTGCGCTTTGTGATCTTCATTGACCGCTTCGACGCGATTGAACAAGCGATTAATCGACTGCTCGTAGCCTTGTTTTAGCGATTCAAACCACTGAAAAAATTGACCTGGTACTTTGGTTTTTTGCTCTGACATGTTCGTCCGTACTGCGCGAGTTGTTGTGTTGTTATAAGAGGGTTTCTCACCTGATGCGCTTAGAATTGATCAAGCCAAGTGATTTGGCAAGGGGCATCGCGACAAATTAATCACTCAACGGTGCAAGCAATTGCTTGTTAACTGCAACGAATTACTTGCGATGATAAGTAGTTTGGTTGTATTTCAACGCTTATTTTGCCTGAGTTTGCGGCAAATTTTAAATCTCAGCCATTTATCCGAAATAATCGTTGCAATTAGGTTCTAATGATCTTACTTTTAAGACGGTTTCTTTATATAGAGCGCTAAGTTTGAATTAAATTTTTTTGATTAAGAATGATAAGAGTTAGGTGGTTTAGATGAGTGTATGGCTTCCAAGCAGCTGGCGGGATTTACCGATTGCCCAGCAACCAACGTATGAGAACATGGCCCGTTTGGCTGAGGTTGAGGAGCAGCTAAAAACCTATCCGCCTTTGGTATTTGCTGAGGAAACTCGAGATTTAAGGGCACGACTAACCGATGTTGCCCATGGCAAGGGGTTTTTATTGCAAGGCGGCGACTGTGCCGAGTCTTTTGCCGATTTTAATGCGCCGATGATCCGCGATACCTTCAAGGTATTGCTTCAGATGGCGGTGGTGATGACCTTTGGTGGTTCATGCCCTATCGTTAAAGTTGCCCGTATGGCTGGGCAATATGCCAAGCCCCGTTCCAAAGATACTGAGACCCGCGATGGCGTGACGTTGCCCAGTTATCGCGGCGATATTGTCAACTCCAACGAATTTACCCCACAAGCCCGTATGCCAGATCCTGAGCGACTGGTAAAAGCCTATTATCGCTCGGCGGCGTCACTTAATCTGTTACGTGCCTTTGCCCAAGGGGGCTTGGCCGATTTACATCAGGTCAACCGCTGGAATATGAGTTTTGTCGCGTCCAATCCGCTCAAAGAGCGCTACCAAGAGATGGCCGACCAAATTCACGAGGCGCTGAACTTTATGTCGGTGATCGGTATCAATCCTGAGACTGTACCATCGATTAAAGAAACGACGCTGTTTACCTCACACGAGGCGTTGCTGCTTAACTTTGAAGAAGCATTGACCCGCCGTGACCATTTGACCGGCAACTGGTATGACTGTAGCGCTCACTTTTTGTGGATAGGCGAACGTACCAGACAACTAGACCATGCTCACATTGAGTTTTTCCGTGGCGTGCATAACCCGGTCGGTTGTAAAGTTGGGCCGTCGATGGACCCGGATGAACTCATTCGTTTGATTGATGCACTCAACCCTGAGAATGACCCGGGACGCTTGACGTTGATCACTCGTATGGGCGCCGATGTGTTGGCCGATAAGTTGCCTGCGTTGGTTCGCCGCGTGCAAGAGGAAGGCCGCGAAGTCATTTGGTCGTCAGATCCGATGCACGGCAATACGGTTACCGCCAGCAATGGCCTTAAGACTCGTAATTTCGATTCGATTTTACGTGAGATCAGACAATTCTTTGGCGTACATCAGGCCGAGGGTAGTTATGCCGGCGGTATCCATTTGGAAATGACCGGTCAGCATGTGACCGAATGTACCGGTGGTGCCTATAACATCTGTGATGAAGATCTTGTCCATCGTTATCGTACCCAGTGCGACCCAAGGCTCAATGCCGATCAGGTCATGGAATTGGCGTTCTTGATTGCCGATACCCTAAAAGACGCACGCAAGTAGCAGTCAAAAGAGGCGGTGACTCTCACCGCCTCTATGCTTCAATCCCCAGCGCAAAAATATTTTCATTCACTTAAGGCACTATCGAACGCCCTACCTACAGGGAATATTGGCCGGTGCTCAGGTCCAAAAGCCATATCTATGCGTATTTTAAGCATGATTCGATTGGGGTGTGTATTTGATCCGTTAAAGGCAGTACGACATGGCGCTTTGCCATGTTACAATTACCAGCCAAATTCCTGTTTATCTTAACCTTATTGTGTTGGAGCGAAGATGATCCCAGCCGTTGGCTATCAAGCGAGTTTAGACCCTGTTGTTACACGTTTTTTGCAGCAATTGCGCTCAGATGCATTTAGCGGTGATATCGAGCAGTCCTATGCCAGCCGGTTGACTGTTGCGACCGACAACAGTGTTTATCAGCAGTTGCCTCAGGCGGTGATCTTTCCCAAATCGACCTCAGACATTCAGCTACTCAGTCAAACCGCGAGCTTAGATGATTTTCGTGAAATCACGTTTAGCCCTCGTGGCGGAGGCACCGGCACCAATGGTCAGTCACTAACGCCCGGCGTAGTGGTAGACCTATCGCGTCATATGCGCGAGATCTTAGAGATCAATGTCAAAGAGCGCTGGGTGCGGGTGCAAACCGGGGTGATCAAAGACCAGCTCAACGACTTCTTACGACCTTATGGTTTTTTCTTTGCGCCGGATTTATCCACCAGCAACCGCGCGACAATCGGCGGGATGATCAATACCGATGCCTCAGGTCAAGGTTCATTGATTTACGGCAAAACCTCAGATCATATCTTGGCGTTAAGCAGCGTATTGGCTGACGGTAGCCTGCTTGAAACGACAAAGGTCGATATTGCTACTGCCGAGCAGTTGGCGAAAGACAATTCCAGCGCCGGAAAAATCTATCGCCAAGTGATAGATACCTGCCGCGATAAGCGCGCCGAGGTGCTGGAGAAATTCCCAAGACTTAACCGGTTTTTGACCGGCTATGACTTAGAGCATACTTTCAACGATGATTTGAGCGAATTTGACCTCTCAAGGGTGATTGCAGGCTCTGAAGGTACGCTGGCTTTTGTTTGTGAGGCTAAGCTCAATATTACCCCTTTGGCGCCCCATAAGGCGCTGGTTAACATCAAGTATGACAGTTTCGAGTCGGCGCTGCGTAACTCACCATTTTTGGTTGAAGCCAAAGCCACCTCGGTTGAAACTGTCGATTCCAACGTGTTGAACCTCGCCAAAGAAGATATCGTGTGGTATTCGGTTGCGGAGTATATTCAGGATGTGCCGGGCAAATCCATCGACGGTTTGAACATCGTTGAATTCAACGCCGAGCACGAAGCAGACTTGAGACAAGACGTTGAAGCGTTGACAGCAAGGCTCGATGAGTTGGTGGCGAGCAATCAGGCGGGGATTTTGGGTTATCAGATCACGTATGATAAGTCGGCCATCGCCAAGATATATGGGATGCGCAAAAAGGCGGTGGGTCTTTTGGGTAACACCAAAGGCGATAAAAAGCCTCAAGCCTTTGCCGAAGATACCGCAGTGCCGCCGGAAAATCTCGCCGATTTCATTATGGAGTTTCGCGCGTTACTTGACAGTCACGATTTAGATTACGGCATGTTTGGCCATGTCGATGCCGGGGTTTTACATGTGCGCCCGGCGCTGGATTTATGCGATCCTGAACAAGAGGTGATGCTACGAAAGATCTCCGACCAAGTGGTGGCCCTGACTGCCAAATATAATGGCCTGATGTGGGGCGAGCACGGCCGAGGTTACCGCACCGAGTATGGACCTGAATTTTTTGGTGATACGCTGTTTACCGAGCTGCGTAAAATCAAAGGGGCATTTGACCCACACAACCGCATGAACCCGGGTAAGATCTGTAGCCCACTGGACAATGACAGCGCCTTGGTGTCGGTTGATGATACCAAACGTGGCTATTTCGACCGGCAAATACCAACACCGGTTAAAACCTCGTTCAATGTGCCGATGAGCTGTAACGGCAACGGTCTGTGTTTTAACTACGACACCACCTCTCCTATGTGTCCTTCGTACAAGGCGAGCAAAGATAGACGTTTCTCACCTAAGGGCAGGGCAGGGCTGATGCGTGAGTGGATGCGCCTGATGAGCGCCCAAAAGGTCGATGTGACAGCCGAAGAGGCGCGCATAATAAGCGGCAAGGGCAACCGCTGGTTCAGCAAGTTTAAAAATGCCTTAAGCCAAGACAAGCAAGATGATTTTTCTCACCAAGTGTTCGAGGCCATGGACAGCTGCCTTGCCTGTAAGGCGTGCGCCAGCCAATGTCCGGTCAAGGTGGATGTGCCAGAGTTTAGAGCGCGCTTTTTGAACCTCTACTACGACAGATACAGTCGTCCACTCAAAGATCACTTTGTTGCGACCATCGAGCGTTTGGCACCTGTGCTTGCCAAAGCGCCGAGGCTGGTCAATGGCGCGATTAAATTTCCACTGACTGCACCTTTGATTAAAAGCGCCATTGGTTATGTCGATACGCCACTGCTGTCGCAGCCGACCTTGGAAAAACGAGTTGCCGGCAAATATTTGTTTGATTTTAACGAGCTACACAATCTCTCTCACTCAGTCAAAGCCAAAACGGTGATCGTGGTACAAGACCCCTTTACCTCTTTTTACGAAGCCGAACTGGTTGAAGCGCTATTGGCATTTATCGAAAAGATGGGCTTTAAACCGGTGTTGTTGCCCTACAAACCCAATGGCAAGCCTCAACACGTAAAGGGCTTTTTGGCCGAGTTCAATCAGACTGCCGAGAAAACCGCCGAGTTTTTAAATCAGGTGGCGCAGTTGGGTATTGATATGATTGGTGTCGATGCCTCTTTGGTGTTGTGCTATCGCGATGAGTACAAGCAAGTGCTTGGTGATAAACGGGGCGAGTTCAAAGTGCAGGTGGTTCATGAATGGTTGGCGGATATCGGTATTTCCAATAACAGCCAAACCCAAGAAGAATACTACCTGCTTGGCCATTGTTCAGAGAAAACCGCGATGCCCGATTCGAGCCAACAGTGGGTGTCTATCTTCAAACAATTTGGCCTTAAACTCAAAGTGGTGCCCACCGGTTGTTGTGGTATGGCCGGGACCTATGGCCATGAGGCGAAAAACTATCAAAGCAGCCAAGAGATTTACCAAATGAGCTGGCAGCAGCCGGTAAAGAACTTTGGCACAGACAAAATCGTGGTGACCGGTTTTTCTTGTCGCTCTCAGGTAGCGCGCTTTGAAAAGCACAAGCCGAAACACCCCATTCAGGTATTATTGTCGCATTTGTCGTAAGCGCTTTCATTTTACCTAAAATATTTGAAATGCGTGGTTGATAGCGATATGGTGCAGGTCTGCGTGTCCTAAACATTCGATGGAGTTGCTATGTTTGTAGACCTGCTCACCACCGAGCAAAAAAAGGCCTTGGTCAGCCTGTTTACCTTTATCGCTCGCGCCGACGGCAAACTTGAAGGCAGCGAATGGCATTACCTCAATCGCTTTTGCGAAATTCACGGATTAACCTACGACATCAATCAAGAGTCTGATTTACGTTTGACCTGTAGCGTCTTTTTGCGACAAAAAGCCAAGATGACGGCGATGGTTGAGGTGGTCAAAATGGCGATCAGCGATCTCGATTACGATACCCTTGAAAGACAAGCTGTACATGAGATTGGCCGAGCCATGGAACTTGACCATGACACCATTGAAAGTCTTCATCAGTGGGCGATGCAAGGCTGCGCTTGGGGCAAAGCGGGCGCTGCGCTGATTAATCAGATATAACCCGAGTTGAGGTTATTTAGTGACAAATCTCAATCCTTGGTTAAACTCTTGTAAAAACAATAAGAGGAGTTAACCTATGCGTTACACTGTCATTGCCGCTTCCATGGCGCTGCTACTGAGTGGCTGCGCCAGCCAAATGCAGTCTAAAACGACCCTTGAAGCCACGACCAACGACCAGCCAAGCTGTCAGGAGCCAAAAATCGATGTGCCTAGTGCAGCTTGTCTTGGCGATACTGCATTACCGCCCTCATTGGTTGGAAAGTTTGAGCCGATAGACGACCCGACTTTGCTTGCCAGTGCTACCGGCAAAACAGGAGAGGGCAAATTGTGTCAAGGTCAGGTGTATCAGGCCAAAGCCGGTGAAACCATTACTGTCTATCGGGGGTGGAATAGCCGCAACAGCTATACTCGACTGGGCAGTTGGTGGGCGGCGCAAATGCCCAGTGGGTTTACCCGAGACTATCGGGTTGATTATGAGATCTGCTATAAGTGGTCGCCACTGGACAAACTGGTGCGCTGTGAATTAAAGCCCGGCACCAAAGTGGTGGTTGGTACCGGCCAAAGTGTCGCCTGCTCGCCCTATCCCAGTGAATATCCCAAAACCTATATTTTGCCGGTATCTGACAAAAAGCAGGTTTATATTGAAAATGCAGGTGACGCCACCGTCAACTGTGAAGACTTTGACAACGAGTTTAACTGGGTCAAAGCCAAATAATTTGATGTTGTGAAGGGGGTTGCCAATATCCGCTTTACATCAAGCTAAACACTTTCGAGGTCGCAGCCGACACAATGGATATCAGGTGTCGGCTTAAGCCTGCTCAATAAGGCTTTTTGCGCATTTCTGAGTAATTCAATGTTCCCTAAATAATTATCTATTTCTTCAGGGTAAAACCCAAAATTCCCGTTTATTGCCTTTTCCTCTGTCGCCTTTTTTACAGATCGCTTTCTATTGGGTTGATGTGTATTTCACCACAATGAGATTGTTTTACCCGCGACTGTTAGTTGAAAATGGGTAAAAGTCAATAAAATATAGTTGAATTATTTTTTTACCTTTTTTTGTAGGGTGTTCTATGATTTGGTCAAAATAATTAAAATTTTGGCGTTTTGGGTATTTTGGTTATGGGAAGTGCGGTTAGCAATTTAAATAAATCAGGGTCAAAGTTTGTCGCCATTCTCGTTATGGTGATGGTGGCCATTATCGCCACATTTTTGCTGTTTGAACAGCAAAGCACGACTTGGATCACGCAAGTGGCGCAGCAACTGGTCGATTCTGGCGCGGTGGGGTTACTGGCTCTGTTTCTTATTGCCGCGCTGGCGTGTGATATTGTCTTGCCTATTCCTTCGAGTATTGTGGCGGTGGTTGCGGCGACGACATTAGGCTTTTGGGGCGGAGCGACGGTTATTTGGGTCGGTCTAATGCTCAGCTGTGTTGCCGGTTATCTCATTGGCGCCGGATTCTCCTTATTCAGACAAAGTGCCAGTAGTGCCGACATCAGCAAAGCCCGGTCTTTGGCCGATAAAGTCGGCCCCGGCACCTTGGTTTTGATGCGCGGCGTGCCGGTACTGGCGGAAACCTCAGTGATAGCGGCGGGAATGGTGCGTTATCCGTTGGTGCCGTTTATTGTTTTATGCGCACTGGCCAATGCGGGGTTGGCTCTCGCATACGGTTATGTCGGTAGCGAAGCCGGTGCTCAGGATTCATTTCTTTTGGTGGTTTTTGGTAGTGTAGCAGTGCCCGCTGGCGCCTGGCTGTTTAAAGGATCATGCCAGCGGATTTTTACTGTCGTAGATGGTCAAAGCGCCACGGTGCGGACAAGCGCGGCAATTGAGCGTATTGACGCTAAATTCGTGCAACCATTTCATTATCCAGTGCTGTTTGAACATAACGTGTTTGACGCTGGCAAAGCAACGTTGAAAAATGTGCTCAATCCCGTAGGACAGGGCAGACAAAAAGCTTTCGTATTTATCGATAGCGGCGTATACAAAAGTGACCCTCAGCTCAGTCAGCACATCGTCGATTACTTCAATGCCCATCAAGACTGCTTAGAGTTACTCTCGTTGCCCGCGATAGTCGAAGGCGGCGAAGCGGCCAAACAACACCGTCATATCGAACACATGTATCAACAGATGTTGCACAGTCAATTGGACCGCCACGGCTGGGTCATCGCCATCGGCGGTGGCGCGGTACTCGATGCGGTGGGGTTTGCCTGCGCAACTTTTCATCGTGGTATCAAATTACTGCGTATGCCAAGTACGGTGCTGGCGCAAAATGACGCCGGTGTCGGTGTGAAAAACGGCTTCAACTGGGCCAATACCAAAAACTTGATCGGCACCTTTGCACCACCGAATGCGGTGATCAACGACAACGCCTTATTACGCACACTTTCGAGCCGAGACAAAAGGGCGGGGTTGGCTGAGGCGGTAAAAGTGGCACTGATCCGCGATAAGCGCTTTTTTGACTGGCTGGTTGCAAACCGCCAGGCGCTTAGAGATTTTGCGCCACAGGCAACCCAATATGCCATTGCACGATGTGCCGAGCTACATTTGGCGCAAATTACCGGTGCGGGCGACCCCTTTGAGCAAGGCAGCGCCAGACCGTTGGATTATGGTCATTGGGGTGCGCACAAACTCGAAGCGCTGACCCAGTATGATATACGCCACGGTGAAGCGGTTGCCATCGGCATGGTGCTTGATGCCCGTTATGCCGTCAACGTCGGGCTACTGGCCGCAGCCGATTGCGATGCTTTGGTCGATTTGCTCACACACTTGGGCTTTGAGCTGTGGCATTACAGCTTGGCGTCAGTCGATACTGCGGGGCGTTCGCGCCTGCTTGAGGGGCTAGAAGAATTCCGTCAGCACCTTGGTGGCGAACTCTGCGTGACTTTGCTCACCGGCATAGGGCAGGGTAAAGAAGTCAACCATATCGACCAGCAGGCAATGCTCGATGCCCTCAACTGGTTAAAGCGGTTCTCTTAATATGATGACAGGGAGCTGACTTATGGCCGCAATGACGACGTATTTGACTTTAGGTCGGATCTCAAACCTACCGACGGTATGGACCAATGTTTTGGCTGCGGCACTACTGGCCAGAATGACAATGACATGGCCCTTTGATGAGATGCGCTTTGATCACGAAGGGCTTCTATGGTTGGGCACCTTGTTGGCGTTATCGCTGATGTATGTTGGCGGTATGTTCTTAAACGATGCCTTTGACGCCAAATGGGATAGGCTCAATAACCCGCAAAGACCGATTGCCAAAGGGTTGGTTTCACAGTCGGAGGTCAGTTGGCTCGGCAGCGCGCAAATGATTGTCGCCATCGTCCTGATCGGCTGGCTGTTCGAGCACTATACATTCAGGGCAATTGGCCAGCTCAACTCGGGCAGCTATGCCGGATGGTTGGCGGCAGCTGCGTTGGCGGCAACGATTGTACTGTATAACGCCGCGCACAAAAAATTCGAGCACAGCGCGTTTATCATGGGGGCATGTCGCCTTGGGGTTTATGTTGTCGGCGCGTTGTTGCTGGCGCAGTTGACTTTAGAGGTGATGTTGGCCGGTCTGAGTCTACTGCTCTACATTGCTGGGTTGACGTACCTTGCCAGAGTTGAACACCTAAACAGCGTTGCGAGTTATTGGCCGTTACCATTGCTGTTAGCCCCAGTGGCTTTTGCCGTGGCCAGTGGCTTTGACACTTGGTTTTTTTGGCTGTATTTGGCCGGTTTTGTCGGTTGGGTCGTGAGTAAGGTGCGATTGCTGTTAAATCCTCAGCGGCGCGATGTCAAAGGGGGGATCGGTGGGTTACTGGCGGCGATCCCGTTAATCGATGGGCTGTTTTTGGCGGGAATTGAGGCCTATTGGGCGGCCGGTGCCTGCTTCTTGGTGTTTTTGCTCATCCCATATTTGCACAAAATGATCAGCGGAACCTGATTGGTTTGTGCCCGGTAAAGCTCGGGTTAACTAACAATAAGAGAATGCTCATGGAACAACAATTTGCTCTGTTGTGGCAACACTTATCCAGTCAATCAAGTGACTGGCTAAAGACGGCGCAACACCATCTCAACAACGTCCAAAGCAGTGGGCTGCTGGACCAGTATCTTAAGTTCTCGGCCATGGCCAAACGCAAACTGGGCGATAGCCAAATCGACAGACGTTGGCGAACCGACCAGCTGGCAAGACTACTGCTGCTGTGCGATATGCTTAACCAAGGTGACCAAACAACCCGTGCCGAGCACATTAAGGCGGCATTTAAGTTCGGTGACGAAGATGAGCAAACGGTGATCGTAAAGGCGCTTAGTTATTTAAGACAGTATTGTGCGCCTGAGGTGTTAATTGAATTGGCACTGTTTACCGGACGCACCAATAGCGTCAATCTGTTTGCGGCCTTAGCCTTAAACAACCCCTTCCCGGCACAATATTACGATGACAGAGCCTTTCATCAGTTGGTGCTCAAAGCCTTGTTTATGGACTTAGACATTGCCCAACTGCAAGGTCTGAACACAAGGCACAGCCATACCCTGTCGCAGCTGGCGATGGATCTGGTCAATGAGCGTCTTGCCGCCGATAGACAGCCGCCCGGTGGCATTTGGCTGGCGATGCGATCAGAACATTTATCTAGCGCCGATAAGGCTACCTATAACAGATTTCAGAACAATCAATAAAGGAAGTGAAGATGCATTATTTTGACCCTCATATTCATATGGTTTCACGCACCACTGACGACTATGAAAGGATGTATGAAGCCGGTATCGTCGGCGTGATAGAGCCTGCGTTTTGGCAAGGCCAAGCCCGTACCAGTGTCGGCAGTTTTATCGATTACTTTGACATGCTGATCGGTTGGGAGCGCTTTCGTGCCAGCCAGTTTGGCATTCGTCACTACTGCACCATGGGACTCAATCCCAAAGAGGCCAACGACCTGTCGGTTGCCGAGGAAGTGATCAAAATTTTGCCGCGTTATTTAGTCAAAGATGGTGTCGTTGCGGTCGGGGAGATAGGTTATGACGACATTACCCCCGAAGAAGAACGTTTTATGGCAACACAGATGGAACTGGCGATGGAGTATGAGCTGCCTGTGTTGGTACACACGCCGCATCGTGACAAGATTGGTGGTACTAAACGTACGATTGCGTTGATCAAAGAAGTCGGCATTGCCGAGGATATGGTGATCATCGACCATCTCAACGAACAAACCCTGCCGCTGGTAATGGACACAGGTTGCTGGCGCGGGCACTCGATTTATCCCAATACCAAAATGTCCGAGCAGCGCATGGTGGCGCTGTTGAAACAATATGGTTTGGAGAAAATGGTGGTAAACAGCGCCGCTGATTGGGGCTGTTCTGATCCCCTAAAGGTGCCAAAAACCGGCGCAGCCATGTTGGCTGCGGGTTACCGCGAAGCTGATGTTGAAAAAGTGCTGTTTGATAATCCGATTGCATTTTTTGCCCAAAGCGGCCGAATGAGCCGGGAAGAAGTCAGTACGCCGATTAAGGTCAATCAAACACAGCTGTGGCAAGAAAATTCGGCCCTTCGCGGCCAAGAGCCGATTGTGCAGGTGTAGCTGAAATGACCTTTGCCATCGCCGACATCACCTATTGCTCCAATGTTCATCCCGGAGAATCGCTTGAAGACATTACCGCCAACCTCAGTAATTTGATCGCCCCAGTTTGTCGAAGCCGCGGATTAAAGCAAATGGCTACCGGGTTATGGCTCAGTGCTGCTGCCGCCGAGCAACTTCAGCAGTCGCAAGCGCTAGCGGCATTTCGTTCAGCATTGTCTCAAGCTGGGTTGTATTTGACCACCATCAATGGTTTTCCCTTTGGGGATTTTCATGGTGAGCATATTAAGGCCAATGTCTACTTACCCGATTGGGCTGATGCCAACAGGCGTGTCTATACCGAGCAATTGGCCGAGGTGTTGGCCGCCTGTTTGCCTGAGCGCTGTGACAGCGGCACTATCTCCACCGTGCCTTTGGGTTATAAGCGGCATTGGCATGAACAAAAACAACAAGCTGCCGTCACCGAGCTTAAGCAGCTGGGGGAATTTTTACAGGCGTTGAAGCGGCGCACCGGCAAACACATTTTAGTATGTCTTGAGATGGAACCTGATTGCGTATTGGAGTCAACAGATGAATTGATTGAGTTCTTTGAGCGCCATGTGCTGCCGGATGAGGTTTTGCGCCAGCATTTGGCTGTGTGTTTTGACGTGTGCCATCAGGCGGTGATGTTTGAAGACGTTTATGAGGCGCTTGAACGAATTGCCGCAGCCCAGATAGCCATCGGCAAGATCCAGTTGTCCAGTGCACTTCAGGCGGTTTTTGATCATGCCGAAGGTCTGGATGAAACGCTAATCTACGTGCTACAGCAGTTTTGTGAGCCGAAATATCTCCATCAGGTCAAGCACTTAGATGGTGCTGGTATGCTAGAGGGTAGAACCGACCTGCACTATGCGCTGGCAGCCGGTTTTGACCATGAGCATGAGGCAGACGGACATTGGCGCATTCATTTTCACTTGCCCATCCATACTGACAACCTGATCCATCCCAAACTCAAAAACACCTCGTCAGAGTTGTTAAGGACGTTTGACTTTTTAAAGGACAACCCAACCATAAGGCCAACCTTGGAGGTTGAAACCTATTCATGGCAGGTGCTGCCACAGGCACTGCGGCCGCATGATGACCAAGGTTTAATTGAGGGGATCACCGCCGAAGTCAATTGGGTTGAGCAAGCGCTTAAGCAAAGGGAGCTACTGGCGTGAGTCAAACGAAAAAACCGCTGGTGGTGATTGATATCGTCGGTTTGACACAATCGATGCTCGGTGAACACACACCGAACTTGATGGCATTGGTCAATGACGGCTTTATGGCCAGCCTTAATGGCGTGTTTCCAGCGCTCACCACCACCGCCCAAGCGAGTATGCTCACCGGACGCAAACCGGCGCAACATGGCATTGTCGGCAACGGCTGGTATTTTCGCGATCAGGCTGAGGTGAAGTTTTGGTTGCAGTCCAATCATCTGGTTGAAGGGGAAAAGGTTTGGCAAGCTCTCAAAAAGAACGACCCGGCATTTAGCTGTTCTAAGCTGTTTTGGTGGTACAACATGTACGCCGATGTCGATAACGCCATCACCCCAAGACCCCATTATCCTGCCGATGGCCGTAAGGTCATGGGGCTGTATTCGTCACCTGCCAAGTTGCATCAGCAGATTGAAAACAAGGTGGGCACCTTTCCGTTTTTCAACTTTTGGGGGCCTGCGTCGGATATCCGCTCTAGCCGCTGGATAGTCGATTGTGCCATCGCCGAGTTCGATATGAATCGCCCGAGTCTGCAACTGGTGTATTTACCTCACTTAGATTACAACCTGCAACGTTTAGGCCCCGATGATCCTAAGGTCATACAAGATATCCGCGATATCGATAACGAGGCCGGTAGATTGATTGAGCACGTCCGCGCAGGTGGGGCAGAGGTCATGGTGGTGTCGGAATATGGCATTACCAGCGTTAACCAATCGGTATCACTTAATCGCATACTGCGTGAGGCTGGGTTTTTAAAAGTACGCGAGTCTTTACATTGGGAGTTGCTCGATTGTGGCGCAAGCCGGGCTTTTGCTGTGGCCGACCATCAGGTGGCCCATGTTTATATTAAAGACCGAAGCGATATTCCCAAGGTCAAACAATTGCTTGAACGTACCCCGGGGGTAGAGCGGGCGCTCGATAGAGCGCAGCAACGCGAATTTGCCATAGAGCATGGCCGTAGTGGAGAACTGGTGGTGATTGCTGAACCGGGCTGCTGGTTTGACTATTACTACTGGCTTGATGAGCAAAAAGCCCCGGACTTTGCCCGGACTGTCGATATTCATCGCAAACCCGGCTACGACCCGGTGGAGTTGTTTACCGATCCAACAATCCGTTTTTTAAAGCTCAAAGTGGCGAAAAATCTCGCCAAGAAAAAACTGGGAATGCGCATGTTGATGGACGTGATCCCGTTAGATACCACCTTGGTCAAAGGCAGCCACGGCCGCCTTGCCTCAAGTGTGGAGCAAGGCCCTGTACTGCTGGCCAGTAACCGCCAGCTCGGGGCAGACAGCTATCCTATGGAAGCAGTGTTTAGCTTAATACAACGGCATTTTTTGCGTTAACGACAACAATAACACCAAAGGTAAAGGAGTTAGCTCATGATCAAACGACTGACACAGTGCTTGTCACTGAGTTTGATGGCGACGACTGCTGCATATGCCGACCAATGCGACAATTTTTTGCGCTTTGGCAACGATATCGAGCAGACCCGCACACACTTTCAACAAACCCCTGAAAAAATCGCCTGGCAATGGTTTGTCTGCCTCAATCAAGAACAAGGCGGACGCATTCGCTATTGGGAGCAGTTGTTGCCCACCTCAAGGGTTTATCTCAAAAACGGTGCAACGCCTGAGCCATTTGATAGTCAATGGAGCGCGCCACAAGCGGTGCTGGATCAAGCCAAGGCGATGGGCATGGACGTAAGCCGGGTCTTTCACAATTTAGACGCCGATCTGCAAGTTGATGGCCTGCCGCTGGAGATGGGGGGCGATAGCCCGAAAACCCCCAGTGCCACATTTGTTCGCTATCAGCTGTTGATGAGTGAAGATACCTTTAACTACATTGTTGATAAGAAAGTGTATAACGTTAACGGTCAGGCGGCATTGACCGCGCCTTTAAAATTTCCTTCAAGTGCTTGGGAGCTGAAAACCTCCTGGTTGTGGATAGGCGACAACAAGCCGTTCTTATCACTTTTGAAGAACGATCAGTATTACATCATCAATGCCTACTACCTTGACCAAAACGGTCAATATCAGGCGGGTTATGCCGCCCTGAGCGGAATGCATGTGATCAACAAGCTATTTGATGACTGGGTATGGATAACCTTTGAAAATCAAAACAACCACAAATACACCATCGACAATCAAATGCCTGCCAATCCGATGGTTAATATCACAGGTCCTACCCCGGACGCTAAGGTGCAAAATTCGAGCTTTCAGCGAGAATACCCAATGCTTGGCGAATATGAGCTGATTGGCGTGCAATATCGCTTTGATGGCGAGCCTAAACTGTTGGCCAGCTCGCAGATGGAGTCGGCCTTTCAAAGCCGCTCATCTTGTATCGATTGCCATCATACCGCCGCCTATTCCAAAGAGGACGGCTATTACAATTTTGCCCACAAAGAGCAGGGCGGCATCTTATACCCTATCGACAAAACTCCAGACAGCGCTTTTGCGGGCTATCAGATGTTGGATTTCGTTTGGTCGTTAAAACGCGCACAATGGAGGCGATAAGTCATGAGTATTTTAAATTTTCCACGGGTGTTCTTTAACGGCAAAATGCGCTGGAACCCGCCAACGGCCAACAACAACGATGTCTTGCCTGTATATGATGCGGTCAATGTCGATTTGAACTGGCCATTTTTTGCCGATTTAAACCCGCCAATCACCCCGGATAACGTTGAACAAACTTTGCAGCCTTGGCAGATCAAAATGGCGCAAGCACAAGATCTGCCGGATTACGTCATCAATGTGCCAAGCAACAGTGGCAACTTGCCGATCATGCCTGCCGAGTGGGATCTGTTTGGCGATAATGCTTGCGACTTGGTTGATTACAAGCAAACCCATTCGCGCATTATTGGCGGACAAACGGCCAGCAACAACTATATTGATGACGACCCTTTGGTGGGATTGGATTTTCAAATTCTTGGCAACCCGTTTGGTGGCACCGAGCCGACTCCGGGGCGTTTTGTCGATATTAGTCCGTGGGAGAATACCTTTACCGCGTTGTATTTCGACAAGATCTTATTGGGCAACCAAGACACCGGCATTGAGCTTAATCGTCAATACCGTATGCTCGATAGAATGCTTAATTTCAACTGGGGCGCCATTAACGGCTTAACCACAGTCACCACCACCTGGCAAAGCTGCTTTAGCCCTGAGAATATTCGCTGGTTTGGCTCAAACTCTGCGCTGCTCAACACCTTGAAACAGCAAATGGAAAGCGACCCTGAAGTGCAGGGGCTGATGGTGCGGTTTTCGACCTTTTTGACGTTTTACGATAAGAACGGCATTTTTAACGATTATCCGCCAGTGACCTCAAGAGGCAGTGATCAGAGTAAGCTCAGCGCCATGTATAAATTGGCTTTAGAGAACAGTTCTGAGATCTTTTTTAACCCTGCCTATAGCAATGTTGCTGGTACTTTGGGGTTATGGCGTAAAGGCGAATTTCCGACGGCGCCTTGTGATCGCCGTCTTATCTGCGGGCCTGATCAGACGCAAGTTAAGGTTAAATCACAACGGGGCAGCGATGTGGCTGTGCCACTTGGCGTGACCTTGGCACAGTTACAAGGCACTAACTTAGCGTTAGATGTCTCTAACACCTTTCCATTTAATGCCATCGACCCTAACGTAGACATTCCCGAGCCGTTTAAGTTTGATCTCGGCACTTTGTCGGTAGGGGTTAACCTCAGTGGCAGCTACACCGAAATTGCCGAACTGAAGTTTGATCAATACAACCAGCAGATGTTTGACCGTTATTCTGGTTTGATTGACCTGAGCATCAGCCCTGAGCACGCGACACTGGCCGAACGTGGCGAGCTGCAACTAAGACAAGCGGATAAAACCACCGTGCTGCTTGATGAGCAGCTTTACGTGGCAGAGATAGTGCAAAGCGGCACCTTTGTCGATGTCGGTGAGCGAACAATGCTAGATGTAATGGTGCAGTATAAAGGCAAACCTGCGCCAAACACGTCATTTTGGGTAGCCCAATACAGCAATGCCTATAACATCACCACCAGTGACTACTACCTCAACTTTGACGACCCACAGCACACCACCGACTTTGTGCTTTACACCATTACCAATGGCACCAGCAGTGCCAATTTGCCGAAATTTGCCGATGCTTATGCTGGTGCCAGTTCGCCGGGACAATATAGCCGAACAAAAAGCGCCGCGACTATAGTAGATGCGCAAGATAGCAGCAGTACAACTGAGGTGAGTTATCGTGAAGTGGCAAGCTCTCCGGTGGGCATTATGCTCGACACCAATGTCGCTTTTGATGGCGAACAACTGGTAAAAGGCGTGCTCGATAATGAACAGAAAACGCCAATTACCTACCGTACGGTTAAGCTGACTACCGGTGCAGATGGTACAGCGAAACTTGGGCTTTCGGGCGAAAAGCCCGGCTTCCCGGCACTGAAAATCAGCTTCGCAGCAGAGCCGGAGTTTGCCTTTAGCTTCTCCTACACCCAAGCCTATATCGACTTTATGGCGCCTATTCGCGTGCTACCGAACGATCCGACCTTGGTCGATGACTTTATCAACTATTGGAATGGTATTTATCTAAAAGAAGACGCCGCCGAGCTGATCTGGCAGGCGTTTATCTATCCTAAAGTGCTGCGGGTGTTTTATTACCTCTATCCGATCATGGATAAGTATATGCCGCTTGATCAGCGCCACCGTATTGAAGGGGCGGTCGATCAGCTCATTACGCTGATCTCCACCGAGTATCGTGAAGAAAGCACTTTGGCGATGCCTATTACGCGCGACTTACCAGCGTCTAGCCGAGCGGTGCTGGAGTTATGGGCCAATAAACTGGTTAAACGCAACTATCCGCCAATGCCACTGAGTAGCGGGGGATAACGATGGCACAAACCAATATTCATATTGTTGATGCCCTGTCTCATGCTATTGATGTGACCAGCACTATCGTTGCCGAACACTTGGTCAATCCACGCGGTTTGCAACTTGTAGATGATGACACCTTGTTGCTGATAGAAGCTGGCAGCGGTAACCCAAGAGTGCCCGATGGGCGCTTGGTTGAGCTGCGTCGTCAAAACAATGGTCGGTTTGAGCGTGCGCACTACCTGCTTGAGTACCAACCGAGTATCAACATGCTTGAGATGATGAAGCGTGACGAGATCATGGGGCTGGCAGATTTTGCCAGCAACGGCAAGCAAACCGTGGTTAGCCTGACCGATTACATAGGTGGTTCGAAGATCATAGAAGTGGCACCAACACCGGGCAAGGTAGTGTTTGACAGCCAGGGCAATCTTAACTCGATTTGCTATCACCCGGATTACGATTGTTACTTTGCCATCAAGCCCGATGCCAATGTGGTCGTTGCTTTTAGTGGTGATGAAGAAAAAGTGATAGCGCCACTAAATGCGCTATCTGGTGGTCAAGATGCTGTGCCGGTGTGTGTCGTTTATGAACCAAAAACCAAAGGGCTGTTGGTGTCTTTGTTCTCTGGCGAGATAGGCGGACACGAAACGGGGCAGGGCATCGACTTTGACAAACAGGCAGGGCAAGTGGTTAGGGTTGATATTGAAAGCGGTAGCGTAACGCCGGTTATCACCGGTTTATGCGCGCCGACTGGCATTGCCCTTGATGATGAAGGCAAATTGTATGTGCTCGAACTGTGTGACGACTTTTTAGAACCTTTGGTGGCAGATGATGCCACCAAACAATGCCTGCATGGTGGGTTTAAACGCTTTTCAGGGCGCTTGCTATTGTGCGATTTAGCTAACGCACACACCCAAGTGATAGCGACCGGGCTAGATACGCCGTCAAACCTTGTGGTGTCTGGCAATGAACTGTTTATCAGTGAAGGCATGGGTATGAGTGGCAGACCAATACCTGGCCCAGATGGTCAAAGTCAGTCCTTGATGGGGTTTGTACGTCAACTCAGTCTAAAGCGCGTTTAGGGTGGAAAGAATAATGACAGAAGATGAAAATATTGAACAAATTCAGCAGTTTGCCAAGACTTGGAACGAACTGTATCAAGCCGAAAAATTTGACCAGATGATGGACTTGGCCTGTGTTGATGTGGGCATTGCCAATGCGAAGGCGTCAACCGACCCCAGCGGGCTGATTTTTGGCCGAGAGAATTACAAAAAAGGGATTGTCGATACCTACTATGGTTCTAGCGGCAAAGAGCACAACCTGCTGGTCATGCAATGGCAGGGCTGGGAGTACATTCGTTTAGACGACAATCAATATTACACCATTGGGCGCTACACCCTTGAGCCGAATTATGTCGGCGTCAATTGTTGGTTGTTGCGCCGCGAACACCAAGATGCGCCATGGCGGATTTATCGGGTGATCAATAATTAAAGGAGCAACATATGAGCGCAACAAAGCAAATCACTGTACTAGCCTTATCGCTGTTTGCAGCAGGCTGTTTGGCATCGACGCCCGAGCAAAAATATCCCGACAATGTCTATGAAACCTTAGGTGTGCATAACCCTAGAGGTTGTGAGATCCCCGAGCGCTGCATTGGCGATCGCCCTGAAGGGTCGCCGAGCGACCCACATTTTCCACTCTATTGGATCAGTAATTGGACGATGTACCGGGTTAAGACCGGTTATAAGCAAAACCCGCCGCCTTATAGCAATCCTCCGGCAACGTTAAAGCCTTCGGACTATACCGTTTCCTACGGCACAACCTATTACGACGCCAGCTATATTCCGCGAGATTTCGACGGCTATGGCGCGATGATGGAGCATTATGAGGACTATTGTTTGCCTATTTTTCCTATCAAAAACAATAACTATACCTGCACTTTTATCTCGTTGGGCAACAAAGCCTACTTTTTGACATACCCTGAAGACAGACCGAAGAATATGCCCCAGTGCTGTTCATTTTCGCCTTGGAATCATCCACCAAGGCAAGATTTTATCAAGCACTTAAGCTATTCCGAAGAACGCTCAAAACACTTGTTTGGCACGATACAAGCCTATGCCGAGGAGGTTCCCGCAGGGCCTGAGAAGATCTTATTCGGCTACGCCTTTTACAAACAGGCGACTGCCGATGACTATGTTCATCCACCGTATCGTCACCCGCAATCGTTTTATTTCTCCGGCGATACTACCAAAGCCAATGCGCCGATTGTGAGCCAAAACTATACCAACTTCCGGTTTCAAAAGCCTGATCCTCGTTATACCTGGGATAGGGTGGCGCAAATGTGTCCAACGGATCCTGTAGATTGCCAATTGTTTGATTACTCGCCCGATGAGCAGATGTTAGAGCAAAACCAACCGAGAGCCGGTTGGGATACCTTGAATATCGGCAAATAGGAGGCCATATGAGCTATTTAGGATTTCCACGTATTCATTTTGCCGGGGCGTTTTTTTCAAACCCGGCTAATTTGAACAATCTTATCGACAACTACGCCAACGCCACCGAAGGCCAGCCCTTGGTGTATGACACCGGCACTTACAACAACCCCAACGGGGTGGCACAGTTTTACTTGCAAGACTGTAAAGTCACCCAAATCATCGGCACCGATGCCAAAGAGGTGGCAGGCGACCCGCTGCTTGGCGCAGCGGTTGATACGGTCAACCCCACTGACCGCCAACAAGCGCCCGACGGTAGTAATTATATTCTGGCCAAAATGGCTGACGTTGATACCGATATGCAATTTCGTAGCGAGCTTTATGGCTTGCGCTTATT
>JBFHGJ010000058.1:0-35018 GCA_041583135.1 Alteromonadaceae bacterium | reverse complement strand
TCTTTCTCAATTTGGAATGCCGATGCCGAGTTAGTGTTTGATTCTGGCGATGACTTTGAACGGGTCAGTTCAAGTATTCTTGGCGATAACTTCAATAGCGCACACACCGCCAACAAAGGTGATAATCGCTCAGATGATAAAGGCGGTGAGCCTGAAGCCATAGCCGTAGGCAGCATCAATGGTCATCAATATGCCTTTATCGGCTTAGAACGCTCGGGCGACCTGTTTGCCTATGATGTTTCTAACCCATATGCCGCACGCTATGTGGCGCATTACAACAACCGTGACTTCAATACTGAGTTTGAACTCGATGATGATTTGGCCAATCCGTGCGATACCGATGAGGGCATGGATTGCTCTATGGTCGATGTTTCAGGTGACCTGGGGCCGGAAAGCATTAAGTTTGTCTCGGCGGAACAAAGCCCAAGCGGTAATGCATTATTGCTTGTCGGTAATGAGGTAAGCGGTACTGTTACCGTTTACCAAGTGAAAGAAAAGTAAGTCTTAGACCCAACTGAACTGCGTCGTTTTCACTGCAATAGTGTGCCGCGCAGTTCAGCACCTTCATCACCTGCTGTTACAAAGCGTTCGATTGTCTGACTGGTACAGTCATCAATTTGTCATATAATAACAATAACATCGGCACCAATGCGGTTTACTGGCGCAGGTTCTAATTATCCCCAACCGAATTAAGAATGCAGCATGAACCAATTTCCTTATATTGAAAAAGAACTGAGTTGGCTTTCGTTCAATCATCGTGTCTTGCAAGAAGCGCAAGACTCGAGTGTGCCGCTGTTAGAGCGTTTTCGCTTTTTGGGGATCTACTCTAGCAATATGGATGAGTTCTACCGGGTGCGGGTGGCCAATGTCCGTCGCCGGGTTTTGATGGCACAAACCGAAGAAGAAAAAACGCTGTCGTTGAATCTACTCGATGCCATTCAATCGAAGGTTATCGATTTACAAAATTCTTTTGATGAAACCTACAACGGGCTGCTCGGTCAGCTTGGAGAGGCCGACATCAATCTTATCAACGAAACCCAACTGAGTGATTTTCACAAGCAGTGGCTGGACAACTATTACAAAGATAAGTTGCGTCGCCATATCTTTCCTGTGATCTTCAATGAAAGGGTGAAGCTTTCTGATCACATCAATGACGATTCAACCTATCTAATGGTGTCGATGACCAAGGCTGATTCGGACATGGCGCAATATGCTTTGGTTGAAGTACCCAGTGCCAATGTGCCGCGATTTGTGGTGTTGCCTGACGAGTCGAAGGGTAAAGAAAAAAGCAAAGAAAAATACATTATCTTACTCGATAATGTCATTCGCTATTCGATGCATCTGATCTTCAACGGCTTTTTTGACTTTGATTATATTCGTGCGTTTTCCATGAAGTTGACCCGAGATGCCGAATTCGATTTATCGGACGTCCTCAACCAAAGTCTATATGAGCAGATGTCCAGCGCCCTTAAAAGGCGCTTAAATGCGGTCCCGGTACGTTTGGTGTATGACCGAAAAATGCCGCAACACATGCTTGATGAACTCAAACGTCGGCTTGATATCACCAGTGACAGGGGGCTGATCGCCGGTGGTCGCTACCACAGCTTTAAAGACTTTATCGATTTTCCCAATGTCGGCGGTAAAAAGCTTGAGCACCCCAAAATGCCAGCGCTGGTTATGCCCTACTTTGAACTCAGTGCCAATGCCTTTGAAGCAATGAAAGCTCGTGATATTTTGCTGTATTACCCTTATCACCGCTTTTCTCACTTTACCGAGTTGTTGCGTCAAGCCTCCTACGACCCGATGGTACGCAAGATTGAGATCTGTCTGTATCGTGTGGCGAAAAAGTCCCGTGTGGTTTCGGCGTTGGCCGAGGCGGTGAAAAACGGTAAAGAGGTGGAGGTCAACATCGAGTTGCGCGCGCGCTTTGATGAAGAAGACAATATCAAGTGGGCAGAAGTTTTGAGTGATGCCGGGGCAAAAGTACGTTTTGGGATCCCAAGCTTAAAGGTTCATGCCAAGATCTGTTTGATCACCCGTGAGCAAGACAATGGCCTTCAGCGCTACGCCCATATCGGCACCGGCAACTTCAACGAACGCAACGCGCAGGTCTATACCGACTTCAGCCTGTTTACCTGTGATCCGAAGATCACCCGTGAAGTGGCGCAAGTATTTGAATTTATGAAGTTTCCATTTCAGCGTTTTCAATTTAGACATCTGTTGGTGTCGCCACTGAACTCTCGCAATCGTCTGTATCGTCTGATTGACGATGAAATTGCCGCAGCGGGGAATCAGGCGCCTAACGGCATTATCCTTAAGGTGAACAATCTCGTCGATGCGGGGCTGATTGAGAAGCTTTATGAGGCCAATAATGCCGGGGTTAAAATTAAGCTGATCGTGCGTGGTGTCTGTTCTTTGGTGACGGGCGTCAAGGGGCAAAGTGAGCGCATAACCTGTATTAGCGTGGTCGATAGATTCTTAGAGCATCCAAGGGTGTTTATCTTTGAGAATTACGGCGATAAACTGGTGTACATTTCGTCAGCAGACTGGATGGAACGCAATATCGATGAGCGGGTTGAGGTGGGTTGTCCTATCTATTGCCCTGAGGTCAAACAAACCATTATCGATATCATCAATATCCAGCTGCGCGATAACACTAAGGCTCGACTAGTCAACTCTGATCAGAGCAATCCTTATCATACCACCAACGTGCGGGATAAGGTGCGCTCGCAAAGTGAGATTTACGACTATCTGAGAGACAAAATTGCCAATGCCGACGAGGCGACAGGAAAAGACGTTTGAAGATATCCAACTCTCTGATAGCGGTAGACCTTGGGTCGAACAGCTTTCACATGGTCATGGCCAGCGAACAGGCAGGCTGTATACAGTTACTTTATACGCAAAAACAGCGTGTGGCGCTGGGTGCCGGGCTTAATGAGCACAATGTATTGAGTGAAGAAGCGATGCAGCGTGGCCTCGATTGCCTTGAGCGTTTTGGCCGTAGTTTTGCCAGAGATGGTGAACGAACGGTCCGAGTGGTGGCAACACACACCTTACGTAAGGCGGTCAATGCCCAAGAGTTTATCGACCGTGCCTATCGGGTGTTTCCGTATCCTATCGACATTATCTCCGGGCGCAGTGAAGCTGAGCTTATCTATCAGGGCGTGGTGAATACCTTTGGCTTAAGGGGTAAGACGCTGGTGATGGATATCGGCGGGGGTTCGACGGAGTTTATCGTCGGGAGCGGCTTTGATGCGTTATGGCTTGAGAGCTTGGAGTTTGGTTCCGGCTCGTTGATGAATCGTTACTTTGCCGACGGCCAGGTGACGCAAAAGGCAATCGCCAAGGCCAGAACATTTGTGTTCGATGAGATCTCGCCCTACCTTGAGACGATTGTGGAACATCAATGGCTCGATGCGGTCGGCACTTCAGGCTCGATTAAAATGATGGCCAACATCATGTCTGAGCTATTTGAAGATCGCTCCATCACTTTGCTGCGACTGGAAAGTTTGGCGCAAGAGCTGGTCAAATGGGGGCACTGGCAGCAGTTTGAACTCTCTAGTGTCGATACACGTAGAGCGCCGCAACTGGCCGGTGTGGTGGCCATAATGCTGGAAGTCTTTGAGCGCTTGCAGATCAAGTCTATGGAGTTTTGTTCGGGCTCGCTACGTGAAGGGGTATTGTACAGCCTCGCCGATACCACGCAAATGTTCGACCCACGGCACAGAACCATTACCAACATGGCCAATATGCATTTGGTGGATGATGAATACAGTCGCCGAGTGGTGTTGCAGCTTGAGCATTTGTTCGAGCAATTGGCCAAACGACAGTGGTTTTTTACGCCTTATGAGCAGGTTTGCCTCACCCGTGGTGCGCTGCTGCATGAAATTGGTCTAACCATCAACTTCAAAAAACGTCAGGTGCACGGCGCCTATATTATTGAAAATGCCGTCATGCCCGGGTTTGATGTAGCCGAACAGCAGGTTTTGGCGGAGCTGGTGCGCAACCATCGCGGCAAAATACAGCCGTTCTTAGAAGAACTGGCGATAAATCCCAATCGCTTCGGTCCAATGGTACAAGTGTTGCGTTTGGCGATTATTCTAACTCAAGGTCGCAATGACGACCCACCATGGCAGTTGGATATCTATTTCGAAGGCTCTGACTTTGTGGTGGCGTTAGATGCCGAGCTGATGCAAGAGCAGGCGCTGGTGGATGTGCTTTACGACGAAGTCGCTACGCAGGCCAAAGCAGGGCTAACACTTAAGTTGGTGCTGAAGTCTTAAGGGACAGGGTGTATTGCATTGCGCTCATTTTGTAAAGCAAAAGTGACAAATTTGTATTAGCGATCCATCACTTGATCTAGATCAACAAAGTGGACGCTAACTAAGCTATCTTCAGCCCTCACCTGATTAACCTACCGAGTCTGACTGACGACTGTTCGATGGTATGCGAGATAGCCTAATACTTCTATTTAAGGGGGCACTATGACTGCCCCTTGGCACGCTCAACAGAGCGAGCATGGTTGTGAGTGCCACAATGACCATTTTCATAGCCGTTTGAGTCATGCTCAGCGTATGGAAGACATACATACCCTAACCGGCGGGATCTGCCACCACTTCAACAATCAACTGGCCACTATTTTAGGTTACCTGGAATTAAGTCGTCAGCTTGCCGATGAAAGCGAAAATTTATTGCTCGACAATTATCTTGCCAAGGTCAATATCGCGGCTGAGCAAATGAAAGAGCTGGTGGCCCAGTTGCGTCGCTTTTGCAGTAGTCCGGGCAAGTCGGCTAAGCCGCTGTGTCTTGGCGAGATGGTAGAAGAAAGCCGTTCGTTCTTGAGTGCTGCGGTTGGACCGGGGGTGAACATCGAATTTGATTTAAGCCTTCACGACAGCGCATCACAGTGTCTGATGGTCAATGCCGATATGGTGCAATTGCAACAGGTGCTGATGATACTGATCAACAATGCCGTCAAGGCAATGGACAACCAAGGGACTGTCAAGGTCGTGTTGTCCGAGGTGAATGTCGGCGGGGCTGTGTGTGACGGCTGTTTGCGGCCAATTAATGGCCATTATGGGGTAGTCTCGGTGATCGATCATGGCGTAGGCATTGAAGCGCAGCATCGTGCCAAGCTGTTTATGCCGTTTTTTACCACTAGGCAAGCCGATGGCGGCACTGGTATGGGGTTGTCGGTGGTTCATGGCATTATGCATGAGCATCAAGGGCATGTGGTCGTAGAAAGCAAACCGGGACAAGGGAGCCGTTTTGAGCTACTATTACCGGTAGTGACCGACCCTGTTGCAATCGAGAATACCGCAGCAAGGTGAAACATTTGGATTGGTTGAAGTGAAAGCACATGGGGATGCAGTTGATGCTTAACAAAAAACAACAACTAAAATTTGGCTATCTTTTTTTGCTTGTCATTGTCGCGATATTGACAGGGTTTGCCATCAGCGATCTCGTCGCGCCTTATGTTGGTGAATCTGCTGCCCATGGGGTGGGACTTATCAGTGCCGTGTTGCTTGCCGGTTCATTGCTGCTGTTGTGGAGTCGGGCGCTCAAGCGTGAAGAATTGCGTCACCACTCAAGCCGTCAGCGCCAGGAGTTGGCGTTAGAGGGAAGCGGCACGGCCATTTGGGATTATGATGTCAATGCCGACAAGTTGTTGTTGACTCAACAGTGGACTCGCCTGATGGGGCTTGAGCCAAAAACCATGGCGTTGAGTCTGGCGCAGTTGAATCAGTCGCAGCAGATACCGGGATATGCCCAGTTGAGTGCGGTACTTGATGAACACTTGTCGCAAGGGCAGTTTCAAATCTATCGTGATACCCCAATTGTAAAAGACGACGGCACTAAACTGTGGGTCAATATCAGCTCCAAAGTAGCCGAATACGCGCAAAACCAGCGCCCGAAGGTCATCGTCGGCTCATTTAGCGACATCAGTTATCACAAGGGACTTGAAGAAGATCTGCGCAACTCGCAGCTGCGGCTACAGTTTCACCTTGAGAATTCGCCTTTGGCGGTAGTCGAGTTCAATGCACAAGGTGAGGTGACTTTTTGGAACCGTGCCGCCGAGAAGATGTTTGGCTTTAGCGCCGAGCAGGCAATTGGCCAAGCATATCCGTTTATCGTGCCCAAAGCCGCCGAGCAGGCGATGGCGACGATGTGCGAGCAAGTGCTCAATGGCGAAGCAGCCAAGACAGTGACACTACTCAATCAGTCGGCTGAGGGCAAAGTGCTGCAATGCCAATGGAACAATACGCCGCTGATCAGCCAGTGTGGCCGCATCAATGGCTTTGCCGCGATAGTCGAGGACATTACCGAACAGCGCCAATCGGCTTTACGCCAGCATCGCAGTCAAAAAATGGAAGCCCTCGGCAGTTTGACCGGCGGCATTGCCCATGACTACAACAATGTGCTCGGGGTCATTTTGGGCTACGCCGAGATCTTACAAGAGCGACTGGTCGGTTCGACTGATTTGCTCAAGTACGTCAATCAGATCCATCACGCCGGACAACGTGGCGCCAAGCTGGCCAGCAATCTGTTGAAGTTTTCTAAAAAAGAACCTAAGTCGCAAACCCAAGAAGACCTGAACAAGTTGATCGCCAATGATCGCGACATGCTCAATCAAACCCTGACCGTCAGTGTCGATTTGAACCTGCACTTAGACGAGCGCTTATGGTCGGTCAAAATCGATGCCGGTGGTTTTGAAGACATGTTGTTCAATCTGTGTATCAATGCCAAACATGCCATGAGTAACGGCGGCAAGTTGACCATCACCACCAGCAACTGCGAAATTGATGAGACCCTTGCCGAGCAATTGAACCTGCAACCCGGTGAGTTTGTGTCTTTGGCGGTAGAGGATACCGGCTGTGGCATGAACGAAAACACCTTGTCACGGATCTTTGATCCGTACTTCAGCACCAAAGGCAGCAAAGGAACCGGGCTTGGGTTATCCCAAGTATATGGCTTTGTACAGGCCAGCGGTGGGGTCATTGACGTCTTCTCTCAGCCCGGGCTGGGCACTCGATTTGTCATTTACTTTCCACGTCATCACGATGAAGTGCGTTATCACCTGAAACCCAAAGCTGAGCTTGGCAAAAATGCCAAAGGCAATGAAACCATTTTGGTGGTGGATGATGAAGCGCCACTGTGTGAGCTGGTGTGTTTGATTTTACAAAAGAACGGCTATCGCACCTTGTCGGCTTTAAGCGGCGAGCAGGCGCTGACGCTCTTAGCCAAAGAGTCGGTCGATTTGATGCTCAGTGACGTTATTATGCCGAAAATGAGCGGGTTTCAACTGGCGGAGAAGGTCAGTCGTCTTTATCCACACATTGAAATTCGTCTCGCCAGCGGCTTCCATGAAGAAAGTAAAGCCTCGGAAGTGCATTATCAGCCCACTGAGCCGGTGTTGGCTAAGCCCTACAATACCGAAGAATTGCTCAGCGGCATAAGAATGCAGCTCGATAGGGCGGCAGATAACCGCAAAACAACACAACAAAAAGGCCAAAATGCGCTGGCTGATGCGGGCTTGCTGGCTGCCGAGCAGTCGGCCATCGTGTGGACCGACAATATGAGCATTGACGGCGGCGGTGAACTCGATAAAGACCATCAGGTGTTATTGTCTTTACTCAATCAGTGTCGCGAAATGGCCAATGGCGAGCGCAGTTATGGTGAGTTGCCTGAGGTTATCGAAGAACTACTGAACTACACCCGTTATCATTTCCGCCGTGAGGAAATGGTGATGAAAAGCTGCCACTACCCCAAATATCATGATCATTGTAAAGTACATAATATGCTGATCAGTAAAATGCAAACCATTGTCGAGAGTAATAATGACAGGCAAATTGTGCAGTGGCTAAGCGACTTTCTCAGCCGTTGGCTTATCGAGCATATTATGGTTATGGATAAGGCATTCGTCTCTTATATCGAGCAGCATCAACCCCAGGTACAAGAAGCGCTCAAAGCGTTTGAAGAGGTTGTTTCATGAAGCCTAGTCGGTTGCTCATTGTCGATGACGACATGATGATTTGTGAACTGCTGGCTACGGTCGCGGAGGACATTTTTGAGCAGATCCAACTGTATAATGATGCGGCCGGGTTCTTACAGCAAACGACATATGCCCAGGATGTGATCTTGTTGGATCTGCAAATGCCGCAAATCGATGGGATTGAAACCATTAGGCTGTTGGCACAACAAGGCAGCAAGGCGTCGATTTTGTTGATGAGCGGTTATGACGAATCGGTATTGCGCTCGGCCAAGGTATTGGCCAAAGATCTCGGTTTGAATGTGATGGGGGATTTGACCAAACCCATCGGCATTGCCCATTTGACCAAGGTGCTCAATGAACTGGCAGGCGCTATAGACTGCGAGCAGCCGAGCGACGAGCGCAGTAGCGGCAATGACCCCCATGCATTCATACCGACGGCTGAGGATCTGTTAAAGGCCATAAATGAACATCAACTGGAACTGCACTATCAGCCGCAAGTGAGTTTAAAGAGCAACGCCTTAGTCGGCGCCGAGGCTTTGGTAAGGTGGAACCATCCTGAGTTCGGCATGATTTATCCCGACCGCTTTATTCCTTTGGCAGAGAGTAGTGGGCTGATCGGCGAGTTGACTGAGGCGGTGATTAACCTTGCGGTGATCCAAAGTCATCAGTGGCACAAGCAAGGCTATGCTTTTAAAGTGTCGGTTAATATCTCGGCGCAAAATGTCAGTAGTTTGGATATGCCGGAATATCTTGAGGCGTTGGCGCGGCGTTATGAACTCGACACGCATATGCTGGTATTGGAGCTGACCGAAAGCGCGGTGATGAGCGAGATCACCACCTCGTTGGATATACTTACCCGTTTGCGCCTAAAAGGCTTTAGGTTGTCAATCGATGATTTCGGCACCGGCTTTTCATCGCTGTCGCAACTGCATAAAATCCCCTTCACCGAGCTAAAGATAGATCAGTCGTTTGTGATGAAGATGATCGAAGACCCGCAATCGGCGGCGATTGTTGAAACCTGCATTATGCTTGGGCATAAACTGCGGATGTCGGTGGTCGCTGAAGGGGTAGAGGACCACCAGATTTGGCAAAGGCTCAAAGAGCTGGGTTGTGATATTGCCCAAGGGTATCATATCTCACGGCCGATGGCGCCGGAGGCCTTTTTAAGTTGGTATCAGGGGATCACCCGGATGCGTGGGCTAAATGTGACTGAGCTTAAACGGGAGCGGGTTTAACCCGCCGGTAGACTTACTCTACAAGCTCCGAGAGCTGAATATCAAACTGCTCAACGCCGGACTTGCCTTTCCAAATACGTACCAAGGCATAATCAAGGGCCGGTGCAAACCAGGCGATGGTTTGTCTTTCGCTGTCACCCTCATAGATCCTTTCAACCTTGATGGCTTCGACTTTGCCGTAAGGCAATACCAAAGGCTCGGTGCCGGTCACTTTGAAGATATACTCGTGCTCTTGGCCTTTGCGGTTGACAAATTGATAAGTGAATTCGGTTTTACCGAGTTTTAAATCGATGTAGAGTTGCTGCTGGTAACTGATAGGGTCGAGCCAGTTTTCATTCCAGTTGCTGGTGGGGCTTTCTTCTTGGCCTTTTTTGCGCTTGCGGCGCTTGCTTGGACCAACAATTTTTTTATTTTCGCGGTCAAAGACCACTTCGTAGGAGCGGTCGGGACCGGTGCCCTTGCGCTCCATTTCGTATTTTAACGGTTTGACCTGATTGCCGTCGATAATGAACTCTGAGGTTTCATAGCGTTCATCGCTGAAGATCATCCAGTTGATAGAGCTTTCATAACGCAGCCTAAACAGGCTATCTAAGGCAAACAGTTCACGTTTGGCAGTGCCGTATTCTTCCCCTGAGCGAAACAATTTGTAATTGGCGATATAGGGTTTGACTTCAAGCTTGGTATTATTCTCCTGGGCTTGCGCAATACCTGTGGCAACTAAAGCCACAGGTAACATCACCAAAAATTGTCTCAAGGTTTTAATCATCGGCATATCCACCTGCTGGCAAAACTTTGCCATCAAGCATCGCAGAAGATCCACTCATGGTCAAACGTTTTTCGCATAACCAGTTGACAACCAAAGGATAAATACGATGCTCCTGCTCATGTACCCGAGCCGCCAGATCATCGGCGTCATCACCGTCAAATACCGGCACTTTGGCCTGTAGCACCACAGGCCCGCCGTCAAGCTCCTCGGTGACAAAGTGCACCGATACGCCATGTTCGCTGTCGCCGGCGTCCAAGGCGCGCTGATGGGTATTTAGCCCTTGGTATTTAGGCAGCAATGAAGGGTGAATGTTGAGCATTTTACCCATGTAGTGATTGACGAACTCACCGGTTAATATACGCATAAAGCCGGCCAAAACCACCACATCTGGGGTGAAACGGTCAATCGCCTGCATTAATGCGTTATCGTAATCGGCGCGGCTGGCATAGTCTTTATGACTTAAGCACAGCGCTTCGATACCGGCGTTGTGGGCGCGGGTTAGGCCATAGGCGTCGGCTTTATTGGAGATCACCGCACATACCTGACCTTTGATCCTACCCGCTTCACAGTTATCGATAATCGCCTGAAGGTTAGAGCCGCTGCCGGAGATCAGAACGACAATTTTCGCTTGGTCTGCTTGGCTCATATTACAGTCCGCTGATCTCAACCTGCTCTTCGCCGGTTGCCGCTTCACTGATATGACCGATATGCCATGCCTGTTCGCCGTTGGCTTGCAAAATTGCCAAGCTTTGCGCCAGCTTATCTTGTGGTACGACCAAGATCATACCAACGCCACAGTTAAAGGTACGATACATCTCGTGGGTGGTAATGTTGCCTTTCTCTTGCAGGTAATTAAAGACGCTCGGCCATTGCCAGCTGCTGCCATCGATAACCGCTTTGGCATTTTGTGGCAAGACCCTTGGGATGTTCTCCCAGAAGCCGCCGCCGGTGATGTGCGATAGGGCATGTACATCAACACTTTTGAGTAATTCAAGTACCGGCTTGACGTAGATACGAGTCGGCGCGAGTAAGTGGTCGGCCAACGGTTTACCGTCGAGGTCGGCGTTTAAGTCGGCGCCAGAGACTTCGATGACTTTACGGATGAGCGAGTAACCGTTTGAGTGAGGGCCTGAAGAACCAAGGGCTATCAGTTGGTCGCCAGTGGCCACTTTGCTGCCGTCGATAATTTTGCTTTGCTCGACCACACCGACGCAAAAACCGGCCAAGTCGTAATCGCCGCCTTCGTACATGCCTGGCATTTCTGCGGTTTCACCGCCGATAAGGGCGCAGTTCGATAACTCACAGCCAGCGCCAATGCCTTTGACCACATCGGTGGCGACATCGACTTCAAGTTTGCCGGTAGCATAGTAATCGAGGAAGAACAGAGGTTCGGCACCTTGGACTATTAAATCGTTGACGCACATGGCAACTAAGTCAATACCAACGCTGTCGTGGCGTTTTAAGTCGATAGCCAAACGCAACTTGGTGCCAACGCCGTCAGTACCGGCAACCAACACCGGCTCTTTGTAGCCGGTCGGTAATTTACACAGGGCACCGAAACCACCTAAACCACCCATGACTTCTGGACGATGGGTTCTTTTCACCACACTTTTGATGTTTTCCACCAAACTGTTGCCCGCATCGATGTCAACGCCTGCATCTTTATAGCTCAGGGAAGTTTGTTGCTCGCTCACTCAATTACTCCAAAAAATGTGTTGATTAAAAGTCGGCTATTTTACGCCTTAAAAAGACTCTGTGCCAGTGGCAAAAGTCAAATGTCTTGTCTCTAGCTCAAGTCGCTAATTGGTTGCACCGGATTTTGCCAGCTCATAGTATTTGGCGACGCTGATCTCAGGGCTGTTGACCAGCTTTTGATAGCATACCGAGGCAAACGGGAACGATTTACCGGCATAGTTAAGTACGATAAACGGTGCCTTCTCATCGGAGCTGTCTTGGAACCACTCACCACCGATATGCTTTTTGAAGATCTCACCGGCTAGCGCACCAAAAATAGAAGTGACGGTGAAGACATGTTCGTTTTTCATCGGGGTTTGGGCATGTTCGGTGGCCAATTTGGCCAGTACGGTATCTATGGTCACCAAGGCACTTTCGTCCATTTCGACATGGAGGCCGTGAATCGACTCAATGTATTTCATCGCGTCTTTAGCTGATACGGCCATCAGGGTATTTAATTGTTCTATTGTGATGTTCATGTTGTTCAACCTTCTGGGCATTTAAGGGTTTTCGGCCAGTATAATGGCCCGCAACGGCGCAGGATAACCTTCTATCGTCTTGCTCGGATCATCCGGGTGCAAAAAGTTCTCTAGCGATTCGGTGTCCATCCAAGCGGTTTTGCGCTGTTCTTCAAAACGGGTTTTATCGAGATTGACCAATCGAATATTGCTAAAGCCGACTTTGCTCATCCATACCTTAAGCGCAGCAACACTTGGAATAAACCAGACGTTGCGCATTTGCGCATAGCGGTCATGGGGCATTAAAACGGTGGTTTCATCGCCTTCAACCACTAGGGTTTCAAGCACCAACTCTCCGCCTTTTTTCAGCTGGTTTTTCAGCTGCTGTAAAAAATCGATGGGCGAGCGTCTATGATAGAGCACACCCATTGAAAATACCGTATCAAATGCCTTAAGGTTCGGCAATTGTTCGACGCCTAAAGGCAACAGGTGGACGCGGGGATCGGGGTTAAAATGCTTAATCGCCCAAAACTGCGCCATAAACAGCTGCGATGGGTCGATGCCGACAACAAACTTGGCTTGTTCACCTAGCATACGCCATAAATGGTAGCCGCTGCCGCAGCCGATATCTAAAACGTAACGGTCTTGCAGTGGACTGATGTGGTCTTTGAGCCTGTCCCATTTGAAATCGCAGCGCCATTCGGTGTCGATATGTATATCGTGAATGAAAAACGGCCCCTTGCGCCATGGTTTGAACTGTTGCAATAAGGCGCTGATACGCTTGGCTTCACCTTCGCTGATGTCATTGGCACGACCAAAGGCGACACGGTCGTCAAGGCTTATTTCACTGACCTCGGTCTGTGGTAAATTGCTGAGGGTTTTTAGCCATTTGCTGAAATCGCCATGTAGCGACTGTTGATACCAGTCTTTAAGTTGTCCGGGGACGGTTTCGAGCCAGTGGCTTAGGTCGTTTTGCGCGATGGCGGCATAAAATTGGTTGAAGTAGTGCATCTTGGTTATTTCACCGCAAAAATCGAACAGAAGTTAAAACACTGATACCAAGTTTGGCTGTGGGCAAAACCGGCTTGGGTCAAATAATCGATATTTTCCGCCAAGGTGTTGGGCTTCATTACGTTTTCAAGGGCCGTTCTTTTTTGGCTGATCTCCAGCTCACTATAGCCGTTGACTCGCTTGAAGTGGTGATGCAAGTCAATCAACACCTCGTCGTTTATCTCATCGTCGCCTTTGACCTTTTCCGACAGCAGTAAAACGCCACCGGGTTTGAGGGCAGCGTAGATCTTATCGATAAGTGCTTGGCGTTTGTCCGGTGCAATAAACTGTAAGGTAAAATTAAGTACCACCACAGAGGCGTTACTCAGTTCAATCTCGGCAATATCGCCTAAGATAACCGTCACCGGCAGTTTCGACTTAAAAGCGCTGACATGAATTTTACAGCGCTCTACCATGTCCGGTGAGTTGTCTACGGCAATGATTTGACCGTCGGGCGTATCTAATGCTCGTCTGATAGAGGAGGTCGCCGCACCTAAAGAGCAGCCGAGATCATAGATATTGCTGCCGGGGATAAAAAAACGTTTGGCCAGTTCGCCGATGGTGCTGATGATGGTGGCGTAACCGGGCACCGAACGTTGGATCATATCGGGAAATACTTCGACCACCGACTTGTCAAAGCAAAAGTCAGCAACAGCGGCTTGAGCGGTGGCGTAGATATCGTCCTTTTGATGGCTCATAGCAGAATTAAAAGTCAAGTTAACGCAAAAATTGTCGGCGATTATGGCATATATTGCCCCAGTCATGCCATTAATGTTGCTACTTGTCCGTAATTTGTTGGGGGATCAACAATTTTTTCCTGAAAATTACCTCCACTATAGCCAAAAGATGCTACGCTAAGTGGAAGAACTTATCATTAAAAATAACCCCTGGGGCATGTTGAACCGTTTTTTTGCTAATTTGTTAGGTATTAGGTTAAATGTCGCGGCACCAGCGCTGTGGGCTATTTTATCTCCCAAACGGTCGTGTTGGCGACGTGCCGTTGCTGAATTTTCTGCCTTGTTGTTATGCCTATCACTGCTACTGATGTTGCCAAATATGGCATCGGCACAATCCAGCTCTAATGAAGCACTGCCGCTGACGAAGCTAACCATCGCCGTTGGCAAAGACTCCTATCCCTATCAGTTTGCCGCAGACGGTGGCAAGGCCGATGGTTTATTGGTCGATATCTGGAAGCTTTGGGCAAAAAAGAATGGTTATATTCTCGATTTCAAGGTGGATAGCTGGCAGCAGACACTCAAAATGGTTGAATCCGGTGAGGCGGACTTTCACGCCGGTATGGCTATCACACCGGGGCGGGCGCAAAAATATGACTTAGGCCAGTCGATAGTGCCGATTGAAGCGGCGATATTTGTCCATCAACAACTCAGCGGCATCAGTCAGGTGCGTGATCTGTTGCCTTATGTCGTGGGCGTGGTCGCAGAGTCGAGTCATGTGGCAACGCTAAGTGAGCAGGTCGATAATATTCGCTTTAAATCGTTCGAAAGTCGTCAGGCTCTTTTTGCAGCTGCCGCCAAAGGAGAAATAAAAGCGTTTGCCGGGCTGGCCAGAGGTATGCCGAGCCACAAAGATTTTGCCGCGTTGGCTAAACAGTTTCCGTTGTATAAAAAGTTGACCTATCAGGTCTATGATATGAGCTTTGCCGTTAAAAAAGGCAATGCGGCGCTGGCGCAACGATTGCAAGATGGGCTTAAACTGCTTGATGAGCAGGAGCTACAGTTTCTTGAGCGCAAGTGGTTGGGCTTCGGTATTGCCGACAATACCTTAGTGATTTCTACTCAAGTGGATATGGCACCCTTTATGTCGGTTTCCGCCTCCGGTGAGCCGATTGGTTTGTTGGTGGACATCTGGCGCAAATGGTCGGAGAAAACCTCGCAAAAAGTGGTGTTTTTGGCTGATAACCGGGTGTTGTCGCTACAGAATCTGGTCAACAAAAAAGCCGATATGCATGCCGGGTTTGCCGACGCGTCGATAGATGCCGATGTCTTTCCCCATGCCCATCATATTTATTCGTATGACTCGATGATTTACTACCCGGTCGAAGAAGGCAAAATTCCACTTAATAAAGAATCCATTGCACGAAAACGGGTGGGTGTGCTCAATACCGAACCTGCGATTGACAGCCTGATGAAGCGTTTTCCGCAGCTGAACCTTGTGCGGTTCAACAATCTTGAGGCGATGATTGAGAGCGCTCTGGCCAAGCATATCGACGGTTTTGTTGCCGGACGTGAAGTGGCCCACTTATATCTGCTTAAGAACAACCTGCACGCCAAGTTTGCCAGCATTGACAACCTCCAGCTTGAAACCCGGCTCTATTCTTTGGTTAGACAAGACAACAAAGCGCTGGTGAGCCAGATCAAAGCCGGTTTTGAATTGATCTCTTTAGACGAGCTGCGGGCCATTGAAAAGCGCTGGATTGAAACGCCGCAATCACAGTATTTCAACAGTTTGAGAACCAAGATCCATTACACCGAGGCAGAAAAGAGCTGGTTGTTGCGTCATCCGGTGATCCGCTTGGGCGCTTTGAGCAATTGGCCGCCGATTGAATTTGTCGATGACGAAGGTGAATTTGTCGGTGTCACTCGTGATTTGATGCACATCATCGAAAAGCGGGCGCAGGTCAGTATCGAAGTGAAGCTGTTCGATGAGTGGGCGAATGTGTTAAAAGCCCTTGAAAATGCCGAAATCGATATGGTTGCCAGTATGGAGAAGACCATCGACCGTGAACGCTTTGCGGTATTTACCGAAGGCTATTGGCCACAGCATTGGGGGTTGATCACGCCCGGTGGGAAGGCCGATGTGACCTCTCTTGCGCAACTCGACGGTAAGCGTTTGGCGATTGTCAAAGGCTATCAGTTGATCCCGTTTATTCATGAACACTTTCCTAAAATTCTACTGCAAATTGTGCCTGATGCCCCTTCTGGCTTTGCCGCAGTGCGTAACGGACAAGCCGATGCCTTTATCGATGGCATGGTGGCGCTGGCCAGTGAACTCAGGGAAGGGAAATATCGTGATTTGAATTTCTCTTTGGTTGATGATGTCGAACCGGCGATGGAACGTTTTGGTATTCGCAAAGATTATCAGGTGCTGGCAGAGGTGCTCAACAAGGTGATCAACAGCATCACCGATGATGAGAAAAAACAGATCTTAGAGAATTGGTTTGAGATAAAGATAGCCAGCGGCATCGAAACGGCCAAGGTATTGCAGTTTGGCGCGCTGGTGGTGGTGATCTTTTTGTTGATCATCATGTGGAACCGGCGCCTAAGCTCGGAGATCAACTTGCGCCGAGCGATTGAAGAAAAAATGAAGCATATGGCCACCCATGATGAGCTGACACAACTGCCCAATCGCGTATTGCTCAGAGACAGGCTCAATACTGCCATTTCTGCCCATGCCAGAAGTCGGGAGCTATTGGCGTTGTTGTTTATCGATTTAGACGGTTTTAAAGACATCAATGATAACTATGGTCATGATGTCGGTGATGAGTTGTTGGTGCTGTTGGCCGAACGTTTACGCAACGCTGTACGTCGCTCTGATACCGTGGCTCGATTTGGCGGTGATGAATTTGTGGTTTTGGTGACCCAGCTCAACGAATCTACCGAGGCCGCAGAGGTGTGCGATAAGTTGTTGGAAGTGATCAAAAAACCTTTTCCGCTGTCACGTTGCTCTGCCCAGATCAGTGCCAGTATCGGTATTGCCATTTATCCCGATGACGGTACTGACGACACCGAGCTGATGAAAGTGGCCGATACCTTGATGTATCAAGTCAAAGGCTCAGGTAAAAGCGGCTACCTGTTTAGCTTAGGCGAAATAGCCACGGTCTAGCACGTCGGCTATCGGTTTATTATAAGCCTGATCGGGCGCTTAAAATCATTCAACATTGGAGCTGATTTAATGAGTTCAAAATACAGCGGCTCTTGTCTTTGTGGCGAGGTGCATTTTGACGTGTATGGTGAGTTTGACCACTTCTTCTTATGTCACTGTCGCCATTGCCGTAAAGATACCGGTTCGGCGCACGCGGCGAACTTGTTTGCAACAAGGGCTAAACTCACATGGCAAAGCGGCCAAAGTAAAGTGAAGACCTATGAGCTGGCGGGGACAAGACATGTTAGGAGCTTTTGTCTTAATTGCGGCTCGGCATTGCCGACGATGCAGCAGGAGGGGTTATTGGCCGTTCCGGCAGGCGCACTTGATTCGCCAATAGCCATGACCCCCGATGCCCACCTATTTGTCGCCAGTCGTGCCGATTGGGACCAAGATCTTGAGCAGGTGCCAATGATGGATGGGTTGCCAAGCTAAATGGTGTTCATGTCAAATGGAAGATAATTACCGTGGCCTCACCAGAGCATTGGTTTTTGTCTTCGTTTGATGCCAAGTAACAATAGCAAAGTACACCACATGCCCAATGCGCCGCCGCTATCGGCATTTGAGTCCGACGCGTCAGAGCGGCTCGAGTCTAGCGGGTAATCATCCTCTTGGTCTACAACCCCATCGTTGTCATCGTCGTCATCTGCGTTGTTGCCTGTGCCGTCGCCATCGCTATCTAACCACTCTTTAGCGTTGAGTGGGAAGGCATCGTCTACATCTGCAATACCGTCATTGTCGTCGTCGCTGTCAAGGTTGTTGCCGATATGGTCTCCGTCGCTATCTTGATGTTCGCTTGCATCATAGGGCAGGGCATCATCAACATCTTTAATACCGTCGTTATCATTGTCATCATCCAGTTCATCGACAATACCGTCGTTGTCATCGTCGGGATCGATACCATTGGCGATGCCATCGTTATCGGTATCAACATGCTCTTGGGCGTTGCTCGGGTAGTTATCGACCAGATCAGGATAACCATCGTTGTCATCGTCATAATCGCAACTATCGCCGGTGCCGTCGCCATCACTATCGGTTTGATTGACGTTGGCGGTCATCACGCAGTTGTCGCAGACATCGTTTAAACCGTCATGGTCACTGTCTATTGTGGTATTGGCGTTGCTGCAATTGGCTTCGCTTGCCGGGGCAAGTATTGCCAGCGCGTTGAGCGTCACTTTGCTGACAAAGGGATCGCGCACTGCACTGTCGTCATTCGGCGCCAAGCCGTTGGTCCAATTGATGGATGCCATGTTTATCACTGTGCCGGAGGTGTCACTCATCTGAAAAGTGCCCATGGTGGCATGACCGTATGTCGCCTCAGAGATACCCAGAACTTTGAAATTACTCGGCGTGCCGTCATTGGCTTTGGTAACCGGGCGGTTTTGCTCCATAGTAAAAAGCGCGCCATCGGCTTCATTGCCGACAATCTGCGCCTGCTTGCCGAGCTGTTGTTTGTCTATCAGCCCTGTGCCTTGATAAATGGGATGTTCGCTGTGCTCGATGCGATAGCCGCCATAACCGTCTGATGCCGGAAGCTTAAGGCCTGAATTGATATAGCCGCCGTTTCTAAAGCTGACACCGATAGAGCTGTTTTCCGGCTGATTGAGTGGTGATTTGAAGAAGTTGGTGGTGACCACGCTATCGTCAATATTGCGCATAGGGTCCAATTCGGCGATGCGATAGCAGATCATATTGTTTTGCTCAAAACGCACCTGCCACCACATGGTATTGCCACTGAGAATTAAGGCGTTACCGCCGCCTAGTACATACTCGTCATAAGCCTGACGCATTGCCTTACTCCAGTATTCGGCGTGACCGGCAAAGACGATACTTTGATAATGTGTCAGAAGTTGAGGGTCGTTTTGTAGGTCCATCATTGACGCATGTTCAACCGTAATTCCCATCATATCGGCCCAGCGAACGA
Organism: Alteromonadaceae bacterium; assembly: GCA_041583135.1. GTDB lineage: Bacteria > Pseudomonadota > Gammaproteobacteria > Enterobacterales > Alteromonadaceae > JABSOG01. The sequence goes on along the minus strand of JBFHGJ010000058.1, from coordinate 15,976 downwards.
AGTTAAGCCGCTGCTCGGTGCCGATTTGCTGTCCGGGTCTTGCCATCGAGACTGTTGTGGCGCGAGTGCCTTCGTTTGAGTTGTGATCATACAGGGATTTTCCGCCCCAGTTGTTATAGGCAATATTGGTGGTGGCGTTGTCAATCAATAAGATTTTTGCCGCCGCGCCGGGGTTGGCCGCTTTAACCACAAACTGGAGTTGATATTGGTCGGTGCCTGCGTGCAGCTCTATTTGATAAAGCCCCGAGGGCCATTGCGCTGGAATGTCGATGGTCAGTGGTGAGCGCCACTGGGCGCCTTGCTGCCATGATTGATTGGCGGAGGTTTGTTTAAAGCCATGTAAACCTCGCTGATTGAACGCGAGGGTATCGTTCAGTCCGACCCGATATATGGCCAAATCGTAGATTGCATTGTGACTCGACACATAAAGTTGTAGCTGACCGCCTTGGGTGACGCTAAATTCGTTAAGATAAGCTTCAATTTCGCTTTCTTTGCCGTAGCTTAGGCTACTTAAAGGGCATAGCAATAGGGCGGTAAGAATGGTTTTTTTCATCGGCCTGGTCATCGATTGATATTCTGGGCCAAAGCATAGCCTAATCTGAAAGCTTTGGCGTGTGGAATTTTAGCGCAGCAGAGTTTTGCACTTGCGCTGTACTTCCCTTGGCTTTGCTTTATAATGTCCGGTCATTTTCATCAGCTATAAAACACAGTTTACGGGAAGATTAAATGCGCAGCCTTTATTGTGGTCAGGTAAACGAAACCAACATTGGTCAAGAAGTAGAATTATGCGGCTGGGTTGATCGCCGTCGCGACTTAGGTGGGGTTATTTTCATCAACATGCGTGACCGCGAAGGCATCGTGCAGGTGGTGTTCGACCCTGACAGAGCCGAGCTTTTTGATACCGCCAACAGTTTAAGAAACGAATTCTGTATCAGCATTAAAGGTCTGGTTCGCGCCCGTCCTGAAGGTCAAATCAACAAAGACATGAAAACCGGTCAAGTTGAGATCTTAGGCAAAGGCTTGACCATTTTGAACAAGTCAGCGCCACTGCCTTTGGACTTCAATCAAAACAACTCAGAAGAACAGCGCCTGAAATATCGCTATCTTGACTTACGCCGCCCGGTGATGAACGAGCGTTTACAGTTCCGTGCCAAGGTGACTGGCAAAGTTCGCGCCTTTTTAGAAAGCGAAGGCTTTTTGGATATCGAAACGCCTATTCTAACCTCTGCCACCCCTGAAGGTGCCCGCGATTATTTGGTTCCGAGCCGTACTCACAAAGGTCAGTTTTTTGCCTTACCGCAATCGCCACAATTGTTCAAACAGTTGTTGATGATGTCTGGTATGGATAAATACTATCAAATTGTGAAGTGCTTCCGTGATGAAGATTTGCGTGCCGACCGTCAGCCTGAATTCACCCAAATCGATATCGAGACCTCATTTATGAGTGCCGAGCAGATCATGGCGGTGACAGAAAGTATGGTTCGTAAGCTGTTCAAAGAAACCCTTGATGTCGATTTGGGCGATTTCCCGACTATGCCTTATGCCGAAGCCATGAGCCGTTATGGTTCAGATAAGCCGGATTTGCGTAATCCAATGGAATTGGTGGATGTTGCCGATATCTTAAAAGAAGTGGATTTCAAAGTCTTCTCTGGCCCAGCCAGCGATCCGAAAGGTCGTGTCGCGGTGCTTAGAGTACCAGGTGGTGCCGATAAGATCTCGCGTAAAAACATTGACGAATACACCAAGTTTGTCGGTATTTACGGTGCTAAAGGCTTGGCCTTTATCAAAGTCAACGACCGCAAAGCCGGTGTTGAGGGCTTGCAATCACCTATCGTTAAATTCTTAACCGCTGAGATGTGTGAAGCGATTTGCGAACGCGTTGGCGCCCAAGATGGCGACTTGCTGTTCTTCGGCTCAGACAAAGGCACTGTGGTTTCTGAAGCGATGGGCGCATTGCGACTTAAAGTCGGTGAAGACCTTGGTCTGGTTGCCGATGAGTGGAAACCATTGTGGGTGGTTGACTTCCCAATGTTTGAAGAAGTTGAAGGCGGTATTACCGCGCTGCACCATCCGTTTACCTCACCGCTTAATGCTACCCCTGAAGAATTGGAAAAAGATCCGCTGGGGACTGTCTCAAATGCCTATGACATGGTGTTAAACGGTGTTGAACTTGGTGGTGGCTCTGTGCGTATTCACCAGCAGGACATGCAGGCAACTGTGTTTAAACTGTTGGGGATTGAAGAAAAAGAAGCCGAAGAAAAATTCGGTTTCCTACTTGAAGCGCTCAAGTATGGTACGCCGCCGCACGGTGGTTTGGCTTTTGGTTTGGACCGTTTGATCATGTTGATGACAGGCGCGGCTTCTATTCGTGAAGTGATGGCGTTTCCTAAGACCACCACCGCTGCCTGTCCATTGACTGGTGCACCGGGTTTTGCTAACCCTGACGCGCTTAAAGATTTGGGCGTATCTATCGTCAAGCCTGAACAGGCATAAGGGTAGAGAGTAAAACGTCTGTGGCCATTATTTTGGGGATTGACCCCGGATCGCGTTTAACCGGATACGGTGTCATTTCCCAACAAGGCCATAAACTCAGCTATGTCGGCAGCGGCTGTATTCGTGTCGAAGCCGACAACCTCGCGGAAAAATTACTGATCGTCTTTAACGGCGTCAGTGAAGTTATTCGCCAATTTCAGCCGCAAATGTTTGCCATTGAGCAAGTATTTATGGCCCGCAATCCTGATTCGGCGCTGAAACTCGGTCAGGCCAGAGGCTCGGCGATAGTTGCCGCCGCAACCAATGAGCTACCGGTATTCGAGTATTCGGCAAGGCAGATCAAACAAGCCGTGGTAGGCACCGGCGCAGCCGACAAGAGCCAAGTGCAATTAATGGTGAAAACCTTACTTAAGCTGCCGGGGACGCCCCAAGCCGATGCCGCCGACGCGTTGGCGGTGGCGATGTGCCACGCGCATTCTTATCAAAGCCTGATCAATATGGCAGGCCACGCCAAAAAAACCGTGAGAGGACGACTAAGGTAAATTATGATTGGAAAACTCAAAGGCATCATCGAAGAAAAAAATGCCCCTGAGCTGCTGATTGACTGTCATGGCGTGTGCTATGAAGTGCAAATGCCGTTAACGAGCTTTTATCAACTGCCTGAAGTGGGTAAAGAGACGGCCATTTATATTCATTTTGTGGTGCGTGAAGATGCGCAGTTGTTGTATGGCTTTGCCAATAAAACCGAGCGCATGTTGTTTCGTCAATTGATCAAAACCAATGGCGTTGGACCTAAGCTCGCCCTAACGGTATTATCGGGCATGTCGGCGGAGCAGTTTGTGCGCTGCGTTCTGAACAATGATGCCAGCACCTTAGTCAAGTTGCCGGGGGTTGGTAAAAAGACCGCAGATCGCCTGATTGTCGAGCTAAAAGACCGCCTCAAAGACTGGGGAGTCGAGTCGGTGCCAACGGCATCGTCGGCGCCAAGTATGATTGACGAGGTATTTGAAATGCCTGCCAGTGCTTTTGATGATGCGGTTAGCGCCCTGATGGCGCTGGGCTATACTCAGCTCCAAGCCAACAAGGCTGTCAAAAAAATCCACAAAGATGGTGCTGGCAGTGAAGAATTGATCAAAGAAGCGTTACGCGCCATGTTATAGGCATGAGATATGATAGAAGCTGACCGTCTAATACAAGCCACCGCCACCTTAGAAGATGAAACCGTCGATAGAGCGATTCGTCCTAAGCTGCTCAAAGACTACGAAGGGCAAGCTCAAGTGCGCGAGCAGATGGAGATCTTCATCAAAGCGGCACGTCTTCGGGGCGAGCCGCTCGATCACTTGCTGATCTTCGGGCCTCCGGGCTTAGGTAAAACCACCTTGGCCAATATTGTCGCCAACGAGCTTGAGGTTAACCTTAAAACCACCTCCGGTCCTGTGCTTGAAAAAGCCGGTGATTTGGCGGCGCTGTTGACCAACCTAGAAGAAAACGACGTGTTGTTTATCGATGAGATCCATCGCTTAAGCCCTGTGGTTGAGGAGATCCTCTATCCGGCGATGGAAGACTATCAGCTTGATATCATGATTGGCGAAGGTCCGGCCGCGCGTTCAATCAAACTGGATCTACCGCCTTTTACCCTTGTTGGCGCAACCACAAGGGCAGGGGCTTTGACCTCACCTTTACGTGACCGTTTTGGTATTGTACAGCGCCTTGAATTTTATAAAGTCGCCGACCTTGCCAACATTATTAGTCGCTCAGCGCATTTCTTAAATATGTCTATGCAAGGCGATAGTGCCTTTGAGGTGGCCAAACGCTCTCGCGGCACGCCTCGTATTGCCAATCGCTTGTTGCGTAGGGTAAGAGACTACGCTCAGGTCAAAAACGCCGGTATTGTGAACCCGGAGATCGCGGCAAACGCATTGGATATGGTCAATGTCGATAGTGAAGGGTTTGATTTTATGGATCAAAAACTGCTCACCGCCATCATTGACAAATTTGACGGCGGCCCGGTCGGTTTAGACAACCTTGCCGCGGCCATCGGTGAAGATCGTGACACCATCGAAGATGTGATAGAGCCGTTTTTGATCCAACAGGGATTTATCCAACGAACCCCCAGAGGGCGAATTGCCACCCCAAGGGCCTATCTGCATTTAGGCTTTGATCAGAAAATCAAGGATTAGGGATTAATCACCATCCGACCTAAGCCATACCAGATAGCACAAATGACAAACGAGCCGGCGTAACCTAAAGCGATTGAACGTGCCAAACGGTATTTCGCTTGAGTTTGCGCTTTGGTGCAAGGCATTGGCAACAATCTGCCATATTGGTTAAGCCATACACGTTTGCTCATGCCATAGAAAAACTGGACAACGCTGCCCAGCACTATACTCTGCCATACAGGCCAGTGTTTAATGCCTGAATAAAAGATAATAATAAACAACGATAGGCCGAAACCCACAGAATACAGGCTATAGCCTAGCGACACCGGTTTATTGTTATGGGGTGTTGTCATGTCTTTCTCCTTATATACAACTGCTTTTTCCCAGTAACAATGATAGTTGAATATGCTTGGTTTTTATACAGATGGGGAGGTTTAACTACACAAGACGTGGAGGGATTTGCTTTGTTGGAACAAAGCCGCTACCCGTGCGAGCAGCGGCTTTAAAAAGAAAGGTTAAGGTTGTTGTGTTGTATCGCTAACTACTGGAGCGTGCTCAACGCTGATATGCAACATATAAGCAGCGTTCTGCGGCACAAAACCATCAAGATATGAAGAAACCCTGACATAGTAAGTACCAGGTTGCTCAATGATTAGTTCCATGTAACTGTCGGTAACCGAAACGCTACCATCTTGGCCCTGCTTGTGCCAGTTGGCGTCATCATTGGCGTAAAGCATAGTACCGCTGGCATTGAATAGCTCAATAAACGAGTCAAAACGAACAGTTGAACTGATGTCTCGGTCGATATCCAAAATTACTTTGCTGTTAGGTTGCACCACCGTGAACTCATAAACATCAACATCATGTTCTACCTTACCTTTGCCCATGATGGTGACGTGGGGCAAAGTCTGCGAAGTGTTTTGCTTGCTATCGCCGATGTCTTTTGAGAACACCAGATTAAAGGCGTGGTCTATCTTCTGCGCCGTGGCAAGGGTTTCGTTTTGCTCAACATCAAGCACCTCGGCAACCTGTGGATTGGTTTGATCTTTAAATTCCGTGAGATTGTCGCGGTGATCATTATCCGTATCTAAGGTGCTGTCGTCGGCCATCGCATCAAGCTGATATTGAACTTCCCAGCTATCTGGCATTTGGTCATCATCACTGTCTGCTTTTAGTGGGTTGGTTTTATGCTCGTCAATCTCTGCGATATCCGTCAAACCATCATTGTCACTGTCTGCATTCAGTGGGTTTGTCCCATGAGTGTTTACTTCAATGCCGTCGTTAAGGCCATCTTCATCGGTGTCTGCCTTATTGGGGTGAGTGCCATGAGTCATTTCTTGTGCATTGGTTAGGCCATCGCTATCGCTGTCGGTGTCAGCACTGCCATCAGACTGTTTTAGCAGCGGATCGAAGCCATAAGTGATTTCAAAACCATCAGATAGACCATCGCCATCAGTATCAAAGTTTACCGGCGAAGTGCCATATTGGGCTTCATCGGGGTCATTGATGCCATCACCATCGGTGTCGGCTAGTACCGGGCTGGTGCCAAGCTCAGATTCCGCAACGTCAGATAAGCCATCATTGTCATCATCGGTATCAGCATTGTTGCCAATGCCATCTTTATCTGAATCTAGGCTTTCAGCTGCATCAAGTGGGAAGGCATCATCAGTGTCGAGTACGCCGTCGTTGTCATCGTCAGCGTCGGCATTGTTACCAGTACCATCTTTGTCAGTATCTGTGGACTCACTTGCATCGAATGGGAAAGCATCCTCACTATCAGACACCCCGTCGTTGTCGTCATCAGTATCTGCGTTGTTACCAATGCCATCACCATCACTGTCCAAGGTTTCACTTGCATCAGTAGGAAATGCATCATTGATGTCAAATACGCCATCACCATCATCGTCAGGGTCAGCGTTATTACCGATACCATCATAGTCATGGTCTTGGTATTCGCTGGCATCTAGTGGGAAGGCATCTGCGGTATCAGCAACACCATCGTTGTCGTCGTCTGAGTCTGCATTATTGCCAATGCCGTCCTTGTCAGTATCAACAGACTCGTTAGCATCAATTGGGAAGGCGTCTGCGGTATCAGCAATGCCATCGTTGTCGTCGTCAGTATCACAAGCGTTACCACCGTCATTTGCTTTGTCGGTGTTTAGTTGGTCGGGGTTGGCGATATCTGGGCAGTTATCAAGCGCATCAGCAACGCCGTCACCGTCTTTGTCAATAATCGGCTGAGCACTGGTGTTTTGAGGGTTTTGACCGATCATGGGCCAACCTGAATCGGCAGGTCCCGGGCTAGCTGTTTGTATTGCGAACAACTGCTTATCAACAGAATAAACGTAAATAATGCCGCTATCATCCATAACAAGTGAACCATCAAGCGGCATTAATGCCTTATATTGCCATAACTTATCACCTTTATTACTTAGCGCTACTAAGTCTCCTTCTTTAGAAATAACATAAACAGTGCCATCTTTTGCCGCTAGGGCAGGTTGATTCTTGACCCCTGCATATTCCCATTGAAGTTGACCATTATGGCTTATAGAGACGAGGCTGTATTGACTTAAATTCTGATTTTTAGTTAAGACATAAACATTATTGTCCTGTCCTAGTATTGGTTGAGTATGAATCAAAGTGCCGTCTTTTGGATCTTCGAAAGAGAGTGACCAACGCCATAGAGGGGTTGCATTGGCTCCGGCTTTACTATCAAATGCCAAAAGTTCACAAAAGGGACCGCATGCAATGACGTACAATCGACTATCATTTGTTAGTATGCTAACGGAACCAAAGTGAAAGTCTATAGATTTATATTCAAACCTAGAGTGGGCGGTATTTAGTTGTTTAACGCCCTGCATATGCGAAGAAAAGACAGCCCCTTCTTTTGTTACAGATAGCGGTCCGCTTGAGAAGTCTGTGTTTTCAAAGCGATCTTTTTGGTTCTGTCCTTGAACGTCAACAGAATAAATCACATTCCCCCAAAACGTATCTTGAACATTGACTAAAGTCTCATTGCTATCAAAAACCGATAAGTCAGTAACGGGGTGTGAAAAAGAGCTCTTCCAATTTAGATCTCCTGAGGAGTTTAGAGATATCACTTCTTTCTGATTTGCCGAGTTAATGAATTGAATATCGCCAGAAAAAGTGAGCACGGGAAGTTTTGATGGAAAGGTGCCATAGCCTTGTTGCCAGGTTAGTTCTCCTTTAGAGTTTAGTTTATATACATTGTTTAGCGAAGATACATAAATATCTTCATTCGCTGAGATAACGGCACGTTTGTTTAATTCTTCACTAAATACTGAGAACCATTTGGTTTTAGGGCCTAAAGTTACATTGACGTGGTCAAGCGGATAGCTGTCTTGGCTATCCAAAATACCATCGTTATCATCATCAAGATCAGCGTTATTGCCAATGCCATCACCATCGGTATCGAAATACTCGCCTTGTTCTGCTGGAAAGGCATCGTAAATGTCTGCAAAGCCGTCGTTATCATCATCGTCGTCACACGCATCGCCACCATCATTTGCGCCGTCAGTGTTAAGCTGGTCTGGATTTGCGGCATTGGGACAATTATCATTAACATTAAGTATGCCATCCTTGTCGTAGTCTCCTGGTTGGGCATACGTACCATACATATTCTGCCCTTTCATCGGCCAACCAGTATCTGCTGCACTAGTGCTTGGCGTTTGAATGGCGAAGAGTCGGCTGTTGCTGGAGGTGGCATAGATAACGCCGTGATTGTCCATGCTTATGTCGCCACTAATAGGCGCTGGTGGCGTATATTGCCACTTTAAAGTTCCACTTTGACTGTTAAGGGCAAGCAGGTCTCCTGAGGCAGATACTGCGTAGATTGTTCCGTCAGCAGCGGCAACAGGCGAATTGTCTTTAACGCCAGTGTATTGCCAGCTTTGTGTGCCCGCTGGGGTTATTGCGTGCAGGCTTTGCTGAGCGTTTTCGTAACTGGTTACATAAATGTTGCCACCGGCGCCAATAATTGGCGCGTTGCTATGGCTAACTCTGGCGTTGCCACTTGGTCTCCACGACCAATCCCATGAAGGGCTTGATGAAGGCGCTTGAGTTCTGTCAAATGCAAATAAAGCCCCGTTATCTATATCTCCTACTACATAAAGTCGTTTGTTTTTATCAAAGGAGTAGCTACTACTTGTTTCAAGATCGAGGTGCTTTTGATAAAGTTTGCGCGATACAGTCGCTATTTCACCCATCAAAGGAAAGTATACCTCTCCTTCGTACGTAATGCTGGTAGGGCCATATTCTATACTCGCGATGTCGCCGATCACTCTTGAAGATTGGCCATTTTTCACTTTAAAAACATTTACACCCTGCATGATTGGGTTACCAGGGGAGCCGGATACAACTTGATATACATCGCCATTTGAACTGACGGAAGGTTGTTGTCTGACGTTAAACTCAACAAAGACATAATCGCTAAATTTATGTTGCCAAAGGTTAGTGCCATTTGAGTTAAAAGCAGCTATAGATTCATTACCTCGAGAGCTGACATAAATAGTACCGTCAGGCCCTACTGCTGGTGATAGAAAGCTTGAACCCGCAGTGTGATGTCTCCATTTTTCTGAACCGTCTGAGTTTATAGCATACAAGTAGTCGTTTGTGGTTATGTAAGTCGTTCCATCATCAGATGAAGCGGCTCTGTGTTGAGTGGTTGTATCTAAAGAAAATGTCCATTTTAAGCTTGCTTCAGAAGCAGAAGCCGCTCCAGAGCTTGCTAACGCGACTATCAGCAATGCTTTGGACATAGAGTTAAATTTGAGATGCATTTAGAAGTATCCTCTTTTTACATACGCTTATTAGAGATAGTTGTCTGGCTTCATAACTATCAATAATGTTCCATAAATACGAATAGAAGTGCTTCTTAAAAGCCATTGGCCTTAAAAAAGCGCGAAAACTATACAGTTGATCGTGGCAAATGTACATATAAAATCGGAATTATTCTGTATTTTTAGGCGATTAGGTTAGATGTCTGTCTGCCTGAACATACTGCAAAATAAACAGGGTCTAGATATCGCGGAAGAATGATTGTGGCTTTGGCATGACCCCATGGACTGGGGAAAAATACTGAATTCTGTCGTGAGTTGAATCGGTGAGTGTCCAATCCCTATATATCGCGGAAGAACGTTCCAGACAACTTCCGCATACCATATATCCCTATATATAAAAAAGCCCACTCAAAATGAGTGGGCTAAAAAAATACAAGTTGAAGGAAGGAATTAAATCCAAGGGAGCCAACAAGAAAAAGGAAAATCTAACAAACCTTAGTCCTGTACATCTGACCCAAACAAGCTTTTCCCAAGTGCTTATTTGTTTGAAGGTAGTGCAGAAGATGAGGGTATGTTACTGGTGACGATGTTTAGGCACAAACGAATAAAACTAAAGATTCTAATTAGAAAATCTAATAATGAATATTCCTCTGTAGGCGTTGTCCTACAAGGCGATGAGGGGATTTCTTATCTGTAATAATAAAAACAATCACTTGGGCCGTGTTTCTTCACCCAAATGGGGGTATCTCACGACAAACTTATGCAGCTTGTCTGCATAATCTATTGGGTAGCATGAATAATAAAAGTGAAAATAATCCTTGGTTGGTTAAAAAGTATCGCAAATTTGCCATACTTTTTGTCAGTGTAATAAAATTTAACGATTAAAAAGATGGATTTTCATTGAGTCTTACATCAAATTCGCTACCATAGCTTTAAAATCTGAGCTGAGAGTAGGGCCTAGCTTGACCCAAGTTCAGATTCAAACGTGGATATTTACAGGCTTTGTGGAAATTCAGTGACAGAAAACAGCTATTCTATGCCCATTCGGGTTTATTACGAAGATACTGATGCTGGTGGTATTGTATACAATGCCAACTATCTCAAATATTTTGAACGCGTCCGTAGTGAATGGTTTCGCGCATTGGGTATCGACCAAGCTGAATTACTAGAGCAGGATGTCGGCTTTGTGGTGCGTAAGGTCGAAATGGACAATTTGCTACCCGCTCGTTTTAATTCTCTGTTAACTGCGCACTGCCGTATTGCCAAACTACGTAAAGCCAGCCTGATTTTTGAACAAAAGATAACCAATGAGCAAGGGCAGATAATCTGCACCGGCATTTTTACTATCGCTAGCGTTTCACTTGCGAAGATGAAACCTGTACAATTCCCGGCAAATATCACAGAGGTACTTAACATTGTCGTCTGATCATTCTTTTCTTAGCTTAATTACCGATGCGAGCCTGTTGGTACAACTGGTTATGTTGGCCTTATTGATGATGTCGATTGCTTCTTGGGCGATGATCTTTCAGCGTATTCGCATTTTAGGCAATGCCGAAGTGCAGGCGAAAAAATTCGAAGATCGCTTTTGGTCGGGGGTAGACCTTGCCAAACTATATAACGAAGTGGCTGCTCGTACGACCGTTCAAAGTGGCCTAGAAGCTTTGTTTAAGTCTGGCTTTAAAGAGTTTTCAAGATTACGTAACCACAACGCCGGTTCAAAAGAAATGGTGCTTGATGGCACCTACCGCTCAATGCGCGTCACTCTGTCTCGCGAGGTGGAGCATTTGGAAAACAATTTGTCGTTTTTGGCCACTGTCGGTTCAATTAGTCCTTATGTTGGGTTATTTGGTACTGTGTGGGGGATCATGAACTCTTTCATGGCGCTTGGACAAGTGCAACAGGCTACCTTAGCCATGGTAGCACCGGGCATTGCCGAGGCGCTTATCGCCACCGCTATGGGTCTGTTTGCAGCAATTCCAGCGGTTATCGCCTATAACCGCTTTACCCACCGGGTTGAGAAGTTGGAGAATAGCTACAGCAACTTTATGGAAGAATTTTCCAACATTTTGCATCGTCAAGCGGCTGCCATCAGCGCTCAGGTGAAATAGTATGTACGTTAGAAAACGCCGCCGTCAGGTCGCTGAAATCAACGTTGTACCATATATCGACGTAATGTTGGTGCTGCTGATCATCTTTATGATCACCGCGCCTTTGGTTACCCAAGGGGTAAAAGTCGATTTACCTAAGGCTGAAGCCCAGCCGTTGTCCAAAGACAGTAAAACGCCGTTGGTCGCCTCGGTGAAAGCCGATGGCACCTATTATTTGACGGTAGGTGACAGCAAAGAAGAATCGCTATCGCTCGAAGAAGTGATGACGCTTGTCGCTGCTCACTTGACTGTCGAGCCACAAACCCCTGTAATGGTTAATGGTGATGCCAACGTCCCTTACAAAAGCATTATTGATTTAATGGTTGTATTGAATAAAGCCGGTGCCGAATCGGTGGGGCTTATGACCGAAAACCCGGAGAATAAATAACCTGTGTCAGCTGATAGTTTTATCGCCTCCATTTTAAAGTCTTTTGGCTTACACATTTTTATTGGTGTGGCTTTAGTGGTGAGTGTGAGTTTCAGCCCGCCGCCAAAACCTGAGCCTACGGTAATTGAAGTTCAGCCCATCAAGTCCGTGGCGGTGGACCAGCAAAAATTGACCGAACAGGTCAATAAAATCAAATCGCAAAAAGCCGCGCAAAAGGCTGCCGAAGAAAAACGGGTTCGCGACTTAGAAGAAAGAGCCAAAAGGGCGGAGCGTCAGCGCAAAAATGAAGAAAATCAAATCAAAGATTTGAATAAGAAAAAACGCCAATCGGAGCAAGAAAAACGCGCCGCTGATGCTGCCGCGAAAAAAGCCCGTGAGAAGCAACAGCGTGAGCAAGCTCTAGCGAAAAAGGCCGCCGATGAGGCCAAGCGTAAATTGGCAGAAAAAGCCAAAGCCGAACAGGCAGCAGCAGATGCAGAACGCAAACGCGTCGCCGCTGAGAAAAAAGCACAGCAAGAAGCCGCTGCCCGCAAGGCAAAGGCCGAGGCTGAACGTAAGGAACGAGCAAGAAAAGCCCGTGAAGCGGCTGAGCGCGCCGAGCAAGAGAGAATGCTGCAAGAGCAAATGGCACAAGAACAAGCAGCCCGTGAAGCCGCTTATCGTCAGCAGGTTCTCTCAGAGGTTGATAAGTATAAAGCTTTGATTCAAGGCCGTATTGAGCAAGGTATTATCCGCGATGAAGCTTTGATGAAAGGTAAGTCTTGTCGCATTGAAATTAAGATTGCGTTCAATGGCTTTGTCACCAATGTTAACGTTCTTGGTGGTGATGCCAGAGTTTGTCAGGCTGCGGAGTCGGGCATTTTGAAAGCCGGTAATTTACCGATGCCAGAAGACCCAATTGTTCGTGAAGAACTAAAAACCATAATCATAAACTACGCACCGGAATTTAAATAATGATGAAAAAGTTAATACAAACGGCATTGGTTTGTCTGACCTTTTTGCACGTGCAAATGGCCAGCGCTTCTTTGGAGATCGTCATCACCGGAGGCGTCGATACCGCGCGGCCTATCGGGGTTGTGCCATTTAAATATGAAGGGACGCAAAATCCACCGCGCATCAGTGACGTGGTGGCAGCCGATTTGCGTAGAAGCGGCAAATTCAATCCTATTGCCGAGATCAATATGCCGCAAAAGCCTTCACAAGACAGTGAAGTTGATTACAGCGCTTGGGCATCTGAAAATGTTGAAGTGATAGTGGTTGGTACGGTTAAAGATTATGGCCCTGACCAATTTATGGTGAGCTTTGAGCTTATTGATGTGTTGCGAGGCCAAATTACCGATGGCAAGGCGCAAATGCTCAGCGATGGCCAACTGGTTACTTCGCGAGATCACGTTTTGGTCCCCCCAACTCAGGTGGTGATCTCATCAAGCCAGTTTAGAACCTTTAGCCACCGCATCAGCGATATCGTTTATGAAAAACTGACTGGTGTTCGTGGTGCATTCAGAACCCGTATCGCCTATGTTGTGGTCAGAGACCATGAGCCTAAGCCTTTCCAATTGGTCGTGGCCGATTATGACGGTGCCAATGAAATATCACTGTTACGTTCGGTTGAGCCTTTGATGTCGCCGTCATGGTCGCCAAATGGCACCAAATTGGCCTATGTCACCTTTGAAAACCGCCAATCGCAAATTTTTATTCAAGATATTTTTACCGGAAAACGTGAGCTTTTGACCTCTTATCCGGGGATCAATGGTGCACCACAATGGTCGCCAAATGGCAAAAATATGGCCGTGGTTTTGTCTAAAGATGGCAACTCAGATATTTACATTGTTGACGTGCAAACCAAGGCGCTGCGCAGAGTCACTCGCAATCGCGGTATAGATACTGAACCTTCTTGGTCTCCTGATGGAAAAATTCTGACTTTTACGTCAGAACGGGGTGGTAAACCGCAGTTATATAGCGTAGATTTAACCACTGGCCGAACAAAACGCCTAACGTTTATCGGCGATATGAATTTAGGTGGTTCAATCACCCCTGACGGCGAACATCTGGTGATGGTAAATCGCACCCAAGGTATGTACCATATCGCCAAGCAAAAGGTCCGTGGCGGTGAATTTCATGTGCTGACACAAACTCGCCTTGATGAATCGCCCAGCATTGCGCCAAACGGCTCAATGATTATTTATAGTACCTTATACAATCAGAGTCAGGTGTTAGCCCTTGTCTCTATTGATGGTCGATTTAAAGCCCGATTACCTGTCACCGATGGTGAGGTTAAATCGCCGGCTTGGTCGCCATTTTTGTAATAAATTAAACGCGAATAATTTAACAACTACCAATTCAATTAAAAATAAGGATCCTTAGGATGCAACTGAACAAAGTGCTTAAAGGTTTGCTGATTGCCATTCCTCTTGTGGCCTTGACGGCTTGTTCTTCTTCACCTGATACTGCTGCTGGCAACGAAGGTTCTTCAACTACCAATAGCGGTAACAGCTCGATGAACTCAGATAGCAACGGCAATAGCAACGTTGATGTGGGTGTTGTTGAACGTGAAGAAACTCCAGAGGAAAAGCAAGCGAAACAAGACGCTATTTTGCGTCAAAAGCACACTATCTACTTTGATTTCGACAAAAGCTCGGTTCGCTATGAGTACAATGAATTACTTGAAGCTCATGCGCGTTTCTTAGTTAAAAACCCAAATCAGCGTATTACCATCGAAGGTCACTGTGATGAGCGTGGTACGCCTGAGTACAACATCGCTTTGGGTGAGCGTCGTGCACAGTCAGTTGCCAAGTTTTTAACTGCAATGGGTGTATCTGACAGTCAGATCGCAATCGTAAGCTATGGTGAAGAAAAGCCAGCAGACAAATCTCGCACTCAAGCCGGTTTTGCTAAAAACCGTCGCGCGATTTTGGTTTACTAAGCACCTCTGGCCAAATCACAATATAGAGCGCTATTAAATCAATGAAAACCATCAAACAGGCTGTTTTATTGAGTTTAGCTTTAGGTAGCGCCGTAGCTATAGCACAGTCGGCTCCAGTAGCCGACTATAGCTCTGGCCAATCCGGCAGCAGCAACATCGACAAGATAGAACGTATCTTAGAACAAAGAGCCAAAGAACTGATTGAAGTTCAGCGCACCTTAGATACCCTTGCCGAAGAAGTTGCCGCTTTAAGAGGTGAGAACGAAGTTCACGCCCATCAGCTAGAACAACTCGTTGAGCGTCAACGGGAATTGTATCAAGAGCTGGAAGAACGCTTTTCACGTTTTAGTGCTAATCAAAGCCAGCAACCGACGACCGTCACCCAAACCCCAGCGGTTAATTCACCACAGAGCTCTGCGCCAGCCACAGAAGCGCCTGAGGTGGTTTATAGTGGCTCGGTCAGTGAAAATGAAGCGTATGACAGAGCGATGAATCTGGTGCTTAAAGAGCGTAAATACGATCAGGCCATTCCTGAGTTTCGCGCCTTTATTAAAACCTTTCCTGAATCAGACTACGCCCCCAACGCCTACTATTGGCTTGGGCAGTTGTTGTTCAATAAAGGAGAGTATCCGGGGGCCAAAACCCAGTTTGAGCAGGTGGTGAATTATTTCCCCGACTCAAATAAGCGTTCTGATGCGATTTTAAAGCTTGGTTCTATTGCGCTTAAAAATAACGATATGGCTGGTGCCAAAGCGTTTTTTGAAAAAGTGGTTGCCGAGTACCCTGGCTCAACTTCTGCGAAGTTGGCTGCCTCTAGACTAGAAGGCTTAAACTAGCCGGAATTGGTTAATTGTTATCAGCAATGTCCGGTTTTTCACCGGACAGTTGATAAAGCCGAACTTTTTTTGAAATTTGTGTTGCAACGCATCCGTAAATAAGTATTATATGCGGCCTGTAGCGGGTCATTAGCTCAGTTGGTAGAGCAGTGGACTTTTAATCCATTTGTCGATGGTTCGAGCCCATCATGACCCACCATTTTTAAACGCAGTTTAACAATGGGAAATGAC
>JBFHGJ010000057.1:0-35050 GCA_041583135.1 Alteromonadaceae bacterium | reverse complement strand
TGAGCTTCACGTAAGGAAGGGCCGTAGAGCACAGCTATTTTCATCGCTAACTGCCCCAAATTTGTTTGCTTTAGGCGACTAAAGCGGCGCAAATTTGGATTGTTATCGAAGAAAATATCAGCACTCTCCCGCTTTTCAAAAAGAGCGATGAGTTTAAGGGCATTGACCCGCCTTACGCAAAGCTCCGGTTAACGATTAAATCGTAATGACTTTAAGGTGTGCTCTGCACACCTTTTTGTGCACCCAAACACTTTTTACAGCGACGCTTCTTTTGACAGGTTTAAAGTGACTGAAGTGCCCGAGCCGGGCTGACTCTCAATGTTCATCTCAATCGCCAACGCATCAACCGCACTTTTGGTAATGGCCATACCTAGGCCGTGGCCTTCAACGGTTTCTTCCGCTTCAACAAAGCGGGTAAAGGGGTCGAATATCTTGCTGAGCTGCTCTTTACTCATTCCGACACCGGAATCGGCAATAACCAGCTGAACCCCATCACCGGTATCACAACCTTTAATCATTAACCTGCCGCCATGTCGGTTATATTTAATCGCGTTGGAAAGCAAATTGGCGATCACCGAGAACAACATCTTATAATCTGAACTCGCCACTAAAGGTGGCACAACCTGATAGTCGAGTTCAAGATTTTTTGCTTTTAACATCGGCTGGTTAATGCTTAAGCATTTGTCGATGAGTTCTATCACATCAATCCGCTGGAACTCCATTTTGGTATAGCCCGACTCAATCTTATCAAGCTCAAGCAGTTGATTGATCATCGAAGTCATCTGCTCGGCCCCTTTCACCAGCACCTCAAGCATCGATTTTTTCTTGCTGTCTTGCTCTAATTCATAGAGCATTTGGGCAAAGCCATAAATGCCGTTGAGTGGATTTTTCAACTCATGATTGACGCACGCCAAAAACTGCGATTTGCGGGTATTGGATAGCTGCGCGGCGCTTTTCGCTATCCATAACTCTTTTTCAATCGTTCGTTGTTCAAGCAACCTTTCCACCCGACTGAGCAGCTCCAACTCATTGATGGGTTTGTTGATAAAGTCACTGCCACCGGCGTTGAACACCTTTTCAACCGTGTCGTAATCATTGTCGGTGGTCATCACCAAAATAGGCAAATTCTTAAACTGAAGTTCTTCACGAGTTTTTTGGCATAAAGTGAGGCCATCCATATTCGGCATATGGATATCCGAGATTATCACATCAAACTGCTTTTGCTTGATACGCTCAAACGCCTGCACGCCATCTTCGGCCAGTTCAACCTGATAACCCTCACTTTGCAGCACCGCCATAACAACCATTCGCATTGTTTTGGCATCGTCTACTACCAGTATTTCGGACTTCGTTTCTTTCATGATCATGTGATTTATTGCGACTTTGATTGTTCAGTTTTAACAATTGTACGCCCGGCCAAAGCACACAGGTACACGTGTGGTGTGTCAGTCTGGTCACAACTACGGCAAAAAGACCAAAAACCCCTAGGTTAGCTTAGACCTTAAGCCCTAGATTTTCAAAGAAAATAGGTAAGTTTTTATGCGCCAGCGCAAGTATCGCTACCGACTGGGTAAATTTTACGCAAAACTTGGCATGGGGTAGAGAAAATGCAGGTGCGGCGCTGTGAGCCGCACCAAGATTTGCTCACGATTAATCGTTTTCCGAGCCAGCCACGACATCGGCGATGGCTTTAAGTCGCTGCACCGCTTTGTAGTTGACGGAGTTTTTCGGATAGGTACCGCGTTTGGTCTTCTCACCCGCTTCAATGCCGGTTAGGATCTCCAGTGCCTCATCGACAGTTGACACGCAATAGATTGAAAACACGCCACGCTCGGCCGCCTCGATCACCTCCTCGCTCAGCACCAGATTAATGGCATTGGTAGCAGGAATGATCACCCCTTGTTCACCTGTTAGGCCTCGGGCCTTACACAGCTCGAAAAAGCCCTCAATCTTCTCATTGACACCACCGACCGGCTGCACCTGACCGTGTTGGTTGATAGAGCCGGTAATGGCCAGCGACTGTTTGATTGGAATGCGGGCAATGGCAGAGATCAGCGCACAGACCTCACCTAAAGAGGCACTGTCGCCATCGACATGACCGTAAGACTGCTCAAGGGCGATGTTGGCCGATAGCGTTAGGCAGAACTCCTGAGCATAGCGGTGACCTAAGTAACCGGTCAGCAGCATCACCCCTTTGGAGTGAATCGCCTTACCTAAGTCAACTTCACGCTCGATATCGACAACGCCGTTGGCACCGGCATAAACTGTACAACTGATGCGTGCCGGAGTACCAAAAGCCGTATCGCCGATCTCCAGTACCGTCAAGCCATTGAGCTTACCGATGCTCTCGCCATCGGTGTCTATCAGAATTTGCCCTTCTTTAATGTCTTCTAAAAATGACTCGCTAATGCGTCCCGAACGATATTTTTTGCCTTCAAGGGCTTCATCGACATGGGTTTTGGCTATCACGCTCTCACCATCTTGCTGGGTATAGAACATCGCCTCTTGGATCAGCTCAAGCACATGAGCAAAGCGGGCGCACAGCTTTTGTTGATGCTCCGCCTGGCGATAGCTAAACTCCATCAACCTGCCGATGGCTTCCGGGCTAATGCCTTCAATCGGCAAGCCTGCCACATAATCATGTAACTTATGGACAAACTCATAACTGGCGCGGGCACTGGAGTCGATGGTCGTTTCAAAATCAGCCAACACCCTGAAATACTCATTAAACTCATCATCGTATTCCTGCATCAAGTAATACAACTCTCGGGAACCAAGCAATATCACTTTCACATCGAGGGGGATCTCTTGTGGCGTCAGAGTCACCGAATTGACCATACCCAGCTCACTTTGCGGTAATTCAATACTGACTTTGCTGGTTTTGATCGCCAACTTTAAGGTTTCCCACACATGAGGCTGCGCCATTAGTTTATTGGCATCCACCAGCAAATAACCGCCGTTGGCCTTATGCAGCGCGCCGGGACGGATCATAGTGAAATTGGTGTACAGCGCACCTTGCATTGAGGAATATTCGATTTTGCCGAAAATATTCTGATAGGTAGGATTCGGTTCATAAACGATCGGCGCACCATCGCCGACCTTGTAGTGCACCAAAGGATTAGGCAAGATCAGATCTTCAAAAATGCCGCGCTTGTCGATTTCTTCCTTGTTCTCACTTTCTTCATCGCTGAGCCATTCCTGCACATGGTCAATCAGCTCATCGCGCATATCCTTGAGGTATTTTAAAATGCCGAGCTCACCTTTGTATTTGTGCTCCAAATCGCGCATCAACGGCTTTAAGGCATTCTCAATAGTCTCTTTTTTCAAATCCCTCAGTCTGACCGACATTTCCCGCTTCCACTGCGGCAATTCCAGCAATTGCTCATTGAGCAACACTTCCAAGTTGGATATCACATCATAAAAATGCTGTCTTTGTTCTTCGGTCAACTTGGCAAAATCGGCATCATCAAGCGGCTTGCCTTCGATCACCGGGGCAAAAGACACCACGCCACTTTCTTCAAACAAAGCGATATTGTTCTCAAGGGCCATGGTTTCAACCGCTTCCATCGCCGCGTCATACTTTAGATTGAACTCACGGTCGATATTCTTTTTACGGCGCTGATAACTCGGATGGTCGAACGCAGAGGGAAAGGTATCGGTCAACTCATCGATAAAGTGACTGATATCTTCGCAAAAGACCTTACTTTCTTCTGGCTTAAGTCGTAGCGCCTTAGGAATGCGGGTGTCTTCAAAGTTATTGATATAACACCACTCGTCAGGGGTTCCTTTGGTTTTAGCAACGCTTTTTAAGTGCTCATCGATAAGGCTGTGGCGACCTAGAGCCGATTCCCCCATGACATAGATATTGTAGCCTTGAGACTGAATCCCCAAGCCAAACTCCAACGCACTTCTCGCGCGCTTTTGACCAATAAAATTAATCGGTTCCGGTGGCTCATTGGCCAAAGACTCTAAAATGGCATTTAAATCAATGCTCGGGGTTAGTTGTGTGGCTTTAAGTTTGAAGTGATCGCTCAATTTCGATCCCCTGATTGGTCTTTTTGTGAAATAGGATGGATACAGGCCCAGACGGTTACGCCTAGGCCAGACAATAGCGGGGCATTATAGCAATAATTCCTAAGGTGCCAATGCTTCTCGAATAAAAGTCGTATTGCCACACTGCGGGCAAGGTGCAAGCGTCTCGGGATGATTGAATTCCAATTTATAATGACACGACTGGCACACGATATTGCCCATGCCTATCCACTCTCCGGCATGATAGATGCCGTCATGGTCGAAATCTTTTTTCAGTTCCTGCCACTCGATTTGCGACTTATCGGTCAGCTCCGCAAGCTCCTGCCATACCGACTCTTTAATCGACTGAATATATTCCGAGTTGTCAAATTCCTTCTCATACTGACGGTAGAACATCGCCAAGTCACGTTTTAAATAAGTGCTCGCTTGTGCCAGTTCATCGGCGGTCAACTCGGTAGCCGCGCCCCACCATTTTTTCGAACGGTCGAAAAAATCCGCCAAGTTGGCCACTTCGTTATCGCCGGTTTTGCTCAGCCATTTTCTAAAATGGTTAAACCACCCTGAATAATCAACCGCACCGTCACTACTGACAGCCTTTTCTTGCGACACCTCAACGAGTTGGCTATGAGGTTGTTGCTCTTGTTGCGCTTTGGTTTTATCGGCGCTTTGCTTATCTTGTTCTGTCATATCATCTGGCCATTATTTTGTTGTTACAGCTAAATATAGCCAACCCCGCCGCAATTGATAAGTGCCTTTGCGCTCGGTTGCTTAAATAGTGTTACATTAGACCAATAATCTTAAGTGCATTTTTAAGCTCTTTGGCTCGTCCTTCTTGCGGCCACCCTGCAAAACGCGCTTTTAACTCGCCATCTTTAAAAAACAGCAAAGTAGGCGTCACCCAATGGGTGACTTCAGGCCAATCGGCTCGCGAAACAGCGTAACTCATGTTCATAAAACCGTAAGTTTCATTAATCGCCTTTAGTGCTGACCAATACATTTTTCCATTTTGTGAAAATACCCAGCTTGAATGCTTCGAGAATAAACGCCCCAACTCTGGTTCATCGGTTTTAAGCCAATTTAACAACCGCTTGCATGGATTGCAGATAGGCGAGCTAATCACCACGATATAGCCATCTTGTGGAAAACTAAAAGGTTGTTGCTTAACAAAACGATGAGTTTGATCAAGTTTAAAAACGCTACGTCCAACAACGGGCATTCGCCTGATTTCTGGCAACTCAGAAAAGACCGCCTGTGGAAAGTCACGTTCCAATGCTAAAGCATTTTCAAACTCACCAGCACGAACATAGCCGCGATGTAGGTCGTCAAGATAAGGTTCAACAGCGAGTCCTTTAGATTTAACAACTTCCAGCACCTTGGCATAGAGCGCATTAACCTCAGAAGACATGGTGTAAAAACTGGTCGTTTTGAGCAGGTAAAGTAGTTGATGGAGTTGTGAATGAGTGGCTTGTTGTAGCCATTGCTCACTTATGTTTGGGGAAAGGCATTTTCTAAAGTACGCTTGAAAGTCTGTAGTTCTGTTGTCGATATAGATTGCGTCATCGACTACATCAGCGACAGAGTGACGGTATTTCTCTTTTATGTTGACTACACCATTGCCAAACTGTTCAAGCGAAAAGTTCGAGACATTACAGGCATATACATTATTTAGAAAAAAGACGATTGAGACAACCAAGTATCCACAACCACTTTTGATTCTTTGCATCATTAACTCTTTTGATCACTGGCTATACTGGGCTTAAGCTTTGAAAGAAGCCAAAGCCCAAGACGTCACTAAACACTAGCAACTTTTGGTACAAATAGCGCCATCTTCTTGCCGACATGTTCCTTTTGAAGCACAATAATAGCCTTTTTCACCAATCGGAGACATGCTTTGAACCTGACCTTTTTTCGCCAGCATTGCATCTAAACGGCTTTCAATGCGAGCTCCCGTGACTTTGGTGATTAAGCTTTGAGCGCCAATAAGCGACAAAACGCGATACACCTGTGAGTAAGTCAATTCCGCCTCTAAATCACTAAGATAAAAGCTAGCCACGCCATTGTCAGTAAATTTGACACTTTCAATAAAGCGCTGCTTCGCACTTTCTGAAAGCAATGACAATGGTGAATTGGCTCCAGACAAATCATATAACTGCTGATGATTCTTTGCCGGTGCTAATGCAAAGTCCAGTTCAAATTGTTCAATCAGCATGGTATCGATTTTTGATTCCAGCATTTGTACATTGAGACGCGGCTCAATATTGCTAGCCGATACAGAACTAACACATAGCGCCGCAGCTACGGCTAGGATGGTTTGACGTAACGTCATTTTATAATCTCCAAATTATTCTTGTTGTTCATTCAACCTCAGTCCTAAGAGAATCACGACCAATTTAGACCCAATCTTAGAACCAAGCATGCTAAGTATACTTATCCCTATTTTCAGAGCAATCTTTATTTTCTAAAATAAGTAAAACGGCTATTTAGGCCAACCGAAGTATCTGCTAAAGCCCGGAGGTCTTGAGTGACAAAAAGATTGAAAAATGGCGCGGTTTATTGCGCCAAAGCGTTTACGCAAGGGGCGTAGCTAAGGTATCCTATGGGCCTTTGAAAATCGCAGTAAAAACTGCTTATTAGAGCCAAAAATAGACCACTGTTTTTAGCTTGAAGAATAAACTTTATGTTCGGGCGATTGCGCACAACGCCGCCGCGTTGTTCATTCGAGCCGAACATTGACCAGATAGTGAACCATTCAATACAGGTAGGCCGCCGACTCATGCACGAGCAAGACCCTCAAGCCAATACATATAACCATCAGGAAATTGAAGCCAAAGTTCAACAGTTTTGGCAAGACAATCAAACCTTTAAGGCTGTCGAAATACCAGGCAAGGAGAAATACTACTGCCTGTCGATGTTCCCCTACCCAAGTGGACGACTCCACATCGGTCACGTTCGTAACTACACCCTAGGTGATGTGATCTCTCGCTTTCAGCGCCTCAATGGTAAAAATGTGCTCCAGCCTATGGGTTGGGATGCGTTCGGTTTACCGGCAGAAAATGCCGCGATCAAAAACAAAACCGCGCCGGGCAAGTGGACCTATGAAAATATCGACTACATGCGCAACCAGCTAAAAAGCCTTGGTTTTGGTTATGACTGGGGCCGTGAGCTGGCCACCTGTGATAAAGAATATTACAAGTGGGAGCAATGGTTTTTCACTAAGCTATATGAAAAAGGCTTGGTGTATAAAAAAATGTCGGCAGTGAACTGGGATCCGGTTGACCAGACCGTATTGGCCAACGAACAGGTGATTGACGGCCGCGGCTGGCGTTCAGGTGCCATCGTCGAGAAAAAAGAAATTCCACAATGGTTTATCAAAATTACCGACTACGCCGAGGAGCTGTTGGCTGACTTAGACAAGTTAGACGACTGGCCGGAGCAAGTTAAAACCATGCAGCGCAACTGGATTGGCCGCTCAGAAGGCGTGCAAATGCGCTTTATGGTTGAAGGCGATAAAGACAGTTTCGAGATTTACACCACCCGCCCTGATACTGTCATGGGTGTTACCTATGTTGCCGTTGCCGCCGAACATCCTTTGGCCCTTTCAGCTGCGAAAAGCAACAGTGCCATTGCCGAGTTTATTGCCGAGTGCAAAAAAAGCGGCACCGCCGAAGCGGACGTTGCGACGATGGAGAAAAAAGGCATCGCCACCGGCCTTAACGCCGTCCACCCAATCACCGGCGACTTGGTTCCAATTTGGATTGCCAACTTTGTCTTGATGGATTACGGCTCAGGTGCGGTCATGTCGGTACCGGGCCACGACCAGCGCGACTGGGAATTTGCCACTCAATACGGCTTGCCTATCAAGCAGGTGATCAAACCACAAGACGATAGCATCGAGTGTGATTTGACAAAAGCCGCCATGACCGAAAAAGGCACGCTTATCAATTCTGGCGAATTCGACGGCCTAGCCTTCGAACAAGCCTTTAAAGCCATCAGCGACAGACTCAAAGCCGAAGGTAAGGGCGACATTCAAGTCAACTATCGCCTGCGCGACTGGGGTGTATCACGTCAGCGCTACTGGGGCACACCAATTCCAATGCTCAATTTACAAGACGGCACCACCGCCCCTGTACCACTGGAGCAATTGCCGGTTGAATTGCCACTAGATGTTGAAATGGACGGGGTTAAATCACCGATTAAGGCAGACCCTGAGTGGGCCAAAACCCAATATAACGGTGAAGATGCACTGCATGAAACAGATACCTTCGACACCTTTATGGAGTCGTCTTGGTATTATGCCCGCTATACTTGCCCTGACAGCGACGATGCCATGCTGGACCCGAGCAAAGCCAATTACTGGTTGCCGGTCGATCAATACATCGGCGGTATTGAACATGCCATCTTGCACTTGTTGTATGCCCGCTTCTTCCACAAGTTGTTGCGCGATACCGGCCTTGTCGAATCTGACGAGCCGTTTAAACGCCTATTGTGTCAAGGTATGGTGCTTGCCGATACTTATTACCGCGAAGGTGACAATGGCGGTCAAATTTGGATCTCACCGACCGAAGTTGAAACCGAGACCGACGACAAAGGCCGTATCCTTAAAGCATGGCACATTGAAGACGGCGAACCGGTTATCCCTGCCGGTATGAGCAAGATGTCGAAGTCGAAAAACAACGGTATCGACCCACAAACCGTTATCGACCAATACGGCGCCGATACCGTCCGTTTGTTCATGATGTTCACCTCGCCACCAGAGCAAACCTTAGAATGGTCTGATTCAGGTGTAGAAGGTGCCAGCCGCTTTATCAAGCGTGTTTGGAAGCTGGCCTGCGAATATAAAGACGCCCCGGCAACGTTAGACACCACTACCCTGAACTCAGCGCAAAAAGGTTTATATCGCGAGCTTCACAAAACCATTGCTAAAGTCACTGATGATATTGGCCGTCGTAATACCTTCAATACCGCCATTGCCGCTATCATGGAGTTATTAAACCACACAGGTAAATTCAATGCCGAGTCTGAGCAAGACAAAGCCTTGGTTCGCCAAGTCATGGTACAGGTGGTCTTGATGCTCTCGCCAATCATTCCTCACGCCACTCACCAGTTGTGGCAGATGCTTGGACAGACAGGCAACATCGAAGATGCTCAGTGGCCGGAGGCGGATGCCAAAGCCATGGTCGAAGACGAAAAGCTCATCGTTATTCAAGTCAACGGCAAGGTACGCGCGAAAATCACTGTCGCTGCCGATATGGCCGAAGATGACGTTAAGCATACTGCGCTAAACGAAGAAAATGTGGCGAAATTCACCGAAGGTAAAACGGTTCGCAAAGTGATTGTTGTCCCAGGTAAACTGGTCAACATCGTTGCCAACTAGGTCTTATCGATGAAAAGACCCAACATTGTTCGCGCCATTTTAGCGCCGCTGAGTGTCATGGTATTGGCCATGGCACTCAGCGGTTGCGGCTTTAAACTGCGTGGCTCAGACTTTATTGCGCCAGATCTTAAACGGATGTATTTAGACACTCAGGATAAATACTCAGAACTGGCCAATATCGTCAAACTGCAATTGCAACTTAACGATATTCAGCTCATTGACCAAGCATCAGACGATGCGGCTTTGCTTGAGCTTTATAAAGACAAACTCGACAGGCGCACCTTGTCGATTTTTCCCAACGGTCAGGTGGCGGAATATGAACTGATCTACTCAGTCAAGTACGCCATTGCCAAGCCGGGTGAAGCGGCCAAGCCCTTTGAGTTTGAAATCTATCGCGACTATCAGGACGATCCACAAAGCGCACTGGCAAAATCGAAAGAGCTTAAGTTGATTTTGGCCGAAATGCGCAGACAAGCTGCCGATAAGATCATTCGTCAATTGGCCAGCTTTAACGGCCAAAACTGACACAGGTCGATTGCACATGCGAGTTTATGCCAATCAACTGCCCAACCACCTCAGTAAGGGGCTTAAGCCGGTTTACTTGGTGTTTGGCGATGAGCCTTTGCAAAAGGTCGAGGCGATACAAGTCATTCGCGACTCGGCCAAAGCTCAGGGGTTTGACGAGCGCTTGAGCTTAACTGCCGATCCTCAGTTTGACTGGTATAGTCTGTTTGATGCTTTCAATAGTCTGTCGCTATTCTCATCCCGTAAGCTCATCGAGCTGGAAGTAGACAAAGGCAAGGTCGGACAAACCGGCGCTAAGGTGCTAAACGAACTACTCGGCCTGTTTAATCCCGATACCATCTTGGTGCTGCACGGCGGAAAACTCGATGCTGCGACCACCAAGGCCAAATGGTTTAAAAACTTGGATGCTCAAGGGCTGTATGTGCCTATCTACCCGATAGAAGGAGATAACTTCGGCCGTTGGTTAGCCCAAAGAGCACAACAGTCACAGCTGATGATAGAACCACAAGGCTTGACGCTACTGGCCGAGTTTTACGCCGGGAACTTGCTCGCCGCAGCGCAGGAACTCGATAAGCTGGCGATAAGCTTTCGCGGTCAAGCTATCACGAGCGACTACCTTCAACGCATTTTACTCAATCAATCGCGCTTTAGCGTGTTTCAGTTGGTCGATGAGCTGTTGCTCGGCAATATCGACAATGCCTTAAAGGTGCTGATCAGTTTGCAACGTGAAGGCTTAGAGCCCAACATCGTCAATTGGGCATTGAGCCGCGAAGTTTTGCAGCTACTTGAAATGAAAGAGCAACTTGATGCCCAAGTACCGCTCAATCAAATTTTGAACGAGAAAAAAGTTTGGAAAAATCGCCAAGCAATGGTGACCTCCGCACTTAACCGCTTAAGTGTAGAGCAATTTGAAACACTGGTCGATGCCCTACAAACCATTGATATCAAGCTAAAAAGCAACAGCCACTTTAACCCGTACAGCGACTTTTGCCATGTCGTGATGCTGTTTGGCTTTGCCGCGCAGCTCAAAGGCTATCGACTCAGCGCCTAGGTAATAGACAAAAGCATGAACACCCCCATCGGTATTTTAGGCGGCACCTTTAGCCCCATTCACTATGGCCATTTACGTCCGGCAGAGCAGATCAGAGTCGCCCTTGGACTCGACCATATTCGGGTGATGCCTTGCCACAAGCCACCTCATCGTGAAGACCCAGGTGTCAGCGCCGATATGCGTCTTGCGATGGCTGAACTTGCCTGTCGCGAATTTCCGCACTTTCGCATTGATGAGCGTGAACTCAAACGCCATACACCTTCTTATACCGCCGTCACACTTGAGCAAATGTGCCAAGAGTTTCAAAATACCCCTTTGTGTCTTTTAATTGGTATGGATTCACTGCTGAGCTTTAAACAGTGGTATCAATGGCAAAGTATTCTTGAACGCTGTCATTTGGTGGTCAGTTGCCGCCCCGGTTGGCAACTCGACGCGTCGGCATCCATTTTCGATGTGGTGCAACAAAGACAGACAACCGATATCGAGGTGCTACATCAAACGTTGGCCGGTGTGATTTATTTTGCCACCATCGATGAGCAAAATATCTCATCTACACAAATTCGCCAAAGGCTGCTCAATGGACAATCGACCGAGGGGATGTTAAGCGAACCTGTGGCCCAATATATTAAAGACCACAGGCTGTATCAGGCAGGATAAGGGCTTAAGCGGCCACTTCTTTAAGATCAGGCTTTTGCATAGTTAAAAGCCCCTGTCTTAAATCCTCAATAAGGTCATCTGCGTGTTCCAGGCCAACAGAAATGCGAATAAGCGTATCGGAGATCCCCGCAGCCAAACGTTCTTCAGGCTCATAAGGCGAGTGGGTCATTGAGGCAGGGTGCTGAATAAGCGATTCGCAATCGCCGAGGCTCACGGCAATTGAGAACAGTTTCATCTGATTGATAAAGCGCTTACCATCTTCGATAGTACCTTGCAATTCGAACGCGATCACACCACCGGCATGACGCATTTGGTTGCCGATAAATTTGTGGCCTTGGTGGCTTTTAAGGCCCGGATAGAAAACGCTTTTGACTTGGGGCTGGGCTTCAAGGAACTCAGCAATTTGTTGAGCATTGTTGCAATGGCGCTCCATTCTCACCGGCAATGTCTTCAGACCACGGGTGATAAGCCAAGCATCGTGCGGGCTAATGGTTCCGCCAATGTCTTTAAGTACCGTCATTTTGATGTTTTCGATCATCTCAAAGCTGCCACAGACAATACCGGCAACCACATCACCATGACCATTCAAATATTTCGTCGCACTGTGCAGCACAATATCGATGCCGAACTTAGCTGGCTGCTGCAATACCGGCGTTAAAAAGGTATTGTCTACCACAGAAATGAGGCCATGCTGTTTGGCAAAGTTGCCGATGAACTCAAGATCGATAACCACCAAATTAGGATTGATAGGCGTTTCTAAGAAGATAAGCTTGGTGTTGTCGCGTAACGCGTCCTCTACTGCACTGTGGTCGGTCATATCGACAAAGCTGACCTCTATGCCAAACTTTGCCAGCTGATGATTGATCAGGGCAAAAGAACAGCCGTACAGCGCTTTTGAGGCGATCAGGTGGTCACCCATCTGCAAGTTGGCCAATAACGCCGCAGAAACCGCCGCCATACCGGTCGCCGTCGCCGCAGCATCGTCCATCCCTTCCATTGCCGCCACACGTTGCTCCAACTGACGGGTCGTCGGGTTACCTAAACGCGAATAGATAAATCCCTGCTCATCACCAGCGAAACGACGGCCGCCTTGCTCGGCACTGTCAAACACAAACGTCGAGGTTTGATACAAAGGCGTCGCCAAGGAGCCAAACTGTTCGTCATTGATACGGCCAGAATGGATAGCCTGGGTTTCGATGTGTTGGGCATTGTTCATAATAAGGTCTCTTTTGACAGAATCATCTACCCCATATGAATCAAAACTCATGCCAACTTATTTATTCATTTAAAATCAACAGCTTAAATAAAATTCATTTATATATATACATTATTTTGTCATAATATTATGACACTTAGCCGCAAACGTATTGTTGACGTGACATGTCCCTGCCGGTTTTGTTGAGCTGTGGCATTATCGTCATAATTACATTACAATCGTCATAATTTAATGACACCGATGATGCACCATGAGAATTGACGTCACCGCAAAAGACCGACTGGGGATCACCCAAGACATTTTGGCTATTTTTCGTCGCCATGATTGTAATCTCTTTGCCACAGAGATGATCCCCTCCCATTTGTATATACACTTCGATCCAAAATCACTGACCCTTGAGCAAATAAGACAAGAGCTACTGACCATAGATGGTGTCTTTGATGTGGTTAAAATCGAGTTTTTACCTACCGAACGACGGCAGAATCAACTCAAGGTGTTGCTGTCACGTTTGCCTGATCCTATCTTTGATATCAACCGCGAGGGCACCATCTTGGTAGCCAGTAAGGCAGCCGCCGAGATCTGCGGCGTTGCAACAGAGCAGCTCGAAGGACAAAGCATCAACCGCTATATCGCCGAACCGCTAGATCAACTGCTCAACAATACGCTCGGCAGTATGGAAATAAACATTCTCAAACAGCCCTTTCATGCCGACATCACCCAAGTCACCAAGAAAGATAAGATCGCCGGTTGTATTTTGGTGCTGCGCAGCCCCAGCAGGCTCGGTCAACAACTCTCAGCATTACAACATGCCAGCACCGACATCAAAGACATTGTCGGCCGTTCGGCGTCGCTGCTGGCACTGCTCGATAGAGCCAAGCGCTTCGGCAAACTCGACCTACCAGTGCTGATCACCGGTGAAACCGGCACCGGGAAAGAATTGTTGGCCCGCACCTTACACCGTCAAGGGTCAGATCCCAGCGCACCATTTTTAGCCATCAACTGCGCCACCTTGCCGGAAAACCTGTTGGAAAGTGAGCTGTTCGGTTACGCCCCCGGCGCGTTCTCAGGTGCCCAGCGTAGCGGTAAGCCCGGGCTGTTTGAACTGGCCGCCGGTGGGACTGTCTTCTTAGACGAAATAGGAGAGATGTCGCTATATCTTCAAGCGAAGCTGTTGCGCTTTTTACAGGAGTACACCTTTCGCCGTGTCGGCGGTACAAAAGAGATTAAAGTAAAGGTAAGGGTTGTCAGCGCCACCCATCGAGACTTAGAAGCAATGGCACATCAAGGCTTGTTTCGAGAAGATTTGTATTATCGCCTCAATGTGCTCAGCCTTGAGATCCCGGCGCTTAGAGCGCGCAGCGAGGACATTCCGTTGCTGGTAGCACACTTTATCGCCAAAGCGGCAACACAAATCAATATCCCCGTTCCCACCGTCAGCGAACAGGCGATGAGCAAATTACAGCAGTTCAGCTGGCCCGGTAATATCCGCCAGCTCGAAAACCTGCTGTTTAGAACCATGGCCTTGCTCGATGGCAACGAGATCCAGCAAGAGCACATTCAGTTGCCTCATGAGCAACCACAGCAGTCAGCCACACCACAATTTAACGATGACTTCACTCAGATCAGCGACTGGGACAACGCACAACAACAATTTGAAAAGGCTCTGCTTAAACAGCTATATCCGCAATACCCTTCAACCCGTAAGCTGGCCAAACGCCTTGGAGTATCACACAACAAAATCGCAATGAAACTCAAGCAGTACGCCATCGGCTAACGGCGAACGACTTTATATGCCCATCTGATCATCGTGTTGGGCATATTGCTCCTGAATGGTGCCGATGGCCTCGGACACTTCTTCGTGATCTTCAAAGCAAGCCAAGTGATACATCGCTTCACCTTCTTGGGTCAACGGAATGTTTTGCTTGCCGATGATCACGCCACCAAAGGTCGCCTGCATCGATTTGATGTTACCGCCGAACGGATCGCCGATCTCGGCCAGCACATCGCCTTTAACCACAAAATCCCCCAGCTGCTTTTTGTGGATCACAATACCGGAGGCTGGCGCCCTCACCCAACTGCTTTTTGTCGCCACAAACGGCTCTGGCTGAGGTTTTTTACTCGGCTTACGGGTGATCATATTGAGTTTATGCATCACCTTTAAAATCCCCTTCACCCCTGCCTGAATGGAAAACTCGTCAAAGCGCAATGCCTCTCCGGCTTCGTACAACAACACCCTAACCCCAAGCTCAGAAGCGGCCTGACGCAACGAACCATCACGCAAGTTTGAATTGAGCACCACCGGCGCGCCAAAAGCCCCCGCCAGTTCCATGGTTTCATCATCTTCAAGGTCGGCCCGGATCTGCGGTAAATTACTGCGATGCATCGCCCCGGTGTGTAAATCAATGCCGTAATCACACTGCTTGACCACTTGGTTTAAGAACAGATTGGCAACACGGCCAGCCAATGAGGACTTTTCCGAGCCAGGAAACGAGCGATTGAGATCTCGCCCGTCGGGCATATAGCGACTTTGTTCCAACACCCCATAAATGTTGACCAGCGGCACCGCAATGAGCGTGCCTCTGATGGCTTTACGGTTAAGGGTGTTGATCAAGCGCCTGATGATCTCAATACCATTGAGTTCATCGCCATGAATGGCGGCACTGACAAAGATCGTCGGCCCCTTACGCTTACCTCGTTTGATATAAATGGGGATCGACACTTCAGTATTGGTATACAGTTTGGCCACCGGTAATTCCAGTTGGCGGGTTTCCCCCAACTTGATGTCAATCCCGGCGATGGTAAGCGTACTCATAGTGACCTATCCTTTGCCTTTGGTGCGGTTGGCATTTGGCTTGGCATTTTTCTCGATAAATTCAAATATCATGCCCGCCACATCTTTGTTGGTAGAGCGCTCAATCCCCTCAAGCCCCGGAGAAGAATTCACTTCCATCACCACAGGCCCATGGCTTGAACGCAAGATATCGACACCACACAGGTTAAGACCCATTACCTTAGCTGCGTTTACCGCAGTGGCGCGTTCATCTTTTGATAGGCGAACCAACTCAGCGGTACCGCCGCGATGCAGGTTGGAGCGGAACTCACCTGGCGCCGCTTGACGCTTCATCGCAGCAACCACTTTACCGCCAACCACCAAACAGCGAATGTCGGCGCCGCCCGCTTCTTTGATAAATTCCTGCACCAAGATATTGGCATCTAACCCCATAAAGGCTTCGATGATACTTTCGGCCGCTTTTTCAGTTTCCCCCAAAACCACACCTATGCCTTGAGTCCCTTCCAGCAATTTGATCACCACAGGCGCACCACCGACGTTTTTGATCAAGTCCTTGATATTGTCGGCCCGATGAGCAAAACCTGTGCGGGGTAAACCGATGCCTTTGCGCGAAAGCAACTGCATCGAACGCAGTTTATCCCGAGAGCGGCTAATGGCAACGGATTCATTGACGATAAAGGTCCCCATCATTTCAAACTGGCGCACCACGGCGGTGCCGTAAAATGTAATAGAAGCACCAATACGTGGAATGACAGCATCGTATCTGGGTAATGATTTACCTTTAAATCTAACCGTTGGTCTGGCACTGGTAATATCCATATAACAATGTAACGTGTCGATAACATCAACTTGGTGACCACGTGCTTCGCCCGCTTCTACCAACCGCCTGGTTGAATATAAGTTGCTGTTGCGAGACAAAATGGCAATTTTCATGTTGAGTCCTTATAAAGTTGAAAAGATCTGACAGCAAGCCGCTTTGCCATCGAGTGAAATATTGTAAGTGTATGCCATAAATGACAATGATTTGCTTTTTTTTACACAAATACTTACCCTTAGAGGCAGTATCGGTGCGATTGAATCAATACAAGCTTATGTCATTGAAAGCGTTTGAGTTATCTTATCTAGACGCACTATACTAAGTCGGTTGGATGCCCGCTGGCAACTCCATTGATTGAAAAAATAACGATATAACCTGCGATAACGACGAGGTTAACCTTTTTGGAGAGCGTCACTTTGTTTGACAATAAAATGTTAGTCGGTGGAGTCGAAAAATGCGACCTGCCGAAATTCGAGATTTATGGATTAGAAGTGAGAATAGACACCGGCGCCAAAACGTCTTCTTTGCATGTGGACAATATCGAAGAGTTTGATAAAGACGCCGAACCCTACATTCGCTTTGATATTCACCCTGATGTGCACGACGTTGAAAAAGTGGTCAAAAGACAGTGTAAAGTCAAAGACAAGCGCACCATTATCAGCTCTAATGGCACTAAACAAACCCGCTATATTGTCGAAACCGACATTGTTTTGGGGGTAAAAAAATGGCCGATAGAGATCTCATTGAGCGACCGTTCCGGCATGACCTATTTAATGCTGCTGGGCCGAGAAGCCATGGCCGACCGGCTGATAGTCGATCCCTCCCGTGATTTTATTTTGACCAACGATTAACACGGCACTCAGACGGGGACGCTGGCGTTAAAGGTTTAACGCAACGCTAAAGCGCCCCTGCTGCCCCTGTACAACCAACTCCCATTGTTGTTGTTCACACAACCTCTCGACCAGATATAAACCAAGGCCAAAACCATAGTCTGTGGTATGCTCATTCACCTCTTGGCTACAGCGGTTAGTGATGCGAATACAACGCACATCGATTTCAACCTCAATATCATTCTCGCCGTATTGGCAGGCATTTCTCAATAGGTTGCTCAGCGCCAAGGTCAATAAGGTTCTATCGGCCACAATGGTCTTTTCATTTCTGATCTTGATATGAAAGCGCAGCGGCTCGTTATGTGACAAGTCATGCTCTATCAATTCGCTCACCAGTTCGGATACCAGCAAAGGCTCGGCAGCGACATGAGAAGGTTGGCGCCGCCAAACTTGTAACAGGCTAGCGCTAAGGCTCACCATTTTGTCGTTGGCTTTGGCAATCTTATCGACAATAGCCCGTTGTTTGTCCGACATCGTTTGCTGTTTTTTCAATAAGGCAATCGCTGTGCGGATCACCGATAACGGCGTGTTGAGTTCATGGCTGAGACTGGCTAAAAAGTCCTGCTCTCGTTTTAGTCTCAACTGCTCACTATCGACTAACTGTCGCCACGCCTGTATGTGCTCACTGGCCTGAATTAACTCGCCAAATCGCAACTCACTCGGCGCAGCGATATCGCTTTGCCCCGTCGCGCTGTTGTCTGACACTTTTTTCATCCAACCGGCAAAGGATTGCAGCACAGTGGTCGCACGATGATTAATGCTAAAAACCAGCAAAAGCAACAAGATAAAACTCAGTGAAAAGCCACCGATCAGGGCGTTTTTGGCAAACGGATGAAAAGTGGTGTCTTGCTCGAATATATGCACCACATAAAAGAGGATGTCACCATCGGGCAATGGATAGGGCAACAGGTAAACATAGCTCTGTTCGGTAATATACAAGGTCGCTTGATTAACAGGTGCAGGCTGGTCTTTGATAAGCTCGCTATATCGCCTCGGCAACTGCTTACGCCCCCAATAGTATTCCTTCTTACCTAGGTCGAACTCATCGATAGAGCTGTATGGCGGATAAAACTCACTGAGCACCTGCGCCTCATACTGCATGTAGTATTCGGTGGTATCGTCCATCCCAGACCAGTTCATCAAGCTCATAAATGCGATGGCAAATAAAAACAACAAGGCCATCAACAACAAATAACGTCGATTTAAATACGCTGCAAGTGATTGCGCCCTCATGGATTTCTTAGCGCCACACCTGCGCCCCTAATGGTGTGTACCAACGGCCGATTTCCCGGCGTGTCAATGGCATTCCTCAACCGAAAGATCAGCATTTTGAGCCTATCATCGTTTACCTCTTGAGCCGGCCAAAGAGCTTCGGCAATCTGCGCTTTTGACACCAAGTTTGGGCTGTGTTGCGCCAACAGAACCAGCAGCTGCCATTGTGTCGGCGGCAGTTGGATCTCTTTTTCACCACGATATAGGCGATGCTCACTGATCTCAATCTTAAGATTATCCAAGCTAAAACGCTTTGCTCTTGCCTGTCGCCCGTTGCCCAGCACTTTTACTCGAGCCAACAACTCTTGCGGTTCAAACGGCTTACACAGATAGTCTTGAGCACCACAGTCAAAGCCCAACAGTTTGTCATCAAGAGTATCTCGCGCCGTCAAAAACAAAACTGGCGTGTCATCCTGCTTGGCCCTTAGCCAGCGGCAAACCGCAAAACCATCGGTTTTGGGCATATTAACATCCAGCACCACCACATCATATTGATTGACTGAGAGCAAATTCATCGCCATGTTGCCATCACAGGCGTAATCGCACTCTATCGCTTCATCTTGCAGATAGTCGATGGTCAGCTCAGCCAAGTCGGCTTGGTCTTCAGCCATAAGTATCAACATCTTGACACCTTATCTATCAATGGTTTTGCCACATTATGCCAAAGGCAACCAAGCGCCGGTTACCTAACGGTTACCGACGGTAATTTATACTGAATGTCACTTTGCACATAGGACACTCAGATATGCTTCTATCAATCTCCAAACGGCAATGGTTGTCACTGACACAGCTTATTGCAACAACAATGCTGCTAAGCGCTTGCTCCGGCTCTGACACTCATTCTAATCAAGCGTTTGACGTTTCACCAACTACGGCCAAAGCCAGTCAAGTGTTTGAAAACGGCAAAATATATACCCTTAACCCGCAGCAGCGCTGGGCCGAAGCCATGGCAATTGAGGGTGACACCATCGTCTATGTCGGTTCAAATGACGGTGCCAGAGCATTTGTAGATGATAGGACGATGATCACCGATCTACAAGGCAGCATGGTGCTACCAGGGCTACATGACGTTCATACTCACCCGATTGAATCGGCCTCTGACAATACCCTCTTTACCCTAGATGACCAACAACCCGATGCCGAGCGGTTTGCCGCCGCTATCACACAAGCGGCCGATGACAATCCACACGCCAAATGGCTTATCGGCTATGGTCACAGTCTTTGGACATTGTTACAAGCAGAGCGCGAACCTATTGATATACTTGATGATATCGTCCGCGACCAAGCGGTGATCATCATGGAGCAAACTTCCCATTCGATGTGGGTCAACTCCAAAGCCTTAGCCCTTGCCGGTATTGACAGCAACAGTGACGACCCTATCGGTGGCAAGATCCTGCGTAAAGCCAACAGCAGCCGCCCCAATGGCATTCTTATCGACAACGCCGGTAACCTCGTGATGGACATCGCGATGCAGCCAAACACCCAGACACAAAAGCGTGATTATGATGGTTTGGTTAACTACACCCTACCGCAACTGGCCAAGTTCGGCATTACCTCAATCAGTGATGCCCGCAGTTTTTGGCGTCGGGATGACCATCTGACTTGGTTAAAAGCCAGAGATAACCATCAACTGACCGTTAGAGTGAATGTTGGCTTGTGGGCCTATCCGAGTTTAGACGATGAGACACAACTGGCAGCACTCAGTGCACTTTACAGCAATGACCCCAACAGCCTATTAAAATTCAATCAAATCAAGGTTTATAGCGATGGCCTACTGTCAAATACCACAGCAGCAATGCATGAGCCCTACAACACCGACCTCATCGGGTTGAGTGACAATCGAGGATT
Organism: Alteromonadaceae bacterium; assembly: GCA_041583135.1. GTDB lineage: Bacteria > Pseudomonadota > Gammaproteobacteria > Enterobacterales > Alteromonadaceae > JABSOG01. The sequence goes on along the minus strand of JBFHGJ010000057.1, from coordinate 14,577 downwards.
GAACTATTTTAGTGAAACTCGGTTGGCTCGTTACATCAAAACCCTAGAGGCGGTGGGATTTGATTTTCATATTCATGCCATCGGCGATAGAGGCATTCACCAGGCGCTCAATGCCATCGAACAAGGCGGCAGTGATAAAGGCCGTCACAGACTGACACATTTGGAGGTGGTTGATCCGACAGACTTGCCGCGATTTGCCGAACTCAATGTCAGCGCCGATGCTCAGGTTGCCGGCGACTTTACCAACCCCGAGCACTGGGCTGAAAACGATGCCCTTATCGGCCCAAACCGCGCCGATAATCTCGTGCCAATAAAGTCCTTGGTTGCAGCCGGAGCCCGTTTGACCTTGAGCAGCGACTGGAATGTCAGCCCGCTCAATCCATTTGTCGGCTTACAAAACGCCCTTACCCGAGACCCTCAAGCCGTTAGCCTAGAACAAGCGCTTCGCGCCTACACCATCAACGGCGCCTATGTGATGCGCCAACAAGATAAGGTCGGCTCGATTGAAGTCGGCAAGTTGGCGGATTTTATCGTGATCGACCGCAACTTATTTGAGGTCGATAAAAACACCATTGCACAAACTAAAGTGTTGATGACCTACCTAAATGGCAAGCCCGTTTATAGACGCCACTAGGAAAAAGCGCCTACTCGCTAGGCGCATTTGGCTCTGCTTGCACCACTTCAATTTCATCGACCCGTTGTAACCCGCGAGGCAGTTTACTGCCTCTGCGTCCACGCTCGCCACGGTAATGGGCCAAATCATCCGGTTTTAAGGTCAGCTTACGTTTACCGGCGTAAATGGTCACCGACACGTCGCCGGAAATGGCAGATAAGATGGTGACATATTCTTCTCTTGCCGCAGCTCGCGCCGATGGAATTGAGATGATCTTATTGCCCTTGCCTTTGGACAGCTGTGGTAAGTCCTTAATCGGAAAGACCAACATCCGCCCTTCATTGGTGATGGCCAAACACAAGTCGCTTTCAACATCTGCAACAACACTTGGCTGCAATAACTTAGCCCCTTTCGGTAGCGTGACCACCGCTTTGCCGTTTTTATTCTTACTGACCATAGATTCAAAATTGGTCACAAAACCATAACCGGCATCAGAGGCCAACAAGAACAGCTGCGAAGGCTCCGCCATCACCACGTGTTCAAAGTTTTCTCCGCTGGTAGTGGCAAAACGCCCGGATAAAGGCTCGCCTTGGCTACGGGCAGTCGGTAAGTTGTGTGCATCGGTGGCAAACGCCTTACCGGAGGACTCCATAAAGACCACCGGCAAATTGCTGCGCCCTTTACTGCACGACTTAAAGCTGTCTCCGGCTTTATAACTTAAGCCTGTCGCATCGATATCATGGCCTTTGGCACACCTTGCCCAACCTTTTTCCGACAGCACCACCGTCACCGCCTCACTTGGGATCAGTTCTTTTTCGGTCAACGCTTTGGCTTCGCCACGCTCGACAATCGGTGAACGACGCGGATCGCCATAGGTTTGCGCCGCCTCTTTGATCTCTTTTTTCAGCAAACGCGTCATTTTGGCCTTGGATCCTAAGGTCGATTCAAGCACTTCACGCTCTTTGTTTAGTTCATCTTGCTCGCCGCGGATCTTCATTTCTTCAAGCTTGGCCAAATGACGCAATTTCAAATCCAAAATCGCGTCGGCCTGCTCAGCGCTGAGCCCAAAGCGTTCCATCAATACCGGCTTGGGTTCATCGTTGCTGCGAATGATCGCAATCACTTCGTCGATATTTAAAAAGGCTATCATCAAACCTTCTAAAATATGCAACCGCGCCAACACTTTATCTAAACGATGTTGTAAGCGCCTGGTCACGATGTCACGACGAAACTCAAGCCATTCGTTGAGCATTTCAGACAGCGACTTAACCCGAGGACGGTTGTTCAACCCAAGCACATTGAGATTGACTCGGTAGTTCTTTTCAAGGTCGGTGGTCGCAAACAAATGCTGCATCAACTGTTCGACATTGACTCGGTTTGAGCGTGGGACAATGACGATACGAGTGGGGTTTTCATGGTCCGACTCATCGCGCAAATCCGCCACCATCGGCAGTTTCTTGGCGTTCATTTGCGCCGCTATCTGTTCTAAAATTTTGGCGCCACTGACCTGATGAGGCAACGCATTGATCACCACCTCACCACTTTCTTCTTCAAACACCGCGCGCATTTTGATGCTGCCACGGCCACTTTCGTAGATCTTTTGGATCTCCGCGACCGGGGTGATGATCTCCGCCTCGGTTGGGTAATCCGGGCCTTTGACAAATGCCATCAACTCAGCCGGTGTCGCCTTAGGATTCGACAACAAGTGAATACAGGCATCGGCAATTTCAAGGGTATTGTGCGGTGGAATATCGGTGGCCATACCAACGGCAATACCGGTAATGCCGTTGAGTAAAATGTGCGGTAATCTTGCAGGTAAGACTTTCGGCTCTTTTAGGGTGCCGTCAAAATTGGGCACCCAATCGACATTGCCCTGTCCGACTTCTGAGAGCAACACCTCGGAAAACTTCGCCAGACGCGCCTCGGTATAACGCATCGCCGCAAAAGATTTCGGGTCGTCTGCCGCCCCCCAGTTACCTTGACCATCCACCAGCGGATGGCGGTAGGAAAACGGCTGCGCCATCAGTACCATCGCCTCATAACAGGCGCTATCGCCGTGGGGATGATATTTACCTAGTACGTCACCGACGGTTCTGGCCGATTTCTTGTATTTGGCCGCTGGCCCTAGGCTTAATTCATTCATGGCAAAAATGATGCGTCGTTGCACCGGCTTTAAGCCATCGCCGATATGAGGTAAGGCCCGATCCATGATGACGTACATGGAATAGTTCAAATAGGCTTCTTCGGTAAATCGCCTGAGCGCTACCTGCTCAACATTATCCATGGTGTAATCTACATCAGTCATTCGTTGTTGTTCGCCTTTCATTCAAACCAGTGCCTGAGGCACTTGTTGTTGTCTGTCGTGATTAATTGTTGTTCGCTTAATAAGTGATCCTAATCATGCTACACATAAACGGATTGCACCTATTTGGTGGCACGCGGATAAATCCGCGGCCTGCCGCTATTTAGCTGGCCAAAGCCACACAATTACGGCCATTGTCTTTGGCCATATATAGAGCCTTATCGGCGCGTTGAGTCAGCAGTTCGAAATCTTCACCCTGTCTTAAACAGGCCACCCCAAAACTGGCCGTCACAGAGAATCGTGCCCCTTGGAATTCCTGCTCGGAAGACTCCAGCCGCTCGCGTAAGCGAGTGGCGATAAACTCCGCCATGTCCAAATCGACCCCGGGTAAAATGGCAACAAATTCTTCGCCGCCGATCCGCGCCAACACATCAGTGCCGCGCAGGCAGCTTTTGCTGATATCAGCCACTGCCTTCAGCACCAAATCGCCTGCCGGATGACCATAGGTATCGTTGATGCTCTTAAAGTGGTCTAAATCAAATAAAAAGATACTAAAGGCTCGCTCGGTTTGCTTACATTGCTTCACCAGAGTTTCACCATTGGTAAAGGCATAACGGCGATTGAACAACTCCGTCAAACTATCAGTCTCGGCATAGTTCTTTAGCTGACGCCGGGCATGGAACTGGCGATACATGACAAAGATAAGCACCAACGACAACAGTGCCAACGCAACCAGGAAAAAGGTTTGTATTTGCCTTTCACTGTCGGCCTGTTTTAACTGCAATGCTTTGATTTCATTTTCTTTTTCCAGCATTTGATTGCGCACTTCATTGCGTTCGCTATCAAACGACATGCGCAATTTCAACGCTTTGTCTTCGCGCTCTTTATCACGATACTCGACAAAACCTTTAGTGAACTTCTCGAGCCATTGATAGGCCTGCTCATACTGATTGAGTTCAGCAAAAAAGCGGCTTTTGGCGCGATAAATCCCCAGTCCATGAATACTGCTGCTGCCATGCATTTCCTCTGGCAACAGTCTTTCGGCAATGGCGAGTTCTTCGAGCGCCTTGTTGGTCTGTTCAAGGGCATTGAGCAATTGCGCCTTAATCATATGATGTTCAAATCGCTGCATCACATGTTGGACATAGGGTAGGTATTCCTCCGCCTTTGCCAGATAATTAAAGCCCCTTTCATACTGTCCGGCCTCTCTGGCGGAAATAGCAAAGCCTTTGTAGGCAGTGTACATGTTGGACTTTTCTGTCGAGCCTTTGCTCTGCTCGAGCATTTCACCAAACAACACATTGGCCACATCATAACGCTTTAGCTGAATATTGGTGAGCGCGGCATTGTAGAGACTGACGATAATAAGCTCTTTCATCTGCAACTGCTTGGCCACCTCAATGGCTTTGGTATGAAATCCGGCAGCCTGCTCCTCATCATCGAGATAAGAGTACAACAGCCCCATTTCATTCATCACCTCCCACGTCAGCTCAGGATCTTTAACCTCCTCAGAGAGGCTATAGGCATTACGCATCAACTCAAGGGATTTGTTATAGTCCTCACCGGCGGTGTAAACGGCGGCCAAATACAATTTCCCCCGAGCCTGAGACAAGCGGTTATTGGTCAACTCGGCAATGTGTAGCCCTTTTTCATAATGCTTACGGGCTTCGATATAGCGGGATTGAATTTCATCGGCAAGACCGAGATTAAAGTGCAGCTCGGCACCGATAGAAACGGTTTCATCACCAATCAGAGCCAACCCTTTATTGCCGTACAGGCGTACCTGTTCAACCTTACCGAGGGTCGAGTGCAACTCCGCCAGTTTATTGTAAAAACGCGCCATCTCCCGGTTTGACGCACTTTCGCTCACCTCCTGCTCGCGCGCTATCATCATATCGATAGCTTTGCTCACTTGAGTCTGTTCCAATTGTCTTGCTTGAGCCACTACCTGGTCGGCAAGCGAGACTTGTCCTGGCACATCACCATTTGCAGCGAATGCCCCTGTATGCAGCATAAAGCCAAAAACCGCACACGCCATCGTGCGTTTTGCGCCTCTGCCCATATGGATAATCATTTTCATGTGTTTATTCAACCTGTATTGCTGCTGTTATTATTATTATTTCAACATTTAACTGTTTATTAGATAGCGTTGTACTGTGATGTGCCTGAGCGTTACCGCTTAGGCGATAATGGCCTCATCTCCTCTGGTTTCTAACCATTGTTTGCGATCCGGCGCCCGTTTTTTCGCCAGCAGCATATCCATCAGCTCCTGAGTTTCATGAGAATCGTCGATGGTCAACTGCACCAAACGCCGAGTATTAGGGTCCATGGTAGTTTCACGCAATTGCATCGGGTTCATTTCACCCAGACCTTTAAAGCGCTGAACATTGACCTTAGCACGTTTTTTTTCGGCGGCAATTCGGTCTAAAATGCCCTTTTTCTCGTCTTCATCCAAGGCATAGTAAACCTCTTTACCGACATCGATTCGATACAAAGGCGGCATCGCCACATAAACATGGCCTTCTTGAACCAAGGCTCTAAAATGCTTGATGAACAAAGCACACAACAAAGTGGCAATGTGCAGCCCATCGGAGTCGGCATCGGCGAGAATACAGATCTTGCCATAGCGTAAATCGGACAAATCGGTAGCGTTCGGGTCAATACCTATGGCCACCGAAATATCATGGATCTCTTGGGACGCCAAAATCTGCCCACTTTCCACTTCCCAAGTATTCAAAATTTTACCGCGTAGCGGCATAATCGCTTGAAAGAAGCGATCTCTGGCCTGTTTAGCCGAGCCGCCGGCCGAGTCCCCTTCCACCAAAAACAGCTCGGTACGACTGGTATCTTGGCTTGAACAGTCTGTTAGCTTACCGGGCAAGGCAGGCCCTGCGGTGACTTTTTTGCGCACCACTTTTTTGCTCGCCTTTAGGCGCCGTTGCGCACTGGAGATACACATCTGCGCCAATGCTTCTGCCGTTTCGGTGTGCTCATTGAGCCACAGGCTAAAAGCGTCCTTGACGACGCCGGAAACAAAGGCGGCACATTGGCGTGAGGACAGTTTTTCTTTGGTTTGCCCGGCAAATTGCGGGTCTTGGATTTTAACCGAGAGGATATAACTGCAACGGTCCCACACATCATCCGGGGTCAACTTAACCCCACGCGGTAAGAGATTGCGAAACTCACAAAACTCACGCATCGACTCACACAAGCCTTGGCGCAAACCGTTGACATGGGTGCCGCCTTGTGCGGTCGGGATCAAGTTGACATAACTTTCTTGCAGCATATCGCCGCCTTCGGGCAACCACAACAATGCCCAGTCAACCGCCTCCTCATTGCCGCTAAATTTGCCGACAAAAGGCTTTTTCGGTAGGGTTTCAAAATCTTTAATCGCATCGATTAAATAATCTTCAAGGCCGTTTAAAAAACACCATTCGTGCTTATTGCCGTTAACCTTGTCATCAAACTTGATCTTAAGTCCCGGACACAAAACCGCTTTGGCTTTAAGATTGTGCAGCAACTTGGTGACCGACAGCTTGGCCGAGTCAAAATACTGCGGATCGGGCCAAAAACGAACACGAGTGCCGGTGTTGCGCTTACCGACCGTGCCGGTTACCGTCAACTCAGAGACCTTCTCGCCATTTTCAAAAGCCATTTCATAGACTTGGCAATCTCGTCTAACGGTAATTTCAACCCGTTTGGACAAGGCATTGACCACTGAGATCCCCACCCCATGCAAACCACCGGAAAATTGATAGTTCTTATTGGAAAATTTACCACCGGCATGTAATTTGGTGAGAATAAGTTCAACCCCGGATACCCCTTGTTCAGGATGAATATCTACCGGCATTCCGCGGCCATCGTCGGTAACCTCTACCGACATGTCGGCATGAAGCACAACCAGCATCGACTGCGCGTGTCCGGCAAGGGCTTCATCGACAGAATTGTCGATGACTTCCTGAGCCAGGTGATTGGGTCTTGTCGTATCAGTGTACATGCCCGGGCGGCGACGCACCGGATCAAGTCCGCTTAATACTTCAATATCCTTGGAATCGTAACTTTGATCAGTCATAGGTGTTTTAGCTATTTTGTTATATTCAATCAGGTTAAATCGAAAAACTCGGCAATCGACGGTAAGAACCGTTCAAATCCATCAAATCCGTGGCTGCCTTGCGCTTCAACCGTTTGTTTACATCCCTGATAGTGACTTACCGCATCTCGGTAGTCTAAGACTTCATCCCCTTGTTGCTGCAACAACCAATACAAAGACTGTTGCGACACCGAAGGCACATCGAACGCCTCAAGCGCTTGAAGATAAGCGTCATCGACAACAAATTGTTCATTGGTATAGGGGTTGGTCTGCAGTCCGAGATAATCTGAGAACAACTTATAGGGACGAACCGCAGGATTAATCAGCACTGATTTTACGCTATATTTGTCCGCAAGATAAGTGGCATAAAACCCACCGAGCGAACTTCCCAGCAAGCCTTTTATAAGCTTTTGATTTTTAATGATAAGATCTTCAAGCAATGCCATCGCTTTGATTGGGTTTGCTGGTAGTTGCGGCGTAAGTACCGGAAAATCAGGGAAATTCTGTGCCATATACTCGGCCGTCTGTCTTGCTTTAACAGACTTTGGTGAGCTTAAAAAGCCATGAACATAAATCAGCATACGGTCCTCTATCGTATCCACACCACAGAAGAATCAAACTGCCCTTGTGGTTGTAATTCAAATTGGCGAAACCCGGGACCGAGATCCTCATTGGCCCGCACCATGGAGTGGCGGGCAAATTGCATCGAGGTCGAAGGGGCTGCAAGTACGGCGAATTCGCCACCACTGCCGAAATACCCCAGCTGCTGCGCCTGATGAACATGACCGTGGGCCAAAAACTTCACCCCGGGATGACGGGCGAGGCAGGCCAAAAGTGCCTGACCGTTGGTGAGAATGTGTTTGTCGATGTATGCCTGCATCGCCAAGGGATGATGATGAACAAAAACCCCAATGTGATGCTCCGGCGCAATTTGCTCAAGACAATGATGAATAGCCTTAAAATGCTCATCGACTATCAACCCCGCCGGGGTTGGCCCTTTGCTGTTAAGTTGCAGTATATGCCAATCGCCGAAACAGAAATGATTGCTGGTGCAAAACGGCGCGTCACTTAGCCAAGCCGATAGACTCTCAAGCTCATCGTGATTGCCCGGCAATCGTGCGATAGGCGTATCCGGTAGATACTGCGCCATCAATTGCGCCAAAACTTGATAAGATTCAGGGGTATGATCTTGACTGATATCGCCACTGACGACGACTAAATCCCACTGACTTTTGGCCAAGGTTTCAAGCACCGCGATTAAAGACTCGGTGGAATCGATACCTTGGTACAGACCATGATCTTTGAGTAAATGGCAATCGCTAATCTGTGCCACACGAAACGGCGGCGATGACTGCCCTTGAAATACTTGCCTAAACCACTGCATCAGTATGACGACAAATCCACTGAAACCTCGCCAAAATCCAAACACAACTGCAACCAATCTTTTAAAAATCGGTTGATTTGATGTTTCTCGTCTTTTTGCATCATTTGGTCGTTAGGGTAGGTATAAGCGCCTTTAAAGCGCCCGACATTCTGCGAACGGGTAACCTCAGCCATATTGGCATCATGATACAGTCGCACTTCCATATGCGGTCTTAGATAATCCGCCAGCTTAGGCTCAATCTGCGTCACCGTCACTATCGTGGTGTATTTGCAACACTCGGTGATGGTCAAACGAAAAGTCAACGCCCCTTTGACGCTGTAGTCGAAATATGCCCCTTGCGGCGATAGCTCCGGCAGCAACTTTAACATGCGCACATAATTGTACTCGCACAAAAGCATAAGGCTTTGCAGATCCGGTACATATTTAGTGCGATAGCCAGCCATATCGGCCATTCCCCCTAAGCGATTAACATGATGGTTCAAGCCGCTCAATAAAGCGGTGTTTGTTTAATTGTAACCATTGAATGGCAATAACGGTAGGGGCATTGTTAATTCTACCTTTTTTGACTAATTCCACCGCCTCGTCAAAGGCAACCCGGTAAACTTTAATGTCTTCGTGTTCTTCATCTAGTCCATGGACACCATCAGCCGTTTGGCTATCGACCACAGCGGCAAACAACTGGATCTTCTCAGAGCTGCCACCGGGGCTGGTGTAAAAGCTCACCATAGGCTCTAAGCCGGAGATCTCAATACCGGCTTCTTCTTGCGCTTCTCGTATCGCTACCTGCTCATCGCTCTCCCCCGCTTCCACCATACCGGCAATACATTCAAGCAACCAAGGCGAGGCATTTTCACCGCTTTTAAGCTCAGCGGCATAAGCGCCTATACGGATCTGCTCTATCAGCACCACCTCATCGCGCACAGGGTCATAAGGCAGTACGGCCACCGCATGGCCCCGTTCAAAAACCAGCCGTTCAATCGGCTGTGTCAAGGTACCGTCAAACTTTCGGTGTCTTAAACAATATTGGTCAACGTTGAAAAAGTCGGAAAACACCCGCTTACGTTCAACCAGTTCAACATCTGAGAAACCAAGCGATTGAGATTGATACTTTGAGGTCATCATCCTTTCCTTTGTTATAAACAAGACTGGTGTGCTTCACCACAATTCAGGCCACTGCGTTACTTTTTGATTAAATTGAACAATCCACTTTTTCTTTGTTCACAATCTGTTACACTTTGTGCGCCCAATTTACCACTAGAATGTTACACCGGAACGAGAGTAATCGTAGAATGGCTGCTCTTTTACCGACACACGGCAAACCAATCAGCAGCAGTTAATGATAATGCAGCTAAGGAAGAGAATTAGCAATGAATAAAAAACTACTCCCAATTGTTGTCAGCATCGCTTTGGGCTCCTTCGGACACCTAGCACAGGCAGAAGACTTAAACGATGTTTACCAGTTAGCGCTCAGCAAGGACCCGCAAGTGTTAAGGGCCTCTGCTGTGGTCAATGCCAGTCAAGAAGATATCACTCAAGCCAAAGCCACGTTGTTCCCGCAAATCTCATTTAGTGCCAGCGTAACACGCAGCACCTCTGACGGTTCAACCAAAGCGGCTTATCTTAACGATCAAGGCGAATACGTTGAACAATATGTCGATGTTGAAACCGAATCCATCAGCAACCGCTATGGCTTTAGCTTATCCCAAGAAGTTTTTTCATGGGCCACTTGGCAAAACCTCGACATCGCCAAAAAGCGAGCGATGCAAAGTGAAGTCAACTTCAACCTAGCCAAACAAAACCTGATCAGCCGTGTTGCCGAAGCCTATTTCAATGTCTTGCGGGCACAAGACAGCCTAGAGTTTGCCATTGCCGAAAAAAATGCCATTGAGCGCCAGCTTGAGCAAACCAACCAACGCTTTAAAGTCGGCCTTACCGCCATTACCGATGTACACGAGGCGCAAGCCCAATACGATAACTCGTTGGCGACGGTTATCCGCTCACAAAACGATGTCGAGATCCGCAAAGAATTGCTCCGTGAGATCACCGGCGCCTATCCAAGAGATTTAGCGGCCCTAAACACCAGTCGCTTTAGCACCGCCAAATTGGAAAAAACAGCCGACGACTGGGTTAATTTAGCCCGAAGCTCCAACCAAGAATTGCAATCGCAAACCATTTCGATGGAAGTCGCGCAAGCCAATATCGACGTTGCCTATTCAGGTCACTTACCCACCGTCAGCTTGACCGCCAGCAAAGGTAAGAGCAACACCAACGCCAATCGCAGAACCACAGGTGAGCCACCGGTTACCTCTGAAGATAACCCACTGCCGGGTCAAGGCACCTCGATTCAACTTAGCGTGTCAGTGCCACTGTTCGAAGGCTTTAGAACCGACTCACGCGTCAAGCAGGCACAGGCAAACTATGTAGTTGCCAGTGAAGACCGCGAACTGACCCATCGTCGTATCGTGCGCACGGTTCGCACCAACTATGCCAACGTATTGACCTTGATCTCAACCATCAAAGCCCAAGAGCAAGCAGTACGCTCAGCCGAAAGTGCGCTACAGGCCACCGAAGCCGGTTTTGAGGTTGGTACTCGTACCATCGTAGACGTATTGGTTTCAACCCAGCAGCTTTATCGCTCTAAGAGCAATCTATCTGCTTCTCGTTATGACTACATCATGGCGGTATTGAACCTGAAACTGGCCGCCGGTACCGTCAGCGAAAAAGACATCGCGCTGATCAACAAAGGTTTAAGCAATAAGGTCTGATCTTATTGACCGAGTGTCGTTTAATGGGCGATGGCAATCATCGCCCGTTTTTCTCTTTATTATCTACCCCCCTCGCTTTTCAACTCAAGATGCAAAGCCATTAGAGTTCAGTTACAATGGCCCCACATTTCCCAACCCCTTGCAGCTTTCGTGAAAACAATACAAGCACCGACGTTTCAGTGGTCCTTTTTCAAACCTAAATATTGGCTAACTTGGTTTGGCCTGGCCTTGGTTTTCATCATCAATCAACTCCCTTATAAAGTGCAGATGTTTATCGGCACCTTGCTCGGCAAACTCTTATATCGTGTGGTGAAGTCTCGTCGGCGCATTGCCAAACGCAATCTTGAGTTATGCTTTCCACACATGTCTGATGCCGAGCAGCAAGCGATTGTGAAGCGCAATATTGAAAATACCGCCAAAGCCTTCTTTGAAACGACCATCGCCTGGTGGTGGCCGCAGTGGCGCTTTAAACGTCTAGGTACGGTTAAGGGCGTTGAATACATTGAACAAGCTCAACAACAAGGCAAAGGTGTGTTGCTGCTGATGGCACATTCGCTGCATTTGGAAATCGACGGCCGTTTGTTCGGTCTGAAAAAAGAAGGGATCGGCTTTTATCGTCCCCACGACAACCCGGTGATGGAATATTTTCAATATCGAGGCCGCTGTAAATCAAACAAATACATGATAGGCAAACGCAACGTCCGTGGTCTTATCGAAGCCCTCAAGCAAGGTGAGATCTGCTATTATCTGCCGGATCAGGATTATGGCCGTAACCGCTGTGAATTTGTGCCGTTTTTTGCAGTTAAACAGACGGCAACAACAACCGGTACTTTATTGTTTGCCGAGCAAAGTCAATGTGCGGTGATCCCGATGGTGACCAAGCGTACAGACAAAGGTTATGAAGTCGAAATTTTGCCGCCTTTTGAGCAGTTCCCATCAGACGACCCGGCAAAAGACGTCACTCTCGTCAATCAATGGGTCGAACAAGCCGTCATGGGCGCGGTCGATCAATATATGTGGGTGCACCGCCGCTTTAAAACTCAGCCCGACCCTGACGCGCCTTCTTTATACCAAAAAAAGGCTTAGGGCCTGTTTGGCAGATCTCACCGTCCACAACCCCTAAAATAACAACACTTTGGGCAAAACTGGATCTTTTGCCCAATAGTGGCTAGTATTTTGCTATAGGACTTATCAACGACAAATACATTGTGTAGCTATCATGTGGTTTTGGATCAAACACTTACTCATCGCAAGTTTCTTATTGGCGGCCGTTGGTTTTCTTATATTTGGTGACGATATCACCTTCTCTCCAGATAAAGAGGAAGAAAAGTTCACAGGGCGTGTGATAAAACCGAGTAAAAAGACCGAAGAAGAAAAAGCCGAAGAAGAAGCCGATAAAGAAACGTTTGGCATCACCACCTCCTCGGCAGCCAAAGGGTTATCCAACTTTTACGGCAAAGTCAAAGAAGAACTGTTAGGCACCAATAAAACCCTAGGTGATGGCTTTGTGTTAAAGCTCACCCCGTCGGTTTATACCCTTGATGAAGAACTCAAACAACGCGAAGAAATGGTGCAACCCGGACCTAAAACATTCACCGGCACTTTCATGAATCGCCGTTTTCGCTCAGGTGACACCCTTAAACAGATCCTTGAACAGGCCACCGAAGATGAAGGTATGGAGCTGATTTGGCGGTTGGACAGAGATTATGTGATCAAGCATTATTTTCAGGTCGAGTCCGACTTGGTAGATACCGTCGGCACCGTGGCCAAAGCCCTCAATAGCGATTATGAAAAAGACATTCAAGCGCTGTATTGCTACAAGCAAAGGGCATTGGTGATCACCTATGAAATCAGCGATTACGTCAAAGCCAATTGTCGTCAAGCTAAAACCAAAACCCCTTCATCCTAACCTGACAGGCATTGTCGCCACATTAAAAGATCTGCTGCCAAATCGCTTGAATATCGGCGCTCAACGACTTGGCATACTCATTGTCGGTGAGCTTGTCTCTTTGCTGTAATGTCAAGCGGTGGGCAATTTTACGTAGCTGACGATAACTGTGACCGAGCGCCTTCGCCTGCGCATCATCAATCAAGCCCAGCGCTTCAAAGCGTTCAAACAGACGCAGATTGGCTCGGTGCTGCGTCAACTCAGGAAATTGCCCAGCGTAGGCCAGCACCAGGTACTGGGTGATAAACTCCATGTCGGCAATGCCACCGGCCCCCTGTTTTAAATCAAACAGGATATCTGTGCTTTTGGCGAGGTTGTCGCGCATTTTCTGCCGCATCTCCACCACATCTTGTTTGAGCTTGTCCAAGTCACGCTCGGCGCACAAAATGCTTTGGCGAATATCATTAAAACCATGTATAAAACGTTCATCGCCATAAACAATACGCGCCCGCACCAAGGCCTGATGCTCCCAAGTCCAAGCTTCTTCCTCTAAATACGCGCGATAGGTGTCGATATGACAGGCCAATAGCCCCGAGTTCCCCTGAGGTCTAATGCGCGTATCCATATCATATAAAATGCCCGATAGCGTGCGTGAGGTAAAAATATGGATAATGCGCTGTGCCAACTTCAAATAAAACTGCCGCGAGTCAATCGGCTTTGCCCCTTCTGTCGGCTTTTGACCGTCGCAGTCATGAATAAACACCACATCCAGATCCGAATCGTAGCCAAGCTCAGTGCCCCCGAGTTTACCGTATCCGATAACCGCAAAGCCCTTATTGTCGGCGCTGCGCCCTTGTGGCGCACCATAGCGCTCAACCATTTGCTTCCAAGCGATGTTGACCACCACCTCGATACACGCCTCGGCCAGTACCGTCAAATGACTGCTGACTTCTTTGACTGATAGCACCTTAGAAATATCGGCTGCGGCAATGTGTAGCTGTTTGGCCAATTTAAAGTGACGCAGGGTTTCAAGTTGCTGCTCCATATCATCCTCAGGCACCCTGATCATTTGTTCTTCCAGCACTCGGCGGTACTCACTCGGGGCAATCGGGTGATACAACACATCCGGGTCAATCAGCTCATCGAGCAGCATCGGCTGATGCGCCAGCTGCTCGGCTATCCAACAGCTTTGTGAACACAGTTTGACCAGCTGTTTGAGTGCCCCAAAATTCTCATTGAGCAACTCGAGATATGCTGTACGCGAAGCAATTTTGGCGATCACATTGAACACCCGTTCAAGGGTATACAACGGCGCCTTGTTGCGTGCCATTTCACTCAACAATTGCGGCAATAGTAGATCCAATACCGCCCGCCCGCGGCCGCCGATAGAGCGTTTTTGACACTCCCGCTTAAAGTTGCCGATGCGCTCAGTCAGCGATTGCAACTCATCGGGCTGCAAATATTGAAAGATATCCTGCGTACTGGAAGATTCTGGCAACTGCCACAAGATCTCAAATGGACTGAGTTGCTCGGCC
>JBFHGJ010000056.1:0-35536 GCA_041583135.1 Alteromonadaceae bacterium | reverse complement strand
TCATCATTGTAAAAAATTCGCCTGGCGACAATGGCAATGTGGTCCCACCTGAATCCATTCCGAACTCAGAAGTGAAACGCATTAGCGCCGATGGTAGTGTGGGAGATCCCATGTGAGAGTAGGACATCGCCAGGCACCCAACAAACTAAAGAACCCGACCTTGTGTCGGGTTTTTTAGTTTGTGGGTTTTGCGAAGGTCCTACTCGAACGAAGTGACCAAATGGCCGGGAGCCATTTGGGACTGCGAAGAGCAGGCCCCGAAGGGGTGAGTATCAGGACGATACGAGCAATGTAGGACATCGCCAGGCACCCAATACGCAAAACCCGCTGCAATCGCAGCGGGTTTTTTGCTATGGGCTGGAAAAATTATACGTTATAGGTTGGTTGTTGCGGAGCAACGCCCAACAACGGTGTCGGCAACACGAGGTTTGTGCGAATTCGCATTCGGTGTTGATGTGCGTGACGATGATTGTTGGATGGCACGGAGAAAATCCACATCCATGATGGGCGTTGCAACAACCATCCTATGCATTGAACGTTATCATGTGTTCAACCGTTGCGATGTGTTGTTTGCGCTTATGACAATCGCAGTCATTAATGTTGATGAGTAGGTATATGAGAAATTTGGTCTTTCTAGTCGCGGTGCTTATCTGTGGTTGTGCTCAAACACCGAAGTTGGTGGAGGTAGTCGATATAGAAAAGTCTAATGCAGTTGTGGTTGAGGATCTTCGCCCCGCAAAGGAATCACAAGGCGGCAAGTTTATGGCTTTGCATGAATTTGGCACTTTTCGTGTCGCTGATAATGTTATCTCGCCTTCAGCTTTACGTATTTTTCAACACCGGGCGTTTGAGCGTTTGGCTAACGAGCAAATGCAGCTGAATCTCAAAGTGCATCATTTGGTCTGTTACCGCAATAATAGAGGGGATGATGCTCGGGTGCTGCTTGGAGCCGGGTTAGGTGGTCCTATCGGGGCTATTGTCGGGTATGCCTTGGTCGATCACCGTCATTTTTCCAGCTCGTCAGTTGTTGATAGCCAAACATTCGAGATATCGCAAGCAGGTGAATATACCAGAGCGCTTTATTCGAAAGAGGAGAATTCAAATGGTGCTGCCGTCTATATTTTCTATATCGAAACCGAAATCAATGAAAAGCTCGCTATTACTCGCACCTTAAGTTCTAAACCCTATATTGATGCCCTTGAAGACGCCATTCAATTTCATTTAGAGCAGCTCACCAAAGGCCTTCCATAATGCATTTTGCCGAATGCTTCGGCTATTCCCTATTTTGTCTTGCCAAGTCTGATCAATCATTACAATGCCGCCTAGCTACTGCTGTCAACAAAATTTGTCAAATTGGTAAAATGTGTTTTTTGTATTCTTGCTGACACATCGTTTACTAAGGCCACTGACGACTAAAAAAGCAACAGAGGTGGGCGGCGTATCGCAGCCCTTATCTGCCGCACTTCGCTTATTGCCTTAATTTCGCAATATAAAAGCAGTTCCTGATGTGGAACGCGCCATTATCTATTTGTCAATCTCTATATCTCAGATACTAATCCCTGTAAATCTGAGAATACATAAAGTCACTAAACTAGACCATTGTTTACATTTGTGGATCTCTTTTGAAAGCCTGTCCTCGGTTGCGTTGTTTTTCGATTCGATGAGAGAATCCGCCGCAAGAGATTTGGTGCCACTGCGAGATGGGTCTATTTCGTTTGTAGGGCATCATGGGTCCTTAATTTGGACCTGTCGGTACTAGGGAGTTTAATGCGCGTTTGAAAGCGGTTCGTTGCTAAATGGTTATGCAGTAAGTAGTGAAGGTTTGTTTCAAGGAAAGTAAAGTGTTTATCAGTAGCGAAGGTGACGTGAAGTGAGCTGGCATTTGGCCGGCTAGTGACTTTATCTCAGTGTTGCCGAAAAAACGCGTTGTCCAATGGCTTGGTTCAACTGCATTTTGACACTTTACAATATCCATAAACGTCATCGCGATTGTCACAACGAATTTGCCGCACGCTTGCGCTTATTTCCTCAATATCTTTAACACGCATCATATGGTTGCTCAAGGCGTTGCCTTGAGTGCATTGATTTTTGTCGAAAATTAGTGAGTTTCAGCGCTGGCATTTGCTATCTGGCTCTTTGAGGTTTTTCAGTATGAAACATATCGTCATTTTGAATCGAATGCCGATTGGGTTGGCACCTTATCACTTGTGGTTGGACAAAACTCAGTATCAGCTACATATTTTTTGTCAATCCGGTACATTCTCTAATGAGGAAAAGACAAAAGCACACTATTTGGGTGTCTATGAATATGACAACTACACCTTAAACGGCAATATCGAGCGGGATATCGTCGCGCTTGGTCAAGAAATCGAGATCCACAGCATCGTGGCGTTTTCCGAGTATGACATTATCCGTGCGGCCAAGTGTCGTGATGCTTTAGGAATTGCCGGGCAGAGCACGCAAAGCGCAATGGCGTTTCGAGATAAGTTGGTCATGCGGGAGTATTGTCAGCGCGAAGGTATCGACAATCCTAAGTTCGAAGCCATCAATGATGTGGGTCAACTATGCCGTTTTATTGAGACCAATGGCTATCCGGTGATAGTTAAACCTCGGGTCGGCATGGCTGGAGCGAAGGTGTTCAAACTCGACAACGATGAGCAGCTGAGAACCTTTTTAGAACAGCATTTTTATTACTTTACCGATACGACCATCGGTTTGATTGCCGAGTCGTTTATCACAGGTGATATTTTTCATGTAGACGGTCTGTTGGCCAATGGTGAGCTGATGTTGGTTCAGCCAATGCGCTATGTTAATTCCTGCCTAGATTACGCCAGCGGTAATAAGTCTATGCTCGGCTCTGTGACACTGACTGAGGATGAACCTTTGTATCAGCCTCTGGTCGCTTTTACCAAGCAGATCCTCGCGGTTTTGCCTCACTGCGGCACACTGGCTTTTCATCTCGAAGCCTTTGTTACGCCCAGCAATGAGATTTATTTGTGTGAAGTGGCGAGCCGCAACGGCGGTGCCTGGATAGTCAATGTGTTGGAAACCCGTTTTGGTATCAACGCAGATGAAATCAATATCCGGCTTCAGGCCTCCCATGGTTTAGAGCGTCAATGGACAGATAAGCTGAACGCTGCGCCGCAAGGTGTCGGCGCTTTTATGATGATCTCTTTTGCCGACGAAGGTACGCACCAGCATATTCCCAAACAACTCGACTTTGATTTCGTCAAAGCGTATGAGCCAAGTGAGCGTGAGGCTGTCGATGCCGACAATAGCCGTTCAGTCTTTAATGTTGCAGCCAATATTGAGCTGACAGCACAAACCATTGAACAAATGTATCAACAGATAGAAGCCGTTGAACGGTGTTTCGAGTCATAGGATCGGGTAAATGAAAATTGTATTTGTAGAAACCTCTGATATTGGCGCAGCGTACAGTGCCGAGGCTTGTCTGTTGTTGGGCTATGAGGCGTTGTTTTTGTGTAACAGCGGCAATTATCAAGGTGACACCTTGGCGCAACTTAAACAGTTGGCGCATATCGAATGTGATACTACCGATGTCGATGCGATGTATCAGGCTTTGGTTGAGCAGATTGATGTGACCGAGGTCTTTGCGGTGACGACCTTACTCGACAGTCGCCTTGAAGTGGCATTTGATTTGGCCGACAAGCTTCAAGTTAAAGGGATTGACCGCGCAGTCATGCAATTAAAGAGTAAGGCCGAAGTGGTCGAGTTGGTGCCAGAGTTTTCGCCCAATACGTTAATTGTCGATGCTCAGCATATCGATGAAGATGCCATTATTGGATTTGCTCAGAGCACCCCTGAGTTTATCGTAAAACCGGAAAAATTGGCCGGTGGCATTGGGGCGAAGTTTTTCAATCATCAAGAGGTTGAATTGGTCGCGCCTCACATTGCTCAGGTGACGTTACCAAGTTATCTCGATGAACATTTATGGCTATTACAGGAGGTAATAGACGGGCAACTTTATAGCGTTGAGGGCTTTGTCGAAAATGGCCAAATGTCGTTATTGGGTTTGTGTAGTCGTCGCAAAATCGGCTTGACGGAATCTTACTTTGAGTTTCCGGTAGATAGTCAGGTTAGCCCAGAGCAGCTGCAATGGACACATGATGCGGTAAGTCAATTGGTGAAGCGAAGTGGCTTCACTCATGGCTACTTCCACATTGAAGTGATCCTCGGTCAAGACAAAAACGGCATTATCGATGCCAATATGGGCAGACTTGGGGGTGGACCTTTGGGCGAGTTGATCCCCCTTGCCTACAATGTCGAAGTGGCTCAAGTCTATGCCCACACCATCGCGATATCTGTAGGTATTGAAGCTCAGCAAGGACTGTTCAGTTTGCCGGGGCGTGAGTCGGCCGTAGGGATTTTGTATGGTGTCAAAGAACAGCGGCAAGTCGATGAGATTGTGGTGCCAACAGATCTTAAGAGCTTCCATACTTTGTTACTCGACCAAGATCAACAAATGCCACCGATGGGTCAGGACAACTGGTCGTGGATCGGTGTCTTAAGTGGTAAAAAGGCCATCGTCGAACAAGAGATTGAGCGCATTGTTCTGAAGGCCGGCAGTGTGCAGCTGACGCCTTATTTTTAACCTGCGAGTCTGCCCTCATGTATTCAACTATTGAGCTGTTTCGTCAGGATATGGGCTTTTCTGCCGGTCACTTTACTTTGTTCAATCAACAGCAAAGGGAGCGCTTGCACGGCCATAACTTTAAGGTTAAAGCCACCTATTCGAGCATTGTCGATGCCGGTGGTATCACCTTTGACTATCGCATTGTGCGTAACTTGATCAAGGCAGTCTGCGAACGGCTCAACGAGCGCTTTTTGTTGCCGCTTTGCTCACCTTATCTTGATGTGACCGAGCAAGAGAGCTGTTTTGAGATCCGCTTCGGTCAAGACCTATTTGTATTACCTGCCGATGATGTGTGCGCCTTGCAATTGCGCAACACTTCTACCGAGTCTTTGTCGTATTTCATCATGACGGAGGTGAAACGCGGGTTGGATGAACAGGGGCTACTGAAAATGCTTGATGGCCTAAAAATCGGCGTTTCATCGGGTGACGGGCAGTTTGCCTATGTATCGGAGGCATCGTGACTCGTTCTTTGCTTATTATCAGTGGCAGTAGCCGTGGTATCGGCAAAGCCGTTGCCGAGTTGTTTACTGAAAACGGCTGGAGCATTTGGGGGATAGCCCGTAGCGACGCGGGCTGCGCCTATGAGCGTCACTTTACATTCGATTTGGGTTGCCCGGATATCGGCGAGTTAGTTGCCGAGTTAAAGCAAGCGCTTGAAGGTCAGCAATGGTCGCGTATTGCGTTGGTGCACAATGCTTTTAGTTATTACAAAGATTCTATCGATGCGCCAGATCTTGCCGCGTTCAATGTGGCAGCCAACGTGGCGCTGAAATCACCAATGGCCATCAATGCAGCCGTCAAGCCGTATATGAATTCGGGCAGTTCAATCATTTATATCGGCTCGACTTTGGCGCATAAGGCTGTGGCCGGTTGCGCCGGTTACGTCACTTTAAAACATGCGGTAGCGGGGTTGGCCAAAGCAACCTGTCAAGACTTGGCCAAAAGTGGCATTCACAGCTGTTGTGTCCATCCGGGCTTTACCCGTACTGAAATGCTCAGCAGTCATATCAGCGATGAACAAGCGATCACCGACAATCTTTGTATCGAGCGTCTTTTGGCCCCCAGTGAAGTGGCTGAGATGGTGTGGTTTTGTCAACAGCATCCAATGGTCAATGGTGCCGGTATAGACGTTAATTTAGGACAAATTGAAAAATGAACATAGTGGTATTAAGTGGCAGTCCTCGCGACGACAGTCAGTCGCTTAGAGTGGCGCAATATATTGAGCAAGTGCTTGGGCAAAACCCACAAGTCAGCCGGTGTCAGCTTATCGATATTAACCGTTTGCCGCTGGAGGCTTGGAATGCCCAAGGCGTTTACTCAAGCCAATGGCAACAGGCTGCACAGCAGCTGCAACAAGCCGATGGCGCTGTATTTGTCTGTCCTGAATGGGACGGCATGGTACCGCCAGCATTTAAAAGCTTTTTACAGGTGTTCGGTGCCCATCTGTTTCATACGCCGGTATTAGCGATAGCCGTTTCGGCGGGTTTTGGTGGCGCCTACAGTTTGGTCGAGCTGCGAACCAGCGCCTTCAAAAATGCGCGGATCTGCTATATCCCGGAGCAAATTATCATCCGCCAAGTGCAAGAGGTTCAACTGCCAGCGCCGATAGGCGACCGTGCCAGCGAATTCGTCAGCCGTAAAATCGATTACGGGTTGACCGTTTTACTGAGCTATAGCGCGGCGCTTGCTGGTGTGGCCGAACGCTTAAGGGTCGATGATCCGATATTGGTCAACAACATGTAAGTTTCAATGTCGGCTTTGTGCCGATGTCATTTTATCTACTGCGGAGCATATTTAAATGGAAAACTGGGTAGCGGTCAATCAAGCGACACTGGAGAAATTCAAAACCCAATTTGACAACAAAGATCTGGTGATCAACTTTGAAGGGCATTTTTATCCAACCAAAGGCGATAGTGGCGTGTCAAATGGCACTATCCATCGTCAACTAGAGGTTGAAAATGCAGTGCGTGCCAAACTCGAACAAGACGACAGCTACAATACCATAGTGGCCGGCTATCAGCGCTATGACAGTCGTTTGACCGATACGGCATTTCCTCGGCATTACGCCAGCAAGTTTGTTGATCTGTCGGGGCCTTTGACCGATAACCACAATATTTTCTTATTCTTTCCTGAGGCGTTGGGCATTCGCTCCGACAAAATGGAGGATTATTTTGGTGTTGAGTTCATCGACGTGTGGCGCGATGTGTTTGAGGAGATTGTTTTACCTTGTGCCACAAAGGTGTTTTGCGAACAAAGCAACGCCCGTATCGCCAGCGTGCTGAACAATCTTGAGCAGACGATTTATATGGCGTCAGTGTTCCATGAAATCGGTCATCGTGTCAGTCCATGGAAAGTATCACCTTGTAAAGATCCACGGGTGAACATCAAGCCGTTTTACCTCGACGTTTTGGGTGAGCTGTCTACCGACTCATTGATGGTGTGGCAGTGTCAGCAGTTTGAGGATTTGGCGCTGTTTGTGATGTTACAGCGGATCTTCTGGTTTGGCCGATTTGGCCATGACCGTGACCCGCAAAGTGGCAGCCTCAACAGCGACAACGATTGCTGGAATGGCGCATATTTGTGGCACAAGTACCTTGAAAATGATGTGTTGGTGCCGGTTGGAGATAAATGGCAAATTCATTTTGAGCGTATTGTGCCGACTTTCAAACAGGCGGTGGAAGATATTGATGGTTTGGCGCAAACCCTATTTGGCCGCGATGACCAAGATGAGTTGGTATTTAACTGGATGAAACAACGGGTTGAGTATGTTGAAGGCAAAGGTTTCGTCTACCCGCAGAGCATGAAGGCGGTATTGGATACCACCACCGCAGTTCGTTATAAACCGACGGTCAAATTCGCCAACAGCGCCTCAGTAGAACCTGAACTTGAAGCCGAGTATTAACCTTTAAAGCACTAGGCGCAGCATTTTGCTGCGCCTAGGTATTTTGTCATTGATTGGATTTTCCCATGCAAAGTAGTCAGATTGATTATCGTTATGAGTGTGCGCAAATTGACGCACAGATAGTGGCCATTAGTGAGTTTGAGGGCAAGACGCTAGTTGTGCTCGATAACACCTGTTGTCATGCGCGAGATCTCAAATGGTCAGATCAAAGCGCCGACAAGGGGGTTTTGCGATTTGCAGGTCAGGCATTTGATTTGTGCGATTGTTTTGCCTTTACTCAGGCCGATGAACTGGCGCTGAGTTTTGCCGCTGAGTTGGATGATACGGTCAAATTGGTAGCCCATGTGGTTGATGTCAACTTGGCTGAGTGCCCGTTTAAGCTTGGCGATGTATTACGGGTGGAGCGCGATCAAGCACATCGGCTGGCGATGAGTGCTGGCCACACCGCTTGCCATATCGCTTGTATTGCCATTAACAAAGCGATGCATGGCTTTTGGAAAAAGCCGGTGCCTTGCGATGACGCCGAGCACTATGACTTTGATAAGCTGGCGCTGCGCTCGTCGGTCATTCACGATTATGGCAGTGAAGATATCTATTCATTGAGCAAATCAATGAAGAAAAAAGGCTTGGATATTGCCGCAGTTAAAGCTGCTGTTGGCGAGATTGAGCAGGCGATCAATGACGATCTCTATGCTTGGAGCCAGCAAGGCATTGGCTGCCAGTTAAATCCGCAGCAAGGCACTATTGCTGATTTTCGTCAATGGCAGGGGCAGTTTAATGGTTGGAATGTGACGATCCCTTGTGGTGGCACCCATTTGCAAGGACCGCTGGCCATTCAATCACTTGCGGTCTCTTTGGTTCTTGATGACAGCACTTTGGTGATGACCACGAGGCTGGCGTTAAATGCAGCCTAAAACCAATGTCAGTCGGTTGTTGCAACCCCATTTGTTGCTAAGCTTTTGCTGTATTCTTGTGGCAATGTTGGCTTTTGTCTGGCACAAAATGCCCAATCAATTGCTGCCGACTTTCGACAGCAATAAGTTGTATATCGACACCTATTGGCAGGGAGCAGCGGCCTCTGACATTGAAAAGTATATTGGTATTGAAGTGGAGTCGGCCATTGGTGCCGTTGCCGGGGTGAAAAACATCATCAACCGCAGCAGCTTTGGTCACAACCGTATAACTTTGGAGTTCGAGTCCGTCGAGGCAATGAGGCAAAGCTACGCCGATGTGCTGTCAAACGTACAGCAGGCCAATCAGTTGCCACGCAATATTGCCGGTCCGAGTTTGTCTTTTGACCGTTCCTCAGAAGAATTGACCCGATATTTTCTTGAGGTCTCGACACCAGATAAAGACCCGAGAGTGTACGGTGAATTGGTCGAAAAACTCATCTTGCCGAGACTGCGTGCGGTGCCCGGTGTTGGTCTGGTCGAAGTGGCCAATCCGGCCCAGCGCTACGTCAAAATTGAACTTAACGCCGCCAAACTGAGCCAATATGGCTTGAGCTTCGATGACGTCAAAGCGGTGCTTGACGACCAACAAGTGCAGGTTTCCGGTTTTAGCACGCTCAATCATCAAACGGTGCAGCTGCTCAGTGCGCCAACGCAGTTGCAGCAATTGGACAATATCGTACTCAATCAAGCCCAAGTACGGTTATTCGATGTGGCACAAGTGAGTATCGACTATTTTCCTCGGCAAGATCTGGTGTTGAGCAATGGCGCTGTGGCGTTTTCTATCGGTATAACCAAAGCGCGAAATATCGATTCGTTAACGACACTTAGGCAGCTTAATCAGCAGGTGGATTATCTCAATCAGCATTATCTCAAAGCCAAAGGACTTAAACTGGTGCAGTCGTTTGATAGCGGCGGCTTTATTACCGAAGCCTTGGGGTCGGTGGCTGTGGCGTTTGTCGCGGCGATGGCGCTTGCCGGGTTCTTTTTATGGCATCGCCTAGGCAATGGTAAAATGGCGTTGGTGGTTTTTATCTGTACACCGATTGCGGTTTTGAGTGCGTTGGTGCTTAGTTACTTTTGGCAGAGCAGCATCAATGTGATCTCTATGGCGGGTTTGTCCTTAAGTGTCGGATTTATTATCGACTACTTTGTGATAATCCTAATTGAAATTGCCAACTTAAGCCGTGGCCGAATGGACTCAGACAAGGTGATCGTGACTGCTCTGCATAAGGTTGCCCGGCCTTTGCTGGCTTCAACATTAACTACGATAGCCATCTTGCTGCCGACTGCTTATGGTAGTGGTATCGATAGTGCGCTTTTGTATGACCTATCTATGGTGGTGTTTTCCTCACTGCTTGGGGCGGTATTTTGTGCTTTTGTCGTTATGCCTCCTATGGTGAGGCTACTGTGTCGCAATGGCATGCTGGTGGTCAAACAAGCGCGCTCTCCTGCACTGTTGATACGCCTGAGTCAGGGGCTGGTTAATGCCAATTGGCCGTTGCCGCTATTTTTGACATTGATAGTGGTGATGCCACTTGTGTTGACTGTCATGGTTCGACCGGGTTTTTCCATCCTACCTGATATCAAACGTCAGGCCGTCGATATTTGGATTGACACCAATGGCAAGGACGATATTGATTTTATCGGTCAAACCTTGCTGCAACCGCTGTCGCAAAAATTGTTGTCCCATCAACATGGCGAAGCACAACCGGTGACGCGCAATTTTTATGGATTTACCTATCCCGGCGGCACCGGGGTCGGTGTGCGGCCACAAGATCCAGAACAATTGGCTGAGCTGCAACAGCAGGTTGAGGACTATTTGTCCGAGTGGCCGCAATATGAATATCAAATCGGTCAGGATTCGCTGTTTGGCACTTTGCGTGAACCAAACCTGTTACGTGTCGTACTTGCCGGTGGTTCGGTGGCAGATTCAAGTGCCGCTGCAGATGATTTGAGTGAAGCATTAAAGCCGTTTAATGTCCGTATACAAAACCCACTACAGAGCATCGGTTCGCAAAAGGCCTATGAGGTTGAGTTCGACAATACCAGGCTGGCGATGTATCGGCTGAGTGTTGAGCAGGCCAGAGAGCAGCTTAAGTCGGTTGTCAGCGGTTATTACAGCGGCGAGTTTTATGCCACTGAGGGGAGTATTCCCATGCTGTTGTCACAACAAGATAAGCGTAGCGGGGACCTCAATGGGTTTAGCTTGCTAACCGATAGCGGCGCATTGGTGCCGTTATCAGACGTTGCTAGGGTTAAGCTGCATAGCGCTGCTAAAACCCTCACCCGGATCAATCAAAACCGGGCGTATCAGATCACGCTATTTCCATCTGACAATTTGAGTCTCGAGCGGATTGAAAATGCCCTTGAAAGCCAAATTCTGCCACAACTGCTCAGTCGATACCCCGGCCTGACTCAAGCCTATGTGCGTAAGCAAGCGGATAACTTGCAGGCATCTTTGCACAAAATGGCGGCGGTGTTTGCCATAGGGTCGATGGCTTTGTTCTTGATTTTGATGAATATTTATCGTTCGAGCAAGTTGGCTTTGCTGATCATCAGCGCTATTCCGCTGGCATTTCTCGGTGGTGTGTTGGGACTGGTGGTGGTCAATCCATTTTTTCAACAGGCGATGGATATGGTGTCGTTTCTCGGGTTGGCTATTTTGATGGGGGTGATTGTCAACAACGGTGTGTTGATTGTCGATTATTGCCTTGAGTATGGTGAGACAACGCCACTGAACGAGTTGGTCAAAGGGGTATTTGCTCAGCGCTACAACGCCATTTTTATTACCACTATGTCTACTGTGATAGGCATGATCCCGCTGATCGTCAACACCAATCAATCGGCAGATCTCTATCGCGGATTGGCCAGCGTGGTGTGTTTCGGTTTGCTGTTGGGTTTACCCGGCAGCGTTTTCATTACCCTCAAAGGTTATTCCTATTTTCATCGTAAGGGCAATCGCAATGCAGTTTAATTTGTTGGTGGTACTGAGTCTTAGTGCCTTGTTGTGGCTACCGGCGGCAGCGGCGCAACCGCCGCTTTATGTCGGGCAAGTTCAGACCGAGCAAAGTGTGACGCTCTACAGCATGGTGTCAGGGCTTATCAAGCAATTGCCGGTGCGCGGGCAAAGACTGCAACAAGGGGCTTTGATTGTCGATATTGAAGTGGCCGACAATCAATATCGAATGGAGAAAAGCCAATCCGAGGTGAACTATCACGGCCAAGCGATTGCGATATACCAAAAGCAATTGGCGCGTTTTGTGCGTTTGCAAGACAAGGATTTTGCCTCAACCCAGCGTATTGATGAGCTACAGGCCCAGTTGGCGCAGCATAAGGCAAAACTGCAAGGCGCGAAAAGTGAATTGAAGTTCGCCAAGGTGTTGGCGCAATATCGTCAGATCCGTGCGCCTTTTGATGGCCAGTTGATCTTGGTCGATAAAAAAGTCGGCGAATATGTGCAAAAAGGCGAGCGTATTGGTTTTTTGCAAGGGCAGGACGAGCCGTTTATCGCATTGTCATTGCCACTTGTTTTGGCCAAAAAGCTTGATGTCGGTACCAAGATACTGGCCAAACCGGCAGATGGTGAGAGGTTTTTTCATGTCACCGTGCTTGATAAGCTCGATAGTGTCAGTGAAGATGCTCAGCGGGTTTATTTGCGCTTGTCGGCGTTTGCCGGGGCGCTTATTGGCGAATCTGTGATGGTGCAGGTGGCTCCGCTATGAGTGTGCGCAAACCACTTCCTATCAGTGTTTGGAAGCTTAGTATCAGTTGTACCTTGTGGAATATCTCCACTGCGCTGATCAACTTTATTATGCCGTTGTTGATCTTAGCCAAAACCGGACAAAGCAGTGATGTTGGCTTGGCGTTTGCGGTGGAATGGTCGCTGCTGGTGTTGGCGTTTCCTTTCATTGGCCACTGGATTGACAAGTTTGGCGCGGCTAGGGTATCGAAGCTGGCCAATATCGCGCGGATAACGGCCGCTTTGGCCGCCATCGTGGCCATTTTTACGTTGCAAGGTCTGGCGATGTTGATGGTGTTGGTGGCTTTGGCAGCCGTGATCACTTTCGGCACTGGCGTGATTGATGTCGCAGTCGATACCATGTTGCCGTTGATTGTTGAGAAGGGTGACCTTGCTCGCTCGCAGAGTTTATATCAAGGCAGTGAGATGTTCGGTTATATCGTTGGGCCGTTTCTCGCCGCTGTGCTGGTTAATCAAGTGCCGTTGAGTGTATTTTTCATCTTTGCCACCGGGTCGTTTTTAATTTGTTCTTATGCTTTGAGCAATGTGGTGATGCGCTCATTTGAGCGGCATCACAGTGACAACCCTTGGCAGAGCATTCGGCGGGGTTTTGCCATTATTAAGCAGACTCCCGCGCTGCAATGCTTTGCACTTTTGAATTTTTTTATCAATCTGCTGATGGGCTACATGTTGAGTATTTCACCGGTGATCATTACCCAAGGCTTTGAAGCCTCTCAAAGCCTTTTGGGGTTATTGCGGGGGGCCAGCGGCGCTTGTGGTATCTTGGCACTGGTTGTTATCAACCGCCTGAGCCATCGTATCGAAACCAAGTCTTTGGGCTTTGTCAGCTGGATATTGTTACCGCTAAGTTGCTTTGCTATCGCCTTTAGCGAGTTGCAGTCGATGATGTTGTTTTTTGTGCTGTATTGCCTGCTGGTGGTCTTACTGCAAATGCACAATGTCTTTAGCCGAACCGAACGACTGGCTTTTATTGAACAGAGCGATTTGGGCAAGGTGTTGAGTCTGTTTCATGGGGTTGGTATGGCGGCCTTGCCGATAAGCGGCTTGATCCTTGCCGGTTTCGCTGAACTTAGCATGATGGCCACAACACTGTCGCTGATCGCACTGTTGTTGGCATTTACCTGCCTGATCAGCTACCTCGTTATTTATCAACAACCACAAAAACGCGTCGATGGCGCGAAAACCTAAGGGTTAACTTACATAGGTCGTATGTCATGGAAAAAACCATCTTACTTATCGGCGGTATTCGTCAGGCACATCGTTATTTATATGCCAAAGGTTATCAGGTGATCTGGTTTGGTACTTTGGATAATTGTGAACAGGGTGACCATTTGTCAGGGGCGAAACTATGGTTTAATTTTGACAAAGACGAGGCGATTGATACTTACATTGCCACCGCAAAAATGCTGGCGGAGCGCTTTAATATCGTCTCGGTGATCGGTTTTCATGACCAAACCCAACTTATTGCAGGTCAAATAGCACAGGCGTTATCGTTACCTTGTAATGTCGATATGGTGGCAACGGGCAATACCTTGGACAAGGGGAAAACCCGTGCGCTGATGGCCGAGGTGCACCAAGATATCGTTTACCGGGTGATGCGTGAGCGCGAGCAAGGCAAGGCGTTCTTTGATAGCTTGAATGAGGCGCAGTTTCCTTTGATTTTGAAGCCCCTTGAAGGGGCTGGTAGTGAAGGGATTTATCGCATTGATAACGCCGAGCAGGGGCAAGCGCTGCTAAGTGAAGGCAAATTACCGGCCATCGTCGAGAGTTTTGTGGCTGGCTGTGAATTTAGTGTTGAGGGCTTTAGTGAAAACGGCAAACACCGTATTGTCATGATCACGCAAAAGCAGCGTGACGAGCAAAACTTTGTTGAAACGGCTCACTTTCAACCGGCAGCGATCAGCGTAGAACAATGGCAAATAATTGCGCAATATACCCAGCTGGTATTGACGCGTTTGGGCATCAAAAACGGCATCAGCCATACTGAGGTGATTTTACGCCAAGGTGATAAACAACCTGTGGTGGTCGAGAGTCATACTCGACCCGGTGGCGACTATATACCTGAAATGGTGGAGAAGGTCACCGGTATCAATTTGTTTGAATTGGCGGCAAGACAGGCCCTCGGCGAGCAAGTATTGGATCTAATCCCGGCGGATATCCCTTGTCATCGGCATGTCGGTATCGGATTTTTCTTCGCCGATAAGGCCGGTATTGTTGAGCATATCAGCGGCAAAGAGACCCTTGAGGCGCAAAGCAAAGAAGATGAATCGATAATCGCTTTTGCTTTGGATGTGGTGGTCGGCCAGCAGGTTAAAACCATGGGACACAGTGACGACCGTTTGGGCTATTTGGTTTATCAGGCGCCAAGCGCGCAGCGGTTGCGTGAACAGTTAAAGGGGCTGTCATCTCAAGTGAAATTAGCGATACGTTAAAACCAGCTTGGCCTAAGTCGATTAGGCCAAGGTAACGGGGGTTACGTAAAACAGTACCATAAAATAATGACAGCTGGCGCCCCCCAAAACAAACAAGTGCCAAATGGCATGGTTGTATGGGATGCGGTGGTTGGCGTAAAAAATGGTGCCGAGACTATAGACGATGCCGCCAGCGACGAGCAAAGCGAAGCCACCGGTAGGCAGTTTGAGCCACAGCTCGTAGATCAAGAAGATAGCAACCCAGCCCATAGCCAAATAAGTGAACAGCGAAAGCTTCTGAAACTTATGGCCAAAACGCAGTTTAAATACGATACCAAAGACCACGATACTCCAAATGATCCCCATAAACACGCTGGCGAGTGTGCCTTGGATAGTGAGCAATAGAATTGGCGTATAGGAACCGGCGATCAGTAGGTAAATGGCACAATGATCGACCAGTTTGAAGATCTCCTTGAGCTTGACGTTGCGCACCGCGTGATAAACGCAAGAAGCCAAAAACAACAAGATCATCGAGCTACCGTAAGTGATATAGCTGCCAAGTTCCAATGTGCTGAGAGACTCACCGTATGGTCTTAATAAAAACACCAAACCGACGATACTGGCGATGACACCGATGCCATGGCTGATGGCGTTGATGATTTCTTCTTTGTGCGACGGGAGCGGTTCACTCAATGCCTGATTTTCCATGGTTTGATTCATTTTGGTTGAAAATTGCTTTTAAGCTTACACGTGTACGCTTAAAAAATAAATGGTCTGAAGCGATTATTATGCAAGCAATTTAATGACTACAGTATTACAAGGTTAGACGCTACAATAGCATCAGCAACAATAACCCTGAGTAGTCAAATGTTTAGCGAAATTATTCAAACCCGGTTTTCCGATACCGATGGCTTAGGGCACATCAACAATGCGATGGTGCCGGTATGGTTCGAAGGGGCAAGAGATCCCATTTTTAGGCTGTTTATGCCGGATCTGTCTCTCAATGCGTGGCGTTTGATCTTGGCTAAAATCGATGTCAGTTTTCACGCTGAGATGTTTTACGGCCAGCCGGTAGAAATTCGCAGTTATATTAGCCGTATCGGCAATTCGTCGTTTGATGTTTATCAGCAAGTATGGCAAGCGGGAGAGAAAAAAGCCTCAGGCACCGCAGTGATGGTGCATTTTGACAATCATGGCGAGAAAAAGTCGTTACCAATTCCTGACGAGATCAGGCGTCAACTTGAGGCGCATTTGTTGCTGGAGGCAGATCAGGCATAAATGCCCTCAAGCGATATGGCTGTCGTCGTCAAGGCTAAAGCCTTAGGCTACAAGGCGCAGTCAGGACATTTATGTCCGCAAATATTGCTGCGAGGATAAATCCTCTGACTACGATTTTAGCATTGGCTTAAGGTACTTGGCGGTATAAGAAACCGGGTGTTCTGCGACCTCCTCCGGTGTGCCGGCCGTTAAGATCTCACCACCACCGCTGCCGCCCTCTGGGCCTAAGTCTACAATCCAATCGGCGGTTTTGATCACATCGAGGTTGTGCTCGATGATCACTATGGTATTGCCGTGGTCGCGTAAACGGTGCAAGACCTCAAGCAGATGGCTGATATCATGGAAGTGCAAACCTGTGGTCGGCTCATCTAAAATATACAGCGTTTGTCCGGTATCGCGTTTGGACAATTCTTTGGCCAGTTTTACCCGCTGCGCTTCACCACCTGAGAGAGTCGTTGCCGACTGACCGAGACGAATGTAAGACAAGCCGACGTCCATCAAGGTTTGTAGTTTACGGCTGATGGCCGGGATCTTATCGAAAAACTCACGGGCATCTTCAACGGTCATATCCAATACTTGATGGATGTTTTTGCCCTTGTATTGCACCTCAAGGGTTTCGCGGTTGTAACGCTTGCTCTTACAGACATCACAAGGTACGTAAATGTCGGCCAAAAAGTGCATTTCAACCTTGATCAAGCCATCACCTTGGCACGCCTCACAGCGCCCGCCTTTGACGTTAAAGCTAAAACGACCGGGCTTATAACCCCTTGAACGGGCCTCCTGCGTGCCAGCAAACAATTCACGAATGGCAGTAAAAATGCCGGTGTAGGTGGCAGGGTTGGAGCGTGGCGTACGGCCAATGGGGCTTTGATCAATATCGACCACTTTATCGAGTAGGTCCATACCTTCGACGGATTGGTAAGGGGCGACTTCACCGGTAGTGGCATTGTTCAGTTGACGGTGGGCAATTCTGAACAGGGTATCATTGACCAGAGTTGATTTGCCCGAGCCTGATACGCCTGTCACACAGGTCATCAGGCCAATGGGGATCTCTAAATCGACACCTTTGAGGTTATTGCCCGTTGCGCCAAACAGTTTCAACCATTGGTCGTTCTGCACCGGTGTGCGCTTGTCTGGCACGGCAATGGATTTTTTGCCTGATAAGTATTGACCGGTTAATGACTCTGGCGCGGCCATAATGGCTGCCAAGTCGCCCTGAGCAATAACTTGACCGCCATGGACGCCAGCACCGGGGCCGATGTCGATAATATGGTCCGCTTCTTTGATGGCATCTTCATCATGCTCTACCACCAACACCGTGTTGCCCAAATCACGCAAGTGGGTCAGGGTAGAAAGCAATCTGTCGTTGTCACGCTGGTGCAGGCCGATTGAAGGCTCATCAAGAACATACATGACACCAACCAGACCGGCGCCAATTTGGCTGGCCAAGCGGATGCGCTGAGCTTCACCGCCTGAGAGGGTTTCGGAGCTGCGCGAGAGTGTCAGATAATTGAGGCCAACGTTTTCTAAAAACGACAGACGGTCGCGAATTTCTTTTAAGATCTTCTCTGCTATTTGTGCTCTTTGACCATCAAATTGAATGCTTTCAAAAAACTCACGGCATTGACCGATTGAGCCTTCGGTAATGCTTGGCAGGTTTTTTTCGTTGATAAACACATGGCGCGCTTCTTCTCTTAAGCGACTACCTTCGCAGCTCGGACAGCTTTGGGTATTGATGTATTTGGTTAATTCTTCTCGCACCGAGTTGGATTCGGTTTCCCGGTAGCGTCTGTCCATATTGGGCAAAATACCCTCAAAGGTGTGCTCGCGTTTTACCACATCACCACGGTCGTTGACATACTTAAATTGGATCTTCTGTTTACCACTACCATGCAAAATGACTTTTTTGTGCTTGGGATCTAAGTCTCTAAACGGCGCGGTGACATCAAAGCCATAATGGGCGGCGAGGGAAGTCAGCATTTGAAAGTAGTAAAAGTTGCGCTTATCCCAACCGCGAATGGCGCCGCCAGAGAGGCTTAATTCGTCGCTGGTGATGATGCGCTGCTCATCAAAATATTGTCTAACGCCCAGACCATCACAGCTAGAGCAGGCCCCGGCCGGATTGTTGAATGAAAACAGACGAGGCTCTAATTCTGTCATACAGTAGCCACAGTGGGGGCAGGCAAAGTTGGCAGAAAAGATCAGCTCAGGCTCATCGGGCTTATCCATAAAGGCCACAACAGCGGTGCCGCTAGATAGCTCAAGGGCGGTTTCAAACGATTCGCTCAGGCGTAATTGTAACTCGGGTTTAACTTTAAAGCGGTCAACCACCACGTCGATATAATGTTTTTTATGCAGTTCCAGCTCTGGCGGATCGGACAGGTCACACACTTCGCCATCGATTCGAGCGCGAATAAAGCCTTGGGCCGCGAGGCTGTCTAACAGCTTGGTGTGTTCACCCTTACGACCTTGGATCACCGGGGCGAGCAACATCATTTTTTCACCCTCAGGATGCTCTAACACCTTATCGACCATTTGGCTGACGGTTTGTGCAGCCAAAATGGTATTGTGGGTCGGACAACGTGGTTCGCCGACTCGGGCAAACAACAATCTTAAATAGTCATAGATTTCGGTGACGGTGCCGACCGTGGAACGCGGGTTATGAGAGGTAGACTTTTGCTCGATGGAAATGGCTGGCGAAAGTCCTTCGATGTGATCAACATCGGGTTTTTCCATCAATGACAAAAATTGACGGGCATAGGCCGAGAGCGATTCAACATAACGCCTTTGGCCTTCGGCATAGAGTGTATCAAAAGCCAATGAAGACTTACCCGAGCCGGATAAACCGGTGATCACCGTGAGGGCGTCTCTGGGTATGTCGAGATTGATATTTTTGAGGTTGTGGGTGCGGGCGCCTCTGACTTCTATCTTGTCCATCTTTGCTCGAATGAATTATAGGAATTGTAAAAGGGGGCGATTATCTCATACTTTTTACTGTATATATACTGTATAAAATCATCGTCTTGGATTATTTTTAAGGCTTTTACTGCGCAAAGCTCAGTGGGTTATGCTAGTATGCCCGCACTTTATATTCAACAGGTAAAACAACAGTAGCTTTATGTCAATGTCCGGTCTCAATCCGTTGGAAAAAAGAGCAGCCGTATCCTTAGCCGCCGTGTTCGGCTTCAGAATGCTGGGGCTGTTTATGCTGATGCCCGTGTTTGCTATTTATGGTCAATCCTTAGAAGGATTTTCCCCAATGTGGATAGGATTGGCCATCGGAGCCTATGGTTTGACTCAAGCGATTTTACAGATCCCCATGGGAATGCTGTCAGACCGTTTTGGCCGCCGTCGCATTATTGTACTGGGGTTGATACTTTTCGCCATCGGCAGTGTGGTTGCCGCAATGGCCGAGTCGGTATATATGGTCACTTTAGGCCGGGCAATACAGGGCACAGGTGCTATTGCCAGTGCGGTATTGGCGCTCGCTGCCGATTTGACGCGAGATGAGCAAAGACCCAAAGTAATGGCCGTTATCGGTATGTGTATCGGCATGAGCTTTGCGCTGGCTTTGGTATTTGGTCCGATGCTGACCGAGGCGTTTGGCTTGCAAGGGCTGTTTTGGTTTACCTCTTTGTTTGCCCTTGTCGGTATTGTGGTGGTATTTACCCTAGTGCCGACGGCTGTCAATAAAGCCCCGCGCGGCGAAACGGTCGCCATTCCTGCCCTGTTGGGTAAGCTGATCCGCCATCCGCAATTGGTGAGATTGGATTTTGGCGTCCTTATCTTACATTTGATGATGACGGCGGTATTTGTGTCATTGCCGCAGATGCTAATCAAAAATGGTATGGACGCCCAATCACACTGGAAACTCTATTTACCTGTTCTGGTCGGTTCGTTCTTTTTGATGGTGCCGTTTTTAATTGTGGCGGCGAAAAAAGCCAAAGAGCGAGAAATGTTTATTGCTGCCGTTGTCGGACTGACAATGAGCTTGACCGGGCTTTATTTTTCTGACCATTCGTTGCCGTTGATAGTGTCGATGGTGCTGTTGTTTTTTGTCGCTTTCAATTACTTGGAGGCGAGTTTGCCTGCGTTGGTTTCACGCATTACACCGCCGGGACACAAAGGCTCTGCGATGGGGATTTACTCCTCAAGTCAATTCTTTGGTGCCTTTTTAGGCGGTATTATCGGTGGTTTTGTTGCTGATATGTCCAATCCGAGATTGGTTTTTGTTGCCGCTGCCCTGATGGGGGGGATTTGGCTGTTGATTGCTTGGGGAATGAGTGTGCCGCCGCGCTCTAAGCCTGTGTCTATTGATATTCATTGTGAAGATGAAGATCAAGCAGAGGTGCTTGCCGAATCTTTGGTAGAGCTTGAGGGTGTGCTCGAAGCAGTAGTGGTTTACGAAGAACACCGTGCCTATTTGAAGGTTGACGATAAAACCTTTGATATTGAAAAAGCCAAGGCACTCGCCTTATAAAGCCTTATCTACAGGATTAAAGCTGCAATTGCTGTTGCAGCTTTTCGACTTCAAGCTGGTCTAACTTCGTTACCTTAGAGACAAATATCGGGTCGGCGCCTTCTTTCAAAGCATTTATCGCAATTTCTATTTGAGCGTCTTTAACAAGTCTAAGGATTGAGCATCCTCTAGGTCAACGTTTTGAATTACTTCTGTGAGCATTTGTAAGAGAGTGGACACATCTTGCTTACGACTGTATTTCAGCGCTAAAGATACAATTCCAAACCATTTTAACTGTTTGAGTTCATGGTCTTTTTCCTGATTAACATCAATCAGAGGAACATTACAGCAAAGTAGATTGCTCATGATGTTACCTAATACTTTATATTGCTGGTTATATACACAGCATGGTGTTGAATGAAAAATTAGCAACCGGCAATAACAGTTGACGCTTTTTTTGTACGCAAAAAGTATCGTGTTAGATACACAATTTAACCTGTTGATGTTAAAAAGATAACGCTGTCATTTTCTTGGTCTTTGCCTTGTTTTAACTGTAAATCTTTGTGTAAAAAGGGGCTTTTGTACAGGCTGGCTATATCTTAGACAATAGCCGAATAAGCACTTTTGTTGTAGATTTTTTGCGCCGGTTAGCGATGGCGCTGGTGGGTTTTATGGTCCTGCTTCCCTTCAGCCATTGCTAATCGGCACGAAACGAATAACAACAAATAACAACAAAGGCAGACAATGAAAAAGTTAATGATATTGTGTTTGGCCAGTAGTCAGCTACTTGCCGCAGAACATGCTTGGGCACAAGCCAATGCAGATATTTTGGTGGTGATGAAGCCGCAAAATGGGCAGCTATCCACCCACCAAGCCGACAGCCGTTTTAAAACCGGCGCCAATACACTACTGGCCAACATGACTAACGCAGGTTTTGATATCAAAGCCGCTAAAGGTTTTCAGCCGACCCGCCATATTCTAAAAAATCAGTTGCTCAAATGGCAGGTGCCGCAAAGCCAAATGAATGCGGTGTTGGCTCGGCTCAATCGCGATCCTAAAGTGGCATTTGCCGAACCTGACTATACGGTGTATTTGGATGACTATCAGTATACTGGCGAAGCGCTGAATAAACCCAACGATGAGTTTTTTGACAATCTGTGGGGATTGCACAACGAGGGGCAAAGTAGCGGTAGTAAGGCTGGGGCCGACATCGACGCGCTGAGGGCCTGGGAAACCACCACCGGTAGTTATGAAATCGCGGTCGGTGTTATCGACACTGGTATCGATTTCAACCATCCTGACCTGGTGGATAATATGTGGGTTAATCCCAATGAAATTCCCGGCGATGGCATCGACAATGACAACAACGGTTATGTTGATGACATTCACGGTATTGCACCTTATGAAAATTCAGGGGATCCGATGGATACGCACAGCCATGGTACACACGTAGCTGGCACTATAGGTGCGACCGGTAACAATGGGATTGGGGTGACGGGGGTGAATCATAAGGTGAGCTTGATTGCCTGTAAGTTTATCAAGCCCAGTGGCGGCGGTAGTATCAGTGATGCCATCAAGTGCCTTGACTATTTTATCGACTTAAAGCAGGCCGGCACGGATGTTCGTTTGACCAACAACAGCTGGGGTGGTGGTTCGCGTTCAGAAGCTATGGTTGCTGCATTGCAACGTTCCCATGATGCCGGGATGTTGTTTGTTTCTTCCGCTGGCAACTTAGGTGATGACAATGACGAAGTGGCGCATTATCCGTCGAGCTATGACAATGTGGATAGTATCTTGGCGGTGGCGGCAACAACCAGCGGCGACTACAAGTCGGGCTTTTCAAACTATGGTAAGCAAAGTGTTGATGTTGGTGCTCCGGGTTCGGGTATCTACTCTACGATGCCGGGCGGACGCTATGGTAATAAGAGTGGCACCTCGATGGCTAGCCCTCATGCTGCCGGTGTGGCTGCGCTGATTTTATCCGCCAATCCGGGGCTTTCGAATGTTGAAGTCAAAGCGTTAATGATGGAAACTGGCGAAGCGCTTGAATCTTTGGCCAATACTACCGTTTCTGGCAAACGGATAAACGCCGCCAATGCCATTGAAGCTGCATCTGTTCCTACTTGGTATTTACGCACGGAAAATGCCCGCCAAACCGTTAAACAGGGTCAAAGCGCCCAGTTTAATTTCGTTTTACAGAGCATCAATGACTGGCAAGGTAGTGTTGAGCTATCGGTTGCAGGGGATTTACCGGCAACACTGTCTGATGTTGTGTTATCTGGTGGCGAGGCTGCCAACTTGAGTATTGAAACGACAGAAAACACGCCGGTGGGCAGTTATCAAGTCGTGCTGAGCGCTGGTGATGGTGAACTGGTCCGCACTCAAAGATTTAGTGTTCAAGTCGAACATGCCAACCTAGATACCTTGACCTTTGCCAATACTGAAATGGTTGCGATCCCAGATAACGACCCTCAGGGCGTGCGTTCGAATATTGACGTTGCTGATGATTTGAATCTGCTTTCTGGCGAGGTGAGTGTCGATATCACCCATACGTGGCGTGGCGATTTGGTTGTGACGCTTGAAATGCCTGATGGTCGAAGCAAAACCTTGCATGATCGAGAAGGCGGCAGCGCCAAAGATCTGAAAAAGACTTGGCCGCTTGAGGGACTCGCTGGCTCAAGCCAAGGCACTTGGCATTTGTGGGTTAAGGACCTAGCGGGTAATGATGTTGGCACTATCAATCAGTGGACGCTTAAGCTCACCGGCACATCTGCTGGTCAAGACCCAGTGACGATTCCTGAAGCGGCATTTGTTTACGATGAGGATAGTACCAAGGTGCGTTTTACCGACCAAAGCAGTGATGTCGGTCAAGATATTATCGGCTGGGACTGGCATTTTGGCGATGGTCATACTTCAAGCGAGCAAAACCCGAGTCATTCCTATGCCAATGCAGGGAGCTACCAAGTGAGCCTGACGGTTACAGACCGACAAGGTAATACCGACACGGTGACCAAACAAGTTAACGTATCGGGCTTTACTATCAGCTTGGTGCAACAAAGCCGGTTGGACAATGGTGATGTGCGCTTGCGTTTTGCTTTCGCCGGTAGTGATGCCATCTTCCTCTACTTGTATCGCGATGACCGATACTTGCGTAGCGTCTTCAACACCGGAGACACCACGGAGATCTTGTCCAACCCGCAAACCGGCAGCGCCTTTAGCTATAAGGTGTGTGACAGTAAAGGTTGCTCCAACGATCTTCAGATCATCATCCAGTAGCCCCACTTTTGGTCATTTTCGGCGCCTTGCGTTCATCTTGGACACAGGGTGCCAATTCCCCTGCAATTTTTCTAGGTTGTTGTTCTTTAAAGCATTATTCAATCGAACAGAATTGATAGTTTTATGCGGATTGATCCTATAGTACAATTGCCGCCTAATTGGGTTTTCAATACCCCAAAAAAGCATTTAGGAGTGATAAACAATGGCATCTCGTGGTGTGAACAAGGTTATTATTGTTGGTAACCTGGGCAAAGATCCTGAAGTGCGTTACATGCCCAACGGCAATGCCGTGGCCAATTTTACCGTAGCGACCTCAGAAACGTGGAAAGACAACCAAAGCGGCGAGCAAAAAGAGAAAACCGAATGGCATCGCATCGTGATGTATCGCCGCTTAGCGGAAATTGCCGGTGAGTATTTGCGTAAAGGCTCAAAGGTATATTTGGAAGGCCGCTTGGAAACCCGCAAATGGCAAAATCAGCAAGGCCAAGATCAGTACACCACTGAAATCATTGCCAACGAAATGCAAATGCTCGATTCGCGTGGCCAAGGTCAAGGCCAAGGCGCACCGATGGGCAATTCAATGTCGCAAGGTCAAAGCCAAGGCGGTTACAGCGCGCCACAAGGCCAGCCTCAAGGCGGTTTTGGCAACCAGCAGCAGGCGAAAGCCAAGCCACAAGGCAACTTTGGCGCCAATCCGCAACAAGGTGGTTTTGCCAATCCTCAAAGCAACCCGCAACAAGGCGGCTTCGCTGGCCAGCAGCAATCGAGCCAAGGTGGTTTCGGCAACCAGAACCAACAACAAGGCGGCTTCGGCGGTGGACAGCCACAAGGTGGCTTTGCAGGTCAACAGCAAGGCGGTTTCGGTGGCGGCCAATCCCAAGGTGGTTTTGCTAAACCTTCTTCGCCACAGCCTCAGCAACAGGCTGAGCCACCAATCGACTTTGATGACGATATTCCGTTTTAACGCAGCGCCGCGTTAGATAAAGTCACATTTATTTTATAGCCCCCTGTTTATCAGGGGGTTATTGTTTTAGCTGGGGTCATTTCATGGCAGTCAATCGAGATAAGGTGGATCGTTGGAAGTCTGATGTTGCTGCATCGGTTGATTTCTACAATGAATGGTTTTTGAGATTTGCGCCTAAAACCTTTCGCGATACTCGCGTTGCGACAACACATAAAGTTGAACAGGCATTAAAATGGACAGAGAACCTAACAAACATTGGTCCAGACGTTCTAAAACAACACCCCGGCATCGTTGCGATGTTAAGGATGACCACCTGCCCACCATTAGCAAGAGATAGATTGGCAGGTTTAGCTGGTGTATCAAGAAGCCTTGTGACGAATATGGAAGGCAAAGGGCGGATATCAGTGCGCATGTCTGAAACGGAACTGATGGGGCAACTTAGCCAGATCGCCAAGCTCATCGATCAAATGTCTGATATGGATATTGTTGTCTGGAAGAACCGAGGCGATAAAGGTTGCGTTGAAGAAGTGACAAGAGCCGCTTATATTATCGCTGACAGGTTATGCGCAGCAGAGGCTGACCCTATTGTCAGAAATGCCCAAGAGCAAAGGCAGTTGTTTGCACTCAAAAAATGGCTGGAGGGCAGAGGCTATAGGGAATTGCAATCCAGCCAAGTTCATGACTGGAGAGACCTTCCTAATGGGACGTTTTGTTTTAGGCTGAATGTCAAAGCACTGCGAGATGATGGGAAAAATGTGAATATACCTATTGATGCCGTTATTCAACGATTTCATGCAAAAGACCATGAATTGCCAGCCTTGATAGAAGCCAAATCCGCTGGCGATTTTGCCAACACCAACAAAAGACGCAAAGAGGAGGCGGTAAAAGTCCAGCAGTTACGCCGTGCCTATGGAGAGGGGGTTACTTTTGATTTGTTACTTTGTGGTTATTTTGATGCTAGCTATTTAGGTTATGAAGCTGCCGAAGGTATTGATTGGGTTTGGGAGCACAGAATGGACGACCTTAAGGCGTTTGGCTTTTAGCGATGGACAATAAATTGTTAGAACAACAGCGCCAAGCGTTGCAATCCGATTTAGATGGGCAAAAAACGCTTGAGCAGCGGAACCTCATGGGGCAGTTTTCGACCCCTTTTAGTTTTGCAATTGAGGTGGCTGCTCATGTTAAGGGTCTTTTACCTAGACGCTCCAAGTTGCAATTCTTAGATCCGGCCTTTGGTACCGGGGCACTGTTTAGCGCGCTTTGCGAGGTCTTCCCATTGGGGCGTATTGAAAGTGCTCTAGGCATTGAGGTTGACGAGCATTATGCTATACCTGCGAAAAACTTGTGGCGGCAAAGCTTATTGGAGTACCGCATTGCCGATTTTACTTCTCTGCCTTCACCGCAAAAAGCGCAGCAGCGCGATCTTTTGATTTGTAACCCGCCTTATGTCAGGCACCACCACATCACTGCCGACAAAAAAGCATTGCAGCAGCAGGCAAAGCAAGCCGCGAATATGTCATTAAGTGGTCTTGCCGGGTTATATTGTTACTATCTGGCACTGGCTCACCCATGGATGAAAAAAGGCGGGATTGGGGCTTGGCTATTGCCTAGCGAGTTTATGCATGTGAATTATGGGGAAGGGGTCAGAACCTATTTGCTAGATGAGGTCACCTTAATACAGATACATCGCTATGACCCAGCGCAAGTCAAGTTTGATGATGCTTTGGTATCAACTTGTGTTGTTTTTATAAAGTACCAAAAACCCCCAATTGACCATCAGATCAAATTTAGCTATGGCGGTACTTTAGATCAACCTCAGGTACAAAGCCAAGTTGCTATAGATGTATTACGTGATGAGCATAAATGGAGTCGCTTTCCATTAAATGAAGCGAGGCAAGCTCAGCGCTCGGCAAAGTTGTCCGACTTTTTTAAGGTCAAACGTGGCATTGCGACAGGTGATAATCAGTTTTTTGTTTTAACGCGAGCACAAATCAAGGAAAAAGAACTGCCTTTGAGCCAGTTTAGGCCGATTTTACCTAGCCCTAGATTTCTTCAGCAGTCACAGATTGAGGCGGACAAGCAAGGCAACCCTGTCATTGATCCTGACTATTTTGTTCTCGATTCAAAACTACCGTTAGAGCAAATAGAACAACAATATCCGACACTATTTGCCTATTTAAAGCAGGGGATCGACTCTGGCGTGTCGCAACGCTATCTGTGTCGTAATCGAAAGGTCTGGTACAGCCAAGAAAACCGCCAGCCTAGCCCTTTTTATTGCACCTATATCGGCCGCTCCAATAGTGAAGGCAAAAAGCCATTTCGATTTATCTTGAATCAGTCTCAAGCCATTGTCGCCAACTCTTATCTGATCCTTTATCCGGTTGCACAATTACAAAGACTGCTGGAACAACATCCACAGCTCCAAGCTAGTATTTTCGCTGCACTGAACAGTATTACGTTACAAGATATGTTAGGTGAAGGCCGAGTCTATGGCGGTGGTATGTACAAGATGGAACCCAAAGAACTGGCAAATATTGCGGTGCCAGCTTTGGCTAATGTGCTGTCTGTATATCAAGAAGATGTTGCATGAGTTCAAATGTTGTCGTCTTAAGCAAAGCGCTTATCGTTATGCCTAAAATTGGCCTAGACGTTTTGAGGTTTGGTATGACGATGGAGCAGGTTAGGGGATTGTGGGGACAACCAAATACTATCGACTACTTTATAGCCATAGAATCAAATCCTGAAAATAGAGATGTTGTTTGGCATTATGAGAATGGTGTTGATTTAAGTTTTTGTTGCGAAAACCATTTTCGCTATGGGTGAACGATGGCCGTGTGCAGAATGTCGATATGTTTCCTGAATTCGACGAGTCGGGAAATATGGCCATCTGGCCACTGGGTTAGATAAAGTCACATTTATTTTATAGCCCCTATGTATTAAGGGGCTATTTTTGATCAGTATTGTCATTTAAGCGCTGAGCGTCTCGGCGCTTCTTGCCGTCGTCACCTTGTCAAAACGGTTCACAAAGTCACCCACTTTCGACCAGTTTTGGTTGTCTATGTCATCTCTGAAATCACTCCAGATATTGGTGATTGTGGTCAAAGGACTGGTGAGATCTTGGAATGACGTGACTCGGGCAAACTGTCTTAGCGCTAGTTGCAATGTTGCGACTTTCTGGGATTGTTCAGACATGGATTGCCAAATGTCGAATAGTTCATCATTCAGCGCCAATATCTCTTTGGTCATCTTCACTTCTTGGGCGACTGTTTCACCAACTTTTACCACACCTTCCACGACAGGGACTACTGGATTTTCCTCTGAAGCGACATTGATGCCGACGTTGATATAGGTGATCACGATATCGCTGCCTATCTTGTATGAACCATCATCAATGTTGTCTGACAATTCATTGATCTTGTCTTGGATCTGGTTAAGTTTGCTCGTCAGCTCAGCAATGACTTGTTGATCGCCCTGAAGCATTTGTCGTAGGTATTCTTCTAGGGCACTTTCAATGCTTTTGAGTTGGTTGAGGCAGTTTGTGAATTCACCGATGTTGGTTAACAAACTGTCGCTATCACTTAGCAGCGTTTGAACATCGCGTACGCCTAAGTTGTATGTTTTTTTAATGGCGTTGATGGCGGCCAAGATACCTTCATCTAGGGCCAGAACAAACCATTTGAGGAATGTGTCTTTTTTGGCCTTAGTAAACTCAGATTGGTCGCTTGTCGGTAGATAGCCGGGAAGTTGCAGTTCTTTTAACGCGTTAACTGCGATACCTATTTCGTTGGCGGCTTGCCATAACTGGATAATTTTGTCTTGAGTTGTCATCGTTTGATCCCTTGGGTTATTGGTCAATTGCGGCGCTTTAAGCCGCAACAACATGATTGATAAACATTAATTGGTAGCTGGTGGTGTTGCTTTGACCTGAATTTTTGCCAGTGTCGTCGCCATATTGTTGGTGCTGTTCCAAGCGGTGATCGCATCATCCAAGTCGGTCTCCCAGGTTTGCTGATCTTTCGCGCTAGTCGATGAGAGCAATTCGTCGTAGGCAGAATCAACGTCGTTGTGCAACGTGCCTAACAGACCTGAAAAATTACTCAACTCGGTCATCGCTTGGTCATGTTGTTCGAGGGATTCATTGACCTGCTGTTGAAACAGAACGACAGCGGTTTTTGCTGCTTTGTCGGTAGACATATTGTTGAAGTCGTTGTTGATCTTAATTTTGTCGGTCTTGATCGTGTCTTTGAGCGCTGAGATCTCTTCTTCGGTTAGGACGACTCCGGCGATGCCTGCGCCAAGCAGGATATCACCAACACCAGTCCAGGCGGTTAAGCCGCCGATGACAATCGCGCCGATGGCAAAGCCTTTTTCAATGTCTTTTTCTGTAATTTCTTTTTGAGCGCTTTTGACTTTGGCTTTTAATGAATTGATATCCTTTTGGAGGGTGTCTATCTCTGCTTGCAGGTCGGCATCTACATTTTTCAAGATGCCGTTGTATGCGCTTGTCAGCATTGCATTACCGTGATCAACATCGGACTTGAAAGTTGCCACTTGGTCAATTAAGCCATTGACCTGAGATTGGGCGGCGCTGATCATGGTCTTAACCTGACTGACAAAAGTTTTGTTTGCCTTACTGCCAAATCCTAAGGATTTGATGGTATTTAAATCACTCAAGACCGTGCTGGAGATGCCGGTAATGACCTCTGGCATAGCGGTGATTTGACTGACGATATCATTTGGCTGTGTCTTGGTTGGCTGGATCCAAAGACCTGCCTGTGCTTTGTAGACGGACAAATTGGTGCGGAATTCATCATAGTTGTTTTGATCTTCCGCGTACTGTCCTTCTAAGTTAACCGCTGGTGTAACTAAATTGACAACGCCATAGACGTATCCGGTGACATCCAAGAAATTGTTAATGGCGCTTAAGGTTGTTGC
The DNA here is from genome assembly GCA_041583135.1 of Alteromonadaceae bacterium. Lineage (GTDB taxonomy): Bacteria > Pseudomonadota > Gammaproteobacteria > Enterobacterales > Alteromonadaceae > JABSOG01. The sequence continues at coordinate 5,944 of JBFHGJ010000056.1, read as the reverse complement.
CGAAACGGTTGCTGCAATTGCACTCAGTTGAGTAGACATAGTATTTTCCTTCTGTTTTGTGTTGAGGCTGTCGTGTGACAGGTTAAAAAGCGATTGGCGCTGAGGTGTTTAAGCTGGGTCAATTTTCCACTGGGTTTGTGGTTGTCCAAGAGCTGCTTTTGATACTAAGCGGGCAACATGGTTTTGTGGATCTAGACTGAGATAGGCATGTTCTTGGTTGATAATTCGGCCCATGCACTTTAACGTGACAAATCCATTGCCCAAATCTTCGGTGTACCACTGAGTACCACTTAAAGGATTGGTTGGACTTGGTGTGGTTGATAACTCAATCAAACCGGTTTGAGTGTGACCATTCAAAAATACGTGGTTCTGATTTTCCGGTTCACTAAGACATTGCAAGGTGAAATTGCCATTGGGCAATTGCGCTACTTGCCATCGTGTTCCTGAATCGTCTGAAAAGGTTGTGCCGTTGACTGCACCTGTCGTGGTGTCGCCGTTTAGCCACATTGATCCATTGATAAGCTTGACTGTATTGCCATCGAAGATGTAGGGATTTACGTTAATTTTTATCTGCGATAAGGTCATGGCAAGGTTTTTAAGTGCTGTCCATTGATCGATTACTTGTTCAATTTCCAGCTTCCAAAGCAGTGGGGAGCGCTCAGTGGAGAGTTTCATGATGTCCTGTTGCACTGCGAGAATGTCTTGTTCCATACTGTCCAAAAAGCTGTAAAATACTTGCAAAGACTGCATGGCATTACCTTGAGCTTTGAGGACCTGTTGTATTTGTTGGTTGAATAAGATAACAGCCGTTTGAGCCTGCTGGTCTTCATTCAAGGCATTGATTTGTTGACTAATTTTAAGATTGAGACTTTTGATCTCATCTTTTAGGGTTTGTATTTCTGCACTGGAAAGCGCAATGCCGGCAGCGCCTACTACCGCCCCGCCAAGTCCAAAGGTGAAAATACTGACGACAGTCACGGCAATGGAAATATCTCTGCCTGTGTCATTGCTATCAATCTTTCGCTGTTTTTGTTCAACCATTTGCTCAATTGTCTCAATCGACACCTTAAGCGCAGTGAGTTCCGCTTTTAAACTGTTATCTATAGAAGACAACATCTTGTCGCTGGCGGCTTGTAGCCCTTTGCCAATGGTTTCTACTGAGTTGATAAATTGGCGTGCAGTCAAACACATCTTTGCAATGGTTTGTTTGGCATCTCCGACTTTTTCTTGAGCGTCTATCAAAAAGGTTGAATCAACCGGTTGACCTGGTTTCAGGGTTTTTAAGGTTGAAAGGTCGGAAATCAAAGCCGCAGAAATGGGCAAAATGCTGCTGGGTAACGCAGTGATCATGGTCACCAGATCATTGCTTTGTTGCTTATCTGGTTGTATCCAAAGCCCAGCTTGTTGTTTAAAAAATTCCAGTTCCTTTTTAAACTGATCATAGTCTGTCTGTTCTTGTTGCAGGTCTGATGAGAGTTGGATACTAGGAGCCACTAAGTTGACTACGCCGTAAACATATCCTGTGACTGAAACAAAGTTGTTGATCGCAAGTAGAGTATGCTGCGACATATCATTAACCAATCGGCTCAGTGTTGTGTTCATGTTTTCATCCTCAAATTGCTCGTCGGCGACTATCTTTCGACAACAGCTGCTGTTGCGAGCCACCTTCAAGTGTTTATTTTTTGGCAAATCGGTGAAAAGTGGAATTACGGCCCATTACACCTGTGCGGTATAAGGCGCCAAAATGGCAGGTGGAGCGTCGGGGGGATATGTTTTATCGGGTAGGCATGTTGAGTTTGGCGCTAAAGAAGCTTTGATAGGAGAAATCAAATAAGAATTAGGATGAGACTCGCCAGCATCTAAATGTTATGGGGTAGCGCACTTGTAGTCTGAAGATACATTGGAGAACTAAGAGATCAACTAACCGCTGTTGAACATGCTGATGACGACTAACAACATTAACAGCATTGAGCCGGAGAGCACGCCCCAAAAAACCACAGAATTGTGCCTACCTGCCGACTCTGGCACGTCGAGCAGAAATGTCGGGTTAGGCGTAGTTAGATCGTGTAGAAACAGTGCGATATTGGCATAGCGCTTTTCTGTATCCATTTGAACGCCTTTTTCTAAAGCTCGGTCAAACCAGATGGGGATCAACGGGTTATGGTAGCTGGCACTTTGATACCTTAGGTGATCATAGTCGAATGCGCTTTTGCACTCTTCTATGGCGTTGCCATAAGGTAGTTGGCCAGTAAAAAGCTCATAGGTAATAGTGGCCAGCGCGTAGAGATCACCCTGAACCCCGGGGTTTTTACCCAATAAATACTGCGGATCGGAATAAGTGGCGGTGCCAAGGGCGCCTTCGTGCTCTATCGGGTTAAACAGCTCAGCCGTACCGGCAACAAAGGTTGAACCAAAATCGACAATGGTTATCTCATCGTTATCGTTGATTAAGATATTGGCCGGTCGCAAATCCTGATGCACCGTTTCGTTGCTATGGAACGCTTCAAGCCCCTGTGCTATCTGCTTGACGATATTTATCGCTCTTTTTGGTGGGGGGAGCGGGTGTTTTTCAATCCATTCGTCTAGTCCGATACCCTCTATGTATTCCATAAGATAATACAAACAGCTGCGAGGACGAGATTGTTCAACGACTTTGACAACACGCTCACTGCTGATCCTTTTGCCTATCCATTCTTCTTGAATGAAGCGGTCGATATAAGCGGTGTCTTGGGCGTAGTTGACCGAAGGGGTTTTCATGACCAAAGGTCTATTTGTTGCTTGGTCTTGTACTAGGTATAGTTGGCTACGGGGACTGGCAAACAGTTCTTTTGTGACTTTGTAGCCATCGATGATCATGCCCGATTGCAGGTCTGGCGGAAACGGTAGTCGAGTGAGTTTTGCCGCCAAGTCATCATAGCTTTGATTTGCTATTTGAGAGACACTGGCCACGATGCAGCTGATGTTGTCGTCGCTGCCATTGTCCATGGCACAGTTCAGTAGTTGTTGAGCTTGTTCTTGAGCACTCAAATTGTCACTGAGCACCTGAATTATTTGTTGCTCTGGGACAAACTCATGCATACCGTCACTTGATAGAACGAATTTGTCGCCGACATCCAAGTTTAACTTACCGTAATCAACGTGTAGGTTGTTATCCATACCCAAGGCGCGAGTCAGATAGCTTTTGCCTTCGCCGATAAAGGTGCTGTGATCTCTGGTGAGTTGCTTGAGCTTACCTTGCTTAAACAGATAGATGCGACTGTCACCGACATGGAAAAAATGAGCGGTCTGTGACTTCAGCACCAAGCTCACAAAAGTACAGAGGTATCCTTTGGATTCTTGTGTAAACTCGTGGCTTCGTTTAAATAGTGACAGGTTGGTGGCGGATAGCACTTTTTGTCCGGTGTGGGAGACCGACCAAGTTTCGGGGGCCTTATAGTAATCGTCAATAAAGCGGCTGACCGATTGCAGGCTTGCCTCTTTTCCAGCTTCAGCCGTGCTGACGCCATCGGCCAAGGCACAGCAAACCCCTTTGTATTCGAGTTGGTGAGGTTGCGTTGGTATGTTGAAACTTGCGGCATCTTCATTGGTGGGCTTTATGCCAGCATCGGATACGCAACCTATGTCAACCTGTAAACTGATACTATCCAAAAGAAGACCCTATCTCATAGAATTCGATTGGCAGATGTATGCCAAAGCGCTTGTCAAGATGGGCTAAACGTCATTTTAGCCCATCTTTTGTTTTAGTTTCTTATTTAAGACACGTCAATCATATGCACGGTGCCATCTTCAGCAACCTCGGCTATCTGGCCTTTAGGTTCATCGAGCAGCGCGGCAAAGAAGAACATAATGACGGCAGAAACCCCGATAACCAAGAAGAAAGTGCTGTAATCGACAAAGGACAATACGGTTAGGTAGGTCACCGCTCCGACATTACCATAAGCGCCGGCCATACCTGCGATTTGTCCGGTCATGCGACGTTTTACCAGTGGTACGATAGCAAATACCGCACCTTCACCAGCCTGCACGAAGAAAGAACACATCATGGTGGCGATAACCGCTAACGGGATAGCCCAAGTACCGTCAATTTGGCTGAGAATAAAGTAACCTAAGGCCAAACCGCCAATCAACACCATCAACGATTTGCGACGGCCAATTTTATCTGACAAATGTCCACCGGTCGGACGAGCGACCAGATTCATAAAAGCAAAACCAGAGGCTAAAAGGCCGGCTTTAACTGGGTCTAGCCCGTCAAAAGTTTCCAAGAAGAACAATGGCAACATTGAGACTACGGCGAGTTCAGAACCAAAAGTGACGAAGTAAGAGACTTGCAATATCGCCACGTTTTTGAATTTGTACTTTTCTATCTCTGGCACGCCTTTTTGCAGGTGTTCTTTGTTTACCTTCCAAATTTGAGTCATTTGGAATACAAACAATACGGCCAATACGACCCAGAAGATATACATGGTTTGTTCGGTAAACAGCTTAACGCCCGCTGGTGACAATTTCCAAGCCAAGACGCCCAAAGCAATATACATTGGAATGTTCATGGCAATATAGAAAAAGAAGTCTCCCATACTGGTGACTTCTAGACCGCCTGCTTTTTTGGGTTTGAAGTAAGTTGAACCTTTTGGCGTGTTGCGTGCTTTGGCATAGTACACGAAGCTATAAAGACCAATAATGATGCCGGTAATTCCAATTGCCCAGCGCCAGCCGTCCTCGCCACCGAAGATGCCTGCGATCGCAGGTAAAGTCATCGCTGCTGCGGCAGAACCAAAGTTACCCCAGCCGCCGTAGATGCCTTCTGCGACACCAACTTGTTTTGCCGGGAACCATTCACCAACCATGCGTATGCCTATAACAAAGCCCGCACCGGTAAAGCCCAACAAGAATCGAAATATCGCCAATTGTTCATAACTGTTGGCAGTGGCAAAGCCGACACAGGTAAACGCGGAAATAAACAGCAAACCACTATAGGTGATACGCGGACCATACTTGTCAACGACCATACCGACGATGATGCGTGCCGGGATGGTGAGTGCGACGTTCAATATCAGTAGGGCTTTAATTTGTGCCGAACTGAGATCGAAAGCTTCTTTTATGAACGCCAGCATCGGCGCATGGCTAAACCACACCACAAAAGTTAAGAAAAACGCAAACCATGTAATATGGAGGGTTTTTATTTTAGGATCGCCAAAATTGAGCAACCGCATTTTGCCATCATCTGTTGTCATGACTCTCTCCCGATGGATTAATATAAACAGCTTTGCCGCCATCATTGCGCTTTCTGATAAAAACAAATTGATCGAAATCAATTTATGTTGCATGTCGATTTTTCGACATTTCTTCGGCTACCTACAGTGGTATTTATGTTGCTATGCTATATCTCAGTGAATGCGGCAATGCTTACCACTTTGTGGGTAGTGGTGCGTTGTAGCGTGCGAGGGTGGGGGATTTGTGGATATTGTGAAGTTGGGCAAAAACCAGTATTTATTAAAACCTAAGTTTGATGTTATATCACGGCTCAGCATGGGGTTAAGGTAAAACCGACATGGACATTAAAATTCCAAAGGCAACGGCTTACCGGGCACTGCTCGTTGCTACGCTGGCCTTTGCCGCCAACTTTTCAGTTTGGGTGTTGTATGCGGTATTGGGCATTGACCTGCAACATCAGTTGGGGTTGTCGGCAACAGAGTTAGGGTTACTGCTATCGAGCCCTATGCTGACAGGCGCACTGTTAAGACTGCCTGTTGGGATCTTATGTGAGTCTATATCGCCAAAGACAGTATTTATATGGCAAATGATTTTGTTGCTGCCGCCGCTGTTCTTATTGAAGTATGCCTCAAGTTACCAAGATTATTTACTGATCGGTTTACTGTTTGGTATTTCAGGTGTGTCTTTCACCATTGGCATTCGTTACGTTGTTGACTGGTTCGAGTCTAAACAT